>NZ_PYTW01000009.1:0-278480 GCF_003028435.1 Serratia sp. Nf2 | reverse complement strand
TGCTTGTTACCTGCCGGTTTTTTCTCTGGTCGGGTAACAGTTTTTCGGAAGCGCTCGATGTTCGCATTCGACGCTTCAACGTCAATGTCGTCTCCGGCCAGAACCAGCCAGCCGCGGGCCTTCCAGGCCGTTACCGTCTTTCGGCTAACGCTGTGAAGTTTGGCAAAATCTGACTGGTTCATCTGTTACCTCAGGTGTTACCTGTTACCCAAATTTCAAAAGTTGATAGCTAGACGCAGAACGCGGCGCGCAATGCCCGTGAGATAAAAAAGTGCCAGGAAGGACCCATTTTTTTCTGGAGCCCCCAGGGAGGTGCGCGGTTCAAATTTTTTTGAACCTCACCACGTAGGTCGCCACGTCGCCGGGAAGAATTAGATCATGACAGTGATAATGTGCCGTGGTCTGCTCTTGGCTTGGTGTCGGAAGGCTTGCTGCGAATGCCTTCGGCGGAGGAGGTGGTGCTGGTCGCACAACTACATCACCCGGCTTATAAGGTGGCGGGGTTGGTGCCCTCATGCCCATGATGGTCCTCCCTTATCATCTTGCTGTTCGCATCACCTCTGCCATAGCCCTGCTCAGCTCAGTCGGCATCAAGGCGTTGGCCATAGCCTGCGCACGGTCGAAATAGCCCAGCGTCGGTTTCACTGGCAGAGCATCACCGAACTGGATCAACAACTTCGGCGCCGGCATCTTCATGCGTGGCTGACGTGTACCGTTCGCAGAGCGTTTGCGCCGTTTTTTGCCCTTCTTCCCTTTCTTGGCTTTACGCCGCTGCCAGACGCCGTTGGTGCCGTCGATTTCACCAATGAACACGTCATCCTTAGCCTTCAGCTGCGCCATCTTATTGCGCGTCAGGTTGCCGTATTTGTTCAGCTTGATGTTCTTGGGGTTCAGCAGCGCTTGGCTATTCAGCTTATGCTGGCCGCCGAATTCGAATGGCTCCAGATAGCTCGCGGCAGTGTCCATCACGAACACCTTGGCCTTCAGGTTACTTTTCCGGGCGCCGAACGATTTAACCGAGTTGACCGTAAACGGCGTGGGGTTCTCCAGATGCCGCTTAAACGCGGTTTTCTCCGCTGCCTCTATCTTTCTGGCGACGCTTGTCAGTGCCTGCGCCGTAGCAAACGGGATTTGCTTACGTACGCTCTGGAGTTGAGCCGACAGCTCTTTTAAACCAGCCATCCTCACTCCCCAAAAAAAACCCGCAAAATAGCGGGCTTAATTTAGAATCACTTGATATAGCTATTACTCTTCATCGTCTTCTTCAAGTGCTGCTTGGATTGCATCAGCTAAGTTAGCAACCTCTTTTGCAACATTGCTTAAGTCATCGTCAGCTCTGGAGTACACAGCTTGATGCGCATTGCCAACGGAATTCTTAGCAATTTCCAAAGCGGCTTGAACAGCCAATAAACGCTTACGATTTTTAGCAACCTTAACGCCGGTGTCGCCATCCAGATCAAAATAGCCGTCTAACATATCAATCTCCATTTGCTAAACCCACAACGTTTGCGGGTAACTATCTGTAAATGGGGTTTGTTCTGATAATAACAAGGGCATTATCGATGGCCCTCGCAAAGACCACCTGTAGTGCTAATTACGACGTGACTTCCTTCACGTTGTCTCGGGCTATAGAGAGCAAAAACTTTACAATTAACGCAGACAGCGCATAGCTCACCGCAGTAAACACCCATCCGGAGTAAGCCAGCAGTAAGGTGATAGCGATAAAAAAAATCCAACTAATACCGCGAAGTATTGGGTTTCTCTTCTTCACTGCTTCTTGAACAATTGTTATCAGTTTTTGTTTCTTTTGCTCGTCCTTTTCGCCAGGTATCACGTAGCTGAAAATAGATATCAATACGCCGACGAGCAAGCCAAGGACAATGATTACCCAATATACGGCGGCGGCCACTCCAACCAACGACGTTATGCCAGCAAGTGAACCGTAAGCCAGAAGCGCCAGAACTACATACGAGGTTGAGGCTATGAGTGCCTTAATCAGAAATTTCTTCACGGAGCTTTCCTTTCTTTTTCAAGCAGGCGTATCGCCAGCAGTTGGTTGTTCGCTTTGTCCAGCGCCGCCAGCAGAGGATCAATCCATAGCACCGCCTGACAGTATGTCAGGGTGCCGGAGGCAGTGGCGCCAGCACCGGTTGCGTCAGCGTCGCCGGTATCGGCTGACATTGCGCGGGAACGTAGACGGTGCGTGTAGTCGAGCAACCCACCAGCAATAGCAGCAGGAACAGCAAGATCGCACGTCGGCTGATTCTTGAGGATCGTCCGGTATTCAATTTCTTTCCCCTGGGTGGCCGCATCGGTGTTGATGCCGTACTGATTCGCCGCGTTGCTGATTTCGTTGACGCGCTGAAAGTGAAGCGCCTGAGTGGCGATCGTCGCCGTCTGTAGGTTGTTATCGCTCTGCAGTTGCTTGACCGTGCCCTCCAGCCCCTCCGACTTTCCCTGGTAATAGCTGGCTATCCAGCAGGCGACCATTACGACCACCAACAGCACACCTGCAATTATCGCGGTCGCTCGGTTCATAGCAGCACCTTACGCGCCATGTCGTACCGTGCCTGGCGATCAGATAATCCGTTGATGCCACCATTGATACGTTGGGTTACCCATTCGATATCGTTAGCATTGCGGCCACAATCGCGTGATTTCCAGAACCAGCCGGCAGAACGCATCGCGTTACCGTCGCTTTCCAGCAATTGAGGATTGCCAACCAGGTCGAGTTTCAGCGCAATACCGCACGCTCGGTAGTTGTCCTGGCCGGTAACCTGAATCAGCCCACGCCCACGATATTTCCATCCATCACCGCGTGATTTATTGCCCAGGCGATCGGCGTATACCAGGTTTGCAATCGCCGCCTGGTTTGCCAGGTGTGCCGTTGTACGTCCAAGCATGTCAGCCTGATAGGGAGTGATGCGTTTCCCAAAGGTTGAAAGCAATCCCTGTGGCGTGTAGTTCAGGCTCTCTACCGTGCGAGTAAAGCCAGCTGATTCATGCCCTACCTGAGCAATAAACATTGCCTGTGCCGCTGGCTTCTCGATTGAGAACTCAGCAAAGGTGGCGATCAGATGCGGATACCAGCGCGCAGCTAACCCGGCGCTAATACCAGCCGCCCGTTGAAATTCGTTTTGTGTCATTGTGGCCTCAAGGGGTGTAGCAGTTTCGCGATGTTCCCCTTAACCCGGTACAGCGCGATGCAGATGATGAGATTCGCCGCGATTACGCCCCAGTGTGTTTCCTGGTACTGCTGAGCAATGAAGCGAAACGGGATCCATGAATAGGCGCAGATAACCAACCATGCCAGCCAGGCTATCCATGCTCGGTGCCGGTAACCTGTTTTTCTGAAGCAAGCAAGGCGGCAGACAATCGCCGAGCAAAGCAACACATTCAGCACCACAAGTGGATCACTGGTCGTTACTGTGTGAATGAGGTTTAACCACATCACAGAGATATCGTTACTTGCCATTCGCGCCTCCCCGGAATCTGGAAAACAGCGATGTCGGATCCTCCATCTTCTCACTGACGAAGGTAAGCAGTTTGACCGCGACGGCAGAGATGATCAGCGCACCTAACGGCTCTAGCGGGGTATCGTTGTAATTCAGCCATGCTGAAAGCTTGGCGCCGGCAACACTCGCACCGAGCACACCAGTTCCAAATGAGACAACGAACGAGAAAGCCTGTCTGATTCGCGGAATGTCTTTGGCCTGGGTGACGTAGAACATCGCACCGATGAACGCGCCAAAGATAACCCCGTAATCAATGCCAACTGCAGGCGCCGCAATCGTGGCCGACACCAGCGCAGTGGTGCCAGTCGCAGTTAATGGATCGGACATCGTTACTCCTCATTGCTGTAATTGTCCTCTCCATACCGAGGGCATAAAAAAACCGCAGTCTATGCCACGGCTAATAGGGTTCAGCCACCAGCCGTAAACGATTTGGCGATACGGGGTGTGCCAGGTGTGTGTCGTATGTTGGCTGGGGCTGAAAACAAGAAAACCCCGCCGAAGCGAGGTTTTGAAAGTTGATAAGCTACGTCACTGCGTAACCACTCTTATCAGACTAAAACACAATTTGCGGACCGCGTTAGCGTTTTATCATAAATATTTTCACGTTCTGTTTCCGGGTCCATCTCCAAACGGATATCCAACATCGACAAGCACCCTTCTATGAAGTTTTCCCCCATCTGCAACCCTATCCTGATCAGCTTCTCGTCCTTTTTAAATGCCCTGGCTATAGCGCGCTTTTGCATGTTGAAGATGTAGTGCAGGACCACCAACTGATATTCATCCGGGCGCCGGCGTTTCAACTGAGCCATGCATCCTTCAATGACCAGTCCGTCATCATCGCAACACGACAGCCGTGATTTCCCTGTCTGTGGCAATAACCCCTTGAAACCTGCAGCTATAGGTGAGTAATCCACCCCGCTGTTATCACCAGATGCCCAACCACCCCAACGCTCTAACACTGCCTGAATATCTCTCATGCTTTTTCTCCAGGCGTCTGGCCCGCATGCCAGCTCGCCTATTACTCCACACTTATGAAATGGCGCCGATCGATAACGAGTGGTCGATGAATCTGAACCACAGTTCGATCTGAGTACCGTGCTCTTCCTCCCACCGTGACATGTCACGATGCAATTCATCGTGATGTTTTCGACATAGTGGAAGAGTAAAAAAATCGTGCGCCTTGGTTCCCATGCCACCCTGTCCGTGGCCAATGATGTGATGGGGGTCGTCCGAGGGTGCTCCGCAGCATGCGCACGGCTGAGACTTGACCCAGCGAGTAAACTTCTCACTGGTCCAGCGCTCACGCTTTGGAATCTTGAATAACGCCTTTGGTGGCGCAGGATCGATAACTAACGTTTTGGCCGCTTTTTTGGCTTTCTCGGCAACGATTTGCTTTGCCGCCGGCGTATGCTCGATATCTGATTCTTTCTTAACCCCTGCAGGTACGCTGTACGGCGCCACACGCAGTGATGCAGCGGCCACCTCTTCAGGGATCAGATCGATAACCTCTTTGACCCAAGCCCACCAGCAAAGCTCAGGCAACGTCAGCTGGTGGGATTCGTCAAACATGAAGTGCGCGCGGGCGCGGTAAACGACAAAATCAGCCACGTTCTGCTCTGCCAGCTTATTCAGCATTGGGCTCGTCTGCTCACGGTATTTGTGCTGGTGGTGCCAACACATCCTGATGCTGTGGTCGCCGTATTCCATCACGCTGATGTTCTTGTCGTGATACCCGTCTGCGCTGGCACACTGGCATTCAAAACCACGGCCTAACCAATCGCGCATAGCGGCGGGGCCACCAGCAGCCCCCAATACTCGCTCATGCGTGAAGAACGAACGGAAACGTGGATCAGTTGCCAATTGCTGTTCTACTGTCGGCAGTGCACCAGATGGCATCTTGCGAAACTCAGGCGGCACTCTGGTCACCATGACCCGATCACTAAACAACGACATCAGATCAGCTCCTGGTTTCAATATCACCTGGCCGAGCTCGCTGATGATGATAGGTTTCAACAGGCAGCGCATGGCATCACCTCGCTGATCTTCAACTCAACCTTTCCACCCTTCGTGACCGGTCCCCACTCCGCCTCGATGCGCTTAATCTGGCTATCATCCAGCCATACGCCTGCCTGCGTCATCGCATCGAACAATGCCTTGAAGTAGTTATCCAGATCACGGCGTGCTCTGTTCGGTGGGCAAAATACAACATGAACCGAGATATTGGCGCTGTTCGGCTTCGGCCGGCGGCGCAGTTGCTCGATTACCTGCGCGATAGCCTCAGCCTGGAAAGCTCTACCTCGTTCACTGACCAAAGTGCGCCCACGTGACGATCCCTTGTTTGGCGAGCGCCAATAGCCGTTGACGCTTGGTGGGAATGGCAACGTCAATTTCATGCAGCCACCTCGCGCAATGTCTCGGCGCCAATACTGATTAGCTCATCGCGGCTTACAGTCGTGAATTGGCAACGTGGTTTGATGAATGGGCGCCAGATCAACAGCATGCTTCCCTTGTTATTGCCGTTCACTTGCTTACCCGTGCCGGCGTTAATGAACGATATGCGGCCATCGGTGATCAACCTGACTTCATCAACCGACTTCAGCGCCAATGCGAACCAGCTTACCGAGGTGTCCGCAGGTATCAGCATGACGATCGGCTGATTCTGCACACGGCATTGTTGCGTGGCTTTTTCAACCCAAGGCTTAATCGCGCTATATGGCGGATTGCACCAGATGGCGCCGTAGCTCTCCCAATCGACTGCCAACGCGTTATCCTGCTCTGTCAGGTAACGAGCGCACAGTGCGTTGTTTTTGTCTGCTGCAGCATCCAGGTAAAACCCAAACTCAACATCAAGCGCGCTGAATATCTCGATCGGTGTTTGCCACCGGTCTTTATGCTCTGGTGGCGTATGGCTGACGCCAAGATAATCTGACTTCATGCAAAACTCCCCTCTGCCTTACGAACCAGATAGCGCACTACGCAATAATCAGTGCTGAACCGCTGGCGTTGCCATTCAATTAACCAGCCCTGACGCTGGGCATACTTTCGAAAATCACCGCGTTCTTGCCATATACGGCGTGCTTCTCTGAGCATCCACCAGCGCCACACGCGATGAGCAATTACCAGCAGGGGCATAACCTCAATTCCAGATACGCACTTCATGATGGTTTCCCCTCTCGCTTCGAGCGGATGCGTGCCAGCAGCTCTTCACCTTTACGCTGAAATTTGCCGTCTTTGTCGATTAGCTCTGACGGCGCCAGAATGTGTTGCTTGTGGGCGATTTGTGGTGCGGGGGTTGGCACTCTTTCGCCCTTGGCCAGCCGTTTAGCCCATCTGTTGAGGTGCTGCTGAATTGATTTGCGGATCTCGCTTTCGGTGTAGTTGTGCTGAAGCATCAGATGACGAACGTCGATCACAATCCAGTACATGACCGGCGCCGACCAATTGAAATCTTCAGGCCGGGCATGCTGACCGCGATTCGCGCTGTAGCGCTTGAACTCCGCTTCAACGTCATCAACAGATGGCAGGCCCGCATTCTCAGCGGCGCCAGCCTTACACCAGCCAATGAACTTTCCACAGCTCGGCCAGAAGTCGCTTTCTTGCTGACGCGCCATGCGCATGCCGGCCTGCAGTTGCTCAACGGAGGTGATCCCATTCTCCGCGAATGCCAGGATCCACTGGCGTTTTGCGGCTGAGACTTCTGCTGGCGTGCTCAGCGCTGTTTGCTTAGCGGCGGGAAAGACTTGCATGAGGTTGACGAACAACAGATCAACCAGTTTTTCAGCGTTTCCATTGACCACTCGCGCCTGCGGTTCTGCGGGCATCATCCGCGCCAGTGCGTTACCATCGCGATTTTGGACAGCACTCATGAATTTATTCATAGGGTGTTCTCCCATGCTTCAGCAGTGTTCCAATGGCCGCCGGCCGGTGATGCAGGGCTAACGCTAAGCTTCAGCGTCAGGTCGTCCCACTTCTCACGCAGCTTCGACGGGCTCAGGATGTTCTTGCACCAGAATGGATCCCGGTTTGCTTTCGCGAACAGTTCGCAGATCTGCTTGTGCGTGCGGCCGTCCTGAGAACACATCAGGCGGATTTCGTTTGCCCAGTCTGCCCAGTTAGGTTCCTTCGGTCGGGCTACCTCCCCATCGCTTTCGGCAGCTTGCTCGTACAGCTTCACAATGCGAGAACGGATCCACTCTGCGCACTTCAGGTCTTCAGCACTTCCCCAGATTTTTTTCTTGGCACTGAAAACGACAGCTTCTGGGTGCCGGGATAAAAACACCTCATCAGAGGGAGCGTCTGGTTGCGCAGCGACCTGACTAGAGGGTTTTATATTTGATGTACTCTCTGTAGTAATCTCTGTATGAACATTGGTGCAATTTGACCCGATGGGAGCGGCTCTCTTTGAACCTTTGCAACGTTTCACGCTGACCTTATGCATTGGTTCAATTTGAACTGATGGAATGGTGCAATTTGAGCCAATGGAGCTATCGAATAAACCGTCACTGCTCAAAGCTGGATGTTGATAGTTAATCGCGTAGAAATTGGTCATATCCCGCTTGTCCTCGCTGAGCTGCTCGACGTAAATACACCCCTGTCGTTCCAGATCGGAGAATGTCCGCTTAACGGTAGATAGAGACCAGAATGGGAATTGTTTGGCCCATTCTTCCATCGTGTTGTAAACCCAGCGCCTACCGTTGTATTCAACGCCTGATGCCGTGTCAGCAAGCCAATAATGTATTTGCTGTAGCGCAATAGCTTGATTCAAACCAATGCGCGCAGCTAACTCTGGCAGAACAACCAGAGGGCGCGAAGGTAAGATCAAACTCATGGGCGCTCCCATGGCGCCGGCAGTGCCAAATACTTGAAACGATCCACAACTTCCTGCAACGCTCTGTGGGTGACAGGCATCCAGCCGCCAGGTATTCTCATCACATAACGCAACGGCAGGGGCGGTTTGGCACAGCTTGAAGCCACACACCGAAATTGCCCACGCAGCCGACTATCTGCTAATCTGTTCATGCGTTAATTACTCCACACGTTTAATTGATGCACTCGACGCCCGGGACCGCATATCCTGGGCGTCACCCTCTCCAAACATCATCACTGTCACCGCGTAAATCTCAGCCACCAGCGATTGGATCCGGTAACCCTTCGCTTTCAGTTTTTTGCTCTCGTCTCTGTCCAATACCCCATCAGCCGTAAATTCGTTATGTGCCTTGGCAAACAGTCCCAGCGCCGACATCAGTTCGTTGAACTTCACCAGCAACTCTTCGTTATCCACCTGTTCAATCTCCGGTAGCTTTACGAAAACACCACCAGCACGTTTACACATCGCCTCGGTGATATCGCTGCGGCCTGAGATTGCTTCCATTTCAGCTGCCATCCCCAGCGGAACGACTTGACCAGACACCTGGCGAACGCGGTTGCGCAATGCGTTTTCGGTACCAGAAACCGGGTCCAGCTGCTGAGCCATCGCGCTGTATTTACCTGGGAACAACGTGATCAGCTTGTGTATCGCTTCGCTAATGTCGTCCTGGGTCAGAAAGTCTTTGTTGTCCACAAGGTTTCTCCGCTTCTGTGGTTTTGGTTAAGCCGCTGGCGAGGTAGACTTTTTGTAAAGAGAGAGATCAACTTTCAGTTCACCACCAGTAATAACCTGGATCTCGAATGCTCGACCTTTGGGAATAATCTCCCCCCAACCCGATACGGAGGCATGCGACAGCCCTAATGCCTTGGCTGTTTTGCCCACCCCATCGAAGTACGAAATAACATCATCTTTTTTCATGGCTCACTCTTTGGTAAGGGAATGGAACACTTGGATAGTAGGATATCTTACATTAAAGAGTCAAGGAATCCTACATTGCTAAATGGTAGGATTGCCTACATGGAAATGAATGACCGAATTCGATCAAGACGCAAAGAGTTAAAGCTAACTCAGGACACCTTAGCCAAGCGCATAGGGGTCAATCGTGTCACCGTCACTGGCTGGGAGTCAGGCGACTATAAACCTGGTGGTGAGAACCTCCAGGCTCTAGCCGCTGCCCTAAGCTGCAATCCAAACTGGCTTCTTGAAGGTGGCGATATTGACGAAAACATCACATATGTAGGCAAGGTTCGACCAGGGCTTGTCCCTGTTGTTGGTGATGCCGTTTTAGGGGTTGATGGCATGATCGACATGGTCGAGTACCGTGGTGGATGGCTGAAGATTTATAGCGATGATCCGAATGCATACGGGCTTCGCGTTCGGGGCGATAGCATGTGGCCACGCATTCAGTCTGGTGAGTTCGTTCTCATCGAACCAGGTACCTCAGTACATCCTGGCGATGAAGTGTTTGTACGCACCAAAGATGGGCACAACATGATCAAGGTGCTCAACTACACTCGTGAAGGGGAGTACCAGTTCACAAGTATCAACCAGGATCACAGGCCAGTTACTATGAACTATGATAGTATTCAAAAAGTTGAATACGTTGCAGGCATACTCAAAGCCTCGAGGTATGTAGACAGTGATGGAGTTAACGACACTTCACTATAATCTATACTCCACTTAACTTTACGTTAGTTTTTTATTTAATTTCATGAAGTTATAATCAAAACATCTTAGCAAGGAGAAAAGGATGTCAGTTAAATTAAGTAAAATTAAGAAAATAGAAAATTATGCCGAATACAGAGCCGACTTCGTTGGTTTTGCACCTGTAGCTACAACCAATGAGACAACAGTTGATGTGCACTTCATTAGCACTAGGGCGGTCCCAGCAATCATTAATGAAGGTAATGAATCAGACAGCCACAATGAAGACGAGCATATCGTGAAGGAAAAAACGTTACAAATTGGCTCAACAAACGAACTAGTTCACTCTTGTACAGTAACAATGCCGCTAGTACAGTTGAAAGGCCTAAGAGAAGCTATTGACTCTCTCCTCCTACAGCTAGAACAACAAAAACAAAAATAATCTTACATCATGGATAAATCACACAGCATGTCATGTGGAACCATGAACATTTCTTATGAGATGCCTGGAGAGTCCACACCCTACACTATAAAAGTTGACGGTTTACCACATAATAGCTTTATGACATTTGTGAAAACTGGCACAAATGCTGTAAAACAGTATAATTCAAAACAACCCAATAGTATTGTCATCACTGAGCAAACTGAGCGTGAGATACTGCCTAGGACTTCGGAAGGTAATCTAAACATACGATTAGATTCACCAAGTGAGGATCCAGAAGCTATGGATAGTAAACCAAGCGTGGAAAATGACATGTCTGATTTGAGCAGAAACGAGATTCAAGCGCTGCTTAAGGCCAACAAAGCTGAAGTGGATGCTGTTGCATCCAGTATGCAAGCTGACATGGCCAAATGGCGTGAGCTTATGTCCTCCGACTTAAAGGAGATCAAAAGCCTTGTTTCGTCACAACATGCAAGTATTAACAGTAGGCTTGATCTTCAATCAGTGCGTATCGAAACTGCTTTAGAGTCTCATTCCAAGAAAATTGATGCGGCTCTGTCCATACAAGAAGCAAAACTCGAAGGTAAGCTTAGTGATGTAAAACTTGAAATTATCAAATGGGCGCTTGGCTTACCTGCATTAGCGTTTGCGCTTTATAAAATTTACGGGGTAATGTCTGGAAATCCAACCCCATAGCTATACTCAAAAACCGACTGTACAGTCGGTTTTTTTATGCCCTCTCCCTGCCTCCCCCCCTACTGCGTTCCCCTTGATTCCACCAGCCCAACATTCACCCAAATCTAAATGTCAGATTCCCTACAATTTGATATTGACTTAAAATGTCAGATATCCTACATTTGATTCATCAGCAGCGAACAGGCAGGACGCCCACGAAGTAGCCGCCCGAGGCACACGAAGATCGGGATGATTCGCTGAACCAGGCTTACAGCAGAGGGTCGTTCGATGAGTAAGCGAGGATGGCGGTCTTTGGTTTATTGCGTTGTTGGTTGTGCTGTTTTCTGGCTGTTCTGTTTTGTGGTTGTCGCCGGGTAACCGGCGCACATCGGAATGCTCACTCAGCCGATTCCCTAAATTCTGGGAGCGGTGAAGGATCTTGAACCATGAGTGAGCAGCCCAATGTGAAGCGTCTTTTCTCCCCTGCTGCTATCAGCTTCGGCTATGACGGCTTCAGAGGGAACATGAGAGCCGGGAGCCTGACCCAGCAACGTGAACAGGCCGACAACTGGAGGAATGGATTATGTAACAGATAAGCGGCTAATGGTCTAGAAGGCCAGCCACGCGACGGCGGTGTTACAGGTCGGGTTCCCACGGCGACGCAGTGAGGGAAAGGCAGCGTAAAGCATCACTCAGTTCCGGTTGGCGCCCGGTTAACGCATCAGTCAGCCTAAAAATGAAGAGTGCCATTCGGGGTTATGCGGCGGCATCCGAAATGACGAATCCGCCGAGTGGGTACGTCAGCGGTTAGCTTGCTATCCCCACCATGTTGGCTGGAAGGTCAGCACCACAATCAAAGAGCGCGGGTAGAGAAAAACATCAAACACCATGGCAACGGTTGGCTGAATCCCGGAGAAGGTTGTCAGAAACGGTGAGTACCGCTCTTTTTGATTGTGGTTCAAGGCTGGAAACTTCGGGGCGTTGTTTACCAGCCACCACACCAAATGCGCCGGGCCGGCGGCACTGCAGCGAAAGCGAGCGCAGATATCCGGCAAAAATGCGATTGCTGTGTGTAGTCTTTGGCGGCCACGCCGAACTTCAACCAACAAGGGGTGAAGATAATATTCATAGGCTGGCCGCTACTTTTTCACATATCTGGTGGCGTACTGTGTCGGTTCCTCATTTATATCTACACAGTATAAATACCCGTATCGGTGCGCCACCTGATGTGTGAGTAATTAACCGGGAGCCAGCGCTATGCGGGCGTCTGGGCTCCCTTCTTAAAAACCGATTTTCTATCTGCGGAAGATTGCCAGTTTCTGGCAGGGATTCGCTTTGCCGAAAATCAGTGTGGGGTAATTAAATGGCCAAGAACTCTACCGAAGCCTACGGGGCCAGCGGAAAAACCAACGTACTCAATTTTGAGCCCGAACGGCTGCATCTGGTAACCGACACAGCACACCCGCTCTACGATGAGCGCATTCACTTGCCGCTGGATGAGTCGATGATCTTGAACATCATGGATCAGGGCGTCCTGGAGCCAATCATAGTTTGGAAAGACCCTGAAACCGGCCTGTCCTGCGTGGTAGATGGCCGCCAGCGTGTTCGACACACCGTAGAAGCTAACAAGCGATTGGCAGCTGCAGGTAAGGATCTGCTGTTCGTTCCTGCCGTAACAAAACGCGGCTCTGCTATTCGCATGGCCCAAGCAATGATCAGTGCCAACGAAATTCGGCGTGCCGATACCCCGCTTGGGCGTGCCAAGAAGATGGCCGATGCGTTGGAACGCGGCCACGATGAAGAAGATTTGTCACTGATGTTTGGCGTTGGTGTGCAGACGATCCGCGCCACACTCGCCCTACTCGATGCCACTCAGGCCGTTAAAGATGCGGTCGAATCAGGCACCGTCACTGTCAGCCAGGCGCGCCAGCTGGCGAACCTCACACCCGACGAACAGCGCGAAAAAGTGAAAGAGGTTGAAGCGGCAACCGCCGGCACCAAAGGCCACGAAAAGGCACGCCGGCAGCGCCAGGTGATCGGCGATGCCAAACCCCGCCTGAAGTCACGAAAAGAAATAACGAAAGCCCTGGAAGGTGCGAGCGGTGATTACGCTCACGCGCTCCGCTGGGTGCTGGGAGAAGACGAATGACAACCATCAAGCGGTTTACCCCTGACTATAAAATGCACGCAGTTCGTTTTGAGGCTTTCGCCCGTGAAGCGGAGCACGGCGAGCTTGTTCGGTTTGATGCCCACCAGCAAGTAGTGAGCGCCGTAGAGGCTGAGCGCGATGCGCAGCAGAAACGAGCCGATGCGCTGGCTGTGCGTAACGAACGACTCACCGCATTTCTGACTGAGGGTTTCAATATCGCAGGTAAAGGCGGTTCGTGGTGTGGCGGCGATATTCAGGAGCTAGGTGAAAAACTTGGGCTGTTTGCCCGAGAGACTTACCAGCCGGCTCTGCACGGATACCACTGCGGGCATGAGCCAGGTGAAGATAGCGTTTATGTAATCACCAATTCAGCCACTGACGCAGCACTTGCAGCTATCCGTGATGAGGCTACCGCGCGAGCCCTCAAGCATCTGTGTGACTGCCAGCTTATCAGCGCTACTGTCGCGGAACTTAAAGCTGACGAGCTGCGGGAGGCCAAATGAGCTTCTATAAAATCAGTACACCGGAAGCACTCGCGGCTTGGGATGCAATGCACCAGGCAGATGCAGAACTTCGCAGGCAAGGCGTAGCGTTCGCTGAATTGTTCGGTGCTCGCCCAGTCTTTAAAAATGACGTTACCAGCACGTCCTTCCACGGCATTCGTTTTCACGGCACTACGTATGTTTCCGAGTCTCTATGGACTCAACCCACCAACAACAACGGTTACTGCAGTTGGCCTAAAGCTAAAGCTCCGCGTGGCATGTCAGCGTCGCACAAAGCACTAATGGCGCTTTGGAACAGCGGCCGCCCTAAGAAATCAGTTGATGTATCGGCTTTCTACCCTGCTATCGGGCTTGATTGGGGGATCCTGTTTATGACTGGTTTCGCCATGTTCCGCCACGACGATACGATCTACATCGAGACAGGCGCAAAGCCAAAGGCTGATGCTGGCGCGGTAGAAATACTCGGTAGCGAGTACAACGCGGCAAAGCAGGAGGCCAAATGAAAGAGCGCGACATCGAAAAGCTTAACGACCACCAGCTGGTAGACCTGAAAAACGATATCGAAAGAGAGCAGAAGCGTCGGGCAGATGGCCCAAAGGTGACCACATATTACGTCGTTACCTGCATCACTGAAGCTGAGCACTTTGCCGATATGGATTGCGCAATGCGCTGTTTACAGCTCAGAACGAAAGAGCTTCAGGAATGGATGGCTGAAGACCAGGAAAACCGTGATTACGTAAACAAATGCACCGGCATTGTTAGCGTGAAATTGCAGGTTAAAGAAATGAACCTCGAACATTTCAACATGCGCGCGGCAGAAAACTACTTCGATGACATCTGCTATCCGGAGGTGCGTGATGCCAGCAAATGAACTGAAGCCGTGCCCGTTCTGCGCGGCAGGTGAAACATGCATCGTGCCTAACCAGAACTGGACTGGCATGCGCTACGCAATTCACTCGTATACGTTGCGCCACATCTGCGCCGATCGAACTGTAATCACTATGACTCGCAACACTGAGGCGCTGCTTATTGCCGCATGGAACCGCAGGCCGAGAGAGGATCGCATTCAGCGACGAATGGAGCGCATCGATTCAATGTTAACCGAATCTGTCGAAGCTCTCAAAGCAGCCGAGGCAGAAATACAACTTTTGAAGGATAAATAAAATGTCAAATCAAAAAGATGCAGCTGTTTCCGTAATGCAAGAATTCTTCCCAAATGGCGGCCGTGATTTCGATGAGGTCTGCGCTCTGTTTGACGCGATTGTTGCTGGAAAGGTGCCAGGCATTGTGTTCACTCCCGGTGACAGCGCTAGGGAGGTGGAGCATGGCTAAGTGTAAGAGCAACCCAACGGACGACGAAATTCTGGCAGCGATGACGATATGGGGTAGCAGCAACAGCATGACCTATTTCATTGCCAACATATTGCGCAGCGAGGGGTTCAGGGAGTTGAAAACAGCATTTGTGCTGCGCCGACTGAAGAAACTAGAGGCGCTAGGACAGGTTAAAAGAGTCAAATCCGTCTACGCAACGCAACTTTGCTGGACTAAAGCTGCCGAGGCCCAGGAGAAAGCACAATGAGCATCGTCGATGATTCACACCTGACTGATGAGTTAATTAACAAGGCATTTGAAGGGACTAACTTCGGGCGCACGGACTTCCGAACAATTCTTGCTGAAACAGTCATGAAACGCGCTGCTGGCTATCACTCAGGCTGGACAGCAACAACAATTTGCACTCGCTTGGGGTTGCTTGGTGGGCAGGAAAGGCCAACAAAGCTTGGCCTGACATTCTCATTCCATCACTACTACAAGCCAAGTGTGCGCCAAGTGTTAATGCCAAAACAGGAGCTGGCAGATGGACAATAAGCTGAGCGAACTTAGCAAGCCGGTGGCGCAGATTTACTACGATGAGCATGATTCGTCAGTAATGCGTATCGGTTGGTTTCGTAGCGATGAGCCAAAAAACCCGGAGCCTCTCTACTCGCAAGAGTACGTCTCCGCCCTGCTGGCAGAGCTGAAAGCGAAGGATAAGCGCATCGCCGAACTGGAATCCGGGCACCAAGAGGCAGCCAAACAAATAGCCTCATGGCGACGGATTGCCAAGCAGAATATCGAAGAAAGAGAAAAAGACCTGGCAGCGCTTGATGCCGAGCGCCAGAAAATTATCGGAATGGAAGCCAAGCTGGCTACGCCGGTGCGGTTGCCTGATATCAGATTCATCAACGTTGGCGAAACGGCTGTGGCTGTTATGCACGCTACAAGCGTAAAAGAGCAGATTCAGCGCGCTGGCTTCACCGTAGAGGGGGATGAACAGTGACGCTAAAACTTACTGATTATCAGGCCCGCCTGCTCTATTCACACCTGTGCGCATTGACTGACGCTGGGGCCGAGACGCTCACCGAGAAAGAGCTGGCCGCGCTTGAGGAACTCATCAGCAAATTACGTGAGGGACAGTAAATGGCAAAGCTGAACAAGAAAGAGCGCGCCTGGCTTGACGAGCTGCAAGAGGTTCTGAACCGCTGCCCGTCGAAAAACCTCGGCTTCTATACCGTCGGCGATCCTATGTTACACGTCTATGACCGTAGGAAAGAGCGGCAGCTTGATGACTATATGGACCGACACGGGCTTGATTTCTGCAAGTGCGCCAGGGCGTTGGATGCTGGTTTCTGCGACCTGTATTTCCCGGCCGCAATTCACTCTACAGCAGGTTAAGGGGGATGCATGACACTAACGACTGAGCAGCTGAACGATTTCGCAGGTGTGTTTCGCAAGGATGCAGCGCGTTGGGTTGAAAGTGGAGAGCCAGAAATAGCGCTTGAGTTACACGCCCTTGCTGATGAACTCGATGCACTGGCGGCTAACCGAGAGGCGCAGCCGGTGGAATGGGGAGCGCCAAAAACGGTCGGGCAAATGATAGGGCAACTTAAGACGCTCGATCCTGCGATGGAAACCACTGCTTTACTGCGTATGCCGCCAGATATTCTGGACGGTAACGCAGTAAGACAAGTTCCAATTAGCATTTCGTTCGAAAAGCTTAATGGACAATGGCTTGCACCTTACAAGGGTGAAGGCCGTAAAGTCCTGGCATTTTGGGCGAAGGCAGATCATCGAGAAGAGACGGAAAGAGGTGAATTGTTCACCGCCCCGCCAGCACCAGCAACGCCGGATGGGTTCAAGCTTGTGCCAACAGTACCAACTCCAGAAATGATCGCCGCTGCCATGAACTGCGACGACGTAACCTTCAACGCCGACGAAACTTTCTGCGTTAACTTCGGCAACATCTACGCAGCAATGCTGGCAGCAGCGCCGGAGGGTGGTAATGGCTAAGACAGCAGCAGAACGTAAAGCGGCCCAGCGAGCGCGCCAGCGTAAAGGCGGGATCGTTATTCGTGAGTTGCAACTGGAGCCAGAAGAAGAACAGATGGCGCAGGATCTTTTAACAGGCCTGCGCCCTGGCCGCGAGCCTTACGACTTCAACGAAGTTGTGGGCCTGCTTATCCGGCGATGTCATGCTGAATATCAGCAGAAACTGAGCCACCAGCAGCAGCGATCTTGTAAAAAATGCGGCGATAAACTGCCGGTAAAAGAATGTCCGTGCGTAGGCGATGCATCGTGCTGGCTTACCCTGGGATGGCACGAAACAAAATTAACAGTGTGACATGTCACGATTGAGTTAATGCCCGTATGCGGCGGGCTACCCGTGTGGAGGATTTATGCAGGATAACAAAGAGAACGACATCATTTCTGATACTGATATTGAACGGATAACCGGTTACAAAAGTGCATCAAAGCAGTGTGAAGCACTCAGAACTGCCGGCATCTTCTTTATCACTCGCAGAGATGGGCGCCCCAGCACTACATGGGGCCACTTTAATTACCCAGTATCGCTGAGAAATCAACCTCCGGCCGAGGCTGGCATTCAACCTAATTTTGGGGCTTTAGATTAATGGGAAGAAAACGCAGTAACCCTGCTGACAATTGGATGCCCCCTCGCACATGCCGGGGGAGATCCGCATATGAGTTTAAGCCGAAACTAGGCGGCACAATTCGTTTATGTGGCTTCGAATCAACGCCGGCACAGGTATGGGCAGCGTATGAGGAACTGATCAACGATCAGCAGAAGAAAAATGATTTTTCATTTCTTGTTCAACAATTCTTCCAATCAGCCGACTTCATGGAGTTGGCTTTGGAAACGCAGAAAGACTACCGAAAATACTCTCTGAAGGTCTTAGCTGTGTTCGGGGCGCTTGCCCCTGATGCAATCAAGCCTGAGCACATCAGGAAATACATGGACAAGCGAGGATTGAAGAGTCGCACTCAAGCAAATAGAGAGAAGGCCTTTACTTCCAGAGTGTTCAGATGGGGATATGAGCGGGGGCTTGTGAAGGGGAACCCATGCAAGGGCGTTAAGCAATTTAAGGAAAAGACGCGAACCAGATATGTCACGGACACAGAATATAACGCCATTTTCTCTGTGGCGCCGGCGGTAGTTCAGATTGCTATGGAAATCGCCTTTCTTTGTTGCTCTAGACAGGCTGACATTTTGACCATGAGGAAGAGCCAACTGGGTGAAGAAGGGATCCTAATTCAGCAAAGCAAGACTGGCGTTGCTCAGATTAAGGCATGGGGAAAGCGCCTGGAGGCAGCTATCTCTGCTGCCAAAGCATTGCCATTAAAACCGGGCATGAGCAGCATCTATGTAATCCACCAACCATCAGGGGCAAAATACACCCGCGATGGATTTAACAGCCGATGGATGAAAGCAAAGCAGGAGGCTAAAGAGCGATTCCCTGAACTGGAGTTCGATTTTACCTTCCATGACCTGAAGGCTAAAGGTGTTTCAGATCTTGAAGGAAACCTGTATGACCGCCAGGCGATAACCGGCCATAAGAATGTGGAACAGACCGCGAAGTATGTGAGGAAGATTGCCGTAGTGCCTACCGTTGGAGAGCAGTAGAAGGCCTGAAAGTATTATGAAGTGATATTATGAAGCGTGGGGCGGAAACAAAAAAACCGCCTCTCGGCGGTCTACGACATTACTACTTATTGCTTTGATTATTCGGTATTTTTATTCCCTGGTACCCGGGGCGGGACTTGAACCCGCACAGCCATAAGCCGAGGGATTTTAAATCCCTTGTGTCTACCGATTTCACCACCCGGGCTCGGGAAAGTTGGAGGCGCGTTCCGGAGTCGAACCGGACTGGACGGATTTGCAATCCGCTACATAACCGCTTTGTTAACGCGCCTTTATTCTGTTTGCCTTTTCAGGCCAAAGCCGGTGATTCACCCACTTCGTTTTGTTCTTTTGATCCGCGATGTTGAAATCGCTTATCTTAATCATCTGATTCTTAAGTAATTTATTTCGTTACCGCCGAATCGATGGACTGCATTATGGACTAAACCCCCCACCTTGGCAACCCCCCGAAATAGCAAAAAGTTCTCTAACGCTTTCAACTGCTTATTTTGTGGGCGCACTGTTCACAATGCCAACGGAAAGGCAAGCGGAATGTTGATTTTATATGCATCGGCTCAGGGATTCACGGGCGAATCGGATCTTTTTTCTTGGCAGGAATCACTTACCCGCGCCCTCTGCGGGTTTCATTTGCTTATGATGATGGGGTACCGTGCAAAACATCATTATGGGTGACATCGCGCAATCTCCGCGCCGCTAGCTGACCACGCACGTATAACAGCAGAAACCACCGTAATCGGCGAATGCCAGGAAGAGCGATTTCGACGATAGCTCCCACCAAACATACCGGCAGAAAACCGAGCACCGTTCCGAAAGTGGGATATCACTCCCCCCAACCCAACGTCGCCGCCCTGAATAGCCAACGGAACTGCAGAGGTAGAGACTGATGTCAGGCCGTACACCGCACGGGAGCACCGGCACAATATCCAATCAAATGTGCCTGATTACACCATGCAACGGATGCATCCTGCGGTATGAAAACGACAGGATATACAGAGGCAATAATCGATGTATCACGTTGAAGAAAGGTTTCGCCGGACGGCAAAGGATTAGAAAACGAAAAAGGGGCCGAAGCCCCTTTTCGTTTACCTGCCGAATCACGGGGATCCAACAGGCCAATGTTTGGAGCGGGAAACGAGGCTCGAACTCGCGACCTCAACCTTGGCAAGGTTGCGCTCTACCAACTGAGCTATTCCCGCATTACCAGAACTGACTGATTTATTTGCTATCTTTTGGCAATTCATCGTTGTCGTCTGATGCGATGCATTCTACTTACCTGACGTGATGAGTCAATAAAATTGTTGGCTCATCACGATCGTTTGCCGATTTTTGCAGCGTATCGATCACGGTTCCAGCAGATCGTTGCGTGCCGCGTTCAAATATTGGAACATCGACCAGAAAGTCAGCACCGCTGCGATATACAGCAAGCCAATCGCCACATACTCTACGGAGCGATCCGGGCGCCACAGCAAGCCCACCAGCGACATCATCTGCGCCATGGTTTTCACTTTGCCGATCCAGGACACCGCCACGCTGCTGCGTTTGCCAATTTCCGCCATCCACTCGCGCAGCGACGAAATGATGATTTCACGGGCGATCATGGTGGCCGCCGGCAGCGTGATCCACCAGCTGTGGTAGTGCTCCGCCACCAACACCAGCGCCACCGCCACCATCACTTTGTCCGCAACCGGATCCAAAAACGCCCCGAAGCGCGTCGTTTGTTTCCAGCGGCGTGCCAGGAAACCGTCAAACCAGTCGGTGACGGCGGCGAACACAAAGATAACGGCGCAAACCATCGGAGCCCAGTTGAACGGCAGATAAAACGCCAGCACAAAGAATGGGATCAGAACTACGCGAAACAGGGTAAGCCAAGTCGGTATATTCAATTGCATAATGCTACGGTAACTATCTGGCTAGAGTGGAAATTAAGAGTATGTTGCTACATTGCCCTCAGTGTTTCAATGCATTGTAGATCTTTTCTGCCAATGCTTGTGAAATACCCGGCACTTTTGCAATTTCCTCCACGCTGGCGTTCAACAAAGGTTGCAGTCCGCCCATATACTTCAACAGCACCTGGCGCCGTTTCGGCCCTACGCCTTCAATCAACTCCAATGCGCTGGTATTTCTGACTTTCGCCCTTCTCTGCCGGTGGCCGGTAATCGCATGATTGTGTGAATCGTCACGGATGTGTTGGATCACATGCAGCGCCGGCGAATCCGGCGGCAACGAAATCCCCTCGCCTTCCGGCACGAAGAACAACGTTTCTAACCCGGCCTTGCGATCGGCGCCTTTGGCGATGCCAATCAGCAGCGGCTTATTCTTGTCCCAGGTAACGTTCAACGATTTGAATACGTCGATCGCCATGCCGAGCTGCCCTTTACCGCCGTCGATGAAAATGACATCCGGGATCTTTTTCTCTTCCAGCGCCTTGCCGTAACGGCGCTTCAGCACCTGCGTCATCGCCGCGTAGTCATCGCCTGGAGTGATGCCGCTGATATTGTAGCGCCGATACTCCGCGCGCACCGGGCCGTTACCGTCGAACACCACGCACGAAGCCACGGTCTGCTCGCCCATGGTATGGCTGATATCGAAGCACTCCATACGGTTGATTTCCGTCAGGTTCAGCACTTTGGCCAATTCCGCCAGCCGCTGATGAATAGTCGACTGTTGCGAAAGCTTGGTGGTCAACGCCGTTGCCGCGTTGGTGCGCGCCAGCTTCAGATAACGGGCGCGGTCGCCACGCGGTTTGCTTTGAATTTGGATCTTGCGCCCCGCCAACCCGGAGAGCGATTCTGCGAGCAGGTCTTTTTCCGGCAGGCTAAAATCCAGCAGGATCTCGCCGGGCAATGTGCGCGCCTGGCTGCCCTGCAGATAGAACTGGCCGACAAAGGTCTGCACCACTTCGCCCATATCCGTGCCGCCCGGTACTTTAGGGAAATAGCTGCGGCTGCCCAGCACCTTGCCCTGACGGATGAACAGCACGTGCAGGCACGCCATACCGGCATCGAACGCTACGCCGATCACGTCCAGATCGTCGCTGTCGCCCGACACAAACTGCCGCTCGGTGACGCGACGCACGGCCTGAATTTGATCGCGAATGCGCGCCGCCTCTTCGAAATTGAGCAGTTTGCTGGCTTCTTCCATACGCGCAATCAGCTGGTGCAATACCTGCTGATCTTTACCAGAAAGGAACAGCCGCACGTAGTCCACCTGCTGCTGGTACTCTTCTTCGCTCACCAGGCCGGCAACACAAGGCCCCAGACAGCGGCCGATCTGATACTGCAGGCACGGACGAGAACGGTTGCGATATACGCTGTTTTCGCACTGACGAATCGGGAACAGCTTCTGCAGCAGCGCCAGCGTTTCGCGTACGGCATAAGAGTTGGGAAAAGGCCCGAAATATTCGCCCTTGGCGTGTTTGGCGCCGCGATGTACCGCCAAACGGGGATGGGTATCCGCACTGAGAAAAATCAGTGGGTAAGATTTATCGTCTCGCAAAAGAACATTATACCGCGGTTGGTACAATTTAATGTAGTTATGTTCCAACAGCAGCGCTTCTGTTTCGGTGTGGGTAACCGTTACGTCTATTTGCGCGATATTTTTAACCAGTGTCTCGGTTTTACGGCTGCTGACCTGCTGCCTAAAATAGCTGGCGAGACGCTTTTTCAGGTCTTTGGCTTTACCGACGTAGATCACCGTGCCCGTGGCGTCGTACATGCGGTAGACGCCGGGCTGGCTGGTGACGGTACTCAGGAAGGCTTTGGCATCAAAACGGTCATTCACTGCTTAACAATGTCTCCGCATTGAACAATCCATGTCGGATGGCCAGGTGAGTCAATTCGACGTCGCCGCTGATATTCAGTTTGCTGAACATGCGGTAACGGTAGCTGTTCACCGTTTTCGGGCTGAGACTCAGTTGCTCCGAGATCTCATTCACTTTTTTGCCTTTGGTGATCATCAACATGATCTGTAACTCGCGTTCAGACAGGCAGCTGAACGGCGTTTCGGCCTGCGGTTCCAGCTGACTCAGGGCCATCTGCTGGGCGATATCAGACGCGATATAACGCTGCCCCGCATGCACGGAACGCAAGGCATTAATCACTTCCTGCGGCGCGGCGCCCTTGCTCAGGTAACCGGCGGCACCCGCCTGCATCACCTTCGCGGGCAAAGGATTTTCAGTATGGATGGTCAACATGATGACTTTGACGTCGGGTGCATAACGCACAATCTTGCGCGTGGCTTCCAGCCCGCCAATGCCCGGCATATTCATGTCCATCAGCACGATATCGACAGCGTTGCCACGGCACCATTTTACGGCGTCTTCACCGCACTGAGCCTCACCGACAACTTTTATACCTTTGATATCTTCAAGAATGCGTCGTATCCCTGCGCGCACCAGTTCGTGGTCATCAACAAGAAGAACGCTAATCAAGGAAAAATCTCCAAAAAAAGGGAGTAACGCAATCGGCCTCTGTTTTCGCCAGAGATATTACTTGTTTTTCAGACAAGAATGAACACAGATTAATACATACTTCCGAATAACTTTGCGGAGCAGAGCTGATTTTTCAATTTTAGCCGTCTATGCCGCCGATAAATCGTCACGACGGAAAAGATCGGACGCCGAAAATAATTCCGCGGCGCTGTACCAGACACAGGATAGCGCGATAATCATGCTACGAGAGAGAAATCTGTGTAAGCAATCACGACATGAATAATATTAACACGACCGTTGGCTGTTTGTAATCATTTGATATTTAAAGGCGTAACAAAATCCGCTGCCAACCTGTGTCTGGCAACCCGCGGTCGAAACTATTATTCCCGGCAAACGCCGGTAAAATCGGTGCCCCCCACCCCAAATAATTATAATAACCCCCATTGTTCAACAATAACGTGCCGGACAAATACTTGTTAACCACCTCGAAATAACTTGCCGCGAGTAGATGATTCAGACAAGCAATGAGCGAACGTTGCCCACCCGCGTGACCTGAGCAAGCCCGGTGCAGATGACAGGCGCATGCTATGCTATACTCCGCGCCCAGTTAAATTCGCCGCCGCGCGCGGGGCAACCTTTTAGTAGCCCGCGTGCGGTGCGCCAAAGCAGCTTGTATCAGGCTACGGCCTCAAAAAATCAGGAGAGAAAATGAGCAACGTTGATTTCACTACGTCTGCAAACCCGGAAATCTTGGCGACCGAGGTTGCCTGCCTCAAAGCTACGCTGACGCTGATCTTGAAATCGATCGGCCAGGCCGACGCCGGGAAAGTTATCATCAACATGGAACGTTTCATCGCTCAGATTGAAGATCCCACCCAGGCGGAAATCTTCAAGAACAGCATTCAGCAAATCAAGCACGCTTACCGTCAGTAAGCGTTGCATCCCAGACCCGCACTTATTGTGGGTCTGCTTTTCACCGCGCTACACCACACCCCATTGATCTTGCACGTGCTTTCGGGCAGTGTGTTGACTTTCCCCCACACCCGAGACCGTTATGGGCATCCTTGTCAAAGCGCTGATCGGCGCGCTGGTCGTGGTTCTGATCGGCCTGTTGGCCAAAACGCGCAACTATTATATCGCCGGTTTAGTCCCGCTCTTTCCCACTTTCGCCCTGATTGCGCATTACATTGTCGGCAACGAGCGTTCCATCGCGGCGCTGAAAACTACGCTGATTTTCGGCATGTGGGCGGTGTTGCCCTACCTGGTGTATTTGATCTCGCTTTATTTCCTGATCAACAGTTTGCGGCTGTCGTTGGCTCTGGGGGCGGCGGTATTGTGCTGGATTGCGGCAGCGTGGCTACTCATTACGCTGTGGGGATGGTGGCAAGGGCGTTAACGCCCTTGCCAGGGCAGATTAAGGTCGCCCCGCCTGCAAAACGAAACCACGCTGCCGATCACCGGCGATACGCAGATAGCGGCTTTCACCGGCGCGCAGCGTCATCGGTATACTGCCGCCGGTCTCACGCCAAATACACAGGTTATTCTCGATCATATCTTGCCCGATACTGACCGTAATATTGCCTGGCGGTACGCGAAATTCTGCTTTCTCTTTCGACGCCAGTGAAGCGGCGAACTCCCCATTCACATAGACGCCGGTGCGGCAACTGCCCGCCAGCATTCCGCTATCGCGCACCACCACCACCGTGGCGTAAGGCGTATCCGGGATATTCTGATAAAGCATCAGACGGCTTGGGGGCGGCAATTCAGCCTGTTGCGGCGGTACGGCTTGAGTCGCACACCCCGTCAACAGTGCAGAGGCAAATAATAGCGCGGCGTAATGCTTCATCCTTAGCTCCTGAAGAAAATAATGCTTATCGTAACAAGAGATAGCTGTCTCCAGTAGCATTCATACCGCAGAGATGAAAAAATCGGATAACTTCCCACTCCCCCACAAACCTGCAGAAATAAGAAGATTCTGCATTAAAGCCCTTGAAATAAAGGCGATTCTTGCAGATTTAAAACTTGACCATGCCACGTTGGATATCTGCCGCAAAAGCACCACTGACGTAACTGAAACCATCCTGCGTGACGTAAACCCGGGTATGACCGGTCTCTGATAACACCGCCACCATATATCCCAGGCTGATCATTTCATGTGACGGAACGTTCATCGGGGTTAGAAATCCGCGCCCACGGCACCACTGATAAAAGCGAGTTCGCCCATATCCCAACACGGCACCCACATCGGAGAGGTGCTTAAAAGTATCATAATCCTCTGATGGTGAAGGTAAACCGTCATGACTTTCAGGCGTTTTCTTTATCCCAGACAAAATAAACTCCTTTTTGACTCTGCCGCATACGGTTATCCTTTCTCTAAAATGAATTTAAAAAATCCAAATTTAAAATGCAAATGAATTCCCTGTAACAAAAAATACTTTCACGGAAAAATCTCAAAATAAAACCCCAATAAAAAAACAGAAATAAAAAAATAGGGTATTAATACCGAGTATTAAATCCTTGGCATGGGTAAATATCCTAAATAAAAATAATAGTCAGACCAGATAAGAATATACTTAGCTTGCGTATTATTTACCTCATCAAAACGATGCAATTGCGATCGGATCATTGCGGCATAAAGAGAACGAATAAAACCAGCGCCACATCGCCCCCTTTCCTCGTGAGGCCGCAGATCCCTACAGACTTCCCTCAATGTGCCACATCCTCTCTCAGCGCGGTACTTCCTCAATCATACCTAAACAATAACTATTATCATTTCCAATTGTTCCGCCAGTTTATTACACTTTCCTACCTCGCCAGTTAGGAAAATTCCTAGGCTGCGAGCCTCAGGATAGAGAAAGAGTTAGGGACACTATGAAGAATTGCCGTTGTTTGATTGTTTTGCCGTTATTGATGTTGACCGCCTGCACTCAATGGGAAAGGCCCGGCGCGGTTGAGAGTACCCGGGATGCCGAATATGCCGAATGCCGTAGCCGCGGATACGATCGTTTTCCGCCGGACGTAGTGCGGGACGTGGAGTTCAGCTACGAAAACAAATACATGCCTTGCGAGAAGAATAAGAAAGATTGTCCATCGGGATACCGCTACGACAAGGAGCCGTCGATTAAAACAGTGCAGACCGATCGCAATCAGTCCGCCCGGGACGCCATCATCGAAGCCTGTATGTACGGCAAAGGCTGGCGAGAGAAAACCTACTATTGGCCGCAATGGTGATGTGGCGGCATTTGCCTGGGGGCGAAATGCCGCTAACCCATTCAACCGTCGTCATCACATCGGTTCAGCCCCAGTGCAACCAGCGTTTCTGTCCTGACCGGCGTTAAAGGCACACGCGGCGACGGTAAAGGCCAGCCCAAAAGCTGCCTCGCCGCCGTCGCGCAGATTTTTCCCTGGCATGCTCCCATACCACATCGGCTGCTCAGTTTAGCCGAGTTCCAATCCGGCTGATGGCGTACCTGTTCCAACGTAACGTCTTCGCAGCGGCACAGTAACGTTTGCGGTTTGGCCAGCGAATTCAAGCGCTCATCGAGAGCAAAGGTTCTTGCCGTCGCCGTGGCGAAACGCCGCCACCGCCGCCGCTGCACCACCATGCGCTCTGCCTTTTCCCGCTGCCCGGTGGCAGCATAACCGGCAATGGCGCCTTCGGTGAGCGCCAATTCACTGCCGCCAATGCCGGTACACTCCCCGGCGGCATAAATTTGCGCCTGGCTGGTTTGCTGAAAATGATCCACCGCTACGGCGTCGTGTTCTATCCGGCACCCCAGCAGCATCGCCAACTCAATGTTCGCCACCAGACCAAAACCGCAGGCTAACCGGTCACAGGCGATCGTTCTTTGCCGCCCGCCGTTATTGACATGCACCGAGGTTAAACGTTCTTGCCCCAACGCCGCCAGCACCCGGTTACCGGCACGATAACGATGCGGCATCAGAGAAAACGCCTGACGCAGCTTGGCTGGCCAGCGCCACAGGCCGCCGGCAAACGCCGCCAACCGCCAAAGCGGCGCCTGCTCAGCCACCAGCACCACCTCACCGCCGGCCTGTTTCACGCTGTCCGCCACCGCCAACAGCAGCGGACCACTGCCGGCTATCACCACTCGCTCGCCGCGGATCGCCAACCCCTGCTTGATTTGCGCCTGTAGACCACCGGCGCCGGTCACCCCCGGCAGCGTCCAGCCGGGAAACGGCAACAACAGTTCACGCGCGCCATTGCATAAAATCAGCTTCTGATAGCGAATCACGCCGCAGCCTTCGGCGTCTTCATAGGCCAATCGGTTAGCGCCACACTGCGCCACCAGCTTGCAGCCGGACTGCAGCGCAATATTTTCCCTCGTCGCCACCGCCTGCCGATAGCGGTTCGCCGTTTCAGGCAACGCCACCTGCGGTCCATCGCGCCAGATTTGCCCACCGGGATGCGGATTATCATCAATCATTCGCACCTGGCCACCACTTTCCGCCGCGGCCAGCGCCGCCGCCTGGCCGGCCGGACCGGCACCGACGATCAGCACCTCACAATTGAAGTTACTCATCATCGCTCCTCTCAATGCGCATGCCGGCTTGGCACAGCGTTTGGCACGCCAGGCGACGCAGACCGTTAATGGTCACCCGGCACTCCTGACAAACGCCCATGCCGCAAAAGGGGGCGCGCGGTTGGTGTGAAACAGATAACCGACAACGATCGTCACCACACAGGCTGAGTGCCGCAGCAACGCTGAGCCCAACCGGCACCCGCCGGTGCTCTCCATCGATACTCAACGAGAGCGTATTTTGTCTTTCATTCATACAGGCAGCTCCTTGGCGGCTAACGCCCGCGCCGCCAAATACGGGGAAGCGTCAATTTCCGGCGTTTGCCGGCCGATCTGCGCAGTAATCAGCGCGGCGCTGCCGAGGGCAGTCGTGACGCCCAATCCCTCGTGCCCCAGCGCCAGCCACAGCCAGGAATGCTGCGGATGCGCGCCTAACAGCGGCAGCCCGTCAGCAGAGGCGGCGCGCAGCCCGGTCCAGCAGCGAATGATGTTCATCTGCGCTAATGCGGGCAAGAAATGCTGCGCACGCGTGAGCATTGCCGCCAACAGCGGCATGTCCAACGCCGAATCGACGGCGTCGAACTGGCGGGAAGAACCGATCAGCCATTGCCCGGTGGGCCGCGCCTGTACATTGAATGCCACCGACGTGCCGTCGCTGGCATGCGCGCTGGCGCCATATCCCAGCTCCACCAACTGATGACGCACCCGAGGCGGGTAGCGATCGGTAATCGCCAGATGGCCCTTCTTGGCGTGAAGCAAAGTCTGCGGCAATAGGCTATTGGCCCTAAGGCCGCAGGCCAGGACTACCCGCGGCGCAGCCAGGTGCCTGCCGTCCACCAGCCGCACTGCCCCTTCATCCAGCACTGCCGCCTCGCCATGCACCACGTCGATCGCCGCACCACCGTCGGCCAACAGCCAGCGAGCCGCGAGCGGCGCATACAGAATGCCGTCGCCCGGCACCCGCAACCCACCGGCCAGGCCGTGCCGCAGCATCGGCTCCATCGCGGCGATCTGCTCCGCCGTCAGCAGCTCCGCAGCCACGCCCTGCTCCGCCAGCCGCGTCCGCTTTTGCTCGGCGATGGCCATTTCATCCGCTTTATCCGCCAGCCATAGCGTTCCGCAGCCGCGCCAGGCACACGCTTGCGGCATGCGCCCCGTCACTTCACGCCATAACCGCAGCGAATAAGCGCTCAACGCCAGCTCGGCCGGATTGTCGTCCATGCACACCAGATGCCCCATGCCAGCGGCGGTGGCGCCGGCGCGGCGATCGTCCACTACCGAAACACGATACCCTTCCCGCGCCAGCCGCCAGGCACAGGCAGCGCCGATGATGCCGGCGCCGATCACGATGACATCGGCTCCCCGCTCGGCGCCCATCAGCGTATTCCCCAAACAAAGGGATCGCGTTCGTCGAGCAGCAGTTGGCTATCGGCGCACACATAGGCCTGCCCGCGAATAAAGGGGGTAATGCGATCGCCATTCCGGCGATAGTAGGCCTGAAATTCGCTGCCGATCATGCTGGCCTGCCGCCACTGCGTGTCCGGCGGCAGCTTGTCGTCCGCCGCCAGGCACGCCAGTTTGGCGCTGGTGCCGGTGCCGCACGGAGAACGGTCATAGGCTTTGCCGGGGCACAGCACGAAGCTGCGGCTGTCGGCCTGCGGATCGTCACCGAACAGTTCGATATGGTCTATCACCCCGCCGTCTTCACCGCGGATGCCCGCCTGATCCAACGCCTGCCGCACCGCCCAGGAGAACGCGGTCAATGCCTCCAGATTTTGTTTATCGATGGGCAACGGCGACTCACCGATCAGGAAGAACCAGTTACCGCCCCAGGCGATGTCACCCGTCACCGGCCCGTAACCCGCAACCTCAAGCCGCACCTGGCGGCGGTAACGATAAGCCGCCACGTTCTCTACCGTGACGCTGCCGTCGTCATGCAGCGTGGCGTTTACCGGGCCGACCGGGGTCTCGATCAGATGGCGACCGGCGTGGATGCGCCCCAGGTGCGCCAGCGAAGCAATCAGCCCGATAGTGCCGTGCCCGCACATGCCCAGATAGCCGCTGTTGTTAAAGAAGATCACCCCAGCGGTGGCCTGTGGCGAACAGGGGCGACACAGCAACGCCCCCACCAGCACGTCATTGCCGCGCGGTTCGAGCATCACCGCGCAGCGCCAATCGTCATAATGTTGCGCGAAACACGCCCGCCGTTCCGCCATGCTGCCCTCGCCGAGATCGGGAAAACCTTCCACGATCAGACGGGTCGGCTCTCCGCCGGTATGAGAATCGATCGCCCGCAAAGCGGTGATATGCGCAGAAAGTGCCATCGGCGTCTCCTGAGTTAATGAGCTGTTACCAATGGCATTAGCCTGAACGAATGTGAGCATAACGGCTTGATGCGTTTCGGCGCGGCGAATGAAGAAATCAGCACAGTGACAAAAGTCAGGCCTGACGCGTCGCGGGTATGTGCTTAGCGAATGCCATAACAATGACTTATTTATCATATTGTTATTTTCATGCTAAACCTTTGTGTAGCGAGAAACGCCGCAGTTTTCAAGCAACTGCCAAACTCCGCCCGGCAAAAGTATGCGGCAATCCGCATATTTGGCAGCCGGCCGGAAATAGCGCTTGCTTCGTTACATAAAAGTTAATATTGATGCGAAAGCGCCAACCTGGCCCGCCTGTTTTTCCGGCTAACGACCGAAAAGGGACTGTTATGCGATCCACTTCAGACTATCAGCCTCCGGTTTCTCTCTCGCCGCCTTCGCTTGTGGGACTGCCGGAGCAAGAGGACGTTTTTGCCGTCGAACATCTGTCGCGCCTGTGCGACGGACTGGCGCAGCAGCGCCCGAATAACCTGCACGATCTGCTGAATACGCTGGCGCTGATCGCGCCGCTGCTGAACGCGATTCCCAACGTGGTGTTCTTTATCAAAGACGCCCAGGCTCGCTACCTGCTGGCCAACCTGACGCTGGCCAGGCGCTGCGGTTTCAAAACCGTCACGCCGCTGCTGGGCAAGACCTCCGCCGACGTTTTTCCCGCTCAGCTTGGATCCGGCTACACCGAGCAGGATCTGCGGGTATTGCGCCACGGCGTGCTGATCCAGGATCAGCTGGAGATGCACCTGTACAATGGCCGAGAAACCGGCTGGTGCCTGACGCAAAAGCTGGCGCTGTATGACGCGCAGGGAAAAATCATCGGTATGGCGGGTATTTCTCACGATCTGCAGGAGGCCAGGGCCAATCACCCGGCCTACCAACGGCTGGCGGCGATCGACGTGCACATCCGCCGCCACTATGCCCGACCGATCGCGCTTGAAGAGCTGACGGCGCTGACCGGGTTGTCGGTGGCGCAGATCGAACGCTACTGCAAACGTATCTTCCACCTCACCCCACGGCAGATGATCCATAAAGTGCGGCTGGAAAAAGCCACGGAACTGCTGGCCGGCGATCTGCCGATCACCGACATCGCGCTGCTGTGCGGCTACACCGATCACAGCGCATTCAGCCGTCAATTCAAAGCGATGACCGGCTCTACGCCGCGCGATTTCCGCCTGACGCTTTCCGCTTAATGCGCTGATTTATCTGGTTAAGCCCCCTCTTTTCACGGTGCACCAGCGCCCGGTTTTTTCACGTCCGCTTTTCGGCGCCATTGTGCCAATTTCGTCGCGGCAATCGGTGAAAAGCGTCAAGCCTCCCCACGCAATACCGGTCAATCTGTCGGTGAGCCTTACCAAAGATTCACTTTTCATTAACACTTTCGGACGACAGGACAAACACGATGAGCCATAAAGCCATAAGCTGGAGCGGCGTATTCCCGGCGGTGACGACCCAGTTCCGCAACGATTTCTCTTTGGACCTCGACGCCACCCATACGGTGATCAAAAACCTGGTACGCGACGGCGTCTCCGGCCTGGTGGTGTGCGGCACCGTCGGTGAAAACACCTCGATGACGGTGCAAGAGAAGCTGGCGGTGATCGAAGTGGCGAGAGACGCCGCCGACGGTAAAGTGCCGGTGATCGCCGGCATCGCCGAGTTCACCACCGCCTTCGCGCAGAACATGGCGCGTGAAGCGCAAAAGGCCGGCGTCGACGGGATTATGGTGATGCCGGCGCTGGTCTACTCCGCCAAACCGCACGAAACCGCCGCGCATTTCCGCAGCGTCGCCGGCGCGACCGATCTGCCGATCATGGTCTACAACAACCCTCCCATTTACAAAAATGACGTCACGCCAGACATTCTGACCTCGCTGGTCGACTGCGAGAACATCGTGTGTTTCAAAGACTCGTCGGGCGACACCCGCCGCTTTATCGACCTGCGCAACGAAGTCGGCGATCGCTTCGTGCTGTTCGCCGGGTTGGACGATGTGGTGCTGGAAAGCATCGCCGTCGGCGCGCAAGGCTGGATCTCCGGCATGTCGAATGCTTTCCCGCGCGAAGGAGAAACGCTATTCCGGCTGGCGAAGGAAAAACGCTATGAGGAAGCGTTGGCGCTGTACAGCTGGTTTATGCCACTGCTGCACCTCGATGCCCGCCCCGATCTGGTGCAGTGCATCAAACTCTGCGAACAGCGGGTCGGCCGCGGCAGCGCCGTCACTCGTCCGCCGCGCCTGGCGCTGCAGGGCGAGACGCTCACCGAGATCAATGCCGTGATCGATAAAGCGCTGGCCACTCGCCCTGCGCTGCCGAACGTCGGCCTGTAACGCCTTCACCGCCCGGCCATGCCGGGCGTCATGCTTTCTCTACCGGGGGAACCAATGCCCAACGATCGCTACGCCGCCATCAGCGGCCAACAATTTATCGGCGGCCAACGCCGCGCCGAAGGGGAAGCGGCGCTGCTCAGCCTGCGCGCCGACGACGGTCAGCCGACCGGCTACCGCTTCCACCAGGCCACGGCGGCAGAAACCGCCGCCGCCGCAGAAGCTGCCGCCGCGGCCTTTGCACCTTATTCGCAGCTCAGCGCGGAACAACGCGCGAAATTTCTCGACACCATTGCCGAGGAGTTAGACGCGTTGGATGAGGATTTCTTCGCCTTAGCCATGCAGGAAACCGCCTTGCCGCCGGCGCGGTTGAGCGGCGAACGCGCCAGAACCAGCGGCCAGATGCGGCTGTTCGCTACGCTACTGCGGCATGGCGACGTCGAGGGCGTGCGCATCGACTGCGCGCTGCCGCAACGCTCCCCCCAGCCGCGCCCCGATCTACGTCAATACCGCACGGCGCTCGGCCCGGTGGCGGTATTCGGTGCCAGCAACTTCCCGCTGGCGTTCTCCACCGCGGGTGGCGATACCGCCGCCGCGCTCGCCGCCGGCTGCCCGGTCGTGTTCAAGGCGCACAGCGGCCATATGATCACCGCCGAGCTGACCGCTCAGGCGATCGAGCGCGCCCGGAAACGCACGGGGATGCCTGCCGGCGTCTTCAACATGATCTTCGGCAACCGCGTGGGAGCCGACCTGGTACAACATCCGGCGATTCAGGCCGTGGGATTCACCGGCTCGCTGCAAGGCGGTCGAGCGCTCTTCGATCTGGCGATGCAACGCCCTCAACCTATCCCGGTCTTCGCCGAAATGTCGAGCATCAACCCGGTAGTGATCCTGCCACAGGCGCTGGCGCGGCGCGGGCAGCACATCGCGCAGGAACTGGTCTCTTCCTTTACGCTCGGTTGCGGTCAGTTCTGCACCAAGCCCGGCGTGATCGTCGCGCTGCGCGGCGGCGCCTTCGATCGGCTGGCCGAAGCGATGAGCGCCTTGGTCAACGCCGCCGAGCCGCAGCCGATGCTGAATACCGGTACGCTGGAGCATTACCGTCACGGGCTGGCAGCCCTCGATGCGCACCCGGGTATGCGCCGTCTGGCGGGCCGCAGTGAAACGCCCCCTCATCGGGCGACGGCACAGCTGTATCAAGCGGAGGAGGCACTGCTGCTGCAGGCCGATCCGCTGCTGCAACAGGAGGTCTTCGGCCCGGCCAGCATCCTCGTCGCTGTAGATAGCGAAGTGCAGCTGCATGCGGCGCTGGCGGCATTGCAAGGTCAGTTAACCGCTACGCTGCTGGCGGATGACGGCGATCTCGATACGGCTGCCGAGCTGACGACACTGTTGGCACGCAAAGCCGGTCGGGTGCTGTTCAACGGCTATCCGACCGGGGTAGAAGTGTGCGACGCCATGGTGCACGGCGGCCCCTACCCGGCGACCAGCGACGCACGCGGCACCTCGGTCGGCACGTTGGCCATCGAACGTTTCCTGCGGCCGGTCTGTTTGCAAAACACCCCTGCGGCGCTGTTGCCGCCACCGCTGCAGGACGCCAACCCGCTCAACCTGCTGCGGCTGGTGAACGGCGTTTTCACCCGAGATCCCCTGATTTCACCTGCCCAAAATTAGCCCGGCCGCATCTGCCTGCCACTCAATAACAAAAGGGTAATACCATGACAACCCAAGGCAAATTCAAGAAGCAGCTTACGCTCACCGATCTGACGTTCATCGGTCTGGGCGCCATCTTCGGCTCCGGTTGGCTGTTCGCCGCCAGCCATGTCTCCTCCATCGCCGGCCCGGCCGGCATCTATTCCTGGCTGATCGGCGGCCTGGCGGTGCTGCTGCTCGGCATCGTCTACTGCGAGCTGGGCGCCGCCCTGCCGCGCGCCGGCGGCATCATTCGCTATCCGGTGTTCTCGCACGGCGAACTGATGGGTTATCTGCTGGGGTTTATCACGCTGATCGCCTTCTCCAGCCTGATTGCCATCGAAGTCGTCGCTGCCCGGCAATACGCCGCCGCCTGGTTCCCATTCCTCAGCCAGCCGGGTTCCGGCGACCCTACGCCGATCGGCTGGCTGGTGCAGCTGGCGCTGCTGTGCTTTTTCTTCGCGCTCAACTATTACAGCGTCAAAACCTTCGCTAAATCCAATAACCTGATCAGCGTGCTGAAGTTTCTGGTGCCGCTGCTGGTGATCGTGGTGTTGTTCAGCTTTTTCAAACCGGAAAACCTGCACAGCCAGGGCTTTGCCCCCTTCGGTTCAGCCGGGGTTGAGGCCGCCATTTCCGCCGGTGGCATCATCTTCGCCTACCTCGGCCTGACGCCGATCATTTCGGTCGCCAGCGAGGTGCAAAGGCCGCAGCACACCATTCCCATCGCGCTGATCCTGTCGGTGGTGCTGTCCACCATCATCTATGTGCTGCTGCAGATAGCGTTTCTCGGCAGTATCCCCAGTGAGCTGCTGAGCGGCGGCTGGGCCGGTATCAGCCAACAGTTCTCCCTGCCGTTTCGCGATATCGCCATCACGCTGGGCATGGGGTGGCTGGCATTTCTGGTGGTCAGCGACGCGATCGTTTCGCCGAGCGGCACCGGCAACATCTATATGAACGCCACGCCTCGCGTGATCTACGGTTGGGCGCGCGCCGGCACCTTCTTCAAACTGTTCACCCGGGTGGATGGCGAGTCCGGCATTCCCCGCCCGGCGCTGTGGCTGACCTTCGCTCTCTCGGTATTCTGGACGCTGCCGTTCCCGTCGTGGGAAAAGCTGATCGGCGTGGTGTCCGCCGCGCTGGTGCTGAGCTACGCCATCGCCCCGGTCACCGCCGCCGGGCTGCGGCGCAATGCGCCCGATATGCCGCGTCCGTTCCGGGTGCGCGCTTTCTGCGTACTCGGCCCGCTGTCGTTTATCATTTCGGCGCTGATCGTATTCTGGTCCGGCTGGGATACCGTTTCCTGGCTGCTCGGCTTGCAGATCCTAATGTTCTTCATCTACATCCTGTTCAAGAATCAGGTGCCGACCCACGCCGTTAGCCTTCGGCAGCAAATTTGGTCCTCGCTGTGGCTGATCGTCTTCTATGCGCTGGTGATCGCACTCTCTTACCTCAGCAGCTTCGGCGGCATCGGCGCCATTGCCCACCCGTGGGACACCCTCACCATGGCGGTGATTGCGCTGGCGGTTTACTACTGGGGCGCCTATACCTGTTTACCCCAGGCCAATTTTATCGGCGATGAAGAAGAATGAACCCAGGGAGGACATCGAAATGACATCCATGCACGTTCTGTCGCTGGAACAGGCTTATCAACTGGCGTTGAGCACGCTGCGCAGCAACGGTTTCAATCAGGTGCATGCCGAGGCGGTAGCTCAAAATGTCACCCAGGGCGAACGCGACGGCTGCGCTTCGCACGGGCTGTATCGACTATTGGGCTGTGTGCGATCGCTGCGGGCAGGCAAGGTTTCTGCCGATGCGATGCCCAGGTTGCTCGACCAGGCGCCAGCCATCTTGCGTGCCGACGCCGGCGGCGCGTTTTCCCTGCTGGCCTACCGCACCGCTCTGCCGGCCTTTATCGAGAAGGTGCGAACCAACGGTATCGCCGCGCTGGCGATCAACCGCTGCGTGCACTTCTCCGCGTTGTGGGCCGATATCGAACCGCTAACCGAGCAGGGGTTGGTGGCCTTGGCCTGCACGCCCAGCCATGCGTGGGTGACGCCGGCCGGCGGTTCGCGCCCGCTGTTCGGCACCAACCCCATCGCCTTCGGCTGGCCGCGCTCGGATCGGCCGCCGTTTTTGTTCGACATGGCCACCAGTGCGGCGGCGCGCGGCGAAATCGAATTACACCGCCGTGCAGGCACCCCGCTGCCTGAAGGCTGGGGCATTGATAAGGCAGGCAATCCGTCCACCGATGCAGCCAGCGTGTTGGAGGGCGCGATGCTGGCCTTCGGCGGACATAAGGGCTCGGCGCTGGCGGCGATGGTTGAGTTGTTGGCCGGGCCGCTGATCGGCGATATGACCAGCAAGGAATCGCTGGCCTACGACGACGGCACCGGTTCGTCGCCTTACGGCGGTGAGCTGATCATCGCGTTGGATCCTGAGCGTTTTCTCGGTGCGGATAAGGCCAAATATTTCGCCAGCGCAGAGGCGATGTTTGCCGATATGCTGGCGCAAGGCGCACGCATCCCCGGCGAACGCCGTTATCGGCAGCGGCGCCAGAGCGAACAAGACGGCGTGAAAATTCCCAGGACGTTGTACGACGAAATAGTGGCACTGTGCGATTAGCACCGGATTGATTCTCCCGCGCCGGCAATCCGGCGCGGGGAGAGGCTTATCCTGCCTGAGCCAGATCGCTGTGCAGGCGCTTGCGCCACACCGGTTTGGTGTCCCAGCGAGCGAAGTGTTTCGCCTCTTTACCCGGCTGCACCTGGTGCCACATATCTTCTTGCCACCGGATCGGTTCCTTTCCTCGCAACGTTGGGCGGGTCTGTTTAATCGTCCGTTGCAAGACGTCCGCTTCCTCAGCGGTAATGGGCGGCGCCTGTCTGGCGGCGTCCAGCGCACGGCTTCCCAGCGGCGCCATCACCCGATACAACACGTTGACCTGCTGCAGCGTCGCCTGCTGATTAGTGCTCATCCCCTTACCCGACCAACCGTCGAAGTTTTCACCGGGATCGTCCCCCTGCGCGCGATACTCATTACCTGGCCCCTCGACGATATTCCATCCTTGCCAGGTCACCAGAGTGTGTAATCCATCGCGATCCTGCAGGTTTTTATTCTTGATCTGTTTGAGCACTTCGGCGCGGTTTGGCACACCGATAAGGTTCATAAACTCGTCCAGCGCGTCCCAATGCTGCCCCGCCACCAAACCATTCCAGACATTCCGCAAACAGTTCCAGGGAATGGTGTGATGCCAGGTCAGCGTGATAAGCGGTTTGGTTGACGCATGTTGCCAACGGCTCGGTTCACTGCCCCGATCGCCCCTGATAATCCCATCAACTTCTAATGGCATAGCTGCCCCTCTTCTGGCTGAGATGAAGAATATGCGCAAGGCCAGTGGCCCGGTTGGCATAAAAACGTCAGCTAAAATCGTAGCAGCTCAGGCTGAGATGGCAATAAAACGCAAGGCACGCTCTGCAGCCGACAGGCAACCACAGAACGCGCCCGAAAACGGCGGGCTTAAGACGGATTATCTGACCACCATCACCGAAATATTGGCATGGCGAACGATAGCGGCGGCGTTAGACCCCAGCAGATAGGTTTTCACGCTCGGGCGACGCGAACCGATGATGATCAGATCGGCGTCGATCTCTTCCGCCAGTTCTAACACCTGATCGCGCGCGGAACCGAAGCTGACGGTGTAATTGAGGCGATCCAACGGCAGATCGATTTCCGACATGACTTTCTTCAGTTTATCCACCGCCTTCACTTCCGCCTGATTCTCAAACTCCTTGAGACCGAACGAATAGGCAGTAACAAACGCCGAGGCATCCGGCAGCGCATGGAAGAAGTGCACTTTAGCGCCGGACATCTTCGCCAAATATTCCACATGCTTCAGCGCATGCTCGGTTAACAGATCTTCTTCAATATCGATCGGCACTAAAATAGTCTTGTACATATCACATCCTTTCTATGTAAACCGGGTGCCTACAGAGTACTGCCGCGCGCGGGCGCGGTGAATCGCTTTATCACGCTTTTGTGATCGGGGGTAAATACTGATAAGGATAACTCTTAATTTAACAAAATATAAACATCACACCGAAAACGGATAGGCGCTTAATTATTTATTACTCGAGATTAAATCAGCTGTAAATAAACCGCTTTGGCAGTGGCGGCGGTCTTATTGGCGACAGAAAGTTTTTTAATCGAGTTGCCGATGTGGAAATTGATCGTACGCTCGCTCACCCCCATCAATAGCGCGATCTCTTCCGCCGTTTTCCCTTCGCTGCACCAACGTAAAATGTCTTTTTCGCGCAGCGTCAGCACGTCTTTTATCGCGTCGTCATTCACCGATATCAAGGCTTCACGCAGCGTTTTATGGGCGGCTTGCGCCAGCCAAAGGAAAAAGGTTTCATTTGCCGCGCGCGCTTGTGGTGTTTGCTCCGGTAGCGCTTTGCCAGCAAACGTCAGGATCCCCAGCCGGCCATAGCAATCCTTGACCGATTGCGACCAACCGGCGCACAGGCCAAACTGCGCCATATGCCGCCAAAGCGTCGGCCGCTCGTGATAAAAGCTTTCGTCCCACTGGAACTGCAGTGTGGAGTGGTGAGCGCGCTCAATAACCGGATCCTGCAAGTATACCCGCTGCCGCCGATAATCCTCGAGATAGCTCGCTGAAAAATTCCCTTCGATCAGCATCTTGGGGCGGCTGGCCGGATAACAGGAAAACACGATGTAGGAGAAATAATCAAACCCCAATGCCTCGGCGCAGGGCTCCAGCTGCGTCAAAAAGCATTCGCGATCGGCCAGGCTGCCTATCACATCTGCCATGAGCCGTTGAGTGCGGGTATCCATAACGCAGGTTCTCCAGATAGCGATGCCGATTTATCGATAGGTCAGACTCACTATAGAATATCGTCGCCCGGCGCCAGTAGCCGTTTCATATAATAAAAAACACCAACGCTATAACGAAAAAAGCTATTCCCATTAAAATAAGCCTTTTATTGCGTCGAAGAGGAAAACTACGCGAATAGCATAATCTCTTCAGGTCGTAAACCTGTCATTCCTGTCATGGACAGCGCCATCTGTCCGCCATTACTTTTTCTGTGATGCTGAGTTTGATGAATAACTGCCGCCAAGCCGAAAATAATGGCGGCGTGCCACGATAGAAAACGAACATATCAGGAATACAGAATGAGATTAACGGACTATAACGGCCATCTGTTCACGCTCTGTCTGATGGCGACCGGCACATTCGCCATCGGCACCGACGCCTTTATCGTCGCCGGCGTGCTCAGCGACATTTCCGATACCTTTGCCGTCAGCCCCGCGCAAGCGGGGCAGTTGATATCGGTATTCGCGTTGGCTTATCTGTTGTTCGCACCGCTGACTGCCTGGCTGCTCGGCAACGTCAACCGCAAGCATATCCTGCAGTTGGCGCTGGTGCTGTTCATCGTCGGCAACCTGGCCTGTGTCTGGGCCAACAGCTACCTGCAGATCGCGTTCGGCAGAGTGCTGGCCGCATTGGGAGCGGCCTGTTACACGCCGCAGGCCGCCGCAGCAGCGGTGGGGCTGGTGGCGGAAAAACGCCGCGGCCTGGCCATTTCCATCGTCTATGGCGGCATGACGTTGGCTATTGCGCTCGGTATTCCATTCGGTACCTTTCTCGCCAAACTGATCGGCTGGCGTGAAATCTTCCTGTTTATCGCCCTGTTGGGGGCGATTGCGCTGCTGGGCCTTTCGCTGGCGCTGCGCGCCATTGCGCCACCAGGCAAGCATTCTCTGAAAGAGCAGCTCGCCCCGCTGCGGCAAAAGGCGGTGCTGACTACGCTACTGATTACCTTTTTTGCCGTTTGCTCGGAACACATCGTCTATAGCTACGTCAGCGTGTTGCTGAAAAACACCCAGTTCGGCCCGCAGGCGATCCTGCCCCCCGCGCTGCTGGTGTTCGGCATTGGCGCGGTGATCGGTAATTTTGCCTCCGGCGCGTTAACCGATGCCCTTGGCAGCAAGTTCGTGCTGCTGCTTTCCGTGGCGATCCAGACGCTGTCCCTGTTTCTGCTGGCCTTTTATGTCACATCCCCTTGGTGGGTGCTGGCCATCTTTATGGTCTGGGGTATCACCGGCTGGATGTATCTGGTGCCGATCCAGCACCACCTGTTGTCGCTGTCGAAACGCTTTGGCGCGCTGACCGTGTCGCTCAACAGCTCGGTGCTGTACGCCGGCATCGCGGCGGGCGGCATGCTGGGCGGCCTGACGCTCTACGCGCTGCCGGCCTATTACCTGCCGCTGTTTTCACTGCCGTTCGGCGCCATCGCCCTGCTGCTGACGCTGATCTTTTTTCAGGGAAACACCCCCGACGAGTGAACGATGACCGACTTTCCTCACCTTTTTCCACAGCTCATTTTACGCAGCCCGCCTCTCGGCGCTGGGCTACACTGCCGGTAGCCCTAATGCGCTGATAAGGAAAAATAATGCGCCTTTTGCCTCTGCAGACCCCCAGGCTGATCCTGCGCCCGTTCACGGCTGACGATCTGCCCCACTTTACCGCCTACCGTCGCCACCCAGACGTAGCGCGCTACCAAAGCTGGAGCGACTACAGCGCCGCCGATGCGCAGGCCTTTTTCGAACGGCAACGGCGGCTCGCATTCAACCGCGACGACAGCTGGTTTCAACTGGCGGTCGAGCACCGGGAGGACAGTGCGTTGCTCGGCGATGTCGCGGTGCATTTCTTCGATGCGGGGCGCCAGGCTGAACTGGGCGTGACCTTCGCGCCCAGCCATCAGCGGCAAGGGCTGGCACGCGAGGCGCTAAACGCCGTCATCGCTCTGCTGTTCGGGCCGCTGGCGAAGCACCGCATTACCGCGGTGGTGGACGCGCGTAATCTTCGCGCCGCCGCGCTGTTCGGCAAGCTGGGCTTTCGTCGTGAGGCCTGCTGGCGGCAAAACGTATTTTTCAAAGGCGCATGGGGCGACGAATTCGGTTTCGCCCTGCTGCAAAGCGAATGGCGGGAGAATGAAAAACATGGCGCTGTTGAATAAATACCTTGGGCAATACCAGTTCTCGGAGCAGCATGCGATTGCCATCGCCGCGCCGCAGGCTCGGATCCTGGCGGCCGTGGCCGCTTACGATCCCAAACACGATCGTTTCTTCCGCAGCATGATAGCGCTGCGCGAATTGCCCGCGCGGCTGATGCCACGCGATAAGCCCAGCCAGCCGCCGTTTGGCCTGCATAACTTTTGCCTGCTTGAGCAGGATGACAGCGCGTTGGTCTATGGCCTGATCGGCCGCTTTTGGCAGGCTGAATACGGCCTGGAGCAGGTCGCTGACGGGGCGGGCTTTCTGGCCTTCGCTCAGCCCGGCGTCGCCAAACTGGCGCTGGGTTATATCGTGAATCCTCTCGAGGGCGGGCGCTGTCGTCTGGTGACGGAAACGCGTATCTTCTGCCCCGACGACGCCAGCCGGCGGCGGTTTACCCCGTATTGGTATGCTATTCGCCTGGTGAGCGGGTTGATACGGCGCCGTATGTTGCGCGCCATTAAAATCGCCAGCGAAAAGCAGGCAGTGAATCATTCATCAAGCTGATTTATTTAAGAGCATTCTTAGAGAATGAAAATCATTACCAGCCTATTTTTTAATCACAAGAAGACAGTAGTGAGAAGCCATTGACCCCGCCCCCTGCGGGGATTTTTTCGTCATTTATCACCTGTTTCAGGAAATGAGTGCATAAACAGGAAGGTACAAGGCTTGCGCTGATAGTGATTGATCTGCGGCACCAGCCGGGTGAAATGCTCGGTCTGACAATGCGCATCCAGGGCGGCGCGATCCGGCCAGCTTTCGATAAAAATAAAATGCCCGGGGTCCTGCTGGTCGATGCACAGCTCATAACGGATGCACAGCGGCTCTTGACGGGTTTTCTCCACCAGCTCGCGATACCATGGCATAACGGTTTCAATGTGTTCCGGGTGAATAAAATCTTCAGCGATGACCTTCAGCATGTTGCGCTCCTGCATTCTGTTTTGCCGTGCCTCACCTTATCGTCCTCCCTCTCGAGATGAAAGCGACCTACTCCAGGTCTATCACTGGGTTGCCAATTCGGTGATAGCGCACACAGATCTCGATCAAAGCGCTTGAACGCGCCATAGCCCTGCGTGAACGTTTGGTTAACAAAAAAGCAACACACCATTCACCATGGTGATGTTTGCATCAGCCTGCCGACCCGATACGCGGCGTTTTTTTCGCCTTTAAAGGCCTGACCATTAGTCCTTTAGACCTTTAAAACTCACGAAAAAAATCCGCTGTAACCGTCGTGTTGAGGGCAACGGCGCCAGGACGGTCCTTATGACCGACGTTTGTCATTCTCAGAAGAGAGGTTACCGCCAGTGAATCACGCCACTTATGCCGCTCCAGCGCTCAACGCCGCCATCCGCAAAACCTGGCACAGGCTGGTGCCCTTGATGTTCGCCATGTACTTCATCGCGTTTATCGACAGGGTTAACGTCGGCTTTGCCAAGGACGCGATGGCCATCGATATCGCGCTGTCGCAATCCGCCTTTGCATTGGGTGCCGGGATATTTTTTGCCGCCTATGCGCTGTTCGGCATCCCGGCCAACCTGCTAATGAACCGCTGGGGCGCCAAACGCTGGCTCAGCGCCACCACTGCGTTATGGGGGGCGCTGTCGGCCTGCACCGGGCTGGTGACCAACGAACAGCAATTTATCGCCCTGCGGTTTCTACTGGGGATCGCCGAAGCCGGCTTTTATCCCGGCATCCTGCTGCTGGCGTCGATCTATTTTCCCAATAAGGTGCGCGCCTCGGTCATTGGCATTTTCGTGCTCGGCGTGCCGGCGGCCCTGACGCTCGGCTCACCGCTGTCGGGGGCATTGCTGGAGATGCACGGCGTGTTGGGTAAACCCGGCTGGTTCTGGATGTTCGTGCTGGAAGGGCTGCCGGCCGTCGCCCTCGGCATCTTCGCCTTTTTCTATCTCGACGATAACCCACGGCAGGCTCGCTTTTTGACTGAGGAAGAACGCACGGCGCTGGTCGCACAGTTGGCCGCCGAACAGCAGCAAACCGAAACCAGCAGCGTCAAAGCGGCGATGAGAAGCGGCAAAGTTTGGCATCTGGCGTTGATCTACGGCACCCTGCAGATCGGCGTGTACGGCCTGATGTTTTTCCTGCCGTCGCAGGTCGCCTCGCTGATGGGCACCCATCTCGGCTTCAAGGCCTCGCTGGTGGCCGCCATTCCCTGGGCGTTCTCCGCGCTGGGCGTCTATTTCCTGCCGCGCTACGCCGACAGAAACACCGCCAGAAGATTACCGATCGCCGTCGGGTGCATGGTCGCGGCGGCGCTGGGGTTGGTGGTTTCTTCCTATGCCGGCCCTCTGCTCGCTATCGTCGCCCTGAGCTGCTGCGCAGTCAGTTTTCTGGCGGTACAGCCGATTTTCTGGACGTTTCCCGCGCAGCTGCTCACCGGCCCGGCGCTGGCGGCTGGCATCGGCTTTTGCACCACGCTCGGCGCGGCGTTCAGCTTTTTAGCCCCGCTGATCCGCACCGAGGCGGAACAGCGTTTTCACAGCCCGCATGCCGGGCCGCTGGTGCTGGCCGCCTTTGCACTGCTGTGCGCCGCGCTGTTGTGGGCGCTCAAAAACCGGCGCGCCGACGTGCGCAAGCAAGACGCAGAGATTGCCGGATAGCGGCGCGTTATTTAGCCATTATTGAACCTGTGGATGGGACACTGGCACTCAGCCCTCTCGCCCACAGGTGTTAAATGAATGAATTGACACACATTATCGCCAAATACAGCCCGAATCCAGAGATGTTGCTGCTGCTGATTTTCCTGTTTGCGCTGGGTAAATCCGTGATCTTCGTTTCCTCCGTCCTGCCGCCCGCCTCGGTCACGCTGCTGATGGGCATCGTTGCGGGCAAGCACGCGCTGCCTGTCGGCGCCGTTTGGGCGGCCATCACCCTCGGGGCCGCGCTGGGATCGATCTTGTCGTTCCACTGCGGCGCGCTGCTATGCCGCCGCGATCTTGGCAGCCGGCTACCGGCGCGTTTTCATGCGCCTCTGCGCAAAGCCCAGCGCGCCCTGCAAAAAAGAGGGCTGCCGTTGCTGTTCGCCTCGCGTTTTCTGGCGGTAATGCGCTATACCGTACCGCTGATGGCCGGCATGCTGAAGCTGCCGCTGGGGCGCGTCTATGCCACCGCCGCGCTCTCGGCCGCCGCCTGGGCGCTGCTCTTGATGTCGGCTGCGCATGTATTCCCCGCATCTTGACCTGAAAGATTCTTGGGCAAATGACCGCTCCATGCGCCGACGTTGCGCCAGCGCACAGCCTCTCTTGCCGTATAAACTGCGGTGCAACACCGCAGTTTGCGCCAGATCACCTTTCTGAACATCAGTCGAAAAATGCGAATTTTTTTGCAAAAAGCGCGCTTAAAACGGCGCAATGAGGAAACAAGCAGAGAAAAGCCTGGGCGTAACACGCTGATTTGGTTGGTGGGTCGTACAGGGTTCGAACCTGTGGCCCATGGATTAAGAGTCAACGGCTCTACCGACTGAGCTAACGACCCAACGAGGTAAATTGCCCTCTTCGCCGCCATCGCTGTCAAACGCTTACACTCATTACTTTTTCTCATGCGAATTTTGCAACCCTTTGTTTAATCAACGAGATAAGCCGCATAAGGTCTGTTCATCCCATCTTTTGAAGAGTAATCTTCCGCTCCCTGAACGTCCGATTTGCCTCCTCCGTGTAAAGATTGTTCGACTTTTATCCCGCGTATAAATGTTGTAAACATGTTGCACAAAGGTGGCCTTATTGCACTACCTTACTAAAGCCGGACCAACCGGATAAATGTATAAAAAAGAGCCACTTCAGAGCTCACGACTTCACTAATGACAGGTAAAACAGGACATCATCAGATGGTAGATCACTCTAAAATAGCGACTGACGCGACGCCCGCTTCAGAAGATCATCTACGGCGAAACCTCACTAACCGACATATTCAACTGATCGCCATCGGCGGCGCCATCGGCACCGGCCTGTTTATGGGCTCCGGTAAAACCATCAGCCTGGCCGGCCCTTCGATCATCTTCGTGTACATGATCATCGGCTTTATGCTGTTCTTCGTGATGCGCGCCATGGGCGAGCTGCTGCTGTCCAACCTGGAATACAAATCGTTCAGCGATTTCGCTGCGGATCTGCTCGGCCCGTGGGCCGGGTTCTTCACCGGCTGGACCTACTGGTTCTGCTGGGTGGTCACCGGCATCGCCGACGTCGTGGCGATCACCGCCTACGCCCAGTTCTGGTTCCCCGGGCTGTCGCAATGGATCGCTTCGCTGCTGTGCGTGCTGTTGCTGCTTGGCCTTAACCTGGCGACCGTGAAGATGTTCGGCGAAATGGAGTTCTGGTTTGCGATGATCAAAATCGTCGCCATCGTCGGGCTGATCGTCGCCGGGCTGGTGATGATCGCCATGCAGTTCCAGTCGCCGACCGGCACCGTGGCCTCATTCACCCATCTGTGGAATGACGGCGGCATGTTCCCGAAAGGCATCAGCGGCTTCTTCGCCGGCTTCCAGATTGCGGTATTCGCCTTCGTCGGCATTGAGCTGGTGGGCACCACCGCCGCAGAAACCAAGGATCCGGAGAAATCGCTGCCGCGCGCCATCAACTCGATTCCGATCCGCATCATCATGTTCTACGTGTTCGCCCTGATCGTCATCATGTCGGTGACGCCGTGGAATTCCGTGGTGGCGGACAAGAGCCCGTTCGTTGAATTGTTCGTGCTGATCGGCCTGCCGGCTGCGGCCAGCGTGATCAACTTCGTGGTGCTGACCTCCGCCGCCTCTTCCGCCAACAGCGGCGTGTTCTCCACCAGCCGCATGCTGTTCGGGCTGGCGCAGGAAGGCGACGCGCCGAAATCGTTCGCCAACCTGTCCAAGCGCGCGGTGCCGGCCAACGGCCTCACCTTCTCCTGCATCTGCCTGCTGGGCGGCGTGGTGCTGATTTATCTGATCCCGAACGTGATGACGGTCTTCACCCTGGTGACCACCGTATCGGCGATTCTGTTCATGTTCGTCTGGACCATCATCCTGTGTTCGTACCTGGTCTACCGTAAACAGCGCCCGGCGCTGCACCAGAAATCGATCTACAAGATGCCTGCCGGCAAGCTGATGTGCTGGGTGTGCATGGCGTTCTTCGTGTTCGTGCTGGTGCTGCTTTCGCTGCGCGAAGACACCCGCCAGGCGCTGATCGTCACCCCGCTGTGGTTCATCGTGCTCGGCCTGTCTTACGTGTTCCTGCGCAAGAAGAAAACCGCGTGATGCAAAAAGGGGCGGATATCTCCGCCCCTTACTTCTTTTTGTGCCTCTGCGCTAATCCGCTTCCGTCGCCACCGCCGCTTTATCCTTGCGCCGCACGCGCAGTTCGCTGACCACCACCCCAATCACGATCAACGCGCCCCCCAATAACGCCACGCCCGGCAAACGCTCCCCGGCCAACCGCCCGACGATGCCCGCCCAGACCGGTTCGCCGGCGTAAATCACCGTGGCCCGCGTCGGCGAAACGCTGCGCTGCGCCCAGTTCATGGTCAGCTGAATCAAGGCGCTGGCCAGCCCCAGCCCAATGGCGCTGTACAGCAGGTAATCCGAATACGGCGGCGGCGACTCGCCGGTCGGTGCCATCATCAAAAATGAAGCCAGCGAGGCGGTCGCCAGCTGCACGATGGTCACCCGGCGGATATTCACCTTGCCGGCGAAAGCGCCGATCAAAATGATCTCTGCCGCCATGCCCAGGGTGCCGGCCAGCGTCAGAATTTCGCCGAGGCTCAGCGTCATGTCGGTGCTGCTCGGCGCCGCCAGCAGCATCAGGCCGGTAAAGGCCAGCAGAATGCCGATCCACGACATAATGCCGGGGAACCGCCCCAGCACCAACCATTGCAACAGTGGCACGATCGGCACGTACATGGCGGTGATAAACGCCGATTGGCTGCTGGTGATGGTCTGCAGGCCGACGGTTTGCATGCTGTAGCCGAACATGATCGCCAGCCCAATCAGCCCGCCCGCCTTCAGTTCATACAGGGTCAGGCCGCGCAACACGCGCAGCGAAAACAGGGTCAGCGCCAGCGTGGCGGTGGCGAAACGCAGGCCGACGAAAAAGAACGGCCCGCTGACCTGCATCGCATGATGCACCGCCAAAAAGGTGCCGCCCCAGATCATGGTGATGAAAATCAACACCGCCTCCGGCAGCCTGATTTGCGGAACCACGGTGGAAATAAAGGATTTTTTTGCTGCTGACACCGGCTTGCCCTTCCTGCTGAGTGCAATATAATGCACAGATCCTGCCAGTATGAGATAAAGTCCGGCGATGAGCAATACGGCGCATAACGCAAAAACCGATCCCCCCAAGGTGCTGCAGTACCTGAGCAGCAACCTGCGCGGATACCGCCAACGGGCGGGCCTGAGCCAGATGGCGCTGGCCGAGCTTTCCGGCGTCAGCCGCCGCATGCTGGCGGGCATCGAGGCCGGCGATCGCAACGTCAGCCTGGCGGTGCTCGATAAGATCGCCGCCGCCCTGACGATTTCCTTCACCGATCTGATCCAGGCGCCGGAAGCGCGCGGCAGCCATCTGGTGGGGGAACTGGCCTGGCAAGGCGCGAAGCCGGGCAGCCAGGCGCTGTTCGCCGCCAGCGTACCGGCGCGGCAGCGGGCCGAGCTGTGGGAATGGACGCTGATGCCGGGCGAGCGCTATGACTCTGCGCCGGACGCCGAAGGCTGGAGCGAAATGATCTACGTGATTGCCGGTACCCTGACGCTGGAGCTGGAACAAGATACGCTGACGCTCACCGCCGGCGCCGCGCAAACCTTCAACAGCGATCAACGCTACGCTTACGCCAACCACGGCGACCAGCCCCTGCGCTTTATCCGCAACGTCGCCTTCTGACTGCCCGCCGGCCCGCGCCGGCGGCGGATGTCGTCTCGCTGTCGTGCCGCTGTCGTGGCGCCGCCACCCCGCTCGCCCTACACTGAATGAAAGTGACAGCGAACTCAGGAGTGCACCATGCAAAAGTACCGCATCAGGCCATTACGTCTGGAAAAAGGCTGGTCGCAGGAGCAGCTGGCGACGATCGCCGGCCTCAGCACCCGCACCGTCCAGCGGATTAAAAACGGTGAACAGGCCAGCCTGGAAACCTTGACCGCGATCGCTGCCGCGCTGGGCGTGCAGGTCAGCGATCTCAATGCGCAGCCGCAACAGGTAATGGAGGAGGAGACGCCTGACGAACAGCGTATTCGTCGCCAGGTCGCGGCAGAAGGCAAACTGCTGAGCATGGCGGTGCGTTTCGCCGTGATTGGCGTGATGTTGTTCGCCATCAATGGGTTTACCCACCCGCAATATCTCTGGTCGCTGTGGGCGATCGGCGGCATGAGCCTCGCGCTGGTCATGCGGGCGGTGCGCACCCTGCTGCTGCGCAATGTCTTCAGCCGCTGGCAGGAACAGCGGCTGGCGCACAAGCTGCGGCGCTTGCCCTGAATCCGCCATTCGACAAAACCAAATTCGTCATTCGCTTCTATGCTTATCAAGGGTTTTTGTTAATCATCTGAGCGGGAGTACGGAACATGACGAAAGTGTTGGTGCTTTATTACTCAATGTACGGCCATATCGAACACCTGGCGCAGGCGGTGGCCGAAGGCGCGAATCGGGTTAACGGCGTGGACGTGACGATTAAACGCGTGCCGGAAACCATGACGCCGGAGGCCTTTGCCAAAGCCGGGGGCAAACAACATCAGCAGGCGCCGATCGCCAGCCCGCAGGAGCTGGCGGACTATGACGGCATTATATTCGGCACGCCGACCCGCTTCGGCAATATGGCCGGGCAGATGCGCACCTTCCTCGATCAGACCGGCGGCCTGTGGGCTTCCGGCGCGTTGTACGGCAAGGTAGGCAGCGTCTTCTCCTCTACCGGCACCGGCGGCGGCCAGGAACACACCATCAGTTCCACCTGGACCACGCTGGCGCACCACGGTTTCATCATCGTGCCGATCGGCTATGCCACGCCAGAGCTGTTTGACGTTTCGCAGGTACGCGGCGGCACCCCGTATGGCGCCACCACCATCGCCGGCGCCGACGGTTCGCGGCAACCGAGCAACGAAGAGTTGACCATTGCCCGCTATCAGGGCGAGCACGTGGCAAAAATCACCGCCAAGCTGAAAAGTTAAGCACCCTCCTGCGCCTGTGATTCAAAGGGCCGCGCATTCGCACGGCCCCATCTTGTTGCCGACCCGCCGCAAGGTTAGAATGCCCGTCCCCCGGCCATTCAGCGTCTGAAGGCCAGGCCCGAATTCGTTCTGCCCGTCGCTCATCCGCTTTCAGCCCGAGGACGGGCGTTCTGTTTTTTGCGCACAGCGAAGGGAATAAGTCAGTGTCTAAAGATTTTGATGAACTAATAAGAGACATGGATCTTATTATTGAAAATGTAGACAGCTTCAAGGCTCTGGCTCCGCGCGCGCCCGAGCCGGCTCCGGCCCCGCCGCCGCCGGTTCATCACTACGACTCGTTCTGCGAGAACATCGCGCTGAAAGTGGTCTTGAAGGTGCTGCTGTCTTCGGTGGACAAGATAGTCAAAGTGCAAATCGCCAACAAGGTCGAGCAAGAGATCGCCCAGATCGAACAGCAGGTGGTGCGCGCCGGCGGCGGCCCGGTGTCGCCGGACGATCTGGCGCAAATGACGCACTATGTGCGCCGCACGGTCAACGACCTGCTGGAATAACGCCTCCCCGGCAGGCTCACCGGCCATACTTATTCGGCGATATGAATTTTTACGCTATTTTTATATCGCCTGCTTTATGCTTGATACACTTCAATAAATTGACACATTGTCGGCAGGCATTCCGAGCAACAGCATGGTCAGAACCAAACAAATCCTGGTCGTCATTCATCTTTGCAGCTTTTTGGTCCTTCTTTACAGCCTTTCGATGATCCCGCCCCTGCTGATGGGTCTGCTGTATAAAGAAAAAAGCGCCTTCTCATTCTTCTATACCCTGGTGGCCGCCGCCACGCTCGGCGGATTGGGCTGGTTCAGCACCCGCCAGTCGAAAGTGCAGTTGCGTACTCAGGACGGCTTTCTGATCACCGTGATGTTTTGGCTGCTGTTTTCCGTGATCAGCGCCCTGCCGCTGTGGCTGGATGATACGCTGAACGTCCGGCTGGTTGACGCGATGTTTGAGGGGGTCTCCGGCATCACCACCACCGGCGCCTCGGTGCTGAATGACGTCTCGAACGTGCCCAAATCGTTCCTCTACTACCGTTCCCAGCTCAATTTTATCGGCGGCCTCGGGGTTATCGTGCTGGCGGTGGCCGTGCTGCCGCTGCTGGGCATCGGCGGTGCCAAACTTTACCAGTCGGAAATGCCCGGCCCGTTCAAGGAGGAACGCCTGACGCCACGCCTGGCCGATACCTCGAAAAACCTGTGGTTGATCTACCTTGGGCTGGGGTTAGCCTGCACCGTCGCCTTTCGTCTGGCGGGCATGCCATGGTTCGATGCGTTATGCCACGGCATTTCCACCGTTTCGCTCGGCGGATTTTCCACCCGCAACGAGAGCCTGGGGTTCTACGACAGTTCGGCGGTGGAAATGGTCGGCGGTATTTTCTCTATTCTGGCGGCGGTGAATTTCACGCTCTATTTCGTGGCTGTCGGCCGCCGCAGCCTGAAACCGCTGTACCGCAGCCCCGAGCTGCGCTTCTTCCTGTTGATTCTGACCATCGTCGTGGCGATCGTGTGTATCGAGCTGTACCGCTCGGGCATGTACGGCGTCAAAGACGCCTTCGTGCACGGCTTTTTCCTCACCAGTTCGATGATGACCGACAACGGCCTGGCGATTGCCGATTACACCCGGATCCCATCCCACACCATCATGCTGCTGCTGGCGGCGAGTTTCTTCGGCGGCTGCGTCGGCTCCACCTGCGGCGGCATTAAAGCGCTGCGTTTTCTGATCATGTACAAACAAAGCCGGCTCGAAATCAACCAACTGGTGCATCCCAACGCCATGTATACCATCAAGGTCGGCAATGCCCCGATCCAGGATCGAACGCTGCGCTCCGTCTGGAGTTTCTTCTTTCTCTACGTACTGTTCACCGGCTTGTTTATCTGGCTGCTGAATCTGATGGGCTATGATCTGGTCACCGCCTTCGCCACCGTCGCCGCCTGCATCAACAATATGGGGCTGGGGTACGGAGAAACCGCCGCCGGTTTCGGCACGCTGAACGACGCGGCGAAATGGCTGATGTGCGCCGCCATGCTGCTCGGCCGCCTCGAGATCTATCCGATGCTGATCCTTTGTTCACGCGCATTTTGGCGTTTTTGATCGGCCAAACGGCGTGTAGGGCGCCGTTCCGCTCTGCCAACGCTGACACATTCACAACATGAATATGTTTCATTGTTGTATTCGTTTCACTGCGATAAGTTTAATCCACTGTAGATATATACAGTGTTTTTTAACTTATTGAGGATATGAATATGCGCTTTAACAACAAGATGTTGGCCCTGGCCGCCCTGCTGTTCGCCGCACAGGCGTCGGCCGACACGCTCGAATCCATCGACAACTGCGCGGTCGGCTGCCCGACCGGCGGCAGCAGCAACGTGTCGATCGTGCGTCATGCTTATACGTTGAACAACAACAGCACCACCAAGTTCGCCAACTGGGTGGCCTATCACATCACCAAAGACACGCCGGCCAGCGGCAAGACGCGCAACTGGAAAACCGACCCGGCGCTCAATCCGGCCGACACCCTGGCGCCCGCCGATTACACCGGCGCCAACGCGGCGCTGAAGGTCGATCGCGGTCATCAGGCGCCGCTGGCCTCGCTGGCGGGCGTTTCCGACTGGGAATCGCTGAACTACCTGTCCAACATCACGCCGCAAAAGTCCGATCTTAACCAGGGCGCCTGGGCGCGGCTGGAAGATCAGGAACGCAAGCTGATCGATCGCGCCGACATCTCCTCGGTCTATACCGTGACCGGGCCGTTGTATGAGCGCGATATGGGCAAACTGCCGGGCACCCAGAAAGCGCACACCATCCCCAGCGCCTACTGGAAGGTGATTTTCATCAACAACAGCCCAGCGGTAAACCACTATGCCGCTTTCCTGTTCGATCAGAACACGCCGAAGGGCGCCGATTTCTGCCAATTCCGCGTGACGGTGGACGAGATCGAGAAACGTACCGGCCTGATCATCTGGGCCGGTCTGCCGGACGACGTACAGGCTTCGCTGAAGAGCAAGCCCGGCGTCCTGCCGGACCTGATGGGCTGCAAAAACTGACGAAAAAACCCGCCGAGGCGGGTTTATTTTTCATACGGACGCCGGCGGTTTATTCCGTCAGCGCCTTTTGCGCGGCGGCCAACTCACGCTGCCGGGGCGACGCCACCGCGTGATCGCGCGCCAACAGTGTGTACACCGTCGGCAGCACAAACAGGGTGAACAGCGTGCCCACCAGCATGCCGGACACGATCACCAGCCCCAGGCCGAAGCGGCTGGCAGCCCCGGCGCCGCTGGCGAACAGCAGCGGGATCAAGCCGAACACCATCGCCCCGGTGGTCATCAGCACCGGCCGCAGGCGAATTTGCGCCGCCTGCAAAATCGCGGCGCGCCGCGTCAGCCCCTGATGCATCTGCAGTTCGTTGGCGAACTCCACCATCAGAATACCGTGCTTGCTGATCAGCCCGATCAGGGTCACCAGCCCGACTTGGGTATAGATGTTCATCGTGGCGTAACCCAGCGCCAGCGGCAGCAAGGCGCCGCAGATCGACAGCGGCACGGTGATGAGGATGATCAGCGGATCCTTCAGGCTCTCATACTGCGCCGCCAGCACCAGGTAGATGATCACCAACGCCGCCAGGAACGCGAACGCCAGCGCGCTGCCTTCCTGGGTATATTGGCGCGAATCCCCCTGCCAGTCGTGGCTAAATTCGGCCGGCAGCGCATTGGCCTGCCGTTCGAGAAAGGCCACCGCTTCGCCCATCGAAACGCCGGGCGCGGGAATGGCCTGCAGGGTGGCGGCGTTCTGCTGGTTAAACTGGGTCAGCTTGTTCGGTTCGACCTTAACGGCCACCGACACCACGGTGGAGAGCGGCACCAGCGTATTGTCCTGCGTGCGGACGTACTGCCGCGCCAGCGCCTGCGGCGTCAGCCGCTGTTCGCGCAGGCTCTGCGGGATGACGTCATAGGCGCGCCCGTCCATACCGAAGCGGTTGAGGTAGTTCTCTCCCACCAGCACCGCCAGCGATTCGCCGATGTCACTCATGCGGATCCCCAGGCTGTTGGCCTTGGCGCGATCGATATGCACCTCCGCCAGCGGGTTGTTGTAGTCCAGATCGCTGTCCACCACCATAAACAGGCCGCTGTTTCTGGCGTTCTGCTTCACCTCTTCCAGGGTGCGGTACAGTTGCGGGTAGTCCTGCGGCGTACGCAGCACCATCTGCACCGGCAGTCCGCCGGTGGAGCCCGGCAACGCGGGCAGTTGGAAGGCGAAAATGCTGGTGCCTTCGACGTCGTTCACCGCCCGCTGCAGATCGGCCTGCACCGCCGACGCCGAGCGCTGGCGCGCCTGCCACAGCGTCAGGTTGATGCCGCCGATGCCGGACGCCGTGCCGTCGCTGCCGTTGATGATCCAGCGGCTTTCGGTTTCCGGCATGCGGTTGTAAACCTCGTCCAGCTTGTAGGCAAAGCGTTCGACATAGTTCAGGTTGGCATGCTGCGGCGCTTTGATGGCGGTCAGTACGATGGCCTGATCCTCCGTCGGCGCCAGCTCGCGCTGCGGCATCAGGTACAGCAGCGGCAGACTGATCATCACCAGCAGCGCCAGCGCGCCGGTCACCCAACGGTGGTGCAGCGAAAAATCCAGCGCGCGCGCATAGCGCCGCGTCAGGCCACCGAAGAACCACTCGGCGGCGCGCGCCACGCGCCCTTCGCTCTGTTTGGCCGGCAGCAGGAGCGAACTCATTACCGGCGACAACGTCAGCGCCACCACGCCGGACACCACCACCGCGCCGGCCAGCGTCAGCGCGAACTCGCGAAACAGCGCGCCGGTCAGACCGCCCATCAGGCCGATCGGCGCGTAGACCGCCGCCAGCGTCAGGGTCATGGCGATCACCGGCCCCGCCACTTCGCGCGCGCCGATCATCGCCGCCGCCAGCGGCGTTTTCCCTTCTTCGATATGACGATGCACGTTCTCCACCACCACGATGGCGTCGTCCACCACCAGGCCGATCGCCAAAACCATCGCCAGCAGCGTCAGCAAGTTGACGCTGAAGCCGAAGGCCAGCATCAGCCCGGCGGCACCAAGGATCGACAGCGGAATGGTCACCACCGGGATCAGCACGGTGCGCAGCGATCCCAGACACAGGTAGATCACCGCCACCACGATCGCCAGCGCTTCGATCAGGGTGTGCACCACTTCATCAATCGAGGCCTGGATAAAGCGTGCGGTTTCGAACGCCAGCGCCATTTTCACGCCCGGCGGCTGCATCTTGTCGATCGCCGGCATCAGGTGACGAATGCCGTCGACGATCACCAGCGGGTTGCCGGTCGGCGTGGGGAAGACGCCGAGGAACACCGCCGGTTCGCCATCCATCAGCGCGCTGGTTTCCGTGGCCGCCGCGCCCAGCTCGACGGTGCCGACGTCTTTCAGGCGCACCAGGCCGTTGCCGTCGTTGCGCACCACCAGATTGCGAAACTCCTCCACGCTGGTGAGATCGGTATTCACCCGCACGTTGGCAACCACATACTGCCCTTTCACCTTGCCCGGTGCCGCCTGGTAGTTGTTGCGCCGCACCGCGTCGGCCACGTCGGCGGCGGTTAGGCCGCGGCCGGCCAGCCGATCGCTGTCCAGCCACAGGCGCATCGCCATTTTTTGCCCGCCGAACACTTCCACCTTGGCGACGCCATCGATAGTGGTGAACATCGGCTCCACCACCCGCGTCAGGTATTCGCTCAGCGCCGGCGTGGACAGCGTTTTACTGGAAAAGCCGACATAGGCCACGGCGGTAGCTTCACCGGCGGAGCGCTCAATCACCGGATCGTAAGCCTGCTCCGGCAGCTTGTAGCGTACCTGGTTGACCTTGGCCATCACTTCGGTCAACGCCTGGGTCGAATCGCGGTTCAGCGCCATGCGCACCGTCACCACGCTACGCCCCTGTACCGAGGAGGAAGAAAGGTAGTCAACGCCCTCGACGGACGACACCGCCTGAGCGATCGGCTGCGTGACAAAGCCCTGCATTAGCTCGGACGACGCGCCGGGATAGTCGGTACTGATGGTGATGGTGGAGTTTTCCAACAGCGGGTATTGGCGGATCGGGAGTTGGCTGAGCGCCAGCGCGCCGAACAACAGGATCAGGGTGCTGACCACCAGCGCCAGCACCGGCCGGCGCACGAACAGATCGGTAAATGTCATCGGTCTCTCCTCAAGAACCGGCCTGGGCGGCGTTCAGCGTATCCTGCGCCACCGGTTCGGCCGCCATGCCGTCGCTCAGCTTGAGCTGACCCGAGGTCACCACCCGCTCGCCTTCCTGCAGGCCGCTGACGATCTCGACGCGCCCGTCGTTGCGCTCACCCACGGCGACCGAAACCCGTTTGACCGTCATGCCCTTTTCACCCTGCTGCGCCACGAACACGGTATCGCCGTAGGCCGTGTAGGTCAGCGCCGTTTCCGGCACCGTCAACACCGCCACGCGCTGCTGCTGCGTGACGCGAATGCCGGCGTACATGCCGGCCTTCAGCAACCCCTGGCGGTTGGTCAACGTCGCCTGCACCTGCACAGTGCGGGATTTGCCGATCATCGGGTCGATAGCGGTAATGGCGGCGGGGAAAGCGCGATCGGGATACGCCCCAACCTGCACCGACATCGCCTGCCCCAGCGCCAGCCCGGCGCTGCTTTGTTCGTCCAGCGAGAAGTTGACGCGCAGCGTATCGGCGTCCACCAGGTTCGCCACCGCGTCGGCGGCGTTGAGGTATTGCCCTTCATGCACGCGGCGAATGCCGATGGTGCCGGCGAACGGTGCGCGGATCGCCTTTTGCGCGATTTTGGCCCGCGTTTCCTGCACCGCACCGAGCGCCATATCCCGTTCGGCCAGCGCATCGTCCAACTGTTGCCGCGCCGTGGCGTTGAGGTTCATCAGCTTGCGCATACGCGCCAACAGCAGATCGGCATTGCGCAATTGCGCCTGCAGGCGCACCAGCTCAGCCTGCTCGACCGCATCGTTGAGCTGCACCAGCAGCTGTCCCTGCCGCACCGTTTGGCCGGATTCAAACAAAATGCGCGTGATGCGCCCGCTGGTCTCCGCTGCCACTGCCACCTGGCTGGCCGCCTCCAGCTCGCCCACGCCGGCATAGCTGCGCGCCGCCTGTTCACGCACGGCAGGCGCCAGCGCCACTTTCACCGGCGGATAGGCCGGCGCGCCTTCGTTTTGTCGCGCGGTGGAACGCATCGCCACGGCGGCGACGGCGAGCGTCGCCAGCAGCGCGGCAATAATGAGGTATCGTTTCATCATGTAACGGTTTCTTCCTGATTTTACAGCCAAAGTCATCCTTCCCCCGACGCAGCGCAGGCAGGTGACAAGAGATGCCGGTTGCCAAGCCCGGCTGGCTGCACTATAAAACCTCAGGTTAACTTGAGGTCAAGCTGAGGAACGTGGAATGGCAAGAAATGAACCGATTGACACCTATCGGCTATTGACCGTGGGGGAAGTGGCGAAGCGCAGCGGTGTGGCGGTATCCGCGCTGCACTTTTACGAGAGTAAGGGGCTGATTCAGGCAACGCGCAACGCCGGTAACCAGCGCCGCTACACGCCGGTGGTCTTGCGCTACATCGAGGTGATCAAAATCGCGCAAAGCGCGGGCATTCCGCTGGAGGAGATCCGCGCCACGCTGGGCCGCTTTCCCACCGGCAGCAAGCTGACCTCCGAACAATGGGGGATTTTGTCCTCCGCCTGGCGCAAAACGCTGGATGAGCGCATTCAGCGGCTGACGGTGCTGCGCGACCATCTCGACAGCTGCATCGGCTGCGGTTGCCTGTCGCTCACCGACTGCCCGCTGCGCAACCCAAACGATATTTTGGGCCAACAGGGCGCCGGCGCGCATATTTTCGAACGCCCGACGGAACACCGGTGAACGAAGCAGGTTGCGCACCGGTTCTCCCAGCCCCGAGCCTCTCAGGGATAGATGATATTCAACGTGGCCGAGGTGTTGATTTCCCCCTGCGTGACGCCATCGCGCTGATAAGGGTAATAATAAGCCCCCATGCCGATGATGAAGTGACTGTTCAGGCTGCCGCCGGCGGCGACGTGAAACAGTGAGATGGCGCGATCGGCAGAGCCTTCCTGCTGCATATTCTGGCAGCTGATATTCAGCGAGAACGGCGTGTAGCCGGGTTGGTTGTTACTCAGCACCTGCGCCATGCCCATTTTAGGCAATCTGGCCGTCAGGCTGACGTTGAGGGGGGAGTAGAGAGGCAGCGAAGAAACACAATGGGGCGCACTCGTGGCAAACGCGCCCCAGATACCGGTTGGGCAGGGGGAGCTATTTTACCGACATATCCGTACGGACGATGCCGTGATTTTTCATCACCTCTTCCATGGTGAGATTCTCGTCGTACGGCGTATCATCTACCACGACGTCTTGCGGGCGCACATAAGGTTTGGTCGCACGCTTGAACATCCACCACCACACAAACACCAGGAAAGCGCCAGACTTCAGAAAAATCATGGTCCATAAGGCGACTTGATACCAATTCATCTCTGTCTCCATAGAGCATTAAGCGGAATAGATAAGGCGGCGTTGATTATCGCACCGGTCACGCCTGACAACAGCAGGCATCCGAGCGGCCGACCTTGATGAAGGCATAATCTCACCGATACGAGGCCCTTATCAATAGCCGATCGCGTTTCCTGCAAAAGCGCCCCAGTTTCTGCGCACGCAAAAGCAAAAAACCCCGTGCTCAGAGAGCACGGGGTCAGAATGTATGGCGGAGGAGCAGAGATTCGAACTCTGGAACGGTTTCCCGTCGACGGTTTTCAAGACCGTTGCCTTCAGCCACTCGGCCACCCCTCCGCAACGACGCGCACTATAAACAGACCTCATTCGCTTGTAAAGCCCGGGCGCGTTCAACCGCGCGAAAAATCGGCGAAGGTGCAACAAACGGCGAACAAACGCACATCCGCAGCGCCTGCTGTTGCAACAATGATAACTAAGGGTAAAGATTGGTAAACAAACTTTAATCAAGCGCTTGCGCTGCCTATTATCGGGATTATTTTGTGATGGCTTGATAAGAGAGAGCATTATGGACCGCATTGTCGTCTCATCTTCTTCGCGCGACTCGCTGCTCAGCACGCATAAAGTCCTGCGCAACACCTATTTCCTGTTATCCCTGACGCTGGCCTTCTCAGCCCTGACCGCAACCGCCAGCACGATGCTGGGTCTACCGGCGCCGGGTTTGTTGCTGATGCTGGTCGGTTTCTATGGCCTGATGTTCCTGACCCATAAACTGGCCAACAGCCCGGCGGGCATTCTGGCGGCGTTCGCGCTGACCGGCTTCATGGGATACGCCCTCGGCCCAATTATCAGCTCGTTCCTGAACGCCGGCGCGGGCGACCTGATCATGCTGGCGCTGGGCGGCACCGCAGCGGTGTTCTTCTGCTGCTCGGCGTATGTGCTGACCACCCGTAAAGACATGTCGTTCCTGTCCGGCATGATGATGGCCGGTTTTGTGGTACTGCTGGTGGCGGTGATCGCCAACCTGTTCCTGCAGATCCCTGCCCTGCACCTGGCTATCAGCGCGCTGTTCATCCTGTTCTCCGCCGGCGCGATCCTGTGGGAAACCAGCAACATCATTCACGGCGGCGAGACCAACTACATTCGCGCCACCGTTAGCCTGTACGTGTCGCTCTACAACATGTTCATCAGCCTGTTGAGCATTCTGGGCTTCGCCCGCAGTAACTGATTGCACGTTACGCATGCCTTCCTGGCCCCGCTCCGGCGGGGCTTTGTTTTTTGCGGCCGAAAAAATTTGCTAAACTGGCGGCCGTTCCGAATTATCCGTTATCGAGGCAGTATGTTGGAGTTTGAAGGTCAGGTTATCGACACTGACGCGCAGGGCTATTTGAAAAACAGCGCCGACTGGCATGAAGGCCTGGCGCCGCTGCTGGCCGCTCAGGAAGAGATCGTGCTCACCGAAGCACACTGGGAAGTGGTACGCTTCGTGCGCGACTTCTATCAGGAATTTAATACCTCACCGGCTATTCGCATGCTGGTCAAAGCCATGGCGCAGAAATACGGCGAAGAAAAAGGCAACAGTCGCTATCTGTATCGCCTGTTCCCAAAGGGGCCGGCCAAACAAGCCACCAAGATCGCCGGATTGCCGAAACCGGTAAAATGCATCTGACCGCTCCGCCCGCAGCGCCGCGGCAGGCGGGCATTCAATAGCGAATGCCAAACCCGGCGTAATCGGCCACGCCCTGCGGCTCCAGCAGCACGCGTTCGACGCGCGCGCTGCGCGGGCCGCCCTGTTTCAGCCATTCGACCAGCTTGTCCACCTGCGCCTGTGCGCCGCAGGCCACCACCTCGACGCTGCCGTCATCAAGATTGCGCGCATAACCGGTCACCCCCAGCGCCTCAGCCTGCCGCTGGGTGGAATAGCGGAACCCGACCCCCTGCACCACGCCATACACATACGCAGCTATGCAAACTTGTGTCATAATCGCCCCCTTATTCAGTTTTCGTTATGGCATTGCGTGCCTTTGCACCGCCGTGTCACTCTTTCTATCCTAGCTGGCAGCATTATTAATTATGACCGTACGCCTGTTTCTCGCCAAAGGACGTGAAAAGTCCTTACTCCGTCGCCACCCTTGGGTGTTCTCCGGCGCCGTTCAACGTGTTGAGGGTAAAGCCCTCTCCGGTGAAACCATCGATATTCTCGACAGCCAGGGCAAGTGGCTGGCGCGCGGCGCCTATTCGCCAGAGTCGCAGATCCGCGCACGCGTCTGGACTTTCCAGCAGGATGAAGAGATTAACATCGATTTCTTCATTCGCCGCCTGCAGCAAGCACAAAGCTGGCGCGACTGGATCGCGCAGCGCGACGGTCTGGACGGATACCGTCTGATCGCCGGCGAGTCCGACGGCCTGCCGGGCATCACTATCGATCGCTTCCAGAATTTCCTGGTGCTGCAGTTGCTGTCCGCCGGTGCCGAATACCAGCGCCCGGCCCTGCTTTCCGCTCTGCAGCATTGCTACCCGGAATGTTCGATTTACGATCGCTCCGACGTTGCGGTGCGTAAAAAAGAAGGCTTGCCGCTGGCGCAGGGCCCGGTGCTGGGCGATCTGCCGCCGGAACTGCTGCCTATCACCGAGCACGGCATGAAGCTGCTGGTGGACATTCAGCAAGGGCACAAGACCGGCTTCTACCTCGACCAACGCGACAGTCGCCTGGCGGCGCGGAGCTACTCTGCCGGTCGCCGGGTGCTGAACTGCTTCTCCTACACCGGCGCCTTCGCCGTTTCCGCTCTGATGGGCGGCTGCGAGCAAGTGATCAGCGTGGATACCTCACAGGCGGCGCTGGATATCGCCAAACAGAACGTCGAGCTCAACAAGCTGGATCTGAACAAGGCGGAGTTCGTCCGCGATGACGTGTTCCAGTTACTGCGCAACTACCGGGCTCAAGGCGAAAAATTCGATCTGATCATCATGGATCCGCCTAAATTCGTCGAGAACAAGAATCAGCTGGCCAGCGCCTGCCGCGGCTACAAAGACATCAATATGCTGGCGCTGCAGCTGCTGAATCCGGGCGGCATTCTGCTCAGCTTCTCCTGCTCCGGCCTGATGCCGACCGACCTGTTCCAGAAAATTTTGGCCGACGCCGCTGTAGATGCAGGACGTGATGTACAATTTATAGAGCAGTTCCGACAGGCTGCCGATCACCCGGTGATCGCCACATACCCTGAAGGGCTGTATCTGAAAGGATTCGCTTGTCGGGTGATGTAACTTGAAATGCGCTGCCTTGCCCCCATATATGAGCAAGGCATTGTTTCTCAGGAGGTCATCATGATTGCCAGCAAATTCGGTATCGGACAACAGGTTAGGCATAAACTGCTGGGGTATTTAGGCGTCGTGATCGATATCGACCCAGAATACTCTTTAGAACAACCCAAAGCTGACGAGATAGCGGCGAACGATGAACTGCGTTCAGCCCCTTGGTACCACGTGGTGATGGAAGACGAGGAAGGCCAACCGGTACACACCTATCTGGCGGAAGCGCAGCTGGATAGCGAAGCCCAGGAGGCACATCCCGAGCAACCATCGCTGGACGAACTGGCGGAATCCATCCGTCACCAGCTACAGGCGCCACGCTTGCGCAATTGACCGCGCCAAGACCTGAGAAACCCGAGAGGGCCCGGCATCGCGCCTGGCCCTTTTTATTTAGCGCTCCAACCCTAAGCGCGGGATTTCTATTTTCGGGCAGCGATCCATCACTACACGCAACCCGGCCTGTTGCGCCAGCTCTGCCGCCTGATCGTTAATCACCCCTATCTGCAGCCAGAGCGCCTTGGCACCGATTGCTATCGCCTCTTGCGCCACGCCGTAAGCCGCCTCCGAATTGCGAAACACGTCAACCATATCTACCGGCTGTGGGATAGCGGCCAGCGTAGGGTAAACCTGTTGCCCCAGCAGCGTCTGCCCCGCCAGTTTTGGGCTAACCGGGATCACCTGATACCCTTGTGCCAACAGATACGCCATCACCCCATAGCTGGGCCGCGACGGGTTATCGCTGGCGCCCACCAGCGCGATAGTGTTCACCTGCTGCAATAGCTCGACAATCTCTTGATCTTGCATCTTCAACTCCCGTTTATCAGTGCGCCACTCTTCGCTTCGAGTGTAACCGATCGGCATTCACTCGGTTAAACGCAATGCGAGGGAAACTTCATCGCAATCTTATGGTCAGAGGCTGTCGCGGTTCAGCTGCGCATGGTCGTGTCTAATCGCGATAAAATATGTAAAAATGTAAACAAAATACCCGATTGAAAAATTTTGACACAACCTATGCCGTGTTCAACACTTAGAGCTACGTCACTTTATAAGGAGATAATGATGAAATTTGGTCTGGTGGTTGCGGCGTTGCTCAGCATCAGTATGCCTGCCGCGGCTACGACCCTGAAACTCTCCCCGGACATCGACCTGCTGGTGGTCGACGGCAAGAAAATGACAGGTTCGTTGTTAAAAGGTGCCGACAGCCTTGAACTGGATGGCGGGCAGCACCAGTTGCTGTTTAAAGTGACCAAAACCGTACGTGCCGGCCAGCATACACAGGCCTATACGTCCCTGCCGCTGGTTGCCACCTTCAATACGCAAAAGATCAGCCAAGTGGCGATCGAACTCCCACGCATCGAGAACGATCGTGATGCGCAACGCTTTGACAGAACGTTGAATTATCTGGTGGTCGATAAAGACGGCAACGCCCTGCCATTCCGGCATGATGTGCTGCATCCCGACAGCGTCACCTTCAATACCGATTTGGAAAAGGTGATGACCGATTACAACCGCCAGAACCGCCCAGCCTCCGTTCCGACCTTTGTTCAGGTGAACGCAGGCAATCCCTCAGCCCTCGCGTTGGCCGGCACGCCGATAAACGCCCCGACGGTGACGTTGAAAGGTGAAAACGTGTCGGAGCAAATGCTGCAATACTGGTTTCAACAAGCGGATAAGGAAACCCAAAAGCGCTTCCTGCGCTGGGCCAATAAACAGCCGGTTCGCTGATCCTTCCCGGCGTCTTTCCCCGCAAAGGCGCCTTTTCTTCGCATTTTCAGGCGCAAACGCTAGGCAGTGAAAAACAGTTTCAGTAATCTGTCGCACATCCCCGATTAGCGAAGGACACCGAGATGGAATTGACCACCCGCACTATCGCCGCACGCAAACACATTGCGCTGGTAGCGCACGATCACCGCAAACAGGCCCTGTTGGAGTGGGTAGAAAGCCACAAGACCATTCTTGCGCAGCACCAACTGTACGCCACCGGCACGACCGGCAACCTGATCCAGCGCGCCAGCGGCATTCCAGTCACCAGCATGCTGAGCGGCCCGATGGGGGGCGATCAGCAGGTTGGCGCACTGATTGCGGAAGGCAAGATAGACATGCTGATCTTCTTCTGGGATCCGCTGAACGCGGTGCCGCACGATCCGGACGTGAAAGCGCTGCTGCGGCTGGCGACCGTATGGAATATTCCGGTGGCCACCAACCGCTCGACTGCGGACTTTCTGATCGACTCTCCGCTGTTCAAAAGCGAGGTAGAGATCGCTATCCCCGACTATCAGCGCTACCTGCAAGACCGCCTGAAATAGTCCTCGCGGCCTGGCTGCGGCCAGGCCTGATGCCTACGGTTTTTTCTGCACCGGTACGCCAAGATCCTGCAGGTGGTCGACGAACACCGAAGGGCGTTCACGATCCTGCAACAGCCATACCTGATGTTTGGCGCGCGTCAACGCGACATACAATAGACGACGCTCTTCGGCATCCGGGAAATCCTCCGGCGGCGGCAGTAGCACCTCTTCCAACACCGACTCGCGCGCCACGGCGGGGAAACCATCACGCCCTTCATGCAAACCGGCGATGATGACGTATTCCGCCTGCTGCCCCTTGCTGGCGTGGATGGTCATAAACTCCAAATCCAGCTTGGGCCAGCGGGTGGCCGCCTTCGCCAGCGCTTCCGGTTTCAGATGATGGTAACGCGCCAACACCAGGATGCGCTCATCCGGCTTGGCATAGCCGCTCAGTTTATCCAGTAGGGGCTCCAGCTGCTCGTGCGGCAGGATCGCCACCGACTTTTTATTGCCCTTACTCAGGCTGTTGAGCGGTTTTTTCAGCTGGTGCGGGTTTTGCTGCACGAACCGGTTGGCCACCTCGCCGATACGTTCATTGAAGCGATAAGTGGTGTCCAACGCGCACTGGGCACCTTCGCCGAAGTGGGTGGCAAAAGCCGTGGTTAACGTCAACTCTGCGCCACTGAAGCGATAAATCGCCTGCCAATCATCCCCCACCGCAAACAGGCAGGTCTGCTTGTTTTGCCGACGCAGCGCCGCCAGCAACAGCGCACGCTGCGGCGAGATGTCCTGAAACTCATCGACCAGAATATGTTTCCACGGGCTGACGAAGCGCCCCTTGTCGAGAATGTTGACCGCCTGATGGATAAGGCCGGAGAAGTCCATCGCCCCTTCCTCTTTCAAGGCGCTTTTCCAGGCTTTCAGCAGCGGCGCCATCAGCCGGATGCGCTTCGAAAACAGATCGCGGATGTCTTCATCCGCCTGCTCAATCATTTCCGCCTGGCTGCCGCCATACATGCGCATCAGCCCCAGCCAGCGTTCCAAGCGGCCCGCCAGCCGATCCGCGAGGCGTTTATCCTGCCAGAAGTCGCCTTCTGGCACTTCCCATTCCAGCTCGTCGGTCAACCATTGACGCCATCCCTTGGCCTGGGCTTTCTTCTCAGCGCACTGTTGGCGCCAATGGGTAATCAGCAACGCTTTGCGCGCGTTGGCATCGGTTTCCAACCGGCTGATGGCCGGGGCTTTGCGGCTGCCCTGTTGAATGATCTGCAGCGCCAATGCATGGAATGTCTTGGCCTGAATACCGACATCGCCCAAACGCGCTTTGATGCGGTCATTCATCTCCCCCGCAGCTTGACGGCCGAACGCCAACAGCAAGATTTGGCCCGGCTCCGCCTCCTGACGGCGCAGCAGCCAACCGGCGCGCGCCACCAGCACCGACGTCTTGCCGCTGCCGGCCCCCGCCAATACCAGGACGGAATCTTCGCCGTTGACGACCGCACGGCTCTGGGAGTCATTGAGCGGTGAGCTCTCGACGGTCTGGAAGAAGTCGTGATGTTGCTCCAGCATGCGATCGGTCCACTGCCGGTTGCGTTGTTCAACGCTGCGATGCCCCTGCTGCAGCCATTGCAGACACAGATGGTAATCAGCCCGGCAGTTATCGAATTCCTCCAGGCGCGCCACCGGCATCGGCAGCACGGAGAAAGCCTCACGGATTTGCTGCTGCAGCTTGCCCAGCTCAGACTTTTTGAACCATTTATCTTGCTGCTCAATGCGCTGAATCTGTGCCACCTGCTGTTGCAAGACGCCGGCACTGACCTCACTCATTTCGGCGCTCCACTGCTGCCACGCCTGCTGCAGATAGTGATAAAAACGCTGCGTTTCCTGCCATTCGGTGCCGTGCAGTCGCACCACTTTCTCGTCCGGCAATTCAAATTCCAGCTCACCCCAGACGATGCCACGCTTGCACCTGACCTGAATCAGTTGATTGAAGGGGATCAGGTATTCATGTTTTTCCCCGCTCACCTCAACGCCGGCGTGCAGCAACCGCACGCGGTTATAAGGATGCTGAGCCAGGTGTTTCCCCAGCGATGTCGCTTTAAGTTCCATATCGTCGCGCCATGACTATGTTGAGAGTAAATAACGGATATCTGCCAGTTTACCTGCGATAAGCAGTGGCACTCTAGCGCTAAAAAAAGGGTAGAATAGATTTTGCGTTTTTATCGTGAATACGCCCGCATCGCGGTTTGACCATCATTAGAGCAGAATGACGTCTATGCGTACTGTACTGAATATTCTTAATTTTGTGTTGGGCGGTTTCTTCACCACGCTAGGTTGGCTCATTGCTACGGTGTTCAGCGTGCTGCTAGTCGTCACACTGCCGCTCACCCGCTCCTGCTGGGAAATCACCAAGCTGTCGCTGGTGCCGTTCGGCAACGAGGCGATACACGTCGATGAACTGCACCCGGAGAAAAGCAATGCGCTGCTCTCCGCCGGCGGCTCACTGCTCAACATTATCTGGCTGGTGCTGTTCGGCTGGTGGCTGTGCCTGTCACACATCGCCGCCGGTATCGTGCAATGCGTTTCAATCATCGGCATTCCGGTGGGCATCGCCAATTTCAAAATAGCCGCCATCGCGCTGTGGCCGGTGGGGCGCCGTGTCGTCTCGGTAGAAATGGCTCAGCAAGCGCGTATTGAGAATGCTCGCCGCCACTATCATCAGCGTTAATTTTTTCTCCGTTTGAGGAGTTTTTTGTGCGTTCTTTTGCACCCGCAGTACGTCGTTACACCTACAACAGCAATCTGCTGTATCACCTGCGCATCCTTATTGCGCTGATCGGCACCACCGCCGTTCCCTGGTGGCTGGGCATTCCCAAGCTGACCATCCCGCTAACGCTGGGCGTCGTGGCAGCGGCCCTGACCGATTTGGATGATCGCCTGGCCGGCAGGTTACGCAACCTGCTGATCACGTTGGTGTGCTTCTTTGTCGCCTCCGCTTCAATCGAGCTGCTGTTCCCCTACCCCTGGTTGTTCGCCCTTGGCTTAACCACGTCGACCTGCGGTTTTATCCTTCTGGGCGCCTTGGGGCAACGTTACGCCACCATCGCCTTCGGCGCGCTGCTGATCGCGGTTTACACCATGCTCGGCACTGCTATGTACGATGCCTGGTATCAGCAACCGCTGCTGCTGGTGATCGGTGCTCTGTGGTACAACCTGCTGACGCTGGCGGGCCACCTGCTGTTCCCTATCCGGCCACTGCAAGAGAACCTGGCGCGCTGCTACGATCAGTTGGCCAACTATCTGGATGCCAAAGCCAATCTGTTCGATCCCGACGCCGAACGCGACGCCGACCTGCCATGGATGGATGTCGCGATGGCCAACAGCGCGTTGGTCGCGTTGCTTAACCAGACCAAAGCCTCGCTGCTGACGCGCCTGAAAGGCGATCGCGGCCAGCGCGGCACCCGCCGCACCTTGCACTACTATTTTGTCGCGCAGGATATCCACGAACGCGCCAGCTCTTCCCACGTTCAGTATCACGCGCTCAGCCGACAATTCCGTCACAGCGATATTTTATTCCGCTTCCAGCGTTTGCTGAGCATGCAGGCGCGCGCCTGCCGCCAACTGGCACAATCGATCCTGCTGCGGCAAAAATACCAGCACAATCCGCGTTTTGAGCCGGCCTTCAGCCGCATTCAGGAAGCCTTGGCACGCATCGCCGAAACCCAGGGCAATTCAGAGCAAACCAAGGCGCTGGCGCACCTGCTGAAAAACCTGCATGCGATCGATGCACAGCTGGCCAATATCGAGTCAGAGCAGACGCTGGCCAGCGGGCAGGCAGAAGAGAACAGCCTGGCCGACGATCGCTTAACCGGCTGGAGCGATATCCGGCTGCGCATCAGCCGCCATTTGACGCCGCAGTCGGCCCTGTTCCGCCACGCGATCCGCATGTCGGCGGTGCTGTGCGTGGGTTACGCCTTCATCCAGTTCACCGGCATGCAGCACGGTTACTGGATCCTGTTGACCAGCCTGTTCGTCTGTCAACCGAACTACAACGCTACCCGTCGGCGCCTGGCGCTGCGCATCATTGGCACCCTGGCCGGTATCCTGATCGGCCTGCCAATCCTCTATTTCGTGCCTTCACTGGAAGGGCAACTGGTGTTGATCGTCATCACCGGTGTCCTGTTCTTCGCTTTTCGCACCGTACAGTATGCCCATGCAACGATGTTCATCACGCTGCTTGTGTTGCTGTGCTTTAACCTGTTGGGTGAGGGATTCGAAGTGGCTGCACCGCGCGTTTACGATACCTTGTTGGGTTGCGCCATCGCCTGGGCGGCGGTCAGCTTTATCTGGCCAGACTGGAAGTTCCGCCAACTGCCGGCGGTGGTGGATAAAACGCTGAATGCCAACTGCCGTTATCTGGACGCCATTCTGGTGCAATACCACCAGGGTAAGGATAACGGCCTCGCCTACCGCATTGCGCGGCGAGATGCCCACAACAGCGATGCCGAACTGGCTTCGGTCATCTCCAACATGTCCGCCGATCCCAAGGCCGACAAGGAATTGCAGGAAGCCGCCTTCCGCCTGCTCTGCCTAAACCACACTCTCCTGAGTTATATCTCGGCGTTAGGGGCACACCGCGAGCGGCTGAATACCCCTGCCACACTCGATCTGCTCAATGATGCCGTGTGTTACGTGGACGGCGCCTTGCATCAGGAAGAACGGAACAGCCAGCGCATTGCGAAAGCGCTGGAACAGCTGGCGGAGCGCATTCGCAGAGCCGTTCCGGAACCTGAAAGCAAAGAACAGTTGGTCTTGCAGCAGGTGGGATTAATGCTCGAACTGCTGCCGGAGCTCACCGAACTCCACACTCAAATCAATAAGGCAACCTAATTATTCAGGGCCCACTCAATGGGCCCTGAACCACTGGCTCATGCCCATGGCGGCGCATCGCCATCGTATGATCGAACCAGCGCACCAGTTCGTTGCGCAATTCGGTCGGCAATGCCGCCTGATGATAACCGGCTATCGCGCCGCCCAGTGACAGCAGCACGCGCAGACCCAGATTGGTCTGCTGTTGCAGCAGGCGGAGATAGCTGCGTTTAGCGCCATGCAGCCGCAGGTCATAGGCGTTGCGGATCCCCGCTCGCCACAGCAAGCGCTCCATGTTGACATCTATGTTCGGCAACGCCTTCAATCTGCCGTGATCGCCGGCCTTGACCTGCTGCTCTCGGCGCGCTTCCCTGATGGCCTGCCAGGCCAGTCCCACCAACTCGTTGCGTTCCCGCCACAGCGACTCGTCAACCCAGTAATAACGCAAGGTGATGGGCGCTCCGCGCTTGGAATAGACCATATTAACCATCCCTCTGGCGCGAAAGGCCGGTTCCATGCTCGCCGTAGCTCGCAAGTACAATTCACCTTCCGCTACCACTGCAAACATGACCCCCTCGGCCAGCAGCCCATAGCCGCCAAACTGTGACCGCGTGGTGATGGCGCCCAGCGCCGCGAAGCAATTTTTAGCCTGCGCGATCCTCCGCGTCGACATCCTTTTCATAGCATTTCTCCTTTTTAGGTTCCGGTCGTATTATTTCTCTTATCAATGAAAAGAGTAACGTGAACAACTAATTAGGAAAATACGCACTATCTGCCCACATGCCAATCACAAAAAACACCGGTACAAAAAATGATCGCAATTATGCGAGCCGCTACGAAAATTTGGGTTGATCTTATCCGAAATCAGGGATACTGTATAAACATACAGTAACACGACGGGCGGGAACTTTATGCGTACTCAATCACTCTACCAACCTCATTTTAGCCATGGCTCTTTTACCGCAAACAGCGTTGCGAAGAATACGAATGTCGGCAAAGAGAATGGCTTGATCAGTGAACTTGTTTACAACGAGCGCCAGCCCGCAGTGGCTCAACTGCTGTTGCCCCTGCTGCAGCAACTGGGCAAGCAGTCTCGCTGGCTGCTGTGGCTGACACCGCAGCAAAAGTTAAGCAAGCAATGGCTACAGCAGTCCGGCCTGCCGGTGGATAAAATGGTGCAGTTGAGCCAAATCAGCCCGGTGAATACGGTTGAGGCAATGGAAAAAGCGCTGCAAACGGGGAACTATAGCGTGGTTCTCGGCTGGTTACCCGAACTAACGGAGGAGGATCGTCTAAAATTAAGACGTGCGGCAGAATTGGGTAATGCCTACGGGTTTATCATGCGTCCTCAACGTGACATTGACCCGACTCACGGACAGTGTTCCACCCTAAAAATTCACTCTTCTTTGTATCATTAAGTAAATTTAGGATTTTTCCCATCATTTTCGCACTCGATAAGCGGAACCTTTGCGGGGGAAGGCAAAAAGCGAGTCCGGCTGCGGTTTGGCAAGCAAAAACGCCCAATGAACCGCCGATTTTTTAAGCTAAGAATGTTAGCAAATATGTACGATTCCGCGTTTTTTTTTAGAGCCTTATCACATCACACTTGTAACTTTCGCGCCACGTTGTAGACTTTACATCGCCAAGGTTGCTCTATAACGTCAGAAAAACTGGCGAGTAACAAACGAGGGCTTAAACCTTGGCGAAGGAATTTAACCAAGGGCTTAAACAGCTTTAAAGCTCATTGCCTATTTGGATGATAACGAGGCGCAAAATGAAAAAGACAGCTATCGCATTAGCAGTGGCACTGGCAGGTTTCGCTACCGTAGCGCAAGCCGCTCCAAAAGATAACACCTGGTACACCGGTGCTAAACTGGGCTGGTCCCAGTACCACGACACTGGTTTCTACGGTAACGGCTACCGCGTAGACAACGATGCACGTAAAGACCAACTCGGTGCTGGTGCATTCTTGGGCTATCAAGCTAACCAATACCTGGGCTTTGAAATGGGTTACGACTGGTTAGGTCGTATGAAATATACCGGCCGTAACACCGGTTCCTTCAAAGCACAAGGCGTTCAACTGGCCGCTAAACTGAGCTACCCAATCGTTGACGATCTGGACATCTACACCCGTCTGGGTGGTATGGTATGGCGTGCAGACAGTGACGGCGTAGGCTCTAATGGCGGCAACCACGACACCGGCGTTTCTCCGCTGGCTGCTGTTGGTGTTGAATACGCACTGACCAAAAACTGGGCTACCCGCCTGGATTACCAGTTCGTAAGCAACATCGGTGACGCAGGTACCGTTGGCGCACGTCCAGACAACACCATGCTGAGCCTGGGCGTTTCTTACCGCTTCGGTCAGGATGACGTAGTTGCACCAGCACCAGCTCCGGCTCCGGCTCCAGTTGTTGAAACCAAGCGTTTCACTCTGAAGTCTGACGTGCTGTTCAACTTCAACAAGTCTACTCTGAAAGCAGAAGGCCAGCAGGCTCTGGATCAGCTGTACACCCAGCTGAGCTCCATGGATCCTAAAGACGGTTCTGTAGTGGTTCTGGGTTACACCGACGCCGTTGGTTCTGACCAGTACAACCAGAAACTGTCCGAACAGCGTGCACAGAGCGTTGTTGACTACCTGGTCTCCAAAGGCATCCCGTCAGACAAAATCTCTGCACGTGGTATGGGTGAAGCAGATGCAGTTACTGGCAACACCTGTGGCTACAAATCTGGCCGCGCTACCAAAGCTCAGATCGCTTGCCTGGCACCAGATCGTCGCGTAGAGATCGAAGTTAAAGGTATCAAAGACGTTGTAACTCAGCCTCAGGGCTAAGTTTACTCGCCTAATAAAAAACCCCGCTATGCGGGGTTTTTTTTCGTCCTCTTGTTGCCATAACATTCAAAGCCAAGCACCACTAAGGCGTTCTCACGCACTTACTCGGGATCTTTGCCAAGAATCGCCTTCAAGTCTTCTTTCAACGATGACATCTGGTTCGCATACTTTTCTTTGCGTTCAGCGTCTTCAATAAGCTGCACGACGGTTTCCGACAGCGTGACGCCGCGGCGACGTGCCAGGGCAGCCAATCGTTGCCAAACCAAAAATTCCAGATCGATAGATTTTTTACGCGTATGCTGATGTTCTGCGTTAAAATGACGTTTACGGCGGGCGCGGATTGTTTGTTTCATCCGGTTATCCAGTTCCGGATTCATATGAGCGGCAATCCATGCAAGTACCTTTACCGGCTCATTTTCCAGCTTCAGCAGCTCGTTAACCGCCTCCTGAGCAGCGCTGTTTTCAATGTAGCGGGTAATGAGTTCCCCTTCCCGGTGCTTCTTCACCAGGTACTTCCATTTCCAACCGCTCTCCAGATTTTCCAGTTGCTGATATTTCATCTTGAGCTCTTCAGTGACCGCGTAACTTCAAATAAGCATAACAGCTTTACGCCGAATTTCCCCGGCAATTAAGCCGTCTTTTAGACTGTTTTTTGCACAGTCACCGCGCGATGTCAAACTCCCTGATGCCAACTGGCACTCCGCATGTATCAAGCAGCCGTTATTCTTGTATAATCGCCCTTTCCCTTTTTAACGATTGCATCTAACACTTTGACCAATAACCGACTTGAATGGCAATCTTTATTGCCGGACGTAACGCCTTATCAGGCGATATTTGATACCGCCGCTCAGTTGGCACCCGTGCCCTTTTCCGCCATTCAGCCTCGGCTGGAAAATGCCCTGACGCTATTTTGCCACCCTCAATCACCACCGCGTTTCATGCTGTTGAAAGCGCAAGAAACGCGAGAGTATCTGGAACTGATCGCTCACGCCGTCAAACCACTGCTGCCGAAAAATACGGCATACTGCGGCAGCCACTATGTCATTCAGGATGGCAAGGTCAGCGTAGAACCGGCCAGCCGTGGCGATGAACCTTTTGCCGCTGGCGGCGCTTGCCTATTCCAGGAGTGGATCGAACCGGAACAGCTGTTTGGCTGCGTACGGATCCACAATGGCGACATTACCCTGCAGCCGGGTCTGGTGCACCAGGCCAACGGCGGCATTCTGATTCTGTCGGCACGTGCGCTGCTGGCTCAGCCGCTACTGTGGCTGCGGCTGAAACAGATGATCGGCCAGCGTCAGTTCCATTGGGTTTCGCCAGACGAAACCCGCCCGCTGCCGGTAGCCATTCCACCGATGCCGCTGGACCTGCGGCTGATCGTGGTCGGCGACCGTCACGGCCTGGCTGATTTTCACGATATCGAGCCGGAACTGAGTGAACAAGCGATCTACGGTGAATTCGAAGACGACCTGCAGCTGACTGAAATTGATGATATGGCGCAGTGGTGTGGCTACGTCAACGGCGTGATTGCCGACCTGCAGTTGCCGATGCTGGCGACCGACGCCTGGCCGCCGCTGATCGTCCAGGCGGTACGTTACAGTGGCGACCAGGGCATCCTGCCACTCTCGCCGGTTTGGCTTGGCCAGCAGCTGTCCGAAGCCGCACTGTATGCCGAAGAGGATCGCATTACGGCCAAAGCGTTCGAAGCGGCGTTAAATGCCCGCGAATGGCGTGAAAGCTATCTGGCCGAGCGTATGCAGGATGAGATCGAGCTGGGTCAGATTCTGATTGAGACCGAGGGTGAAGTGATCGGACAGATCAACGGTCTGTCAGTCCTGGATTATCCCGGCCATCCACGCAGCTTTGGCGAACCGTCACGTATCAGTTGCGTTGTGCATCTCGGCGACGGCGAGTTCACCGACGTCGAGCGCAAAGCCGAACTGGGCGGCAACCTGCACGCTAAAGGCATGATGATCATGCAGGCGTTTCTGATCGCCGAACTGGACCTTGATCAACAACTGCCCTTCTCCGCTTCCATCGTCTTTGAGCAATCTTATGGTGAAGTGGACGGTGACAGCGCCTCGCTGGCTGAGCTGTGTGCATTGGTCAGCGCCCTGTCACTGCAACCGATCACCCAGCAGATCGCCGTCACCGGCTCCGTCGACCAATTCGGCAACGTACAGCCGATAGGTGGCGTTAACGAAAAAATCGAAGGGTTCTTCGAGGTTTGTGTACGCCGCGGCCTGACGGGTAAACAGGGCGTCGTACTGCCCATGACCAACGTGCGCCACCTGTGCCTGCGTCAGGATGTCGTTGACGCGGTACGCGAGGGGCAATTTCATCTGTGGGCGGTAGAGAGTGCGGCGGACGCCTTGCCTTTGCTCACAGGTTGCCTCTACTCTGACGAACAACAGCCGAATTTGCTGGCGGCCATACAGGAACGGATTGCGCAGGTGAGCCTGCAAGAACGCCGTCGTCCGTGGCCGCTGCGCTGGCTCAACTGGTTCAACCACGGCTGATCGGACTTGTTCAGCGTACACGTGTTAGCTAACCTGCGTCCTTCATTAAAATAAGGCTTACTGAGAACATGGTAGATAAACGCGATTCCTATACGAAAGAAGACCTCGAAGCATCCGGCCGTGGCGAGCTGTTCGGCGCCGGTGGCCCACCGTTGCCGGCAGGTAACATGTTGATGATGGACCGCGTGGTCAAGATGACTGAAGACGGCGGGACTCACAACAAAGGTTATGTGGAAGCGGAGCTGGATATTAATCCGGACCTATGGTTCTTCGGTTGCCACTTTATCGGCGATCCGGTCATGCCAGGCTGCCTGGGCCTGGATGCGATGTGGCAGTTGGTCGGTTTCTACCTCGGTTGGCTGGGTGGCGGAGGCAAAGGTCGCGCGCTGGGCGTCGGTGAAGTCAAGTTTACCGGCCAGGTGCTGCCAACCGCGAAGAAAGTGACCTACCGCATTAACTTCAAACGCGTCATCACCCGCAAGCTGATCATGGGCGTCGCCGATGGCGAAGTGCTGGTTGATGGTGAAGTGATCTATACTGCCACCGACCTGAAAGTGGGCTTGTTCAAGGATACTACAGCGTTCTAATCACGCTGACGAGAAGGCGGCCACCGTCTTCTTTTCCAACGTTCGGCGCATGCCGTCACGCTATCGTGGCGGCATTTCTTTCTCTTATCGTTTAAAGACCATTCATCACCTTTAATCGTCCGCTATCGCAACGCCTTTTCCCTCCTTTCTCTGCCCTATGCTTATCCGAAACGACCAAAGCTACAGGCTCGTTGAGCGAAGGCTCCTCCCTGCAGCCAACTATCGACGCGATAGCGGTTTTTTGCATCCGGTTATTTTCTTGCCCCTCAAAATCGCCTAGTATAGTCATGCATGTAACTACAATAAATGTATCTACAAAGAGGCGATATGCAAAAAACTCGCTTTAGCGATGCACCATGCCCCGTCGCGCGTTCATTAGATCGCGTCGGAGAATGGTGGAGCATCCTGATCCTGCGTGATGCCTTTCAGGGATTATCCAAATTCGACGAATTCCAACAAAGTCTGGGGATGTCGCCGACGCTCCTGGCCCGACGCCTGAAGGATTTAGTGGCCCACGGCATTCTGCATAAGCAACGTTATCAAACGCGGCCGGTCCGCTATCAGTATCTGCTCACCGAACGCGGCAACGATTTTCTCCCCGTGCTGGCCGCTCTCTCACAATGGGGCAATCGTCATTTGATCGACGGTGACATTAGCGCCTTGTTAGTCGACGGCCGCACCGATCGGCCGATCCAGGTCCAGTTGGTCAATGTCGATACCCAACAGCAGGTGCCGCCGCAGTTTGTCATATTGGCACCAGGGCCTGCGGCAAATGACGGCATACGTCAACGCGCCGAACTGATGCGTCAGCGGCGCCTCGCCGATTTATCCGAACTTACCAAGGAGCAGTCATGAGCAATCGCCGTATCGTTATTACCGGCATGGGCGCCGTTTCACCGTTAGGGTGCGGCGTGGAGAGTATCTGGCAACGTTTATTAACAGGAGAGTCCGGCATTCGGGCTTTACCTGACGAGATCGTTGCAGATTTGTCGGTCAAGGTCGGAGGCCAGGTCCCGGAGCTGGCGCAAGATGCTGAAGCGGGATTCAACCCCGATGCTTCAGTCGCCCCCAAGGATCAAAAGAAAATGGATCGCTTTATCCTGTTTGCCATGGCAGCGGCGGATGAAGCCGTTCGTCAGGCCGGCTGGATCGCCGATACGGAGGAAAAGCAAGAGCGCACCGCCACTGTCATCGCCTCGGGTATTGGCGGCTTTCCGGCGATTGCCCAGGCGGTACGCATTACCGACAGCCGCGGCGCCAAACGCCTGTCGCCATTCACCATCCCCTCTTTCCTAGTCAATCTGGCGGCCGGTCACGTTTCCATCAAACATCACTTCAAAGGCCCGATTGGCGCACCGGTCACCGCCTGTGCGGCCGGCGTGCAGGCTATCGGCGACGCAGTGCGACTGCTCCGCAATGATGAGGCCGATATCGCGCTATGCGGCGGTACCGAAGCCGCTATCGACACCGTAAGCCTGGGCGGATTCGCCGCCGCACGCGCCATGTCCACCGCACCGACCGAGTTGGCGCGACAGGCCTCTCGGCCTTTCGACAGCGCCCGGAGCGGATTTGTCATGGGGGAAGGCGCCGGCATGCTGGTGATTGAAACGCTGGAGCATGCGCAGGCGCGCGGCGCCACGCCGCTCGCGGAAATCGTCGGCTATGGCACCAGCGCCGACGCCTACCACATGACATCCGGTGCTGAAGACGGCAACGGCGCCTATCGGGCGATGAAAATTGCGTTGAAGCAGGCGAACGTCGCCCCCGAGGAAGTTCAGCATTTAAACGCGCACGCGACTTCGACACCCGTAGGCGATTTAGGCGAAATCAATGCCATCAAGCACCTGTTTGGCACCGCCGGGACTGTCGCCGTGACCTCGACGAAATCAGCGACCGGGCACCTGCTGGGCGCCGCCGGCGGGTTGGAAACCATCTTTACCGCTTTGGCTCTGCGCGATCAGATAGCCCCTGCAACGCTAAATCTGGATAACCCCGATCCGGCGGCGGCAGGCTTGCATCTGGTCGCGAAACAGGCGGAATCGATGAATATGACCTACGCCTTATCAAACGGCTTCGGCTTTGGCGGCGTGAATGCGAGTATTTTGTTGAAGCGCTGGCAGGATAAATAAACGCCTGAAACAAAAACCTCCGCCAAAGGGCGGAGGTTATTCCTTTTATTTGACAGGGAGCCGCTTAAGCGGTCACAGCCCTGTCTTCCATGGCTTCTCGCCAACCTCCCAGCCATTGAGACCGGGCGTCCACCGATGATTGGTAGGGACAATGTTCCCTGGAACGCCCTAAAATACCTGCCTGATACCCTCTCGAATGCGCCCTTTCCAGACGATCGCGTTTCTGTCTCTTCATGCCTCGTTTCCCTCATTTTGGTCTGGTGGAAAGAAAACAATGGCTGCTTTTTGCGCAGCCACGAGTAATCAATAGCGCTAAAAGAAGAGAAGATCAATGCGCAAAATTCACGCCAATGTCATATTTGTGAGCTACGCCCGAGGAAAGTGCTAAGTGGCTGATCTGCTGAGAAAGTGTTTAACTTTTTGAAATAAAAAAGAAATCCCTGCCAGTGAGAAAAAAAGACTTTCCACGCTGACAGGGATTAGACGATTTTAGACCAAATTATGACTAAATGCCGCCCATCTGTGCTGCGATAGCCTGAGCTTCCTGCTGCCAGCCCTGCGCCAGCGTGCGCACCAGGGCATCATAACCGTCCTCACCCTGTTTCAATTCCAGGTTGAAAGGCCGTTTGATCAAGCGTCCCTGGCGGTTCAGCACCCACTCGCCGCGAACGATCGCCTTGCCGTCAAAACGGCCGTGGAAGCCGCTGATGGTGACGTTCAGCACATCCTGATCGCTGCTCATCGGCTGCGAAGAGACCACCCAACCCGGCAGCGCGCTGCTCAGGTTGGTGACCAGCGTTTGCTGCAGCTGCTGGTCGAGCGGGCTGGCCCACAGGTTGTTCTGCGCTATCACATACTGCACGTCGTTGGTCTGATACACCACGCCGCTCTGCGCCAGATAATCCGCCACGCTCACGTGCTCCAGCCACAGCTGGCGCGTGGAGGCGCCGCTGCTGCTTACCGCGGCCGGCGCACCCAGCGCCGGCAACTGATAGTAGGTCTTCTGTGGCGAACTGCTGCAGGCGCTGAGCAACAGCGCCAGGGCTACCGGGATCCATTTCATCATTTCGTGGCCTTCTTCGGCTGAGGGTCAGTGCTGCCGGCGGCTTCAAACACCAGCGCGTTGCTCTTCTCATTCAGGGTGCGCAGCACCGGTTGCAGCTCACGCAACACCTGGTCGAGGCGCTGCATATCGCCCACCATCTTGTTGTAAGCCGGTGAACCAGGCTGGAACCCTTTCATGCTGCGGTTCAGCTCCAGCAGCGTTTTCTGCATGTCCTGCGGCAGCGCCTGCATCTCTTTGCTGGCGATGATGTCGTTCAACGACTTCATGGTCTGCTGCGTCGACTTCATGGTTTTCTGACTTTCCGCCAGCGTCTTGGTCGCCTCGTTGATCATCGGATTGATCGGCATCGCGTTGATCTTGTCCAGCGTCTGCATCAGTTTCTGCTGGATCTGTGCCAGACCGCCGCTGGTGGTCGGCATCAGCGGATAACCGAACAGCTCGCGCGGCCCTTTCCACGGTTTCTCCTGCGGATAGAAGTCGAGATCGATATACAGCGAACCGGTCAGCAGGTTGGCAGACTTCATCGAGGCGCGCATGCCGCGGGACTCGGCGTCTTTCAGGTGCCCTTCAATATCGAAGTTGCCGCCCAGCTGTTTCTGGAAGCGATCCGGCTCGATGCGGATCAGCACCGGAATGCGGTAGTCGTTATCCAGGCGCTGCGCCATGCCTTCTTTATAGAACGGCACCTGCGCCACCGTGCCCAGGCGGATGCCGCGGAATTCGACCGGCGCACCCGGCTGCAGGCCGCGTACCGAATCGGAGAAGAACAGCAGGTAGTCCTTATGCACGGTATACAGCGAATCCTGCGTGCTGCGCTGGTTGTCGAACAGCTGGTACTCCGCCTTCTCTTTCGCCAGTTCGCCGCGATCCCAGCCGTCCGGCACGTCGAAGCTGACGCCGCCGCTGAACAGGGTAGTCAGCGACCCCATCTCCACCCGCATGCCCTGTGCCGACATGTCAAACGCCACGCCGCTGTCTTTCCAGAAGCGCACGTTGGTGGTGACCAACTGATCGTAAGGCGCGGTAATGAACAGCTGATAGCGCATGGCGCGCGCTTTAGGATCGAAATAGCTGGTCTCTACCGACCCAACGCGATAACCGCGGAACAGCACCGGATCGCCGGCGTTGAGCTGGCCCGATTTCTCGCTGTCCAGTACGATACGCAGCCCTTTGGCGTCCGGAGAGGCCAGCGGCGGCGCGTCGAGCAGCTGATAGTTGTCTTTGCCGTCTTTGCCCTTGTTGCCCGGCTGCAGTTCGATATAGGCGCCGGAGAGCAGCGTCCCCAGCCCGGAGACGCCTTCACGGCCGATCTGCGGCTTCACTACCCAGAAGGCGGAATCCTGGCGCAGCAATTTTTCCATGCCGGAATTGAGGCGCGCCTGTACCATCACCTTGCTCAAATCATCGCTCAGCGTGACGGTTTCCACCACGCCGACGTCCACGCTGCGGCTTTTGATTTTGGTTTTACCCGCTTCCAGCCCTTCCGCCGTCGAGGTCACCAGCGTCACTACCGGCCCCTGATGGCTGAAGTGGTAAAATAGGATCCAGGCGCCGATCAGTGCGGTTACGATGGGAATGATCCACACCGGCGACCAGCGTTTGATCTTCTCGACGTCCGCGACGCTATGATTATTTTCCGTCACCTTGCGGCTCCTTGTTGATTGTTTCACTTGCGCGATCCCAGGTCAGCCGGGGATCAAATGTCATGGCGGCGAACATGGTGAGGATCACCACCAGCGCGAACAGCACGGCGCCCGTCGCGGGGTAAATGCTCATCAACTGCCCCATTCGCACCAGCGCCGACAATACGGCGATCACAAACACGTCGATCATTGACCATCGGCCAACGAATTCGACCACTTCATAAATCAGGTGCATGCGCTCGCTGTCGGCGCGCGGCTTCTTCCTGCCGTTGGCATCCCAGCACAGCCAGCCGATCGCCAGCATTTTCAGCGATGGCACCATGATACTGGCGATGAAAATCACCATCGCCACCGGATAAGAGCCGTCCCCCCACAGCAGGATCACCCCCGCCATGATGGTGGAGTTCATCTTGTTGCCCAACGCCTCGGTCACCATGATGGGCATCAGGTTGGCCGGAATATACAGCATGATGGAGGTCACCAGCAGCGCCAGCGTCCATTGCAGGCTGTGGCGACGACGCACGTAGCCGTTGGTGTGGCAGCGCGGACAGCGCACCTGATTGGCCGGCAGGATCGCCGTGCAGCAGGCGCAGGAGCGCACGCCCTGCCGCATGCCGGTGCGCCCCACCGTCAACGGGCGATCGAGACGCGGCGCCGGTTCGATGTCTTGCCACAGCCAGCGCCTATCCACGCACTGGAAAGCGCGCACCTGCAGCAGGCAGAACAGACAGTAAGGCACGAAGCTGCTGCCGATGCCGATATCGCCATAGGCCATCAGCTTAACGAAGCTGACCAACACCCCGGCGAGGAAAATCTCCACCATGCACCAGGTCTTGAACTGAAACAGCACCCGGGCCATCCACTCTTTCAGTCCCAGCGGCAAACGCACTTTGGCGCACAGCAGAATGATCGCCACCATGCAAAACGCCGGGATCAGCTGCACGAACACCATAAACAAGGTGGCCATGCTGGCGTAGTCTTCCGCCACCATGACTTCCGGGATTTGGATCAGCCTGATTTCGTTGCCGAGGCCGGCGACGCGCATGTTGATAAACGGGAAAATGTTGGCCAGCACCAGCATGAACAAGGCGCTGAGCGCGTAACCGATCGGCCGCTTACGCGGCTCGTCCCAGCGGGCGCTGAGCGTGGTTTTGCAGCGCGGGCATACCGCTTTGCTGCCATAGGCCAGCGGCGGCAGCGCCACCAGCATGTCGCACTGCGGGCACAGCATCAGGTTATCCTGGTGCTCCGCCGAAGGTGCGGAATGACTATGCTGCTGATGATTGTTGTGGGAACACACCATATTCCTCCTCAATAACGTTGCTCACCGGCACGTCGATACCGCCCGCAGCAGCGCGCGGGCGGTATCGCAACGGTCAGCCGTTTTTCATCGCTTCCAGCTCTTCCCAACGGGCGAAGGCCTGCTCGAGCGCCTGCTCAGCGTTAGCCAACGCCGTCAGCACGTCTTGCGTTTCGCTGTGCGGCCGCGTGAAGAAGTCGGCATCGCTCATCTGCGCCTGCAGCGCTTCGATTTCCGCCTCCAGCTGTTCGAGCCGCTGCGGCAACTGTTCCAGTTCGCGCAGCAGGTTGTAACTCAGCTTGGCCGCCGCTTTCTTCGGCTGTTCGGCCTTTTTCTCCGCCGCCGGTTTGCTCGCGCTCGGCGCCGCCTGACGAATCGGTTTCGCCGTGGCGCGCTGATGATGCGCATCGTAGTAACCGCCGACGAAGGCGTTGATCACGCCGTTGCCTTCAAAGATCCAGCACTCGGTCACCGAGTTGTCGACGAACTGACGATCGTGACTGACCAGCAGCACGGTGCCCTGATAGCCGTCGATCAGCTCTTCCAGCAGCTCCAGCGTTTCGACGTCGAGATCGTTGGTTGGTTCATCGAGGATCAGCAGATTGCTCGGTTTCAGAAACAGCTTAGCCAACAGCAGGCGGTTACGCTCACCGCCCGACAGCGCCTTCACCGGCGTCATGGCGCGTTTCGGGTGGAACAGGAAGTCCTGCAGGTAACCCAATACGTGGCGAGGGCGGCCGTTGACCATCACTTCCTGTTTGCCTTCCGCCAGGTTGTCCATCACCGTACGTTCCGGATCGAGATCCGCGCGGTGCTGGTCGAAATAGGCCACTTCCAGCTTGGTGCCGCAGTGCACGCGGCCGCTGTCGGCTTTCAGCTGACCGAGCATCAGTTTCAGCAGCGTGGTTTTGCCACAGCCGTTCGGCCCCACCAGCGCAATTTTGTCGCCGCGCTGCACCTGAGCGGAGAAACCGCGCACCAGCACTTTTTCGCCAACCTGATAATTGACGTCTTCCAGCTCGAATACGATTTTGCCGGAGCGGGTCGCCTCTTCCACCTGCATCTTGGCGGTGCCCATCACTTCACGGCGCTCTGAACGCTCGACGCGCAGCGCCTTCAGCGCACGCACGCGGCCCTCGTTACGGGTACGGCGCGCTTTGATGCCCTGACGGATCCAGACCTCTTCCTGCGCCAGCTTGCGATCGAATTCGGCGTTTTGCAGCTCTTCCACCCGCAGCGCTTCTTCTTTGCTCTGCAGATACAGATCGTAGTTGCCCGGCCAGGAAACCAGCTTGCCGCGATCCAGATCGACGATGCGCGTCGCCATGTTGCGGATAAACGAACGGTCGTGCGAGATGAAGACGATGCTGCCGTCGAACTCTTTCAGGAAGCCTTCCAGCCAGTCGATGGTTTCGATATCGAGGTGGTTGGTCGGTTCGTCGAGCAGCAGCACGCGCGGCGAGCTCACCAGCGCACGGCCCAGCGCCGCTTTGCGCAGCCAGCCGCCGGACAACGAGGAAAGCTCGGCGTCGCCGTTCAGCCCCAGCTGCAGCAGCACCTCGCTGATGCGGCTGTCGAGCTGCCACAGCCCCTGATGGTCGAGGATCTCCATGATTTGCGCCATACGCGCCAGATTTTTCTCACTCGGATCGCTTTCCACCAGGTGGGAGATCGCGTGATACGCCTTCAGGTGTTCTGCCTGCTCCGCAACGCCTTCGGCCACGAAGTCGAACACGCTGCCGCCGATATTGCGCGGCGGATCCTGTTGCAGGCGCGCCACGATCAGATCCTGTTCGTAGATTACCCGGCCGTCGTCCAGCGGGATCTCTTTGCCGAGGATCTTCAGCAGCGTGGACTTGCCGGCGCCGTTGCGCCCGACCAGACACACGCGCTCGTTGTCTTCGATATGAATTTCGGTGTTGTCTAACAGTGGCGCATCGCTGAAAGAGAGCCAGGCGCCGGACATGCTGATTAACGACATAGTAATTATTTTCCTTCGCCGGCGTGACTCACCAGCCAGCAGTTGTGGATTTGACGGTTACGGGCAAAGTCCTGCGACAGCGTCTTGGCGGTGATCTCTTTCGCCTCCAGGCCCAGCGCGCTCAGCCCTGCCATATCCATTTGGAAACCGCGCTTGTTGTTCGAGAACATGATGGTCCCGTTGCGGCGCAGCAACCGTTTCAAATCTTTCATCAGCGCCAGATGATCGCGCTGCACGTCAAAAGTGTTCTCCATCCGCTTGGAGTTGGAGAACGTCGGCGGATCGATGAAGATCACGTCGAACTGTTCGTTGGCGTTGCTCAGCCACGACAGGCAGTCGGCTTGGATCAGCCGATGCTGACGGCCGGTCAGGCCGTTGGCGCGCAGGTTCTTCTCCGCCCATTCCAGGTAGGTACGCGACATGTCCACCGTGGTGGTGCTGCGCGCGCCGCCCAGCCCGGCGTGCACGCTGGCGGTGCCGGTATAGGCGAACAGGTTCAGGAAGTCCTTGCCGTTGCTCATCTCGCCCAGCATGCGGCGCGCGATGCGGTGATCGAGGAACAGGCCGGTATCGAGATAGTCGGTCAGGTTGACCCACAGCTTGGCGTTATACTCTTCCACCAGCAGGAACTCGCCCTTCTGCGCCAGTTTCTCGTACTGGTTCTTGCCCTTCTGCCGCTCGCGGGTTTTCAGGATCAGCTGATTCGACGGTAGCTCCAACACCGCCAGCGTCGCGTTGATCACATCGAACAGGCGCTGACGCGCTTTTTGCGCATCGACGGTTTTCGGCGGCGCATATTCCTGTACCACCACCTTGCTGCCGTAGCGGTCCACCGCGACGTTGTATTCTGGCAGATCGGCATCGTACAGGCGGTAGCATTCAATGCCCTGCTGTTTCGCCCACTTGTCGAGCTTCTTCAAGTTTTTGCGCAGGCGGTTGGCGAAATCTTCCGCCACCTGCACGCCGCCGGCAGTGGCGCCGGCCGGGTTCGCCGCCAGCTGATAGTTTTTCTGCACGCACTCCAGCGGGCCGTTCTTCGCCTTGAACTGGCGCTCGGCGCGCAGCTGCAGGCAGCTCAACAGCTCCGGCGAGGCGCTGAACAGCGACAGCTGCCAACCCCCGAAGGCGCTTTTCATCACGCGGCCCAGCATGTTGTGCAGCGCGATCAGCGCCGGTTCGCTTTCCAGACGCTCGCCGTACGGCGGGTTGCTGATCACGGTGCCGTGCGGGCCTTCAGGCAGCGGATTGGTCAGGCGCGCCACGTCGCCGACGTTAAAGGTGATCAGCTCGGCGACGCCGGCGCGGCGGCCGTTGCCGCGCGCCATTTCAATCACCCGACGATCGATATCGGAGCCGAAGAAGCGAGAGGCGGTTTCCTGCAGGCCGCGGCGTGCGCGCACCTGCGCTTCGGTGGTGACTTCACGCCACAGTTCGGCGTTGTGGCCGTTCCAGGCGCTGAAGCCCCAGTGTTGGCGGTGCAGACCCGGCGCACGATCGGCGGCGATCATCGCCGCTTCGATCAAGAGCGTGCCGGAGCCGCACATCGGATCGAGCATCGGCGTGCCCGGCTGCCAGCCGGAACGCAGCACGATGGCGGCCGCCAGGTTTTCCTTCAGCGGCGCCTGGCCGGTAAGATCGCGGTAGCCGCGCTGGTGCAGGCCTTCGCCGCTCAGATCGAGCGCCACGCTGGCCATATCGCGCTGCAGGAAGACGTTAACGCGAATATCCGGCTGCTGCTTGGCAACCGTTGGGCGTTGGTCAAGTTTACGGGTGAAGCTGTCGACGATGGCGTCTTTCACCTTCAGTGCGCCATATTGGCTGTTGCGGATCTCTTCGTTAACGCCGCTGAAATGCACGGCAAAGGTTTTATCCACGCCAAAAATACTCGGCCAGTCGATCGCCTGCACCCCAAGGTACAGATCCAGATCGCTGTGCACGCGGAATTCGTTCAGCGGCAACAGAATGCGCGAAGCCAGGCGGCTCCACAGCAGGCTTTGGTACAGAAGACGATCGTCACCCTGAAAATGTACCCCACCCTGCACCACTTTGCAGTCGTGAGCGCCAAGCGCTTCCAGCTCGCTTTTTAACAGTTCTTCCAATCCACGCGCCGTGCTGGCAAACAGAGAGTTCATATCGTACTTATCACCAAAAAGAAAATTGTTGCGCATTATAGCTAATCCGCACCGCTTGTCATAAAGTTGCTCCCTTCTATTTAATAATCGCACGGAGATAAGGGTGATCACGCTTTCCAGACTCTACGTCCATCCGGTTAAATCACTGCGCGGTCTGCAGCTTTCTTACGCCCAGGTCGGCAGCAGCGGTCTGGCCTTCGACCGCAACTTTATGATCACCGAGCCGGATGGCACCTTTATTACCGCGCGCCAATACCCGCAGATGGTGCTGTTCACGCCGGCGCTGCTGCCGGACGGGCTATTCCTGACAGCGCCGGACGGCGAAAGCGCCGCCATTCGCTTCAGCGACTTCGCCGTCGCGCCGCAGCCGACCGAGGTATGGGGCAACCACTTCACCGCGCTGATCGCGCCGGATGAGATCAACCGCTGGCTGAGCGGCTATTTCCAGCGCGACGTGCAGCTGCGCTGGCTGGGGCCGGAGTTGACCCGCCGGGTGAAGAAACACCCCGAAATCCCGCTGACGTTTGCCGATGGCTATCCTTATCTGCTGATTAACCAGGCTTCGTTCAACGATCTGCAGCAGCGTTGCCCCGGCAGCATCAAGCTGGAGCAGTTCCGCCCCAATCTGGTGGTGAGCGGCGCCACCGCCTGGGCCGAGGACGGCTGGCAGGTGATCCGCGTCGGCGACGTCATGTTCGATCTGGTGAAACCCTGCAGCCGCTGCGTGCTCACCACCGTCAGCACCGAGCGCGGCCGCAAGCATCCGAGCGGCGAACCGCTGAGCACGCTGCAAAAATTCCGCTCCGCCGACAACGGCGACATCGATTTCGGCCAGAACATGATCGCGCGCAACAGCGGCATCATTCGCGTGGGCGATACGGTGGAAGTGTTGTCGACCAAGCCGCCGCGCCCTTATGGCGCCGGCAAAGTGGTGGAGAGCGTGCAAGCGCCGCAAGACAGCGAGCACAGCGTCACTATTGAATACGAAGGAAAGGTGTTTACCGGCAACAACCAGCAGATCTTGCTCGAGCAGTTGGAACAGCAAGGCATCCGCGTACCTTACTCCTGCCGCGCCGGGATTTGCGGCAGTTGCCGCATTACGTTGCTGAGCGGTGAAGTCGCACCCCTGAAGAAAAGCGCGCTGGGCGACAACGGCACCATCCTGTGCTGCAGCTGCATCCCGAAAAGTGATTTGACCCTGGCGTAATTCGCCCTATACCGCCCTGTCGTAAGCCGGGGCGGTGCTTTCATCCTGCGCGCAGGGTTTCAGCCGATCGTGCATTACCTTGATGGCGTCGCCCAATACCATGGTGCGGCCGGCGACCGTCAGCTGATTTTGCGCCAGCAGGCACAGGCTGGCGTTATCCCCGGCCTCTACCACCAGCAAGCGCGCTTCCACGCCGCTTTCCATCACTTTAACCGCCGCCAGCTCGCCGTTTTTCGGCTGCAGCGGGTAATGCTGCTGCGAGAAATGCCAGCTCTTCGGCATCAGTGGTTTCAGGAAGCGGTAGGCGACCAGCGCATTCAACACCAGCTCGGCACGCTGTTCATGGCTAAGCTTGACCTGTTTGCACTGTTCTTCATAGGTGAAATAAAGGGCGGCGTCATCCACGCAAAAAGCGCATTCATCGAAGGCGTCCGGCGTTAACATTTTGGCCGGGAAACGTGAACGGAAGATCATACCATTAGCTAAATCCAGCATTAGCCGATCGTGTTCGGCATCAAAATACCAACGCCAATTATCGTCAGGTTTTATCTTCATTTCGTATCCTTCTCGCTGCCTATGCCAACGCCGCACTCACCCTAAAAGGCGATTTTATCACCGATAAAATAGCTTAAACATCGGATAATTCCGCGAACGATATTTATGCTAACGAACAAAATATAGACGAGCCGGGGGCAGAAATAAACCCCCGGAATAAAATGAGAGGAAAAATATTAGATATGGGTAACGATATCTTTAATCAAACGCGGGCCGTGATAGATAAATCCGGAATAAATTTGCAGCAGGCTCGCGCCGGCCTCCATTTTTTCACGCGCCGCCGTCAGCGAATCGATGCCGCCTACGCCGATAATCGGCAGGCGCCCTTGCAGTTCGGTAGAGAGACGGCGGATCACTTCCGTGCTGCGTGATTGCAACGGACGCCCACTTAACCCGCCCGCTTGTTCGCAGTAATTTAACCCTTGGATCAATTTTCGATCCAATGTGGTATTGGTGGCGATCACGCCATCGATATTATGCCGCACCAGGCTATCGGCAATTTGGATCAATTCTTCTTCTGAAAGATCCGGCGCGATCTTTACCGCTACCGGCACATATTTGTGATGGCGCGCATGTAATTCCTGCTGCTTATTTTTAATCGCAGCCAAAAGATCGTCCAGCGCTTCGCCATACTGTAAGGATCGTAACCCCGGCGTATTCGGTGAAGAGATGTTAATCGCGATATAACCGGCATACGGATAAACTTTATCCATGCAGATCAAATAATCGTCCTTACCCTGTTCGACCGGGGTGTCTTTATTCTTGCCGATATTGATCCCAAGAATGCCGCCGAAATGGGATTTCTTAACGTTTTCAACCAGATTGTCCACGCCATGGTTATTGAACCCCATGCGGTTGATCAGGCCTTCCGCCTCAACCACGCGGAACAAACGCGGCTTGTCGTTGCCCGGCTGCGGGCGCGGCGTCACGGTGCCGACTTCCACATGGCCAAAGCCCATCGCGCCGAACGCATCGATGCACTCGCCGTTTTTATCCAGACCGGCGGCCAATCCCAGCGGATTTTTAAACGACAGCCCCATGCAACTGACCGGTTTGGTCGGCACGGACTGGCGGACAAGAAACGCTAATGGGGTGCCGGCAATACGGCTGAGCTGACGAAAGGTCACTTCGTGCGCACGCTCCGGATCGAGCTGGAACAACGCTTTCCTGATGAGGGGGTAGTACATGGACTCTCCTGATTTCCCGGTTGCAAACCGGGGGCGTATTATCCGGTATCCCCCGCCTAATTGGAATTGATTAAAGGCAAAAAAAGCCGTTTTTACGCAACCGTTTTCCCTCTTCACCGCCAAATCGGCGCCAATCCGCTTTTGCGCATATCCAAATCAAAAAATGAGATTTAAAAAACGCGCCCGGTTGCTGGTAGTTTTAAAACACTTCTCATTGATTTTCTAATTAAACCTAACTTTTAGTTATAAGGAGTGGCAATGCGCGTTATATCACTGGCCGGCAGCCCACGCATCCCATCACGTTCCGCGGCGCTGCTCGCGCTGAGTCAGAACTGGCTGCGGCAGCAAGGGGTGGAAGTGACGGCTTATACCCTGCACGACTTCGACGCCGAAGATCTGCTGTACGCCAACTTCAACAGCCCGGCGATCAAGGCGTTTGCCGACCAGTTAGCGCAGGCCGACGGCCTGCTGATTTCCACGCCGGTTTATAAAGCGTCGTTCTCCGGCGCGCTGAAGACCTTACTGGATCTGCTGCCGGAACGCGCGCTGGATCATAAGGTGGTGCTGCCGCTGGCAACCGGCGGTTCTGTCGGTCACATGTTGGCGGTGGACTATGCGCTGAAACCGGTGCTGGCGGCGCTGAAAGCGCAGGAAGTGCTGCACGGCGTATTCGCCGACGACAGCCAGATCCAATTGACCGGCGAAGGCGCCACGCTCACCGACGCCGTCGCCGCCCGGTTGGAAGAAGCGCTCGCCAGTTTCTATCTGGCGCTGGGCCGCCGCAAACCGCCCGCGCTGCGCGTCGCCTCGCCGCTGGCGGCGCGTCAGACTGCCTGAAAAGCCTGGAAAAGGAGAGCCTGAATGAAAAAACGCATCGCTTTACGCCGCTGGCTGAGCGCCGCTACCCTCACCGGCTTGCTGTCGCTGGTCTGGGCCAATGCCGCCGCAGCGCAGGATCCGGCGCAGTTCCGCATCGGCTACCAAAAAGGATCAGTCAGCCTGGTGCTGGCGAAGAGCCACCGGCTGCTGGAAGAACGTTTCCCCGCCACCCGCATCAGCTGGATCGAGTTTCCCGCCGGCCCGCAGATGCTGGAGGCCTTGAACGTCGGCAGCATCGATCTGGGCAGCACCGGCGATATTCCGCCGATCTTCGCGCAGGCTGCCGGTGCGGACCTGCTGTATGTCGGCGTTGAGCCGCCCAAACCCAAGGCGGAAGTGATCCTGGTGCCGGAAAACAGCCCGATCAAAACCGTCGCCGATCTGAAAGGCCATAAGATCGCCTTCCAGAAAGGATCCAGCTCGCACAACCTGCTGTTGCGATCGCTGCAAAAGGCCGGACTGCAGTTCACCGATATCCAGCCCGCCTATCTGACGCCCGCCGATGCGCGTGCCGCCTTCCAACAGGGCAACGTCGACGCCTGGGCCATCTGGGATCCTTATTATTCCGCCGCGCTGCTGCAGGGCGGCGTACGGGTGCTCGGCGACGGCACCGATCTGAACCAGACCGGTTCCTTCTATCTGGCGGCGCGCCCCTATGTTGAAGCCAACGGCGCCTTTATCAGCCAGGTCTTGACGGTGCTGACCCAGGCCGATGCGCTCACCCGCAGCGACCGGGCGCAAAGCGTGGCCCTGTTGGCCAACGCCATGGGGCTGCCGGAGCCAGTGATCGCCAGCTATCTGGATCACCGCCCGCCGACCGCCATCACACCGCTCGATGCGCAGACGATCGCCGCGCAGCAGCAAACCGCCGACCTGTTTTACGCCAACCGGCTGGTGCCGGTGAAGGTCGACATCTCGCAACGCATCTGGCGCCCAAGCGCGCAATAAATCATGGGAGAGCATTGACGATGAGCCTGAACGTTTTCTGGTTTTTACCCACTCACGGCGACGGCCACTATCTTGGCAGCGCACAGGGGGCGCGCAGCGTCGATCACGGTTATTTGCAACAGATTGCCCAGGCGGCGGATCGGCTGGGATTCGGCGGGGTACTGATCCCCACCGGCCGCTCGTGCGAAGACTCTTGGCTGGTGGCCGCCTCGCTGATCCCGGTCACCCAGCGGCTGAAGTTTTTGGTCGCGCTGCGGCCGGGCATCATCTCTCCTACGCTGGCGGCGCGCCAGGCGGCGACGCTGGATCGCCTGTCCAACGGGCGCGCGCTGTTCAATCTGGTCACCGGCGGCGATCCGGAAGAGCTGGCGGCAGAGGGGCTGCACCTTAACCATGAAGAGCGCTACGAAGCCTCAACCGAGTTCACCCACATCTGGCGCCGGGTGCTCGAAGGCGAAACCGTCGATTTCGACGGCAAGCATATTCAGGTGAAAGGCGCCAAACTGCTGTTTCCGCCCGTGCAGCAGCCGCGCCCGCCGCTCTATTTCGGCGGATCCTCCGCCGCCGCGCAGGATCTGGCCGCCGAGCAGGTAGAAATGTATCTCACCTGGGGAGAGCCGCCGGCGCAGGTTAAAGAGAAAATCGAAGAGGTGCGCGCCAAAGCGGCGGCGAAAGGCCGCCAGGTACGCTTCGGTATCCGCCTGCATGTCATCGTGCGGGAAACCACCGAAGAGGCCTGGCGCGCCGCCGACCGGCTGATCGCGCACCTCGATGAGGAAACCATCGCCAACGCGCAGCAGGCCTTTGCGCGCTTCGACTCCGTCGGCCAACGGCGCATGGCGGCGCTGCACGGCGGCAAAAAGGATAACCTGGAGATCAGCCCGAACCTGTGGGCCGGCATTGGCCTGGTACGCGGCGGCGCCGGCACCGCGCTGGTGGGCGATGGTCCGACGGTCGCGGCGCGCATGCAGGAATATGCCGATCTGGGCATCGATACCTTTATTCTCTCCGGCTATCCGCATCTGGAAGAGGCCTACCGCGTCGGCGAACTGCTGTTCCCGCACCTCGATCTGGCGCAGGAGGAAGCGCCCGTGCGCCTTCAGCCGGTGCGCCCGCAGGGCGAAGTGGTGGCCAACATCTATGTTCCGCAAAAAGTGTCGCAGAGCTGAGGAGCGCCCCGATGGCAAAGAACGCGCAACGCATCCTGTACCGGCTGGCCCCCTGGGCGCTGCCGCTGGCGCTGGTGATCCTCTGGCAGATCGCCGTCGAAACCGGCTGGCTATCCAACCGCATTTTGCCAGCGCCGAGCGCGGTGCTGGCCGCCTTCTGGAGCCTGAGCCAAAGCGGCGAACTGTGGCAGCACCTGAGCATCAGCAGCCAGCGCGCGTTGATCGGCTTTGGCATCGGCGGCAGCATCGGACTGATCCTCGGCTTTATTACCGGGCTGTCGCGCTGGGGCGAACGCCTGCTGGACAGCTCGGTGCAAATGATCCGCAACGTGCCGCACCTGGCGCTGATCCCGTTGGTGATCCTGTGGTTCGGCATCGATGAATCCGCCAAGATCTTTCTGGTGGCGCTCGGTACCCTGTTCCCGATTTATCTCAATACCTATCACGGCATCAAGAACATCGATCGCGGCCTGTTGGAGATGGCCCGCAGCTACGGCCTGAGCGGTTTCCGCCTGTTTACACAGGTGGTGCTGCCGGGCGCGCTGCCGTCGATTATGGTCGGCGTGCGTTTCGCTCTCGGCTTCATGTGGCTGACGCTGATCGTCGCCGAAACCATCTCGGCCAATTCGGGCATCGGCTACCTGGCGATGAACGCACGTGAATTTCTGCAAACCGATGTGGTAGTGGTAGCAATCGTGCTGTACGCCCTGCTCGGCAAGCTGGCGGACGTGGGCGCGCAGCTGCTGGAGCGCGTCTGGTTGCGCTGGCATCCGGCCTATCAACTGAAACAGGGAGAAGCGCTATGACCCTTCCCGCTCGCCTTGCGCAAGGCACGCCGGTGACGCTGGAGTCCATCGGCAAAGGTTACGGCAACCGCACGGTACTGGACAATATTCAGCTGCACATCTCCGCCGGGCAGTTCGTGGCGGTGGTCGGCCGCAGCGGCTGCGGCAAAAGCACCCTGCTGCGCCTGTTGGCCGGCCTGGAACAGGCCAGCAGCGGCGCGCTGCTCAGCGGCAACGCGCCGCTTGCCGCCGCTAAAGAGGATACCCGGTTGATGTTTCAGGATGCACGCCTGCTGCCGTGGAAAACGGTGATCGACAACGTGGGCCTGGGGCTACGCGGCCAGTGGCGCGATGCGGCACTGCAGGCGCTGGACGCGGTCGGCTTGGCGGATCGCGCCCGCGACTGGCCGGCGGCACTGTCCGGCGGGCAAAAGCAACGGGTCGCCCTGGCGCGCGCGCTGATCCATCGCCCTCGCCTGCTGCTGCTGGACGAACCGCTCGGGGCGCTGGATGCCCTGACGCGCATTGAGATGCAGGGACTGATAGAAACGCTGTGGCAACAGCACGGTTTTACCGTACTGCTGGTCACGCACGACGTCAGCGAAGCCATCACGCTGGCGGATCGGGTGATCCTGATCGAAGAGGGGCGCATCGGGCTGGATCTCACCCTCGATCTGCCGCGGCCGCGCCGCAAGGGTTCAACCCGGCTGGCGGAACTGGAGGCCGAAGTGCTGGAACGGGTGTTATCGCCGCCGGTTACCGGGGCCAGCCCTCGCCAGGCGGCAAATTGAACGGATAAAAAAAGGGACGGCACAGGCCGTCCCTTATCTATATCAGCGCGAAAAGATCAGGCGTCGAGCGCCTTGCTGATCTTCTCGTACAGATCGCCGGACAGATTTTCCAACCCTTTCAGCTGTTCCAGCGCCTTACGCATCAGCGCCTGGCGGCCCGCGTCGTAACGCTTCAGGCGAATCAGCGGTTCAATCAGGCGCGCGGCGATCTGCGGGTTGCGCTGGTTGAGATCGCTGAGGATCTCCGCCAGGAACTGATAGCCGCTGCCGTCCGCCGCATGGAACGCCGCCGGGTTGCCGGAAGCGAAGCCGCCGATCAACGAACGGGTGCGGTTCGGGTTGCTCAGGCTGAACGAACGGTGTTGCAACAGCGCGCGTACCTTGCTCAGCACGTCTGCCGCCGGGCTGCTGCCCTGCAGCACGAACCATTTGTCCATCACCAGGCCATCCTGATGCCAGCGCTCGTCGAACGCCGCCAGCAGCGCATCGCGACACGGCAGCTGGGCCGCGACCGCGGCAGACATCGCCGCCAGCGAGTCGGTCATGTTGTCCGCCTGGCGATACTGTTCGCTCACCAGTTGGTCAGCCAGCGCCACATCTTCGCCGAACGCCAGATAGCCCAGGCACACATTGCGCAAGGCGCGCTTGGCGATCTCGGCGTGCTCTACGCGGTAGCCGTCGGTCTTGTTGGCGTGATACACCGCCAGCCACTCATCGGCCAACTCCCGCGCCAGGCAGCGTACGATCGCTTCGTGCACCGCAGCGATCGCTTCCGGATCGATGGTGGTGAACAGCTCGGCGATTTCGTTCTCCGACGGCAGCGTCAGGATCTGCGCCGCCAGCGCCGGATCCAGTTTTTCGTCCAGCAGCACCGCGCGGAACGCATCGGCCACGTGCAGCGGCAGCGACAGCGGCTGCCTCTGCTGGTGCCGCGCCACGTTCAGCTTGATATAGGTCGCCAGCAGGCTCTGCGCCGCATCCCAACGCGCAAATTCATTGCGCGCGTGCTGCATCAGGAAGGTCAGCTGCTGATCGCTGTACGGATAGTCCAGCTTCACCGGTGCGGAGAATTCACGCAGCAGTGACGGCACCGGCTTGTGCGCCACGCCGTCGAACACGAAGGTCTGCTCCGCTTCGGTGACGTTCAGCACGTTGTTGACCGGCAGGCCGCCCTTTTGCAATGGAATGACGTTGCCTTCACTGTCGTACAGTTCGATATCCAGCGGGATATGCAGCGGCAACTTCTCCGGCTGATCGGCGGTCGGCGCGGTTTTCTGGCTGACATGCAGGCGATACTGCTGAGTTTCCGCGTCGTATTCGTCGCGCACCGTCAACAGCGGCGTGCCGGACTGGCTATACCAACGGCGGAAGCGCGACAGATCGACATTGGACGCGTCCTCCATCGCCTGCACGAAATCGTCGCAGGTAGCGGCGCTGCCGTCGTGGCGCTCAAAATAGAGCTGCATCCCTTTCTGGAAGTTCGCTTCCCCCAGCAAGGTATGCATCATGCGGATCACTTCGGAACCCTTTTCATACACCGTCAGGGTGTAGAAGTTGTTCATCTCGATCACTTTGTCCGGACGGATGGCGTGCGCCATCGGGCTGGCGTCTTCGGCGAACTGCGCGCCGCGCATCACGCGCACGTTATCGATGCGGTTGACCGAACGCGATCCCAGATCGGAACTGAACTCCTGATCGCGGAACACCGTCAGCCCCTCTTTCAGGCTGAGCTGGAACCAGTCGCGGCAGGTCACGCGGTTACCGGTCCAGTTATGGAAATATTCGTGGCCGATCACCGCTTCGATGTTCAGGTAGTCCTTGTCGGTGGCGGTTTCCGCCTTCGCCAGCACATATTTGGAGTTAAAGATATTTAACCCTTTGTTCTCCATCGCACCCATATTGAAGAAATCGACCGCCACAATCATATAAATGTCGAGATCGTATTCCAGGCCGAAGCGGGTCTCATCCCACTTCATCGAGTTCTTCAGCGAAGTCATCGCCCAGTCGGCGCGATCCAGGTTGCCACGATCGACGAACAGCTCCAGCGCGACCTTACGGCCGGAACGGGTGGTGAAGCTGTCGCGCAGCACGTCGAAGTCCCCCGCCACCAGCGCAAACAGGTAGCAAGGTTTCGGGAACGGATCCTGCCATTGCACCCAGTGGCGGCCATCGGCCAATTCGCCCTGGCCGATGCGGTTACCGTTCGACAGCAGGAACGGATAGCGCGCCTTGTCGGCCACGATGCGGGTGGTAAAGCGCGCCAGCACGTCCGGACGATCCTGGTAATAGGTAATGTGGTGGAAGCCCTCGGCTTCGCATTGCGTGCACAGCGCATCGCCGGACAGGTACAGCCCTTCCAGCGCGGTGTTTTTCGCTGGGTGAATGTCGTTGACGATGGTAAGAGTGAATTGTGCCGGCAACTCTTCGATGATCAGCTGGTTATCCTGCTGACGGTAGGCGCTCCACGGTTGCCCGTCGACCTGAATGCTCACCAGCGTCAGATCTTCGCCATCCAGCACCAGCGGGGCGCCGGCCGCGCCCTGACGTTTGATTTTACTGACGGCAGTCACGCGCGTGGTTTCCGCGTCCAGACTGAAGTCCAAATCGATATCGGTCGTGATGTAATCGGGCGCGCGATAATCGTGGCGGTATTTTGCCTGTGGCTGTTGTGTCATAAAAACCCTTAAACGTCTCAGTGAGTTATAGGTGCCAGGCCGCTTTTCTCCTTCGTACCGCAGGTGTGTTCCCCCTGCGGCGCGCGGCGGGCCTGAATTGTGAATAAACTGTATCACAGCTGGCCGAAAAGCCCAGAGCCGCCGGGCGACCACGAGAGAGAAATCAGAGGCAAATCATAAATCGCCCGCCAGGCGATAGCGCGGGTGACCAATGGCTAAATAAAAATCAGCATTTAATGCTAAAAAACCGCCATCGCGGCGCGCCGGCATAGTTGAGGCGACACCGGTGGCATGGTGGTATAATTGCGACATCAGGCTCAGGGATGACTCGCACTATGAAAATTAAATACGCAATCTATTTTTTTACCCTGTGCCTGATGACTTCCTTCTCGCTGTTCATCGTCGATGAGCTGCTCGAAGCCCATACCGACTACCGCGACAACCAGCTCAACCTGTACAAAATTGATCGCGCCAAAGAAATCTCCGAAGCCTTTCAGGCTGCGTTGCTGGCTCACCGCCTCAAACGATTGAGCCTGATCGATCCGCAAATCACCCGCGCCCAATGTTTGGCCGCCGATCGGGTGGCGCGCGAGAAAATCACCCGGATCCGCGAACATCTGGACGATGAAGTCGCCAGACAGCTCGGGGTTCGGCAAAAAATCGCTGCGCTGTCGATGATCGCTTTGATGAAACAACTGCTGGATAATGACAACCTGCAGCTTTCGCAGGTCAATAACACCAACGCCAATCTGTTCAACATCAATAGCGCCTATTACATCTCGCAAACCAGCAAGAGTTATTACCGTTACACCTACGATACCCGGATGGTGGATACCGACTCCTTTATGTTTCTCGAGGCCATCCGCCTCAATAACCGGCTGAATATGTCATTGACCGAATTGAGCGATCAGATTATCGACGTCAACGTCAGCCCGCTCGTTCGCAAAGACGCCTATCTGAAGTCCATTCAGCTGACCGGCGTGCTGAACGCGCTGAGCACCCGATTGATCTTCATGAAGATCAACTACGACGATGTACAAATCAACAACATCGTCAATCCGTTGCTCGCCCAAGTGTCCGCTGAGCGCCTCCAGCAGATTACCGATGGGCTGTACACCGCTATCGATACCCATAAGCCCTACCCCACAGCGCTTATTTCGGGCTATGTCAACGATGTGAGCGGGCTTTCGCAGGCGCTGTATCAACGCAGCTTCGAATTGGAAACTCTCGCCTCGCGCCACAAGATTTACGACAGCCAGACGACCATTTACGGCATGATCGCACTCGCCGGCCTGGTCGTGTTGCTGTTCATTTTGCCGGCGCTGGTGTTCTGCACCAGCATCAACCGCTGGCTGACCAAGACCCACAATAATATCGTGCGGCTGTCGCGCGGTGAGATGAATATCGATCGAAACGACGCCTTCTACAGCCAGGAATTGATCGCCATCAGCGACGCCATTCAGCAGCTCAGGCAATACCAGTTGGACAAGGTCTCGCTGGAAAGTGAGAAGCAACTGCTGATTAAAGAGCTCGAGGCCTCTTCCTTCCTCGATCCGCTCACCAATATTTACAACCGCCGTAAATTCTTCCTTGAATGTCAGCTGCTGGGCGACGGCAGCTACCCGCAGGCCTTTTGCCTGATCGACATCGACAACTTCAAACAGCTCAACGACAGCTACGGCCACGACGTGGGCGACCGGGCGCTGGTGGCCTTTGGCCACCTGCTGCAACGCGCGTTCCGCGCCAGCGACATTTTCTGCCGCTATGGCGGCGAAGAATTCGCGGTGCTGCTGGGCAACTGTTCGTTGGACAACGCGCGGGACATCATGGAGCAATTGCGCGCCCGCACTCATCGCCTCACGCTACATCTGGCCGACGGACGACAAGTGCGTTTCACCACCAGTTGCGGCATCGCGCCGGTCAACGCGTTCACCGCGCTGCAGGCGGCAATCAAACAGGCGGACGAAGCGCTCTATTTTTGCAAAAAGAACGGCAAGGATCGGGTCAGCGTGCATACCCAGGCCGGCTTTATCTGATTCGCTGTTTAAAATAATTAACATTATAATTTTTATGACTAATTAGGCTAAGTCATTCACCTTACAGGCATATCTGGCTTTTTTTCTTCCCCGTCGCCATCAGGCCGCCATAAAGGCACGTTTAATCCTCGACCCGCTTTGGTGATTTATGGTGTGATGCAGCTTCAATAACAGGATAATCCGGGTATACTCCACCCCCACTTTTATGATTATCCGGATTTGGACACGCGCCTGACGAGGATGCTGTAACGCGCTATGACTCAATACGCTTCCCCGATTTTGACATCACTGCTTGATACCGATGCTTATAAGCTTCATATGCAGCAAGCAGTGTTCCATCGCTATCCCGCGATCAGCGTGGCGGCGGAATTCCGCTGCCGCGGCGACGAACTGCTGGGCGAATATGCCGACGAGATCCGCGCGCAGGTGGCGCTGATGAGCCGGCTGGCGCTGACCGATGCCGAATTCGCTTATCTTTCGGGCCTGCCCTTCTTCCGTCAAGATTACCTGAACTGGCTGCGAACGTTCCGCTACGATCCGCAGCAGGTCACTATCGACAATCGCGACGGCAAGCTGCAAATCCGCATCGCCGGCCCCTGGCGTGAAGTGATCATGTGGGAAGTGCCGTTGCTGGCAGTGATCAGCGAAGTGGTGCACCGTCGGCGCTCTCCGCTGGCGACGCCGGAACAGGCGGTGGCACACCTGCAAACCAAGCTGGCGCAGTTCAAGACGTTGGCGGGCGATCTGGATCTTTCGCGCTTCAAGCTGATGGACTTCGGCACCCGTCGCCGTTTCTCTCAAGGCGTGCAACAGGCCATTGTCAGCACCTTGCAGGCCGAATTCCCGTACCTGTCGGGCACCAGCAATTACGATCTGGCGCACCAACTGGGCCTGGCGCCGGTCGGCACTCAGGCGCATGAGTGGTTCCAGGCGCATCAGCAAATAAGCCCGGTGCTGGCCAACAGCCAGCGCGCCGCATTGCAAGCCTGGTTGGATGAATACCCGGACCAGCTTGGCATCGCGCTCACCGACTGCATCACCATGGATGCCTTCCTGCGCGACTTCGGCCCGCAGTTCGCCGAGCGTTATCAGGGGCTGCGCCATGATTCGGGCGATCCCGTCGAGTGGGGTGAAAAAGCCATTGCCCACTATCAGAAACTGGGCATAGACCCAATGAGCAAAACGCTGGTGTTCTCGGACAACCTGGATCTGGAAAAAGCGCTGGCGCTCTATCGCCATTTCTACCAGCGCATCAATCTCGGCTTCGGCATCGGCACGCGCCTGACCTGCGATATTCCCGGCGTCAAACCGCTGAATATCGTGATCAAGCTGGTCGAGTGCAAAGGCAAGCCGGTGGCCAAGCTCTCCGACAGCCCCGGCAAAACCATTTGTCAGGATCAGGCGTTCGTCAGAGCCCTGCGCAAGGCCTTCGATCTGCCGCTGGTGAAGAAAGCCAGCTGAGCCTTCTATATATAGAGAGAAAGCCGGCCCGGTCCACGCGTCGGCTTTTTTGTTTTTATCCCGACCGCCCTCTTTTCAGCCAGCCACGATAAATGTTGCGCCAATCCGATGATTTCTGCTTGTGCTCTGCACCGCGGCAAGTAACATAGCCATTACCCCCATATTCTTGGGTTGTAAGCTATTTCTAAACCAAATTATTAAAGAGAGAAATCTATGAGCGTAGTGCCTGTAGTCGACGTACTGCAAGGTCGTGCTGCGGTTGACAGTGAAGTCACCGTACGCGGCTGGGTACGTACCCGGAGAGATTCAAAAGCTGGTATCTCCTTCCTGGCCGTCTATGACGGTTCCTGCTTTGATCCGTTACAGGCCGTCGTTAATAATTCTCTGCCGAATTATCAGGATGAAGTGCTGCACCTGACCACCGGCTGTTCGATTGAAGTTACCGGCAAGGTCGTCGCCTCACCGGGAGAAGGCCAGAGCTTCGAACTGCAGGCCACCGCGATCAAAGTGGTCGGCTGGGTCGACGATCCGGACACCTATCCGATGGCGGCCAAACGTCACAGCATCGAATACCTGCGCGAAGTGGCCCACCTGCGCCCACGCACCAACCTGATCGGCGCCGTGGCGCGCGTGCGCCATACCCTGGCGCAGGCGATCCACCGCTTCTTCCATGAAAATGGCTATTTCTGGGTCTCTACCCCGCTGATCACCGCCTCCGACACTGAAGGCGCCGGCGAGATGTTCCGCGTGTCCACGCTGGATCTGGAAAACCTGCCGCGCACCGACAAGGGCGCCGTCGATTTCAGCCAGGACTTCTTCGGTAAGGAAGCCTTCCTCACCGTATCCGGCCAGCTGAACGGCGAAACCTACGCCTGTGCGCTGTCCAAGGTATACACCTTCGGCCCAACCTTCCGCGCTGAAAACTCCAACACCAGCCGCCATTTGGCGGAATTCTGGATGATCGAGCCGGAAGTGGCCTTCGCGACGCTGGACGATGTCGCCGGCCTGGCCGAAAGCATGCTGAAGTATGTGTTCCAGGCGGTGCTGGATGAACGAGCAGACGATCTGAAATTCTTCGCCGAGCGCGTGGATAAAGACGCAATCTCTCGTCTGGAGCGCTTCGTCTCTTCCGATTTCGCTCAGGTGGACTACACCGACGCCATTGAGATCCTGCTGGCCTCGGGCCAAACCTTCGAAAACCCGGTTTCCTGGGGCATCGATCTCTCTTCCGAACATGAGCGTTATCTGGCGGAGAAACACTTCCAGGCACCGGTGGTGGTGAAAAACTACCCGAAAGACATCAAAGCATTCTATATGCGTATGAACGAAGACGGCAAAACCGTTGCAGCCATGGACGTACTGGCGCCGGGCATCGGTGAAATCATCGGGGGTTCTCAGCGTGAAGAACGTCTCGACGTGCTCGATCAACGTCTGGAAGAGATGGGTCTGAATAAAGAAGACTACTGGTGGTATCGCGATCTGCGCCGTTACGGTACCGTGCCGCATTCCGGTTTCGGCCTGGGCTTTGAACGTTTAATCGCCTATGTCACCGGCGTGCAAAACGTGCGCGATGTAATCCCGTTCCCACGCACACCACGTAACGCAAGCTTCTAATTCATACGATCAAACGTTTTTTAAACGATTTCGTTACAAAACAAAGGCCAGCCTCGCTGGCCTTTCGCATTTTTTAATATTGACGCACGTCACAAAGTTCCCGAAAAATTACATTTGGTTACACATACTTTCCTTTTGCAACCTGATTGGGACATTGGTATCATTTTCGTCCTAGATTAACCCGCCTGTGAATGGAACACTGCGTTCAGACACAGGACGACACCAATCTATCAACAATAGTTCCCAAAGAATTATTGGCGGCAGTGGCAAAGGTGTCCGAATAACACCAATGAGGGTAATAATGATGAAGCGCAACATTCTTGCAGTGGTTATCCCGGCTCTGTTGGCTGCTGGTGCAGCAAACGCAGCTGAAATCTACAACAAAGACGGCAACAAGCTGGATCTGTACGGCAAAGTTGACGGTCTGCACTACTTCTCCGACGACAAAGGTAACGACGGCGATCAGACCTATGTTCGTTTCGGCTTCAAAGGTGAAACTCAGATTACTGACCAACTGACCGGTTACGGCCAGTGGGAATACAACGTCCAGGCTAACCACTCCGAGTCTCAGGGCACCGAAGGCACCAAAACCCGTCTGGGCTTCGCTGGTCTGAAATTCGCTGACTACGGCTCCTTCGACTACGGCCGTAACTACGGCGTACTGTACGACGTAGAAGGCTGGACCGATATGCTGCCAGAGTTCGGTGGCGATACTTACACCTACTCCGACAACTTCATGACCGGCCGTACCAACGGCGTTGCGACTTATCGTAACAACAACTTCTTCGGTCTGGTTGACGGTCTGAACTTCGCTCTGCAATACCAGGGCAAAAACCAGAACGACGGTCGTAACGTTAAGAAACAAAACGGCGACGGCTGGGGTATCTCCTCTACTTATGACATCGGCGAAGGCGTAAGCTTCGGCGCTGCATACGCTTCTTCCAACCGTACCGACGACCAGAAACTGCGTTCCAACGAGCGTGGCGACAAGGCTGACGCATGGACCGTGGGCGCGAAATACGACGCCAACAACGTTTACCTGGCGGCAATGTACGCAGAAACCCGTAACATGACTCCGTTCGGCGGCGGCAACTTCGGTGCTGGCTGTGCAGCTACCGATGACAAGTGCGGTGGCTTCGCGAGCAAAACTCAGAACTTCGAAGTGACTGCTCAGTACCAGTTCGACTTCGGTCTGCGTCCAGAAGTGTCTTACCTGCAGTCTAAAGGTAAAAACCTGAACGTCCCAGGCGTAAGTTCTGACCAAGATCTGGTTAAATATGTTTCTGTTGGTACCACTTACTACTTCAACAAAAACATGTCCACCTACGTTGATTACAAAATCAACCTGCTGGATGACAACGAGTTCACCAAAGCAACCGGCACCGCTACCGACGATATCGTCGCTGTTGGTCTGGTGTACCAGTTCTAAGTTGTCTCGCTTAACGGCGGTTTACCGTCGGCTAAGTTAAAAAACAGGGCTTCGGCCCTGTTTTTGTTTGTGTCAGCCGGTAACTTTTTATCCTGCCGATTTCTCCTTCCCCATCATTTTTTCTGCCTAATACTCCCCCTTCACAAGATCGCGGTGTTTTTGTCGCAAACGGTTGGCAAAGCCGATAACTGGCGTTACCCTGATGCTTCTGTCTGCTTAACTCCGAGATTTGGAAGCACCTGACATGTTTGAAAAAATCACCGCCGCACCCGCCGACCCGATCCTGGGCCTGACCGACATTTTCCGCGCCGACGCCCGCCCGAATAAAATCAATTTAGGGATTGGCGTTTATAAAGACGAAACCGGTAAAACCCCGGTGCTGACCAGCGTAAAAAAAGCTGAGCAGTATCTGCTGGAAAATGAGACCACCAAAAACTATCTCGGTATTGAAGGCATCCCGGCGTTCGCCAGTTGCACGCAAGCGCTGCTGTTCGGTAAAGAGAGCCCGATCGTCGCCGATCGTCGCGCGCGCACCGCACAGACGCCAGGCGGCACCGGCGGCCTGCGCGTGGCGGCAGACTTCATCGCTAACCAGACCAGCGCCAAACGCATCTGGATCAGCAACCCAAGTTGGCCGAACCACAAGAACGTCTTTAGCGCCGTGGGCCTGGAAGTGCTGGAATACGCCTACTACGACGCCACCAACCACGCGTTGGATTTCGACGGCCTGCTGAACAGCCTGAAACTGGCCCAGGCCGGTGATGTCGTGCTGTTCCACGGCTGCTGCCATAACCCGACCGGTATCGATCCAACGGCGGAGCAGTGGGCACAACTGGCTGAGCTTTCCGTGGCCAATGGCTGGCTGCCACTGTTCGACTTCGCCTACCAGGGCTTCGCCAACGGTCTGGAAGAGGATGCGCAGGGCCTGCGTATTTTCGCCGCCAAACATCAAGAGCTGATCGTCGCCAGCTCCTACTCGAAAAACTTCGGTCTGTACAATGAGCGCGTCGGCGCTTGCACCATTGTGGCTGCCGATGCCGAAACCGCCGATCGCGCCTTCAGCCAGGTGAAAGCGGCGATTCGCGCCAACTACTCCAACCCGCCGTCGCACGGCGCGGCCGTGGTCGCCACCATTCTGGGCAACGACGCTCTGCGCGCAATGTGGGAACAGGAGCTGACCGACATGCGCCAGCGTATTCACCGCATGCGTCAGCTGTTCGTGAACACCCTGCAGGAGAAAGGCGCGCAACAGGACTTCAGCTTCATTATCCAGCAGAACGGCATGTTCTCGTTCAGCGGCCTGACCAAAGAACAGGTGCTGCGTCTGCGCGAAGAGTTCGGCGTATACGCCGTGAACTCGGGCCGGGTGAACGTGGCCGGCATGACGCCGGACAACATGGCGCCGCTATGTGAAGCCATCGTCGCCGTGCTCTAAAAGCATCGACGCAGGCCATAAATCATAAAAAAAGGGCGCTCTATGCGCCCTTGATTATTTCTGCCGGGAAATAATCGCTACCACACCGCCGGCTCTTCGCGCAGGAACGGGTTGGTCTGGCGCTCGTGGCCAAAGGTCGACATCGGGCCGTGGCCAGGAATAAAGCGCATATCGTCGCCCAACGGCAGCAGCTTGGTGCGAATAGAGGTAATCAGTGCCTGATGGTCACCGCGCGGGAAGTCGCTGCGCCCCACGCCACCGTTAAACAGCACGTCGCCCACCAGCGCCAAACGCGCTTGCTCATTGATAAAGACGATGTGGCCCGGCGTATGCCCGGGGCAATGCAGCACCTTGAGCGTCATTTCGCCCACCTGCATCTCATCGCCTTCCGACAGCCAGCGAGTCGGCGTCAGCGGCGCGCACTCTTCCAGCCCGAACATCCGGCTCTGCGCCGGCAAACCATCCAGCCAAAACGCGTCTTCTTTATCCGGGCCGTAGATTGGCACCTGATAATGGTCCGCCAGCTCCGCCGCCGCACCGACGTGATCCAAATGGCCGTGCGTCAGCAAAATTTGGGTGATCGCCACCCCCTGCTGCGCGACTTCCGCTTTGATTTTTTCCGCTTCACCGCCGGGATCGACCAACGCCGCCTGCTGCGTGTTTTCGCACCAGATCAGGCTGCAATTCTGGCTAAAGGCGGTAACGGGAATAAGATGGTATTTCATAAGGCTCCAACGACAATAACGCCGCTTCCGCAAGGGGCGGCGTTATTCACTGACGGCACAGCGATTACCAAGTCCGAACCGGGCCGGTATCGATGTGTACGAAGTTGCTACGTGGGTAATATCCTACACCACCGGCGCGCATTTTTAACGCCGCTTTGCGGATATTACTCAATTGGATGCCTTCGATGTGGAAGTCCATCGCCTGGCCCTTGGTGTGGTAGCTGTGCTTGGCCACGCCGCGGCTGTGTGCGCGCAATTCGTTGTTGGTATCTACGGAGCGGTAACCGGAGATCAGCTGCACCGGCTTGCTGGTGCCCAGCAGCCCCTGCAGACGATAAAGGTGATCAAACAAGCGGGGATCGATCGATTTAACCTTGTTGGCGCGATAATCGCGGAACAGATGATTTAACCGCACCAACTCTTCTTTATTGTACCCTTTGCCGTCAAAGAACTCGGCTTTAATAGATTCACCGGTATTCAGGTTATTCAGCACTAAAATACGCGGTCGAGCGGTGGAAAGACTGGCAAACGCCTGCCCAGGGAGCAGCGCTATGCCCATAGCAGCGCCACCTAGCGCCAGCCATTTACGGCGGTGATGATCAATTTTGTCCATGACTCTGTTAAACCCGGCAAGAATGTCAAAATAAATGCACAAAGCAGCGCACTGTCCGAACCATAACCGCCTGCGTATGCTGAGTCAACCCGCGATACGCCTAGGTTTACAGGCCCCCGGCGACGGGAGCCTGCGGTATAGCCAAACATTCTGACCGTTATTTATTTATAATTACTGCATTTACTGCATTAATTTTTTGGCCTGAGCCAAAATTTGTGCGCCCGATCGCACCGTATTATCATAATTGTAAATATCTGTACGGAATTGCGGTTGGCCGTCATCCGAAACCCAGGCGGTCAGATAATACAGTTTTACGGGAATGCGCTGGCGAATATTCACATAAGTGGTATTCCCCTCTTTCAGCGTGGAAGACACGCGGCTGTTGTTCCAGCCGGCGTCCTGCAGCAGCATATTCGCCAAATCGGAAGCCTTATTCACCCGCACGCAGCCGGAGCTGAGCGCGCGGATGTCTTTCTGGAACAGGCTGTGGTTCGGGGTATCGTGCAGGTAGATGGCGTCCGAGCTCGGCATATTGAACTTGAAGCGCCCCAGCGAGTTGGTCGCTCCCGGCGCCTGACGGACGCGATACGGGAAGTTGCGCGCAGAAACCATGCTCCAGTCGATCATCGCCGGGTTGATCACTTCCGCATCGTTGCTCCAGCCCGACAGTACCGTATAGCCGTGTTTCTGGAAGTAGTTACCGTCACGCATCGCTTTCGGCACAATGTCCTCACGCACCAGGGTAGTCGGCACGTTCCACGGCGGGTTGACCACCACGTTGTTCAACGCGCTGCTCATCAGCGGCGTCTTACGACTCGGCCGCCCGACGATAACGCGGGAAGACAGCACCTCATTGCCGTTCTGGTAGTAGGTCAGCGAATAGTTGGGAATGTTCACCATAATGCCGGTGCCGACATGCCCCGGTAAAATTCGCAGGCGTTGGATATTCAACGCCAACAGCGCGGCGCGGGTTTTCGGTGACACGTTGAGCCACTCGCGGGTGCGCACGCCGATCACGCCGTCCGCCGTCAGCCCCTGCCATTTCTGGAAGCGCTTGACGCCTTCCACCAGCTCGTCGGTATAGAGGTTGTCGCTCACCACGCTGCCAATCTGCGGCGGCGTCTGTTCCGCGGTCAGCTCCGTCACCGGCGCCGCCGATGGGCTGACCGTCACGCGGCTTTTCTCTTCGTCTACCGTCAGCCCGCCGTCGTCGGGCTCATTGATCTTCGCCGAGACCACCGCCGGTTCCGCTTCCGCTTCCGGCGCCGAGGCGGCCAGCATACCGGTGCGCGTCAGGATCTCACGCAGCGCCGGGATATCATTGCTCATTTGGCCTGGACGCAGGCTCGGTCCGCTGCCCACCTGGGGCCAGGGACGATTGTCCGCCAGCATGTCGCGCAGTGCCTGATGCATCTTGGCATATTGCGGATGCTGCGGCGCGAGCGAATTCACGTAGCTCAGAGTACGCGCCTGACGCACCGCCAGCTGCCATTGGTTGATCACCGCGGTGGGCGGCAAGCCAAGCTTGTAGGGAATATTGCTGTACAGCCAGTTGTTGCCGTTGGCACCGATGGCGGAGACGAACTGCAAATAGCCCAGCATCGCATCGGACAGCACCGCATCGCGGCCCGCTTCACTGAGCGCCGGATCGGTCAACATCTTCACCCATTGGGTGAACTGCGGCTGCACGCCGGACATCGCCAGCTCGGCCAACTGCTGCTGAAACTGCTGAACGGCCTCGCGATCCTGCCACATCGGCTGCATGTGGTTCGCCGCATACAGCGGCGCCAGCGTGGACAGGTAGTGCAAATCCATGCCACGCGGCAACGCGGCCAGCAGTTCAGAACGGCTCTGCGCAACGGACATGCCTGCTGATGCCACCGGCAATGCCGTGACGGTGGCCGATGCGGAAAACGACGACACAAGACTACAGGCGATAGCGCCACTCAGCGCCAAACGTCGTAGAGAGTTTCCCTTTTTAAGCAACATCCCTTGCCCCCTGTATGCTCACAAAAAAAACGTCAAAAACTGCATATAGTTTCAGTATACAAACAGAAAGGCCGTTTCGCCCTGCGGGCGTCGAATAACTGTTTATGTGATTAAACTAACCGCTTTTCAACGGATAAAAAAGCAGGACTATCATCCACGCATACAAAAAAATAGCCACCCTGCGGCGGCTATTTTCGGATTTTTAGGGCGTTTTTCTGCCTTACGGCGTTTCAACCGGCGCAGTGCCCAGCGCCGGTGGCTCGCCGGCGAAACCGCGCAGCCCCACCACGTGCACATGCTCGTGGTTCTGGAACACCTTGCGCACCAGTTTATAGGTGGTGCCCTTCTCCGGACTGATGTTTTCCGGCGCCGCGATGATCAGCTGCATCTCCAGACGATCGCACAGTTCGAACAGCGTGGCGATCGACTTGGCATCCAAACGCGCCGCTTCATCGAGGAACAGCAGGCGGCACGGCGAGATGTCTTTACCGCGCAGGCGGCGGGATTCTTCTTCCCAGCTCTGCACCACCATCACCAGGATTGACATCCCGGTACCGATGGCTTCACCGGTAGACAACGCGCCGCTTTCCGCACGCAGCCAGCCATCGGAGCCACGGTACACTTCCACTTCCATCTCCAGGTAGTTGCGGTAATCCAGCAACTCCTCACCGATGGTCTGCGGCGTGCGCTGCCCCATGTCGATCTGCGGGTTCAGGCGCTGATACAGTTTGGCCAACGCTTCGGAGAAGGTCAGGCGGTTGCTGTTGAACAGATCCTGATGTTGCTCCTGCTGCTCGGAGAGCACGTCCAGCAGGGTGGCATGCGCTTCGCGCACATTGACGTTCAGCCGTACGCTCTTCACCTGGCCGAAGGAAACGGCCTGCAGCCCCTGATTCAACATGCGAATGCGGTTCTGCTCGCGCTGAATGGTTTTGCGAATGATGTTGGCCACGCTTTTCGAACTGATCGCCAGCTTCTGTTCACGCGCGGTCAGCTCTTCGGTCAGACGGCCCAGCTCAATTTCCATCTGCTCGATGGCCTCGACCGGATCGTCGGTACGGATGATGTCCTGACGGATACGTTCGCGCAGATGCTGGTAGACCGCGATATAGAACTGAATCTTACGCTCCGGCCGCTTCGGATCTTCCGACAGGCGCAGCACGTCGCGCAGGTGTTCGTTGTCCGCCACGGCCAGACGCAGCGCGCCGAGCGCCTTATCCGACATCGAACGCAGTTCGTCGCCATCCATATACGCCAGCTCGCGGCGATGCAGGCGGCGTTCCACGCCGTTGTCTTTCACCAGGCGCATTACCGCACACCAGCCCGCCTTGGCGGTCACCACCTGCTCGCGCAGCTGATGATAATCGCGTTCCAGCTTGCGCAGTTTCTTCTGCAGGCCGTCCATTTCGGCTTCGCAGAAGGTCAGCTGTTTCTCCAACTGATTGCGGCGAGCGCGGTTGTTGCTTAGCGCCGCATGCAGCTCGTCGCGACGCGCGCGGGCGCGCGCTTCGGCGTTGGCGTCGGCCTGCACGCCGATGTCCACCAGCTCCTGGCTCAGCTCTTTCAGCATGTCGCGCTTGGCGTCATACGAACTTTTCAGCGAGGCCAGCACCTGGCTGTACTGGGTGAACTGGGTTTGATACTGACGCAGCTGCTCGCGGGCGCGGGCGCGTTCGGCTTCCGCCTGCTCCAGGCGCTGGCGCAGCTTGTCGTTGAGATCGTTGTTGGCATTCTGCATGCCGGCAGAGTCGGTGTAGCTGAAGTGCGCGCGACGCTGCACCACTTCAGTCAGCGCGAACGCCTGCTGTTTAGCCTGACGCTGCACGCTTTGCGCCTGCGCGTAGTCCTGCTGCAACTGTTCATGCTGCTGCGGATCGCTCTGCAGCACCGACAGCAGCGGTTCCAGCTTGGTCAGCGACACACCGTGCTGCTGAATATGACGCGCGGCGTCCTGCGCTTCTTCCAACTCTTCGCGGATCTCGTCGACGCGGTCCTGCAACGTTTCATCGTTCAGCAACGACACCAGCGGCATCAGGCGGTTGAGCGCGGAAATGCCCTCTTTGGCCTGATCGTACTGCTGACGCTGCTGCTGGTTCTGCGCTTCATGATTGTTCAGCGCGCGTTCGATCTCGCCACGACGGGCGTTCAGGCCGCGGATCTCCGCTTCCGGGTCGGCGTCGAACGCCACCGCCAGATGGGTACCGATAAAGCGGCTGAAAGCCTGGTGAGAGCGTTGGGTTTTCTGCACGTCGAACGACAGCGTGGCATAGCGCTCCGCCAGCGTTTCACGCTCGGCATGCAGCACTTCCAAGCGGTTTTCGCGCGCCGCGCGGCCGAACAACGGCACTTCCGGGTAGCGGGAATAACGCCACTGGCGATCGGCGATCTTCACCACCACCGCTTTGTCCTGCTCTTCGACGGCGAACACGCTGTCATCGAACGACTGCGGATCCCCTTCGATCAGGTACAGATCTTCCGGGCAATCTTCCAGCCCTTCGAGCATCTCGCGCACCAGCGACAGATCCGGCACCACGATAGCGTGGCGCGAAGGGCCGTACAGCGCCGAGAAGTAAGGCGCGTCGTCGATGGTGACGTCATCGTAAATTTCCGACAGCAGCACGCCGCCGAAACGTTCGGCCAGCGTGACCAGGCGCTGATCTTCCGCGCCGCCCGGCTGGCTGAGACGTTCGATCTGCGCTTCCACTTCACGTTTGCGGGCCGCCACTTCGTCGCGCTCGACGGTGGTTTCACGCTCGCGCTCCAGCAGTTGCTGCATGTATTCGGTCACCTGCTGGCTGTTTTCCAGCGGCTCTCCGCTCTGATCGCTGAGCTGGCCCAGGGCGTCCTGCGCCGCCAGCCACACCGGCGCGCGCGCCGTCAGCTCACGGATGCGCTGCTGGATCTGCTCCAGCTCCTGGCGCATCTCCATGCGGCGTTCACCGGCTTCGCTGACGTTCTGCGACAGCGCTTCCAGGCGCTCTTCCAGCTCCTGCTGCAGCATATCGAGATCGTCAGGCTGGTACTCTTGGCCATGGCGTTTGCAAAACTCTTGCAGCAGGCGCTCGGCATCCTGCTGCGAACGCAGGCGCTGTTCCAGTTCGCTCAGGCGCAGTCGCAGGGGCTGAACGCGCTCGGCGAGGTGTTGCTGCGAAGGCCAGTCGCGCAGCAATTCGCGCGCGCACTGCCAGGCTTCGCTGCGGCTGACCTGGCCGGCGATTTTCCCCACCAGCTGATAGGCCTGTTCAAACTGGCCATGCGCGGCGTCGGCCACGCTCAGCTTCTGTTCCAGCATCAGCAACGCTTCGGTCGCTTCCTGTTCGCGGGCCTGGAAGGTGTCCAGCCACTGTTCGGCGTTATCGGCGGTCAGATCCGGCAGTTGGCACAGGGCGCGTGCGCGCTCCAACGCCTGCAGCGCCTGTTGGTACTGAATGGCGCGGGTCTGCTGCACGTCGAGCGCCTGCTGGTAGTCGGCCAGTTGGCTCTTCAGTTCGTCCACTTCCAGCTCGGCCGCTTCGGCGCGCGCTTCGTTTTCGGCCTGTTGCTCGCTCGCCTCGGCCACCACTTCGTTCTGCTCTTCCAGACGGTAGGTCAGCTCTTCCAGATCGGCTTCATAGCGTTCGATCTTCTCCTGCTGACGCATCGCCGTTTGCACCAGATTCAGGTGGTCGCTGGCGGCCTGGTAATCGGTTTCCAGATCGGATTCGGCACCGCTCTGTTCGCTCAGCTCACGCGCCATTTCCACGTGGCGATACTGTTCGGCGGCCAGCTGCTTGCGGCTGCCCAACAGATCGCTGCGCAGCGCCAGCGCGCCGTCCAGGTGGATGCGGCGTTCGTTGGCGTGGCGCATATAGTCCGCCGCCACATAGGAAGTGGCCTCGGAGATCAGATGCTTGAACAAGTCGCGGTCCGACTGGGTGACGCGGATCGCCTCCAGCGTCATGCGGTTTTCGCGCAGCGCCGCTTCCATGTCCTGGAACGCCTTGCGCACGCCGCTGTTTTCCGGCAGCAGATAGTCGCGCAGCGAGCGGGTGATGGCACTTGAGATACCGCCGTACAGCGACGCTTCAATCAGACGGTAGAACTTGCTGCGATCGGCAGACGAACGCAGGCGTTTCGGGATCACGCCCAGATCGAACATCAGCGAGTGGTAATCGGTGATGGAGTTGAACTGCTTGAACTGCACGCCCTCCATCTCTTCCACGCGATCCTTCAGCTCCTGTAGCGACAGCACGCGCGCCTGGCGCTCACCCACGGTCTGGGTCAGCAGCTCGGTCGGCTGCACCGCGGTCGGCAGGCCCTGGATGGTGAAGGGTTTGATGTCGACCTTGCGATCGCGCCCCGCCACCTGCTGCAGACGTACGCCCACCACCACGCGCTGGTGGCGCGAGTTGACGACGTCGAGGGTCGAATAACACACACCGGCGCGCAGCTTGCCGTGCAGGCCTTTATCGCGCGAGCCGCTGGTGGCGCCCGCCTCGGTGGTGTTACGGAAGTGCAGCAGCGTCAGATCGGGGATCAGTGCAGTGACGAAGGCCGCCATGGTGGTGGATTTCCCTGCCCCGTTACCGCCGGACAGCGTGGTCACCAGCTCATCCAGATCAAAGGTGCGGGCGAAGAAGCCGTTCCAGTTAACCAGCGTCAGCGAGCGAAATTTACCGCGTTCAATCATTCCTGTTCATCCTCTGCACCGTCAGGAGCGTTATCAACCTGCTGATCCTCAGCCTCATTCTCATCGTTCAGCGACAGGCTGGTTTCAACCGGCATCGCCTCGCCGTCGCGAATCATGCGCAGCTGCGCTTCACGCGGATCGTCGCCGCTGCGCACGTCGGCGCCGAAACGGAACACCGCCTCGGTAATGCGGAACTTGCTGCTGTCATTGCCCATGAAGTAGACCATGCCGAGGCGGCGCAGGCGGTTCAGCGAGGTGCGCACCTTTTCGTGCAGCTTCTGCCGATCGAGATCCGAGCCGGTGGAGCGCTGGTTGACGAACTTCAGCAGCTTGTTCTCATCGGCCAGGCTCAGCAGCTCGTCGTACAGCTCCTGATGGCTGAAAATGCCCTCATGCGCCAGGCGCTCGGGGCTGAGATACAGGTAGCACAAGATTTTACCGACCATCATATCCAGTTCGGACAGCACCGAGCGCGGGATCAGCGTGGTGGAGCGCGGGCGCAAATAGAAGAAACCTTCCGGCGCCCGAATCAGCTCGACGCTGTAACGGGTGTAAAATTCTTCCAGCTCATCCTGGAAATCCATTAAAAAGGCGTGGTTGTCCAGCTCATCGATACCGATGTGACGACCCGCGCGCAGTTGGCTATCCAGCGCCGGGAACAGCGAGTTGGACAGTGCCTTGGCCAGTTTGACTGGCATTACTTGTTCAATATTTGTCGATGACATGGGCCTGGACCTTGGCTCCGTAATCATTGATTGCCTGCCATTCCGCCGGCAACCCTGAGAAATCTGCTTCAGCCACACCGAGGCGCACTGCCTGGTCGACCACTAAACGTGCCACGTCGAAATGACGCGCACGCGGATATTGCGCCAGATAATCGCGCATCACCGCTGCAAGGTTGAGCGGCATCTGCTGTTCCTGATACACCTTCAGCGCCTCTTCGATCATTGCCGCCAGCTGTTCGCGAATTTCGCTGAACTCTTCGAACTCCAGATCCGGCGGCAGTTCCCCGGTCACTTCCTCGCTGCGCAGCGCCAGTTCTTCGTCGCGCATGTCCAGCAGACGATCGGCATTGGCATGGGTCAGCGCCCACGGGTGGTCGAAATAGGTTTGCACCGACTGGCGCAGGCGTTGGGCGAACACGCGGTTTTTATCCATATCGATAGCGGTACGGATAAATTTATGTACGTGACGATCGTAACCGATCCACAGGTCGATCGCCTGCTGGCCCCAGCTGATGATGCGATCCAGCTTGCTTTGCAGATCGAACACCAGTTTGTCGACGAAGCCCAGCTCCACGTTGCCGAGGGTCGCATCCTGGATGCGCAGCAGGTTGGCCTGCAGCTTATCGCCCGCCGCATCCAGCGTATCCTGCAGCTCGCGCAGGGTGCCCGAGGTTTCCGACAGCAGCATTTCACAGCTGGAGATCGCCGCCCGCCAGTCTTTGCTCAGTAGCGCCGCAATGTCGTTTTTCACGCTCTGCTGCTGCTCGTCCATCACGCGTTGGGTCATGTCGATGCTGTCGAAAATTTCCGCCACCGAATATTTCAACGGCGCGAACACGTTGCGGTGCCAATGGAAATCGTCGCCGCCCTCGTCGGCGGCGTCGGCGGCGCGCTTGAGCTCCTGCGCCACGATCGACAGCTGCATCGACAGGCGCAGCGTGGAGAATTCGCGTTGGCGAATATAGTAATCGGTAATGCCGATACCCAGCGGCGTGAGGCGGTAAATCGCGTTGCCGTCCGCCAGTTCGCTGGTAAAGCGGTTCAACAGGCGCTGGCGCACCATGTCGTTGATCGCATTGTTGGCGCGCATCGCCACCGTTTCATGCGTCTGTTCAAAACCCTTGCTGACATGGCGAAATGCATCAACCAGCTCACCTTCGCTCATCTCGCCGTCCAGCCGTTCGCCGTTCAGGGTGGCGATGGCGAGCAGAAATGCGAGACGCTCCGTAGGGAGCGAAATAGAGAAATCATTTTTCCGTGCCCAGGCGACCAGTTCGGGTACTGTCTGGGAAAATTCACTCATAGTTCGTCCTTCAGGTTTGGTTTATGCGCCATGACGTGAATGTAGCGCCCCAAACTCACGTACGGCTCCTGCCGGCAATAGTGCTGTTCAAGCGCCAGTAACTCTTCAAATTTTTGTGTTTGCAGCTGTCTGCTCTGCAGATAGTCGTGGAACACCCGCACGCCGGTTTTGCCGCTGATACGCATGCCCAGCTGTTCCAGCCAACCGTAGACCAATAGCGGATCGTGCGGGTATTGCGGCGACAGCGAACGCTTGCGGCGGCGTCTGACCTCGGGCTCCACCAGTTGGAAATTACCCAACACCACGTTGCGCATCAAGAGGCCATTGGCGTTGAAGAACATCAGCGACAGCGCGCCGCCCGGCGTCAGGCAGTTATACAACGCCTGCAGCGCCGCTTCGGGCTCGGCGATCCATTCAAGCACTGCATGAAACAATATCAGATCAACCGGCTGTTCCAAATGTTGAGCGATATCCTGCGCAGAACTTTGTACGAATTGCATGTTCTGGCTCACACCTTTCTGCTCCGCCAGCTGCGCGGCGCGCTGGATCATCTCACCAGAAAGATCGCACAACAACACCTGATGTCCTAATTCTGCCAGCTGGCAGGCCATATGGCCTTCACCGCCCCCGGCGTCGAGGATGCGCAGCGGCCGCTGCGGCAACTGCGCCAGCAGCCCGGTCAGATCCTGCCAAACCACCGCCTGGCGGATTTTTCCTTTCGTGGTGCCGTAAATATTACGCGCAAATTTTTCAGCAATATCGTCAAAATTGCGATCCTGCATGGACAACGGCTCCGCTGAACTCATTATTGTCGGCGGCAAAGCGCACGCCTATTCAAACCTGCTATTTTGGCACAGACTGGCTTAGAATGTATCTTCTTGCGGCCTGTTTATGCCTGGATGCCGCTTTTTCACCCAAAAGGATCTGATTTTCGATGCTGTTCAACCTGAAAAAGTTCTTTGGCGCCCTGCTGATGCCGCTGCCGTTGTTGATGCTGCTGATGGGGTTGGCGCTGCTGCTGCTGTGGTTCACCCGCTGGCAAAAAAGCGGTAAGACGATTTTCACGCTGAGCTGGCTGTTTTTATTGCTTTTCAGCCTGCAACCGGTGGCCGACCGACTGCTGCGGCCGATCGAAGCCCAATACCAGACTTATCGCGGCAGCGATCCGGTCAGCTACATCGTGGTATTGGGCGGGGGCTATACCTACAATCCCGATTGGGCACCCAGCTCGAATTTGCTCGGCAACAGCCTGCCGCGCGTGACGGAAGGCGTGCGGCTTTACCTTGCACATCCCGGCGCCAGGATGGTGTTTACCGGCGCGTCCGCCGGAAGCATGCAAAGCAACGCCGCCACGGCGGCGCTGGTGGCCGAAAGCCTGGGCGTGCCGCGCAGCGATATGGTGATCCTGGGGGAACCGCGCGATACCGAGGAAGAAGCCGCTCAGGTCGCCAAGCTGGTCGGCGAGCAACCGTTCATTCTGGTGACCTCCGCCAACCATTTGCCACGCGCCATGCGCTTCTTCGAGGCGAAAGGCCTGCACCCGATCCCGGCGCCGGCCAACCAGTTGGCGATCGACTCGCCGCTCAATATCTGGGACCGCGCCACACCGTCGTCGATGTTCCTCGGCCATACCGAACGTGCCTGGTATGAAACGCTGGGCAGCCTGTGGCAATGGCTGAAAGGCGCGGATCGCGCCGGCGCAGAGTAAGGCCCGTTCAACCGGCCAGCCAGGGCAGCAGCTGTTGCGACGCATAGTCGAACGGCCGCCGCTCCAGCTTGCCGGTATGAACCAAACGCCCTACCGCTTCCCACACCACATACAGCCAGCGCCGCGCCAGGAAAGCGTCAGCGACCGGCGCGCGCTGCAGATAGCGGAACAGGAGCTGGCTGGGCATACCCGCCTCGCACAGGCGGAAAAGATCGTATTCGCGCGGCGCCCACAGCACCACGCCGGGATTGAGCATCGCCAACAGCTGATCGCTTTTGGGATCCTTCAGCATGCTGCGCAGCGACAGATTACCGTGCACCAGAACACAGGGATCGTCGAAGCCGACGAAGAAATGGGTCAGCGCTTCGCGCGTGCGGTACAGCAAACGCCGATCCGCCATGGTCAGCTGCGGGGTAGTGAGATTGACTACCGTCGCCCACAGCACTTCGACCCGCTGTTGATACCAGCAAAACCAGTCGTTCTCCTGCGTGCTGTCAACGCTGCCGACGCTGCCGTGGCTGTCGATGCGGTGCCAGGCCAATACCCCGTCGACGATCTGCTCCATCAGCATGTTCCAGCGATCCGGCGAACGCGTTGGCGCTTCGGCCGACACGCCGCGCAGGCGCTCGATCAGCAGGATTTCCGTATACGGCGCCTGGTGGGTGCACACCACGCCGTACACCGTAGGCAGCCGAATATCCCCGTCGCGCGCCAGCATCGACAGCTTGTAAGCCTCCTGCTGGGCGATACCCTGACAGATAAAGCTTTTCGCCATCAGCGGGATCGCGTTGCCCTGCCGATCGTACAGCGAATACATATGCGCATAAGGCTGCTCGCTCACCCGCTCCAGCCGGCTGATGGACTCACCCAACACAATGCTCAGTTCAGCGCGTAACTGCTCCATAAGGCATTCACCTCAGGCTAATAAGGGGATACGTAACATCATCGAACGGTGAGCGGAAAAATTCTTCAACGCAGATCAACAAAACGGGGAACAATCATGGGGGGTGTTGCATCGTCGGCGCGTTGCGCGGCGCGCCGACGAACTCAGGCTCAGGGTTGGATGCTGTCGCGCACGCGCTGGAGATCTTCCGGCGTATCGACCCCCACGCTCGGGATCGCTTTCGCGACCGCCACGTGGATTTTTTCACCGTACCACAGCACGCGCAGCTGTTCCAACAGCTCGATCTGCTCCAGCTGGCTCGGCGCCCAGCTGACGTAGCGGCGCACAAAGCCGGCGCGGTACGCGTAGATGCCGATATGACGCAGCAGGCTGTCGCCGATGCTCTCTTTCGACGCGGCGAAACGCTCGCGATCCCACGGAATGGTGGCGCGTGAGAAATAGAGCGCGTAGCCCTGAGCGTCCATCACGACCTTCACCGCGTTGGGGTTGAAAGCCTCTTCGGCGCTCTCGATCGGCACCGCCAGCGTCGCCATACCGGCCTGGCTGCCCGCCAGGTTCTCCGCCACCTGACGCACGATCACCGGTGGGATCAGCGGTTCGTCGCCCTGCACGTTAACGATAATCTGATCGTCGGCAAAGCCGTAGTGCGCGATCACTTCCGCCAGACGTTCGGTGCCGGAATGGTGATCCGGGCTGGTCATGCACACTTCGCCGCCGGCGGCTTCCACCGCTTTGGCGACTTCAGGATGATCGGTCGCCACGATGACGCGGCTGGCGCCGGACTCGCGGGCGCGCTCCATCACGTGTACCACCATCGGCTTGCCGTGAATATCGGCCAGCGGTTTACCCGGCAAACGGGTCGAGGCGTAGCGGGCGGGAATTATAGCGATAAAACTCATGCGTGCTTCTCATCCAGCGACAGCGCGCGCGCTTCATTTTCCAACAGCACCGGAATGCCGTCGCGCAGCGGGTAAGCCAATCCGTCCGCTTTGCACACCAGTTCCTGGTTTTCTTTATTGAAATAGAGTTTGCCGTTGCATACCGGGCAGGCAACGATTTCGAGTAAACGGTGGTCCATGCATCCTCCGTAAGGGGATAGGTCATCTGGGAAAGGCTGTGAGGATAGCATAACGCCCGGCCTCAGGTTAATCACCGGTGGCACCAACCCACCGATATTTCCTCACCGCGCGGGGGCAACCGCTTGAACTGGGGCGCATCCCGGCGTAGAATTTTGTGATACAAATCACAAAAAGGCCGTAATACGTGATCAAACGTCTGCATAAAATCATCGCTCTGTTCGCTAACTTCAGCCACTGAGCCCCTTTGTAACGAGCGGCGCTGAACTTCGTTTTACCCCATCGACGGCGTCGCTCGTTATCCCACTTCCCAGCCGTCCCCCCATTCTGCGGCCAACGCCGCCGGAATGTCGCCCAGCGCAACGCGTTGCGCACCGTGCCATTTGGCCGTACGCGCGATGGCCAGCCGGATATCCTGGGACCGCTGTTGGCCGAAGCGCACCCGCGGCTCCGCATGGAAGCTGATGATCTCAAACACTCCCTGGCGGCGGTGCGCCTTGGCGTCAATACGCCCCACCAGCTCACCGCGATGCAGCACCGGCAAGGTGAAGTAGCCATAGCGACGTTTTTCTTTCGGCGTATAACATTCCAGCCGATAGTCAAAGTTGAACAGCTCGAGCGCCCGACGCCGATCCCAAACCACGGGATCAAAAGGCGACAGCAGGCTGGTGACCGTCGATTTCAGTTTGCCCTGCTCCGCCAACGGCAGCAGTTCCGCCAGTGATTCATGCACATAGAACGGCCCTTCCAGCCCCTCTACCTGCAGCGGCGTAATCTCCCCCTGCTCCTGCAGCTCTACCAGCAAGGCTTTTGGCGCCACGCGTTTCAGCCGATAGTAGTCCGCCAACCACTCGGCGCGAAAAATGCCCAGATAGCGGCAGGTGCGGCGCAGCATCTGCCTGCGCGCCTGCTCCACAGGCAGCGTATGGCGCGCATCGTCCCAGGCCGGCAACAGCCTTTCGGTCAGATCGTAAACCCGGTGGAAGTTGCGACGCTCGGCCACCATCAGCTTGCCGGCAGTAAACAGGATCTCCAGGTGTCGTTTCTCCGGTTTCCAGTCCCACCATCCGCTGTTGCCCTTTTTCTCGGCGCTGAAATCGGCGGAGCGCACCGGCCCCTGTTGTTCGATGTGCCGCAGCAGGCTGTCCATCGCCGCCTGGTGTTGCTGCACCCAGTCGGCGGAATATTTCCAGCCCATATCATGAGGCGCCAGCATGCGGTGCCGCAGCAGACCAAAATCCTCGATCGGCAGGAAACAGGCTTCGTGCGCCCAATACTCGAACAGCTTGCGGCCGGCGAGCGCCTGCTCCAGCCATTCCGGCTGATAGGCCCCCAAACGGCTGAACAACACCAGATACGGGCTGCGGGCGACGACGCTAATGGTATCGATTTGTAACAGCCCCATGCGCTGGATCGCGTTCACGACGTCATCGGGCCGAGCCTGGCGCTTAAGCGGAGAAAGCAGCCCCTGAGCGGCAAGGTGCAGCGCGCGAGCGGCGGTAAGGGAAATTATCGGGGTGGTCATCCTGATATCCGTGGCAAGTAGGCAATGGCCTGATAATAGTGGATATCGAGAGATTTATCTTCGCCAGTGCTTGCGGGTGGCGACACCGGCACTGGCGAGGAAGGAGGATGCGATCAGAACGCGATAACGTCTGCCGCGGACAGCCCATGTGAGCTGCGATAGATCGAGAACTCTACGTTCTGACCTTCGTTCAACGACTTATTTTTGGTGTTGGCGATAGCGTTGCGATTGACATAGATTTCGTCGCTGCCATCTACCGGTGAAATAAAACCATAGCCTTCGGCCTGATTAAACCATTTCACGCGGCCCATTTTTAACACAGTATTTTTAAACATAACTTATATCCTTTTACTTGAGCATCCTTGACAACGTCATTTTTTATATTGTCTGGACGCTACCAGCCCATCCTAAAGTTTTTCGTAACAAACCTCTCGTGAGCAAAAAATAAAAAAACCCGCACGAAGGCGGGCTTGTTGAACTTAATATCTTCCGCATGACTCAGCGCTGAGGCGTCACCATGGTTGTATTAAGATCTCTTATACGCGTTCCCTGTCTTCTTACAGAGCAACTACGTTGGCGGCAGCCGGCCCGCGCGGGCTGTCCTGGATGGTGTACTCGACACGCTGGCCTTCAGCCAGGGTCTTGAAACCGTCGGTCATGATAGCGGAGAAGTGTACGAATACATCTTTGCCACCGTCGTGCTGCTCAATGAAACCAAAACCTTTGCTTTCGTTGAACCACTTAACCTGACCCGTCTTCTTAGACATTACTTTTACCTTTAAATATATTTACAAAACCTGCCATAAGAGGCAATTGAGGCCATTTCAGAAACATTACTTATGGGAGGTACTTAGAAGGTTCGTCTTTGAAGCGGAATCGAATGATAACGTTTTTGGAGGAACTGCTTAACTCTAAACTCGAACATAAATAGGTCTGGATTACAGGCCGACTTGCATTTACTCATAAAACTGGCGAATGCACAAGAGGTTTATTGCATTAAATTCGCTATTACGCCCGATTTATTTTTATCCCCCTGAATACACATGACTTAATTTAACGGTCGCCGCGTCCGAACCACCGCGCCCCTCCGCTCACCAGGGCATCGTTTGCCCGCCTGTGCGCTGCAAATGAGAGCTAACGCATAAAACTCTAATATGCTTGCCGCGTCTATAACAAATCCCAAATCAGATGGCTAAACTTGAGGGGAAAACAAGGCAGACGGCTTTTTCGCCAGCACTTTTGCCGCTAAAAACACGATTTTTCAGATTATGCTGAATCAAGGAGCTATGCGCATGACCGCCCAGCAGTTCGTTTCACCTAATGAAATCCGCGCCAGATTCTCTCACGCGATGTCGGACATGTATCAAAAAGAGGTACCGCTGTACGGCGATCTGCTGGAGCTGGTGGCGGAAACCAACCGGCAGGTTCTGCGCGAAGACGCCGCACTGGCTCATCAACTGCAAATCACCGGCGAGATAGAACGCCTGGCCATGGAGCGCCACGGCGCAATCCGGGTCGGCACTGCAGGCGAGCTGACCACCCTGCGCCGCCTGTTTCGGGTGATGGGGATGGCGCCGGTCGGTTACTATGACCTGTCGGTAGCAGGCGTTCCGGTGCACTCCACCGCTTTTCGCGCCGTACACGAAGACGCTCTGCAGATCAGTCCTTTCCGCGTGTTCACCTCCCTGCTGCGCCTGGAACTGATAGAGGATCCCGCGCTGCGTGCGCTGGCCGAGCGCTTGCTGGCACGCCGCCGCATCTTTACCGATCGCGCGCTGGAGCTGATCGCGCTGCAGGAAGCGCAAGGCGGATTGAATGAAGTGCAGGCGCAGGAATTTGTCGAGCAAGCGCTGGAAACTTTCCGCTGGCACAACCAAGCGACGGTCAGCGCCGAAGAATACCGGCAACTGCACGATCAGCATCGCCTGATCGCTGACGTGGTAGCGTTTAAAGGGCCACATATCAACCACCTGACACCACGCACGCTGGATATCGATCGCGTTCAGCAGGCGATGCCCGGCCGCGGTATTACGCCCAAAGCAGTCATCGAGGGCCCACCGCGCCGCCGCCGCGCGATCCTGCTGCGCCAAACCAGCTTCAAAGCGCTGGAAGAAAGCGTCGATTTCGTTGAGCACGACGGCCACGCCATCGCCGGTCATCACACCGCACGCTTCGGCGAGATCGAACAACGCGGCGTGGCGCTGACGCCTAAAGGACGCGAACTTTACGACCGTTTGCTGCAGGCGACCAACGATGCGCTACAGGCGCCGCCGAGCGAGAAGAATGCCGAGCGCTACTATCAATTGCTGGAGGAAAACTTCCGGGCGTTTCCGGACGATTACGCTACGCTGCGTGAGCAACAGCTGGCCTGGTTCCGCTATTTCCCGACCGAATGCGGCCTGGCGGCCAAAGAGTCGCTGGATAAGCACAGCACCCTGGAACAACTGATCGAGAAAGAACACGTTCGCTTCCAGCCGCTGGTGTATGAAGATTTTCTGCCGGTCAGCGCGGCGGGGATTTTCCAGTCGAATCTGGGGGACAGCCGCCACGCGCAATACAACGCGACTTCCAGCCGCGCAGCGTTTGAACAAGCGTTGGGCAGTGAGGTGATCGATGAGCTGGCACTGTATCAGCAAACCCAGCAGCGTTCGCTGGAAGCCTGCGCGCAAGCCCTGGGGCTTATCACGCTGGCGTCCTGAGATTATTTAGTCAGTAGAGATTCGATATCCTGCAGCAGTTGCTCAGCCTGAGCGGACGGTAGCACCGCATCAACCGGCAAATACCACCAATTAGGCTGGGCAAAGGCGCGACACTTCACCGCGTCCTTCTCCGTCATCAGCAGCGTCTGATCGGCTGCAGCCAGCGCCGCCAGCTGCGGCTGCTGATATTCCTGATGATCGGCAAACGCCACTTCCTGCACCACCTCGACGTTCAGTTTTTCCAACGTCGCGAAGAAACGCGGCGGATGACCGATACCCGCCATAGCCACCACGCGCGGCAGCTCGGCCGCCGGGCGACGTTCACCGCTCAGCAGGTTCACCGCGTCACGCGCCTGCAGGCGCATGGCAATCTCTCCCGCCTGCGCCACGCCGCCATTGGCGACGCGCGCATCGACGCTGCCAAGCCGCGCGGCACGCTCGCGCATCGGCCCGGCCGGTAACCACCAGCCATTGCCGAAACGGCGCACGCCGTCGATGACCACCAGCTCGAAGTCACGCTGTAAGGCATAGTGCTGCAAGCCGTCGTCGGTGATGATCGCATCCAGCGGCTGGTGTTGCAGCAAGGCCTCCACCGCCTCGGCTCGCTTGGGCGCAATCGCCACGGGCGCGCCGGTGCGCTGATAAATCAGCACCGGCTCATCCCCCGCTTCGCGGGTTGAGGTATTCTGATTGAGCACCAGGGGATAGACCGCCGACTTGCCGCCGTAACCGCGCGAGACCACGCCAATGCGATAGCCCCGCTGCTGCAGGTGTTCCACCAGCCAGATCACCATCGGCGTTTTGCCGTTGCCGCCGGCAGTGAGGTTGCCCACCACCACCACCGGCACCGGTGCGCGCCAGCTTTTGCGCAGGCCGCAGCGATAGCTGAGGCGAATCAGCCAACTAAACAGGCCATACAGCCAAGAGAGCGGCAGCAGCGCCAGATAAAGCAGCGAACCGCCGGACCAGATGCGCTCAATCATTATTGACCAAACTGCATGCGGTGCAGCTGCGCATAGGCGCCCTGCCGTTCAAGCAATTCGGCGTGCTCGCCGCGTTCGACGATGCGGCCGTCCTCCACCACCAGGATCTCGTCCGCCTTCTCAATCGTCGACAGACGGTGCGCGATCACCAGCGAAGTACGGTCTTTCTGCAACTCGTCAAGCGCAGCTTGAATAGCACGTTCGGACTCGGTATCCAGCGCAGAAGTCGCCTCATCCAGGATCAGGATCGGACAGTCACGCAGTAACGCACGCGCGATGGCGATACGCTGACGTTGGCCGCCGGACAGCATTACGCCGTTCTCACCGATCACCGTATCCAAGCCGTTCTCCATCTTGTTGATGAAGTCCATCGCGTACGCCATTTCTGCCGCTTTCTCAATCTGCTCGCGGCTGTATTCGCTCTCGCGCGCATAGGCGATGTTATTGGCGATGGTGTCGTTGAACAGATGCACGTTTTGCGAGACCAGCGCCACCTGATTACGCAGTGAGGCCAGGGTATATTCGCGCAGATCGTGGCCATCCATCAGAATTTCGCCTTCCTGGATATCGTAGAAACGCGTCAACAGGTTGGCGATGGTGGATTTCCCCGAACCGGAACGGCCCACCAATGCAACGGTCTTGCCTTCAGCGATTTTCAGGTTGATATCACGCAGCGCCGGCGTTTCCTTGGATGGGTAGTAGAAGGTAACGTTACGGAATTCGATATCGCCTTTCGCACGCTTCACTTCGCGGGTACCGGTGTCTTTTTCCTGTTCCATATCCAAAATGGAGAACAGCGTCTGACAGGCCGCCATCCCGCGTTGGAACTGGGCATTGACATTGGTCAGCGACTTCAGCGGGCGCATCAGCGCGATCATCGACGAGAACACCACAGTAATAGTACCGGCGGTCAGGGTTGCCATCACGCTTGGGAAGCTGGCGGCAAACAGTACGAACGCCAGGGCCAGCGAAGCGATCAGCTGTATGATCGGATCGGAAATCGAAGACGCGGAGACCAGTTTCATGCCCTGTTGACGCATGCGGTTGCTGACCGAGTTAAAGCGCTCGGTTTCCACCTGCTGGCCACCGAAGATCAGCACTTCCTTATGGCCTTTCAGCATCTGCTCGGCGCTGGTGGTCACCTGCCCCATGGTGTTCTGCATGTTCTTGCTGATGTTACGGAAACGCTTGGACACCAGGCGAATGGCGATGGAAACGATCGGCGCCAGCACGATCAGGATCACCGACAGCTGCCAGCTGTAGTAGAACATCATGATGAACAGGCCAATGATCGAGGCCCCTTCACGCACCACGGTCACCAGCGCACTGGAAGAGGAGGAAGCCACCTGCTCGGAATCATAGGTAATGCGCGACAGCAAAGTCCCGGTAGACTGCTGATCGAAGAAGGCCACCGGCATTCTCATCATGTGGCCAAACAGGCGGCGGCGCATCTGCATCACCACCATGCCGGAAACCCAGGAAATGCAGTAGCTTGAAACAAAGCTGGTCACGCCGCGCATCAGCATCAGCGCAATCACCGCCAGCGGCATCCACACCAGCACGCTGCTGTCGGTTTTTCCAAACCCATCGTCCAATAGCGGTTTAAGCAGAGACAGCATCAGCGTGTCACCCGCTGCGTTCATAATCAACGCAATGGCGGCCACAATCAGCCCGGTCTTAAAAGGAGTGATCATCGGCCAGAGTCGACGGAAAGTCTGCCAGGTCGAGAGATCTTTATCATTCATCATGCAAATACCAGCATCGGAAGAAATAGCGGCCTATTTTACTCATTATCACCCTCTACGCCAAACCGCTGATGGTACCAACGGGGCATTAATTGTTCGCGAAAGCCTTTAATTTGCCAATCGTTGTCGAAAAAAAGTACCGATAACTGGCCAGAGCGCGTCGTATCACGCCATATAATGCCATTTGCCCGGTATCTGGCGACCACTTTACGCGCAGGCAAACGCCATTTGTTGTAACGAGATGCAGACGCCAGCGCCGCCTCAGGATTGACCGCGCGCAGAAACGGCGGTGTGGAAGAGGTTCTGCTGCCATGGTGCCCCACCTGCAATATCGTGGCCGCTAAACGGTCGCGCCGCAATCGAATCAGCTGTGCCTCCGCTTTCTTTTCCGCGTCGCCGGTAAGCAGCAGGCTGTATTGCCCGTCGTCGATACGAATCACGCAGGAGTCGTCATTGACCGGCCTTTTGAGCGTTCTCGGCGGCCACAGCACCTCGAATTGCAACGACTGCCAACGCCAACGCTCACCGGCGACGCAGGGCAAGTGCCCCACCCCGCGTATCGGGCTACGCACCTTCGCCTGTGGAAACGCACTCTGTACCGTCGGCAGCCCGCCGATATGATCGAGATGATCATGGCTGATAATGATCTGTTCCAATTCAATTCCTCGCCAGTTCAACATCGGCAAAATATGCCGTTCGGCGGCGCTGCCGCCCGGCCAACGATCGCCGGTATCGTACAGTATTCCCTTGCCGTTTTGCTCAATGACCACCGCCAAGCCGTGCCCGACATCGAGCATATCGACTCGCCAGCGGTATCCCGGCTCTTTTTCCCGCCACAGCACACAGCATATCGCTATCGTCGCCAGCCCCGGGGCATAACGCCGCCACCAATGAAAGCGCCAACAGATAACGATAAGCCATCCCGCTATGCTGGCCAGCAGCGAGGCAGCCCCCAAATCCACCCAACCGCGTTGCAGGTAATTCAGCGGCACAAACACCCAGCTCAACGTGAAATCGGCCAACCACCAAAGCCCGTAACTTAGCGAGGGGAAGACGCCGCCGATCACCGCCAGCAAAATCAACGGCACCGTCACCAATGAGACGATCGGCACCGCCCAAAGATTGGCCGGCAACGAGGTCAGCGTCAGGCCTAAAAACAGTGCGACCTGCATCGGCACCAGTAGCAGCGTCATGCCGAGCTGAATATGCAGCCAGCGTACCGGCGCCCAATACCACGCCGACCGGAATCGCTCACCGATCGGCGCCCATTCAAACCAAAAAATCAGGCAACCTACCGCCAGCACCGACAGCCAGAAACTGTCTGACAATATCGCCAGCGGATCGCACAGCAAAATCAGCCCGATACACCATAGCCACACCTGCCAGGAAGAACAATGAACGCCGCGCAAGCGCAGCAGCATCCACAGGGTCATCGCCAACGCGGTGCGTACCGCCGGCGGCTGGGCGCCCACCAACCAGACATAGATCAGCGTCGCCACCCAGCCTGCGACCAGCGGAAAGCGATAGCCAATCAGATGGGCGGGAAGAAAAAACTGCAGCGCACGCAGCACCGCCCAAAACAAAATGGCGACCATCGCCACATGAAGCCCTGAAATGGCCATTAAGTGCGCAATGCCGGTTTTCAGCATCAGCGTGCGCAAAGCCTGTTCAAGTGCGGTTCGTTCTCCAAAAGCTAGCGCCAGCAATACCGCCTTGTAACGCAATTCACCGATGTTGGTTTCCGCATGGCTGATTATGCGCTGGCGCAGGCCGCAATCGCCATCCAGCAAACGAGCCTGCCTGACCTGCGCGGTCAAGGGTTGGCGCTGCGCGATTGCCCAACGCTGGCTGTCAAAGCCGCCTTCATTGAGCTTACCGTGCACCGGCCGCAAACGCAGTTTCAACTGCCAACGCTGCCCGGCGCACAGCCGCTGCCGTTCTGGGGCCCACGTCGTGGTAAACGCCAGCGCAGGCACCAACCAATGGCCGTCGACTCGTTCGATGCGCATCAGCGTCTGCTTACTGGTGGCAGGCTCCAGTGCGACGCTGCTCACCTGTACCACCGCCGTTACATCCGGCATGCGGCTTAGGTGCTCCATTTGCCCAAGCAGGCTTCCGGCGTTGAAAACCGCCCATATGAATCCCAAACCCAGGCAGGCCAAATAGCGGCAGATCGGCCAACGGGTGCGCAGCAGTAAACAGGCGACAAACAGCATCGGCCACAGCAGCCATGGCTCTGGCAACCGCGGTAAAACCAGCAGCGGCAGGATGCCGCAGATGACGGCGAATATCGCCAGATCCAGCGAAATTTTGATCGCTCTTCTCCCTTCGGCTCCACCATGAGCAAAAACGCGTCACGGTAAGCAAGCAGGATCGTTGAGGCGATATGTCGCCGCCAGCGGGCTTTAACGAAGATGCGGTGAGCATGGCAGGATAAGAGAGGCCTATGCAGCAGCCACACCGCAAATGCGGCGCAGTACGCAATTCACGAGCGTATCGTGGAGAATCGCAGGCGAAAAAAAACGGCGCCTTAAAGGCACCGTTTTATATTCTTTACAAGCAACAACGCTATGAGCAGTCAGCGACTAGCCATAGATATTGGCGCGGTCACGCAACTCTTTGCCGGGTTTGAAGTGAGGAACGTACTTGCCGTCCAGCTCAACTTTGTCACCGGTTTTCGGGTTGCGGCCTACACGCGGGGCACGGTAGTGAAGAGAAAAACTGCCGAATCCGCGGATCTCAATGCGTTCGCCCTCGGCCAGCGTTGCGGCCATGTGCTCAAGCATCTCTTTCACTGCATCCTCAACGGCCTTCGCCGGAATATGAGATTGCTGGCCAGCAAGTCTTTCAATAAGTTCAGACTTGGTCATAGTACCTCCAAGCTTTGCAGCTAAACTACCGTATCGGGGCGGTCAAAAACCGCCCCCCGTCATTACTCGCCTTTAGCCGCTTTGAAAGCTTCAGCCATTGCGTTAGAGAAGTTGCCTTCTTCCTGTTTGTTGTTAACAGTAGCGATGGCGTCTTTCTCGTCAGCTTCGTCCTTAGCACGTACGGACAGGCTTACAACGCGGTTCTTACGGTCAACGCCGGTGAATTTGGCTTCAACTTCGTCACCTACGTTCAGAACCAGAGTTGCATCTTCAATGCGGTCGCGAGAGGCTTCAGATGCACGCAGGTAACCTTCTACGCCGCCTGCCAATTCAACTGTAGCACCTTTGGCGTCAACTGCAGTGACTTTACCAGTAACAATAGCACCTTTCTTGTTCATAGACAGGTAGTTATTGAACGGGTCTTCAGCCAGCTGCTTCACGCCCAGGGAGATACGCTCGCGCTCTGCGTCAACTTGCAGAACAACCGCTGCGATTTCGTCGCCTTTCTTGTATTCACGTACTGCTTCTTCGCCTGCAACGTTCCAGGAGATGTCAGACAGGTGAACCAGGCCGTCGATGCCGCCGTCCAGGCCGATGAAGATACCGAAGTCAGTGATAGACTTGATTTTACCTTCAACGCGGTCGCCCTTGTTGTGGGTTTCTGCGAACTGCTGCCATGGGTTGGATTTGCACTGCTTCAGGCCCAGGGAGATACGACGACGTTCTTCATCGATGTCCAGAACCATCACTTCCACTACGTCGCCCACGTTAACAACTTTGGACGGATGGATGTTTTTGTTGGTCCAATCCATTTCAGAAACGTGTACCAGACCTTCAACGCCTTCTTCGATTTCTACGAAGCAGCCGTAATCAGTCAGGTTGGTTACACGACCAGTCAGCTTGGTGCCTTCTGGGTAACGTTTCGCGATAGCAACCCATGGATCTTCGCCCAGCTGTTTCAGGCCCAGGGATACACGAGTACGCTCGCGGTCGAACTTCAGCACTTTAACAGTGATTTCATCGCCAACATTGACGATTTCGCTTGGGTGCTTAACGCGTTTCCAAGCCATGTCAGTGATGTGCAGCAGGCCGTCTACGCCGCCCAGATCAACGAATGCACCGTAGTCAGTGAGGTTCTTAACGATACCTTTAACTTCCATGCCTTCCTGCAGGTTTTCCAGCAGTTGATCGCGCTCAGCGCTGTTCTCGGATTCGATAACCGCACGGCGAGAAACGACAACGTTGTTGCGCTTCTGATCCAGCTTGATGACTTTGAACTCAAGCTCTTTGCCTTCCAGGTGCAGAGTGTCACGTACCGGACGCACGTCAACCAGGGAACCTGGCAGGAACGCGCGGATGCCGTTCAGCTCGACGGTGAAGCCACCCTTCACTTTGCCGTTGATAACACCGGTTACAGTCTCAGCTTCTTCGTAGGCTTTTTCCAGCGTGATCCAAGCTTCGTGACGCTTAGCTTTCTCACGGGACAGCAGGGTTTCACCGAAGCCGTCTTCAACAGCATCCAGAGCAACGTCAACTTCGTCACCAACCTGGATTTCCAGCTCGCCCTGGGCGTTTTTGAATTGCTCAGCCGGGATGGCAGACTCAGATTTCAGACCGGCGTCAACCAGTACGATATCTTTGTCGATAGCAACAACGACGCCACGAACGATGGAACCCGGGCGGGTTTCGATTTCTTTTAAGGATTCTTCAAAGAGTTGAGCGAAAGATTCAGTCATGTTGTTAATCTTCAGGGTTCTTTAGTTTAACGTCCATTTAGCGTCCCGCCGAATGGGGTTGTTTCACATACCCCGCCATTGGCTCCATGCCGACAGGGTTTAAGGTTACAGGGGTAAAATTTTACCCGATATATTGCGATACCGCTATGACAAATATGACAAAAAGCCAATAGCGCCGCCGCGCTTATTGCTGCGGCAACGCCAACACTTTCTGTGCATACGTCAACGCCTGCCGGATCACTTCTTCGATCGACATGCTGGTAGAATCCAGCACGAGGGCGTCAGAAGCGGGCACCAGAGGCGCGATAGGCCGATTACGGTCACGGTCGTCCCGTTCCTTTATCTCGGCTAAAAGACGTTCAAAGTTAACATTAAAGCCCTTCTCCTGCAACTGCAGCATGCGGCGGTGCGCGCGCTCCTCCGAGCTGGCGTCGAGGAAAATCTTGACCGGCGCGTCCGGGAACACCACCGTGCCCATATCGCGACCATCGGCAATCAGGCCGGGCGCCTCGCGGAATGCGCGCTGGCGACGCAGCAACGCCTCGCGCACGCGCGGAAACGCCGCCGCTTGCGACGCGGTGTTGCCGACGGTTTCGGTGCGGATCTCATTGCTGACGTCCTCACCTTCCAAAATCACCTGCAGCTTGCCGTCCTGGGCAACGAAGCGAACATCGAGATGTGCGGCCAGCGGAACCAGCGCTTCCTCAGAAGTGATATCCACCTGATGATGCAACGCCGCCAGCGCCAGCACGCGGTAGATCGCGCCGGAGTCCAGCAAACGCCAACCAAGGGACTCGGCCAACGCTTTACACAGCGTGCCTTTGCCTGCGCCACTTGGTCCATCAACGGTTATCACCGGGGCTGTAGCCGTCATTTCTCTCTCCTTCAGGTAGAAAACCTCACAGAGGCACGGTGAGCTTCGACGCGAAGCCCGTGCGCCCTGTCACCTGCCCAATCAGGGGCAAATACGGTGGCGTATTATACGCTGCCCTACGGCGATCTGTTACCCTGGAACTGTCCGGTTGTTGAAAATAAGCGCACAACCGCGAAAAAGTATAGAAGAAACGCCGGTCGCCAAAGGTTAAAAACGATAAAGGCCCACAAAGGGGCCTTAAAATAAACGATTTGACGGGTTACGCCGGCTGGCTGATGCGCGCCAGCTGTTCGAAATAGTCCGGGAAGGTTTTCGCGGTGCATTTCGGATCGAGAATGGTGACCGGAGTATCCGACAGCGCCACCAGCGAGAAACACATCGCCATGCGGTGATCGTTGTAGGTGCCGATCTCGGCAAACTGCAGTTTGGCCGGCGGCACAACGTGAATATAGTCTTCGCCTTCGTCCACTTCCGCCCCCACTTTACGCAGCTCGGTCGCCATCGCCGCCAGACGGTCGGTCTCCTTCACCCGCCAGTTGTAGATATTGCGAATGGTGGTCGGCCCCTCGGCGAACAGCGCCGCGGTGGCGATGGTCATCGCCGCGTCCGGAATGTGGTTCATGTCCATGTCGATGCCGCGCAGTTCACCGCGGCTGCACTCAATGAAATCGTCGCCCCAGGTAATGCGCGCGCCCATTTTCTCCAGCACGTCGGCAAACTTGGTGTCACCCTGCACGCTTTTGCGGCCGATGCCGGTCACGCGCACGGTGCCGCCCTTGATCGCCGCCGCTGCCAGGAAGTAGGAGGCGGAAGAGGCGTCACCCTCAACCAGGTAATCGCCCGGCGCGATATACGTCTGGCGCCCCTGGATATGGAACACCCGGTAGTTGTCGTGGCTCACCGATACGCCGAAGGTGCGCATCAGATGCAGCGTGATGTCGATGTACGGCTTGGAAACCAGCTCGCCCTTGATGTGGATCTGCGTATCCTGCGGCGCCAGCGGCGCGGTCATCAGCAACGCAGTCAGGAACTGGCTGGAGACGCTGCCGTCAACGGTGACGTCGCCGCCCTGGAAGCCGCCGCGCAGGCGAATCGGTGGGTAATCGGTCTGCTCGAGGTAATCAATCTGCGCCCCGCCCTGGCGCAACGCGTCCACCAGATGGCCGATCGGGCGCTCTTTCATGCGCGGTTCGCCGGTCAACACCACGTCGCCCTCGCCGAGGCACAGCGCCGCCGCCAATGGGCGCATCGCCGTCCCGGCGTTGCCGAGGAACAGTTCCAGCGGCCGATCGGCCACCAGCGGCCCGGCCACGCCGGTCACTTCGCACACGGTGCGATCGGCGGAAAGCTGATAGTTCACGCCCAACGCCTGCAGCGCGTTCAGCATATGACGCACGTCGTCGCTGTCCAGCAGGTTGGTCAGCCGGGTCGTGCCTTTCGCCAGCGCCGCCAGCAGCAGAGCGCGGTTAGAAACGCTCTTGGAGCCGGGTAAGTTGACGGTGCCATTGACCAGGGCGACCGGGTGTAACGTCAGGGAATCCACCATGTGAACAAAACTCTCCAATTCTGATAAACGAAACGGCTCCGGAATAATGCCGGAGCCGCTTTAATGCAAAAGGACAACAGCCTGAGCAGCCCGCGCCTGGCGGGCTGACGGAATCAACCGTGACGACGTTCGAAGTCGGTCATGAAGTCGGTCAGCGCCTGCACGCCGGCCAGCGGCATGGCATTGTAAATAGAAGCGCGCATGCCGCCAACTACCCGGTGGCCTTTCAGCGCCTGCAGGCCGATGGCCTCGGCTTCGCTGAGGAACACCTTGTCCAGCGCCGCATCGGCCAACTGGAACGGCACGTTCATCCAGGAACGGTTGGCGATCGCCACCTGGCTGCGGTAGAAGTCGGATTTATCGATGGTCGCGTACAGCAGTTCGGCCTTGGCCTGATTGCGTTTCTGCATCTCCACCAGGCCGCCCTGCTCTTTCAGCCATTTGAACACCAGCCCGGACAGATACCAAGCGAAGGTCGGTGGGGTGTTGAACATCGAGTCGTTCTCGGCCAGCACGGTGTAATCGAGGATCGACGGCACTTCTTTGCGCGCCTTGCCCAGCAGATCGTCGCGCACGATCACCAGCGTCAGGCCGGCCGGGCCGATATTTTTCTGCGCGCCGGCGTAAATCACGCCAAAACGGCTGACGTCGAGCGGGCGGGACAGAATGGTCGAGGAGTAATCGCCGATCACCACCTTGTCGCCGAAGTCCGGCGTTTCATCGATGGCCACGCCGTCGATGGTCTCATTCGGGCAATAGTGCACATAAGCCGCGTCGGCGTTGAGTTGCCACTCTTTCATCGGCTTGATGCCGCTCAGGCCGTCGATGCGGGTTTTCACGTCGATGACGTTCGGGGTGCAATACTTCTCCGCTTCCTTGATGGCGCTGTGCGCCCAATAACCGCCGTCGATATAGTCGGCGGTGGTCTTGTCGCCCAGCAGGTTCAGCGGCAGCGCGGCAAACTGCCCGCGGGCGCCGCCGTGGCAAAACAGCACTTTATAGTTGGAGGGGACTTTCAGCAGATCGCGCAGATCCTGTTCCGCCTGCTCAGCAACGGCGATGAACTCTTTGCTGCGGTGACTGATCTCCATCACTGACGTGCCCAGCCCGTGCCAGTTGCACAGTTCCTGTTCCGCACGACGCAACACTTCCACCGGCAGCATCGCCGGGCCAGAGCTAAAATTATAAACCTGAGTCATTTCCCCTCACCACATTCACTGTTCGCCGCAGAAAAGCGACCTGTCGAAAAGACGCCCGAAGTTAACGCTCGCGTTAACCAACCCATCGGTTTTATCACTCACGCCCCATGGCTGCAACGCTTATTCGCCCGTCGGCGGCAAACGGCCGCGCCGGGTGATGACAGGCTCTGCGGCCGTCGCGATTGTTTGGACGATAAAACCCTGCGACATGGGGAAATTCAGCGGGTTAACGCGGTGTTTTATGCTGTATTCAGCCAAGATGGCTACGGGAGCCCGGTCGGCCCCCGCAGGGAAGAAAACGATCAGTACTGATTGAACATCTGCTGGATCTGCTTCGCGTCTTTGGTTTGCGTCAGCGCCAGCTGCAGCAGTATGCGCGCTTTTTGCGGATTCAGCGTGCCGGCGGCCACAAAGCCGTACTTGGCATCGTCCACTTCCGCATCTTCGGTGGTGGCGCCGGTCGGCACGCGCGATGAACGCACCACCGCCACACCGTGCTGCGCCGCCGTCGCCAGGGTGTCGAACACCGTTTTATACAGATTGCCGTTGCCGACCCCGGCGCTGACGATGCCCTGGTAGCCTTCGGCGATCAGCGCCTTGGCCGGCGCATCGGAGGCGTTGGCATAGTTGTAGACGATGCCGACCTTCGGCAGTTCGCTCAACTTGCTGACGTCGAACGGCGTATCCCGGGTATGCTTACGCTGCGGCGAACGCTGGTAATCGACCTTGCCGTTGTGGATATACCCCAGCGGGCCGTAGTTCGGCGACTGGAAGGTCTGCACGGCGGTGGTGTTGGTCTTGGTGACGTCGCGCGCATCCAGCACCGTGTCATTCATCGCCACCAGCACCCCGCGGTTGGCCGATTGCGGATCCGCCGCCGTCACCACCGCATTATACAGGTTGAACGGGCCGTCGGCGCTCATCGCCGTCGCCGGCCGCATCGCCCCCACCAGCACCACCGGCTTGTCGCACTTCACCGTCAGATCGAGGAAATAGGCCGTCTCTTCCAGCGTATCGGTGCCGTGGGTGATGACGAAGCCGTCGGTTTTGCCGCAGTCGGCGTCAATTTTCTTCGCCAGCGTCAGCCAGACCTGATCGTTCATGTCCTGCGAGCCGATGTTCACCACCTGCTCTCCCTGCACGTTGGCGATATCTTTCAGCGCCGGCACCGCATCGACCAACGCCTCGACGCCCAGTTTGCCCGCCGTATAGTTGGATTTCGTCGCCGAATCGCCGCCGCCGGCGATGGTGCCGCCGGTCGCCAGCAGGGTGATGTTGGGCAGCGCCAGCGCCGAGGCGCTGGCACCGGTCAACAAGAGAGTTAACACGCTGAGTTTCACTGATTTCATTAGATTTCTCCGTGACAGATAACTCGCTGAATTATGGCCTTTATCCTTAAAAAAACTGTGACTTTGCCACCGCTTTAGGAATACGTGGAGCTCCAGCGCAAAACCCCGTATCATTGCGCGTTTTTAGTACGCGCAAAAAGTGAAGACAATGACGCAAACTTTTATCCCCGGTAAAGACGCCGCCCTGGAAGACTCCATCGCCCGTTTCCAGCAGAAATTGAGCGATCTCGGTTTCAACATCGAAGAAGCCTCCTGGCTGAACCCGGTGCCGCACGTGTGGTCGGTGCACATTCGCGATCGCGATTGCCCGCTGTGCTTCACCAACGGCAAAGGCGCCAGCAAAAAAGCCGCGCTGGCCTCCGCGCTGGGTGAATATTTCGAGCGCCTGTCCACCAACTACTTCTTCGCCGATTTCTATCTGGGCAAGCAGATCGCCGAAGGCGACTTCGTGCACTACCCGAATGAGAAATGGTTCCCGATCCCTGAAGACGACGCGCTGCCGGCCGGCATCCTCGACGAACGCCTGCACGCCTTCTACGATCCGCAGCAAGAGCTGAGCGCCAGCGATCTTGTCGATCTGCAATCCGGCAACGCCGATCGCGGCGTGTGTGCGCTGCCGTTTACCCGTCAGTCCGATCAGCAAACCGTGTACATCCCGATGAACATCATCGGCAACCTGTATGTTTCCAACGGCATGTCCGCCGGCAACACCGCCAACGAAGCGCGGGTGCAGGGCCTGTCGGAAGTGTTCGAGCGCTATGTGAAAAACCGCATCATCGCCGAATCCATCAGCCTGCCGGCGATCCCGGACGAAGTGCTGAACCGCTACCCGGGCGTGGTGGAATCCATCGCCAAGCTGGAAGAGGAAGGTTTCCCGATCCTCTCCTACGACGCCTCGCTGGGCGGCAACTATCCGGTCATCTGCGTGGTGCTGTTCAACCCGACCAACGGCACCTGCTTCGCCTCGTTCGGCGCGCACCCGGACTTCGGCGTGGCGCTGGAGCGCACGGTGACCGAACTGCTGCAGGGCCGCAGCCTGAAAGATCTCGACGTGTTCACCGCGCCGACCTTCGATGACGAAGAAGTGGCGGAACACACCAACCTGGAAACGCACTTCATCGACTCCAGCGGCCTGATCTCCTGGGATCTGTTCAAACAGGATGCGGACTATCCGTTCGTTGACTGGAGCTTCAGCGGCAGTACCCAGGAAGAGTTCGCCACCCTGATGAGCATCTTCGACAAAGAAGACGCGGAAGTGTACATCGCCGACTACGAGCACTTGGGCGTCTATGCTTGCCGCATCATCGTGCCGGGCATGTCCGATATCTACCCGGCAGAAGACCTGCTGCTGGCCAACAACAGCATGGGCGCGCACCTGCGCGATACGCTGCTGGCGCTGCCGGGCAGCGAGTGGGAACCGGAAGAATACCTGGCGCTGATCGAGCAGTTGGACGACGAAGGGCTGGACGACTTCACCCGCGTACGCGAACTGCTGGGCATTGCCAGCGGCAAAGACAACGCCTGGCATACCCTGCGCGTGGGCGAGTTGAAGTCGATGCTGGCGCTGGCGGGCGGCGATCTGGATCAGGCGCTGATCTGGACCGAATGGACGCAGGATTTCAACGCCTCGGTGCTGAACCCGGCGCGCAGCAACTACTACCGCTGCCTGCAAACGCTGCTGCTGCTGGCGCAGGAGCCTGAACGCGAAGCGGCGCAGTACTACACCGCGTTCGTGAAGATGTACGGCCAGGAAGCGGTCGACGCCGCCTCCGCCGCCATCAGCGGTGAAGAGCGCTTCAACGGGCTGTTCACCGTCGATGCCGATCTGGAGGCGCTGCCGGCCCATCAGGCGCTGCTGGCGGCCTACGAGAAGCTGCAGGCTGCCAAACGCCGCCACTGGGCCACGGCCTAAGCATCATCAGGGGATACTGCCACTTTGGGAGTACCCCTGCTGCCAAACGCCGCACTTCGTTGCGGCGTTTTCATTTTTGCGGTGTATTTCAACGCATTCGGTTTTATTTTCTCGCCGTAAAATTGGCGGTTAAACGACCATAAAAATAAATAAACCGTCAATTGTTGCCGGATGGTGAAATAATAATTAACCGATAATTAAACTTTCAGCGCTGCGCGGCGACAAAACGCCTAAAAATTTAACTTTACCCTACGCCGTCCACCCGGTGAATTCAAAAAATTTTGCAAACATTAAAAAAATGTTTTTACTTAAAAATCAATAAATTAATCATAAAAACCACACAAAAAACACGCCATTTTGCCGCTCTACTTCCCCGCCTTATGATCCAAATCAAATTTTCCCCTATACTGCTTTGCTAGTATCTCATTGCGTTGTTTTAACCCTTAAGAGCGAGAGTTAGTTTGAAAACTGACAGCCCCTTCGATCTGATTTTACCTGCGGCCACGGCGAAAATCGCTGAAGATGCCGGCGTGTATAAAGCCACCAAACATCCGCTGAAAACGTTTTATTTGGCGATCACCGCCGGTGTCTTCATTTCCATCGCCTTCGTCTTCTATATCACGGCGACCACCGGCACCGCCGGCGTGCCTTTCGGGCTGGCGAAACTGGTCGGCGGCATCTGCTTCTCTCTCGGGTTAATGCTGGTGGTGGTATCGGGCGCCGACCTGTTCACCTCTACCGTACTTATCGTCATCGCCAAGGCCAGCGGCCGCATCAGCTGGGGCCAGTTGGGTGCCAACTGGCTGAACGTTTATCTCGGCAACCTGGTCGGCGCGCTGTTCTTCGTGGCGCTGATCTGGTTCTCCGGTGAATATATGGTCGCCAACGGCCAGTGGGGCCTGAATGTCCTGCAAACCGCAGACCACAAGCTGCATCACACCTTTATCGAAGCCGTGTGCCTCGGCATTCTGGCTAACCTGATGGTCTGCCTGGCGGTCTGGATGAGCTACTCCGGCCGCACCCTGACCGACAAGATGTTCGCCATGGTGCTGCCGGTCGGGATGTTTGTCGCCAGCGGCTTCGAGCACAGCATCGCCAACATGTTTATGATCCCTATGGGCATCGTGGTCAAACACTTCGCCACGCCGGAGTTCTGGCAAGCCGTAGGGGCGGTACCTGAGCAATTCGCTCATCTGACAGTAAGCAACTTCATCATCGACAACCTGATTCCGGTCACCATCGGCAACATCATCGGCGGCGGCCTGCTGGTTGGGTTGACTTACTGGGTAATTTATCTGCGCGGGGGTCGCGAACAGCACTAAGCTGTGAGTTACCGCGCGCAGAGTTAGAAATCCACAATCAAAGGTAGGTGTACAATGACCGAACTTAACGAGAAATTAGCCAACGCTTGGGAAGGTTTCAGCAAGGGTGACTGGCAGAATGAAGTCAACGTTCGTGACTTCATCCAGAAAAACTACACGCCTTATGAAGGTGACGAATCCTTCCTGGCTGGCGCCACTCAGGCCACCACCACCTTGTGGGACAAGGTTATGGAAGGGATCAAACTGGAAAACCGCACTCACGCGCCGGTTGATTTCGACACCAACGTTGCTGCAACCATCATTTCTCACGACGCGGGTTACATCGCCAAAGAGCTGGAAACCATCGTAGGCCTGCAGACCGACGCGCCTCTGAAACGCGCGCTGATCCCGTTCGGCGGCATCAAAATGGTCGAAGGTTCGTGCAAAGTGTACGGCCGCGAGCTGGATCCACAGCTGAAAAAAGTGTTCACCGAATACCGTAAAACCCACAACCAGGGCGTATTCGACGTTTACACCAAAGACATCCTGAACTGCCGTAAGTCCGGCGTGCTGACCGGTCTGCCAGATGCCTACGGCCGCGGCCGCATCATCGGCGACTACCGCCGCGTGGCGCTGTACGGTATCGACTTCCTGATGGCCGACAAGCTGAACCAGTTCAAATCGCTGCAGGAAAAACTGGAAAACGGCGAAGACCTGGAAATGACCATCCAGCTGCGCGAAGAGATCGCTGAACAGCATCGCGCTCTGGCTCAGATCAAAGAGATGGCCGCCAAATACGGTTACGACATCTCCGGCCCGGCCACTAACGCGCAAGAAGCGGTGCAGTGGACCTACTTCGGCTACCTGGCCGCGGTGAAATCCCAGAACGGCGCCGCCATGTCCTTCGGCCGCGTGTCCACCTTCCTCGACGTGTTCATCGAGCGCGACATCAAGGCGGGCAAACTGACCGAAGAACAAGCGCAGGAACTGATCGACCACCTGGTGATGAAACTGCGTATGGTGCGCTTCCTGCGTACCCCTGAGTACGATGAGCTGTTCTCCGGCGACCCAATCTGGGCGACAGAATCCCTGGCCGGTATGGGCGTCGACGGCCGCACCCTGGTCACCAAAAACAGCTTCCGCTTCCTGAACACCCTGTACACCATGGGACCGTCTCCGGAGCCGAACATGACCATCCTGTGGTCTGAGAAGCTGCCGCTGAACTTCAAGAAATTCGCGGCGAAAGTGTCCATCGACACCTCTTCCGTTCAGTACGAAAACGACGACCTGATGCGCCCTGACTTCAACAACGATGACTACGCCATCGCTTGCTGCGTCAGCCCGATGATCGTCGGCAAACAAATGCAGTTCTTCGGCGCCCGCGCCAACCTGGCGAAAACCATGCTGTACGCCATCAACGGCGGCGTTGACGAAAAACTGAAAATGCAGGTCGGCCCGAAAGAAGCGCCGATGATGGACGAAGTGCTGGACTATGACAAAGTCATGGCCCGCATGGACCACTTTATGGATTGGCTGGCCAAGCAGTACGTGACCGCGCTGAACATCATTCACTACATGCACGACAAGTACAGCTACGAAGCTGCGCTGATGGCCCTGCATGACCGTGACGTTTATCGCACCATGGCTTGCGGCATCGCCGGCCTGTCCGTTGCAGCCGACTCCCTGTCCGCCATCAAGTATGCGAAAGTCACCACCATTCGCGACGAAGACGGCCTGGCTATCGACTTCAAAGTGGAAGGCGAGTATCCGCAGTTCGGTAACAACGACGCCCGCGTCGATGACATCGCCTGCGACCTGGTGGAACGTTTCATGAAGAAAATTCAGAAACTGCGCACCTACCGCAACGCGGTACCGACCCAGTCCGTACTGACCATCACCTCCAACGTGGTGTACGGTAAGAAAACCGGTAACACCCCGGATGGCCGCCGCGCAGGCGCACCGTTCGGCCCAGGCGCCAACCCGATGCACGGCCGCGACCAGAAAGGCGCAGTAGCCTCCCTGACCTCGGTAGCCAAACTGCCGTTTGCCTATGCGAAAGACGGGATCTCCTACACCTTCTCCATCGTGCCTAACGCGCTGGGTAAAGACGACGACGTGCGTAAAGCCAACCTGGCGGGCCTGATGGATGGTTACTTCCACCATGAAGCCTCCATCGAAGGCGGCCAGCACCTGAACGTCAACGTGATGAACCGCGAAATGCTGCTGGATGCGATGGAAAACCCTGAGAAATACCCTCAGCTGACCATCCGCGTTTCCGGTTACGCCGTGCGCTTCAACTCGCTGACCAAAGAGCAACAGCAGGACGTGATTACTCGTACCTTCACTCAAACGATGTAATACGCCAACCGGGCGGGAAACCGCCCGGTGCCAACGTCGGGGCCGGCTCTGCCGGCCCTTTTCTCCCACCGCTCTCCCCTGACTCTGTACGAGTCTGTTTTGCCGGACATCTATACTGAATGGATAGCCGGCAAAACAGTTATCCGGCAACTGACCGGCCGACAGGCATCATTACCCCCGGTGGCGGGCTCACCCCGCCACTGCATCGCAGATACCTGGCCGGCGGCCACGCGCCTATTTTTAGACTGCGTTTGACAGTCAATATTGGAGAAAACCCCGCAATGTCAGTAACTGGTCGCATCCACTCCTTCGAATCCTGCGGCACCGTCGACGGGCCAGGGATCCGCTTTATCGTCTTCTTCCAGGGCTGCCTGATGCGCTGCCTCTATTGCCATAACCGCGATACCTGGGATACCCACGGCGGCAAAGAAGTGACCGTCGAAGAGCTGATGAAAGACGCGGTGGCCTACCGCCACTTCATGAACGCCTCCGGCGGCGGCGTGACCGCGTCCGGCGGCGAGGCGATCCTGCAGGCTGAATTCGTGCGCGACTGGTTCCGCGCCTGCCACGCCGAAGGCATCAATACCTGCCTGGACACCAATGGCTTCGTGCGCCGCTACGATCCGGTGATTGACGAGCTGCTGGACACCACCGATCTGGTGATGCTGGACCTGAAACAGATGAACGACGAGATCCACCAGAACCTGGTCGGCGTCTCCAACCACCGCACGCTGGAATTCGCCCGCTATCTGGCGAAACGCAACCAGCGCACCTGGATCCGCTACGTGGTGGTGCCGGGTTGGTCAGACGACGATAAGTCGGCGCACCTGCTGGGCGAGTTCACCAAAGACATGAGCAACATCGAGAAAATCGAGCTGCTGCCCTACCACGAGCTGGGCAAGCACAAATGGATAGCGATGGGGGAAGAGTACAAGCTGGACGGCGTTCATCCGCCGAAGGCCGAGACCATGGATCGCGTCAAAGGTATCCTGGAAAGCTACGGCCACAAAGTCATTTACTGATTGGCGCGGCGCCAAAGAAAAACCGGCTCATGGCCGGTTTTTTTATGCTCAGGCGGCGGCGAACGGCGTGTGATGGTGATCCGGCTTCTGCTTTTTCAACAGCATCAGCAGGTAAACCAGCGCCACGGCGGCGATCATCACGAACAGCACGCGGTCGGAGTAGTTTTGCATCAGCAGCGCCGTCATCGACGGGCCCAGCAGGCTGCCGATGGTGTAGCTCATCAACAGCGCCTGGTTCATCGCCACCAACTCGTGCGGCAGCGCCTTCTCGCAGGCCCAGGACATCGCCACCGGGTACAGGGTAAAGCCGGCGCAGCCGAGGATGAACAGCGAAGGCGCCATGGCGTAGTTGCCGAGCATCGCCACGCTGGCCAGGATCACCACGAACACCTGAATGCGCAGCACCAGCAGGCGCCCGTATCGATCGGCCAGGCGACCGACCGGCCATTGGCCGACGATGCCGGAGCTGACCAGCAGCGCCATCCAGTAACCGACGTTGGCATCGCTCATGCCCTGATGGGAGAGGTACAGCGGCATCAGGCCGTACAGCGAACCGAGCACGATGCCGGAGATGATGCAGCCATTGATGCCGAGACGCGCGCTGCGGCGTCTCAGCATTGTCCACACCGCCGCCTGCTGCGGCTCGTCTTCATGGCGGTTGACCCGCGCAAACAGCATCGGCAGCATGGCGCTGATCACAATGGCGGTCACCCACGGCACCACGTGCAGCAATTCGGTCGAGGTCATGCTCAACAGCAATTGGCCGGTCACCGTACCGAGGTAATAAACGATCATATAGGCCGCCAGCAGCTGGCCGCGGTTGCTCAGATTGCCGCTGCGCAACAGCGCGCTCTCCACGATCACCCAGATCCAAGCGCAACCGACGCCGGCGAAGAAGCGCCAGCCCAGCCAGCTCCAAAAATCGATCGACAGCACCATGCCGGCGGTCGCGGCGGCGAACACCAGACAAGAAAGATGATAGCTGCGGGTAAAGCCGACGCGCTGGATCAGTTTGCCCGCCACCAGCGTGCCCAATAGGTTGCCGCTGAAATAAGAGGAGCTGACCATTCCCACCTGCCAGGTCGACAGCTGAGCATGGGTTAACCAAAGAGGCACTAACGTATTCAAAACGGCAATGGATACCGTGAGCAGCAAGAGGCCGCAGAGCAATAAGAGCACTGGGCGGGAGTATGCGGACATAGTGAAATTGTGACCGAACGCGCAATGAGAGTGCGCGCATCATGCCACTGGCGATAAAAAAGTCAATCGCCTCTTATCGTTCCACCGCACGATTTGTTTCCGGCTAACCGGCTGAAAAAGCGCTATGCTCAGCGCAGAGCGAATTTGACGACAGAGAGGCAAGATGAGTCAGGCAAATGATGCGGCGGTAGAGGCCCTGCTGGCGGACATCGGCAGCACGCACGGTGAGCTGCTGGCCATCGTGCAGCAGGTGCGCAGGATCGCTGCGGCGAGCGGCAACGGCGTCACCGAATCGGTCAAATACGGCGGTATCATGTTCTCGCATGGCCAATTTTTCTGCGGCGTTTTCGCCTACCGCCACCACGCCACGGTGGAGTTCGGCCACGGCTACCGGCTGGCAGACAGTCATCACCAGCTCGAAGGCAGCGGCCAATATCGGCGGCACATCAAGCTCCACTCGCCCGCCGAGGTGAAAAGCAAGCATCTGGCGGACTACATTCAACAGGCTTATGCGCTGACTACGGGCTGAATTCTCGACATAAAAAAAGCGCCCGTAGGCGCTTTTTTCGTGGTTTGCCGTTTAGCCGATATATTCCAGGCCGCCCATATAAGGACGCAGCACTTCAGGCACCTGAATGCGGCCGTCGGCCTGCTGGTAGTTTTCCAGCACCGCCACCAGCGTACGACCAACCGCTAGGCCGGAGCCGTTCAGGGTGTGAACCAGACGCGGTTTCTTGTCGGCTTTGCTGCGGCAGCGCGCCTGCATGCGACGCGCCTGGAAATCCCACATGTTGGAGCAGGACGAGATCTCGCGGTAGGTATCCTGCGCCGGCAGCCACACTTCCAGATCGTAAGTTTTGCACGCACCGAAGCCCATGTCGCCGGTGCACAGCAGCACCTTGCGGTAAGGCAGGTTCAGCAGCTGCAGCACTTTTTCCGCGTGGCCGGTCAGCTCTTCCAGGGCATCCATCGAATCTTCCGGACGAACGATCTGCACCATCTCGACCTTGTCGAACTGGTGCATGCGGATCAAACCACGGGTGTCGCGGCCGTAAGAACCGGCTTCCGCACGGAAGCATGGCGTGTGTGCGGTCATCTTCAGCGGCAGAGTTTCCTCTTCCACGATCTCGTCGCGCACCAGGTTGGTCAGCGGCACTTCCGCCGTTGGGATCAGCGCGTAGTTGCTGCTGTCGGCTTCTTCTTCCAGCGGACGGGTATGGAACAGGTCTTCGCCGAACTTCGGCAGCTGGCCGGTGCCATACAGCGTGGCGTGGTTGACCAGATAAGGCACGTAGGCCTCCAGGTAGCCGTGCTGCTCGGTGTGCAGATCCAGCATGAACTGAGACAGCGCGCGGTGCATGCGGGCGATTTGCCCTTTCATCACTACGAAGCGCGAACCGGTCAGCTTAACCGCGGCGGCAAAATCCAGCCCGCCGGCCATTTCGCCCAGGTCGACGTGATCGCGCACCGCGAAGTCGTACTGGCGCGGTTCGCCCCAGCGGGTCACTTCCAGGTTTTCACTGTCGTCTTTACCATCCGGCACGGCGTCGTCCGGCAGGTTAGGCAGCGTCAGGGCGTAATCGCGGATCTCGCTCTGCAGCGCATCCAACGCCGCCTTGGCGGCATCCAGCTTGTCACCCAGCTCGTTCACTTCGCGACGCAGCGGCTCGATATCTTCCCCACGCGCTTTGGCCGCGCCGATGGATTTCGATCGGGAGTTGCGTTCCGCTTGCAGCGTTTCAGTTTCTACCTGCAGAACTTTGCGACGTTCTTCCTGCGAACGCAGCAGATCCAGATCGAGTTTAAAGCCTCGGCGAGCCAGTTTGACGGCGACTGCGTCTAGCTCATTACGCAGCAGATTGGGATCGAGCATGCTAATCCTGTGCTTGTTGTTATTGAAAGAAGTGTTGTTGTTCTATGCGGCTGATTTATAGCCGCATAAAAGAAGAGTGATACCCGCTAACCTTACCGCAACGGCCTCGCTAGCGGTAGCGTTTTGTCGGGCTATTTTGATCCTGCTCAGCCAGCCATGCCAACTTTTCGCCGATTTTCCCTTCCAGCCCGCGCGAGGTGGGTTGATAGTAGCGCGTATGGGCCATTTCAGGCGGGAAATAGTTCTCGCCGGCGGCGTAGGCGTTGGGTTCGTCGTGGGCGTAACGGTACTCCGCTCCCAGCCCCATCTCCTTCATCAGCTTGGTCGGCGCGTTGCGCAGGTGCTCCGGTACGTCATAATCGGCCTGCTCTTTGGCGTCGCGCATGGCAGCCTTGAACGCGGTGTAAACCGCGTTGCTCTTCGGCGCGCAGGCCAGGTAGACGATCGCCTGCGCGATGGCGCGCTCGCCCTCCGCCGGCCCCACGCGAGTGAAGCAATCCCAGGCGGCGATCGCCACCTGCATGCCGCGCGGATCGGCGTTGCCCACGTCTTCAGAGGCAATCGCCAACAGACGGCGCGCCACGTAGAGCGGATCGCCGCCGGCGGTAATGATGCGCGCATACCAATACAGCGCCGCGTCCGGTGCCGAGCCGCGCACCGATTTATGCAGCGCGGAAATCAGGTCGTAATAACGGTCGCCCTTGTTGTCGAAGCGCGCGCTGCGTTCGCCCGACACCTCTTTCAGCAGCTCCGGTGTCAGCACCCGCACGCCTTTGGCGTCTAACTCCGCCATGTCCGCCATCATTTCCAGGCTGTTCAGCGCCCGGCGCGCGTCGCCGCCCACCAGCTCCGACAGCAGGCGGCGCGTTTCCGCCGGCAGCTCGACGTTCTGATTGCCAAAGCCGCGCGCCTTGTCGCCCATCGCCTGATCCAGCACCTGGCCGATATCCTCGGCGGTCAGCGCCTTCAGCAGGTAAACGCGGGCACGGGACAACAGCGCCGAGTTCAGCTCGAACGACGGGTTTTCGGTGGTGGCGCCGATAAAGGTGATGGTGCCGTCTTCAATGTGCGGCAGGAAAGCGTCCTGCTGACTTTTGTTGAAGCGGTGCACTTCGTCGACGAACAGAATAGTGCGGCGGCCGGCGTCGCGGTTTTGTCGCGCCCGCTCGATCGCCTCGCGGATCTCCTTGATACCGGAGGTCACGGCGGAGATCCGTTCGACATCCGCCTGACCGTAACGGCCGATCAGCTCTGCCAGCGTCGTCTTCCCGGTGCCCGGCGGCCCCCATAAAATCATCGAGTGCAGCTGCCCGGCCTCGATGGCTCGCGGCAGCGGCTTGCCGGCGGCCAGCAGGTGCTGCTGGCCGATATACTGCGCCAGCGTGGTTGGCCGCATACGCGCGGCCAATGGCTGGAACTCGTTCTGGGAAAAATCGAGCGACAGATTATTACTCACTTGCACCTCACTGGCGCTGGTCGTCCAGCGTCACCCCCTTCGGCGGGGTAAATTTGAATTTGGCCGGATCGGCGGCAACGTTCTGCTGGCTTTTCAGCGCGTAGGAACTACGCTGGCCATCCTGCTCCACCGCAGCGAAGCTGCGAATGGTACCGCTGTTGGTCACGCTGATGGCGAACTGCTTCAGGTTGCCGCTGGCGGACTTCGGCGTCAGCTCGAAATCATCGCCCTTTTGCTTCACGTTGTACTGTTTCCAGTCGCTGGCATTATTGCGGGTGATCAGCATAAACGGCGTATTGCCGGTGGCGTTCTTCAGCCAGGTCGCCGTCACCTGCTCGACGAACGGGTTATAGAACCACAGAGTCTGGCCATCGGAGACCAGCACGCTCTCATCGGGCGACGTCATGTGCCAGTTGAAGAGGTTTGGCCGCTTCACCCACAGCTCGCCTTCCCCCTGTTGCACCGCTGCACCGTCGGCGCTGGTCACGGTTTGCGAGAAGCTGGCGTGGAAACTGTTCACCTTCGCCAGGCGACTTTGCAGATCCTGTGCGGCATCGGCCAGCACGGAGGTAGACGCGAATCCCGAAAGCAGACAGCAGGCAACTAACAGTTTTTTCATTATTCCAGATACCTTATGAAATGCGTTAACCGCAGGGCGACGCCGTGCGGGTCAAATCAACCCTCTACCCGGTTACTTTACCCGAAGCCGGCGATCGGCCGGTAGGCCAATGTTCCGAGAAGAAACGGGTTTACGCTTCTTTGCACAAGGGCCGCTTAAGCGGCCCTTTCTTATTGAATTGCAATGGCTAAACGACCATCAATCGTGCCGTGGCGGCGCCAGCACCTCACGGTTGCCGTTGTGCCCCTGCTCGCTGACGATGCCTTGCGCTTCCATCTGTTCGATGATGCGCGCCGCGCGGTTATAGCCGATACGGAACTGGCGCTGCACGCCGGAGATGGAGGCACGGCGTTTATCCACCACGAAATCCACCGCCTGATCAAACAGCGGATCCAGCTCTTCGTCGCCATCCATACCGCCGCCAGCACCGCCCTCGCCGTCTTCACCGCCGCTGAGAATACCCTCTTTATATTGGGGCCGCTCGCGCGCTTTCCAATCCTTGACCACCGCATGCACTTCCTGATCGCGCACGAATGCGCCATGTACACGCACCGGAATGGAAGAGTTCGGCGCCAGATAGAGCATGTCGCCCATACCCAGCAAGGACTCGGCGCCCCCCTGATCGAGGATGGTGCGGGAGTCGATCTTGCTCGACACGGTAAAGGCGATACGCGTCGGGATGTTGGCCTTGATAAGACCCGTGATCACATCCACCGACGGACGCTGGGTCGCCAGCACCAGGTGGATACCCGCCGCACGCGCTTTCTGCGCCAGGCGGGCGATCAACTCTTCGACCTTCTTGCCGACCGTCATGATCAGATCGGCGAACTCGTCGACCATCACCACGATGTACGGCTCTTTCTCCAGCACCGGCGGCGTGATATCCATGCTGTCGGTCGGCTTCCAGAACGGATCCGGGATCGGCCGCCCCATCGCTTCGGCCTGATCGACGCGTTCGTTGTAGCCGGCCAGGTTACGCACGCCCAGGGCAGACATCAGCTTGTAGCGGCGTTCCATTTCACCCACGCACCAACGCAGCGCATTGGCGGCGTCTTTCATGTCGGTCACCACATCGGTCAACAGGTGCGGAATGCCTTCATAGACCGACAGCTCCAGCATTTTCGGGTCGATCATGATAAAGCGCACTTCTTTCGGCGTGGCTTTATACAGGATGCTCAGGATCATGGCGTTGACCCCGACCGACTTACCGGAACCGGTGGTACCGGCGACCAGCAAGTGCGGCATTTTGCCCAGATCGGCCACCACCGGTTCACCGGAGATGTCTTTACCCAATACGATGGACAACGGCGACGGGTTGTCACGGAAGGCCGGGCAATCCAGCACTTCGCGCAGATACACCGTTTGCCGCTTGGCGTTCGGCAGCTCCAGACCGACATAAGGCTTACCGGGGATCACTTCCACCACGCGCACCGCCGAAGTCGACAGCGACCGCGCCAGATCGCGCGACAGGTTGGAAATGCGCGCCGCTTTAACGCCCGGCGCCAGATCCAGCTCGAAGCGGGTGATGACCGGCCCCGGCAGGATATCCACCACGTCGGCTTTTACGCGGTAATCGGCCAAACTGGCCTCCACCAGGCGCGCCTTCTGTTCCAGCGCGAAGGAATCGACCGGCTCCACCTCTTTCGGCGCTTCGGTCAGCAGATCCAGCGTCGGCAGCGGCGTGGTCGGCTTCTGCAGCGGCTGATCGTTGCGCATCAGGAACGGGTGAATCAAGCTGTCCATCGCCGGATGTTGCTCGGCCGGTGCTTGCTGAGACTGCGGCTGCACCGGTTGCTGTGGCTGCTGATATTGCTGCGGCGACAGCTGTTGATACTGCTGTTGCGGCTGCTGGTATTGTTGAGGCTGTGAGTGCGATTGCTGAGGTTGAACAGCCGGTGCCACAGGCTCAAACTGGCCGAATGGCACGTCATCCTCTTGCTCGCTTTGCTGTTCAATGCGCTCTTCAAGCTGCGGGGACAGCGTGAACATCGGTTCGCTCGGGCCATCGTCCACCAGATCCGCCATCGGCGAGAAGCTGAAAGCATTGCGGGTATCGACCGGGCTGGCGGCAGGCACCTGCGGGGCAGTCTCTTGCTGACCATAACGCGCCTGCTGCTGCTCGGCGAACGCCTGGCGCAGCGCAGCCTCTTGCCGCGCCTCTTCATCGTCTTGTTGGATTTCACCGTAACGTTGGTTCTGTTGTTCGGCGAACGCCTTGCTCAGCTCGGCTTCCTGCTGAGCATTTTCATCATCCTGCTCCGGCTCGTAGCTTTCGCCATAGCGCTGGCTTTGCTGCGTGGCGAACGCCTGGCGCAGCGCGGCTTCTTGCTGCGCCTCTTCTTCCTGCGGATTCACCGCCGTCGGCTGTTGAGGCTCCGCCTGGCGCTGTTCCTGCTCGGCCGCACGCTGCGAAGGCAGCTTGATGCCGTATGAGGCCAGCTCACGACGGGTCGGAATACGTACCGGATTCGGCCGCGGCAGCTCAGGGCCGATGCCCTGTTTAACCTGCGAATTGCTGTCGCTGGTCGCCGTGAAGGCCGGCATAAAGGTCGCCGCCGCGGTACCTGCAGCAGCAGCGGCTGCCGTATCCAGCTGTGGCTTGGCACCGGTAGCGCTGAAACCGTCCGAACCACCGATGTCGACGCTATCGCGCTGCGCGGCGGTAAAATCAAAGGGAGAACGCGCCGGCGGCTGCGGTGCAGCCGGCTCTTGCCAATTGCCCAAGCGCGGCTCATCGTCATCCTGATAAGGATCGACAGGGCGCGTCGCCTTAGGTACAGGCGTTTCTTCCGGGATCTCGAAGGAATACAGCGGCGGCGTGGCGTCTTGCGCCGGGGCGCTCACCGGGTGCTGATTGACCGAGGCCGGCGCGGCCGGCGCCACCGTTACCGACGGCGCCTGTGTGGCGATCGGTGCGGCAACGGGCTCGTGGATCTCTGCCTTTACCGCTGGTGCAGGCGAAGCCGCCGGCGTGATTGGCGCGGCGTCGGTTTCAACCTCACCATCGTCGGCACGCAGGCCGCTGAGCAACGGATCGGCGGCGTCTTCCGCCGCCTCTTTGGCGCTTTCGGTGACCGAAGGCGCGGAGAACAGCACGTCGTCATCGGCAACCGCGGCGCCGGCGGCGGTCGTGGCAACCGCGGCTGCGGCGCCCTTCCCTGCCTGCTCAGGCTCGTCGTCAACGTAACGCTCGTCATCCTCGAAATAGCGCTCTTCGCGGCGTGAGCGGTTGGTCATCACTGTCGCGACGCCCAGCACCGCCCCGCCTATCTTCTCGGCGATGACCAGCCAGGACCAGCCGGTAAACAGCGTCAACCCCGCCGCCCACACGCACAGCAGCGCCAGCGTGGCGCCGATGCCGTTGAACCACGGCAACATGGCGTTGCTCAGCAGGCTGCCGATCACGCCGCCGGAAGCGAAGTAATAGAGATCGTCAACGTTCAGCGCCGCCAGCCCGCAGGAGGTGAGCACTAACGCCAGGGTGCCGATCAGGCGCAGGGAGAGCGCGAAATAGTCGATGTAGTCTCTGTTGCCGCGCTGGCGATAGGCCGCCCAGCACAGGATCAGCATGATCGGTGGTATCGCGTAAGCGAGCACCCCGAAGGTGAAGAACAGCGTGTCGGCCAACCAGGCCCCGACACCGCCGCCCAAATTGTGAATCGGCTCATGCCACGCGGTCTGCGACCAGCTTGGGTCAGACGGGTTGAAACTGACCAGCGCAGCCATGAGGTAAACGGCAAAAATCGCTACCACGATAAGCACAGCCTCCAGCAAACGCCGGCCACTGCTGAGTCTTTTCAGGGTAACTTCTTTATCTTCTGTATATTCCTGGCTCAAGAAAGGCTCTCCAGGTTCCTGTTAGCTGACATAGCAACAGCGCCGAGAAGCTTCCCCGGCGCCGAAACTGTATGAATAAACAGGAGTGTAACCAATTTAATCAGGTTTTGCACCTGCACCTTACCGTGTTTTGATAACCAGACGGTTACTCTGTTTCACTTCTTCCATCACTACATAGGTACGGGTGTCGTTGACCCCCGGCAAACGCAGCAAGGTTTCGCCCAGCAATTTGCGGTAAGCCGACATGTCCGGTACGCGGGTTTTCAACAGGTAGTCGAAATCACCGGAAACCAGATGACACTCCTGAATCTCTTCAAGCTTCTGCACTGCCGAGTTGAATTGCTCAAACACATCCGGCGCGCCGCGGTTCAGCGTGATTTCCACGAAAACCAACAGGGACGCATCCAGATAATGCGGGTTAAGCAATGCGGTATAGCCATGAATGAAACCCTGGCGCTCGAGACGGCGCACGCGTTCTAAACATGGTGTCGGGGATAACCCCACGCGCTTCGAAAGCTCGACGTTCGAAATACGCCCATCCTTCTGCAGCTCATTCAGGATGTTGCGGTCGATACGGTCAAGATCTTTACCCGGGCGTTTCTTGTTGTCTGCCATTATTATTGTCTCTCTTATTTTCTTCCGTGCACTTGCCACACCCTAGCCAACGTCAATGTGTAAGGGTTCGTTCCAAGCGAAGACCCGATGCCTGTCATATGCTTCTTCACTACCATCATTCCACGCCGCACAGCCTGTCTGTCCAACCCCGCGCGACGCCGGTAACGACGTTTAGGTCGAGAAAAAATCAGCAAACGCTTGCGCGCCCTGCTCCGCAAACCCACCGCGCATTGCCGCCTCGCGGCGCAAATACGTACGATTTGCTGGTGTTACGGGGATAATTTCTTCTTCCTATGATGTTTTCGCAAATGCGCAGCGGATTGTCAAAGTAAAAGAAGCAAAATCAGAACAACGTACCGTCACGAAAAGTCTGCATCCCATTTTTGGTTATGAATCGCTGGTTGGTAAACCCCAGCCAGGAGCGGCTCAAGTCGCAGAATGCGCCGTTTTTGCGCGGTTGGTGATTCAGTGGCCGAATGCGGCTTTGATAAGGTAAATTTCTGCGTTTGGCGTGCGATTTGCCAACAGCGGGTGCATTAATAGGCGACAACTATCATACAAATCGTTAACAACGTCGCCCGGCGCTTTTTTTACTGCGCCATTTTCCCTACAATCGGTTCCATTGTCCGCCATTGTGGAATAAAGAGGTTATTCATGGGCACGGCTAAACATAGCAAATTACTGATTCTGGGCTCCGGCCCGGCCGGTTACACCGCCGCCGTTTACGCGGCGCGCGCCAACCTGAGCCCGGTGCTGATCACCGGTATGGAACAAGGCGGCCAGCTGACCACCACCACCGAAGTGGAAAACTGGCCGGGCGACGCCGAAGGCCTGACCGGCCCGGCGCTGATGGAGCGCATGCGCGAGCATGCGGAGAAGTTCCAGACTGAAATCGTCTTCGATCACATCAACAGCGTCGATCTGCAGCAGCGTCCGTTCCGCCTGTTCGGCGACAGCGGTGAATACAGCTGCGACGCGCTGATCATCGCGACCGGCGCCTCCGCCCGCTACCTTGGCCTACCTTCCGAAGACGCGTTCAAGGGCAAAGGCGTTTCCGCCTGTGCGACCTGCGACGGTTTCTTCTACCGCAACCAGAAAGTCGCAGTGGTCGGCGGCGGCAACACCGCCGTTGAAGAAGCGCTGTACCTGTCCAACATCGCCGCCGAAGTTCACCTGATCCACCGCCGCGACAGCTTCCGCTCGGAGAAGATCCTGATCGACCGGCTGATGGAAAAAGTGAAAAGCGGCAACATCGTGCTGCACACCGACCATACGCTGGACGAAGTGCTGGGCGATGAAATGGGCGTGACCGGCGTGCGTATCCGCAGCACCAAAGCGGAAAACGAAACCCGTGAACTGGAGCTGGCCGGCGTGTTCATCGCTATCGGCCACAGCCCGAACACCGGCATCTTCGGCGGCCAGCTGGAGCTGGAAAACGGCTACATCAAGGTGCAGTCCGGCATTCACGGCAATGCGACCCAAACCACTATCCCCGGCGTCTTCGCCGCAGGCGACGTGATGGATCACATTTACCGCCAGGCAATCACCTCCGCCGGCACCGGCTGTATGGCGGCGCTGGACGCAGAGCGTTACCTGGACGGCATCGCCGGCGCAGAAGTCTGCTAAGGCTTTCTCACCACCAGCAAAAAGCGGCTCTCGGGCCGCTTTTTTTGTCTTCGCTCCTCAAGAGGATGCACGCCGATGCATAATCTTCTTCACTGGCGCCTGCTGGTTGCCGTCGCCGACAGCGGCACCATCACTCAGGCTGCGGCGCTCTGCGGTATGACGCAGTCTGCCGCCAGCCAGGCCATCGCTCAACTGGAGACAATGCTGAGCACCCGGCTTTTGGTTCGCCAACCGCACAATGTCGTCCTGACCCAAAGCGGCCTGCAGATCGTCGCCCATGCCCGCACGATGTTGGAAGCACTGCGGGCCATTCAGCAATGTGCGCAACAAGCCGGCAACGCGCACGCGGGCAAAATACGCCTGGCCAGTTTCCCGTCGGCATTCAGCAAACTGTTGCCGCCGCTGCTGCGCAAATTTCGCCGTCTGTACCCCGACATTGAGCTGATTACGCTCGAGGGCACCGACCACGAAGTGGAGAGCTGGTTAGCATCGGCGACGGCTGACATCGGCGTGGTGCTCAATCCGGCGCCGGAGCGGCTGTGCTTCCCTTTGGGGGAGGATGCCTGGCTGGCGGTCGTGCCCAGCGCGCACCCGCTGGCGCGAGCGCGGCGGCCGGTGGCGCTGGATGCCCTGTTCCGGCTGCCTTTTATCCTGGCGACCGGCGGCTGTGATGTGAATGCGCTACGCTTGGCGCAGCAGTCAGGTTTGGCGCTGGCCGATATCCGCGCCACCGTCAGCGATTGGCAAACGGCATTGACGCTGGTCAGGGAAGGCACGGGCGTCACGCTGATGCCCGCGTCCGTGATCCCGCCCGACGCGCTTGGGGTTTGCACTCTGCCGCTCGTTGCGCCGATTTATCGCCGTTTCGGCCTCGCGTACTCATCCGAGGCGGCGGCCCTGCCCCCCGTCCAAACCCTGCTGAGTTACCTGCGAGAACAGGAGCAAACTCTGGCCAGTCGCTGAGCTAATAGCGGCTTTCTGAAATTTCCATTTTCCCGCCGGCATCGGTGTCGGCATGCTGTGGCGAGCGTTCTCATTAACCCACAAGGAAATAGCATGAAGCTGTATTTTGCTCCCGATGCGTGCTCGCTTGCCCCACATATCGTCCTGCGCGAATTAGCGCTCCCCTTCACCCTGGTCAGGGTGAACAATCGCAGCAAGCGCTGCGCCGACGGTGAGGACTTCTATCGCATCAACCCCAAAGGTTACGTCGCCGCCCTGCAACTGGATGATGGTAACGTGATCACCGAAGGCCCCGCTATCGTTCAATACCTCGCCGACCTGCGCCCAGAGCGCCGGCTTGCGCCGCCACCGACGGCCTTTGAGCGGGTACGGCTGCAGGAATGGCTTAATTTCATCACCAGCGAGATCCATGCCGGTGCCGCCCCTTTATTCAATGACGCTCTGCCCGACGTCGCCAAGGCATTGCTGCGCGATAAGTTGAGGCGGCGATTGAGTTACCTCGCGCAAGCTTTGGCACCACAAACCTATCTGCTGGAAGCGCATTTCAGCGTCGCTGACGCTTATCTGTTTACCGTGTTGCGCTGGATGGCGCGCTTCGAGATTTCGCTGAGCGAGTGGCCGCCGCTCCAGCATTATATGGCGCGGATCGCAGAGCGAGCGTCGGTGCGCGCCGCTCTGGAAGCCGAGGCCGTGAGTGAGGAAGTCAAATAGTCGGTAACGCGTCTGTTATAGCCACATTTGGCCGCTTTATTATTTTCAGTCTGCCGGGTGACGAGGTAACATGGGACCTCGCTTGTTTGTCGCCGATTGCGCCAAACACTATTATTTAACAGTACGTTAACCCAGCCCGTAACAAACGGGCGCCGGCGACGCAGACGCATATCTGATGAAAAAAACCAGACAGCAACAGTTAACCCGTTGGCTTAAAACCCAGAGTTCGTTAGCGCAGCGTTGGCTGCGCCTTTCCATGCTGTTGGGGCTGTTCAGCGGCCTGCTGATCGTGGCGCAGGCCTGGCTGCTGGCCAGCCTGCTGCACGCCCTGATCATCGAGCATACCCCGCGCGAACAGCTGATCCCTTCGTTCATCTGGCTGGCCGCCGCGTTCGCGTTGCGGGCACTGTTGAGCTGGCTGCGGGAACGGATCGGCTTCCTGTGTGGCCAGGTGATCCGCCAGCGCATGCGCCAACAGGTACTGGATAAGCTGCAGCAGCTCGGCCCGGCCTGGATCCAAGGCAAACCGGCGGGCAGCTGGGCCAGCATCATCGTCGAGCAGATCGAGGATATGCAGGATTATTACTCGCGCTATCTGCCGCAGATGTATCTGGCGGTCTTCATCCCGCTGCTGATCCTGATCGCCGTCTTCCCGATCAATTGGGCCGCAGGCATCATTCTGCTGGCGACCGCGCCGCTGATCCCGCTGTTTATGGCGCTGGTCGGCATGGGAGCCGCCGATGCCAACCGCCGCAACTTCGTGGCGCTGGCGCGATTGAGCGGCAATTTCCTCGACCGCCTGCGCGGCCTGGATACCCTGCGACTGTTCGACCGCGCGCAGGCCGAAACCGCGCAGATCGCCAAATCCTCCGAAGACTTCCGCAGCCGCACCATGGAAGTGCTGCGCCTGGCCTTCCTCTCTTCCGGCGTGCTGGAGTTCTTCGCCTCGATCTCCATCGCCGTGGTGGCGGTGTACTTCGGCTTTTCCTACCTCGGCGAACTCAACTTCGGCAGCTACGGCCTCGGCGTGACGCTGTTTTCCGGTTTTCTGGTGTTGATTCTGGCGCCGGAGTTTTTCCAACCGCTGCGCGATCTCGGCACCTTCTACCATGCCAAAGCGCAGGCAATCGGCGCGGCGGAAGCGCTGGAAACCTTCCTCAGCGCCGAAGGCGAGCAGATGGGCAACGGCACGCGGCAACTGCCCGCCGATCAACCGCTGACGCTGCAGGCGAACGCGTTGGAAATCCTGTCGCCGAACGGCGTGCTGCTGGCCGGGCCGCTGAGCTTCACCCTACAACCGCAGCAGCGCGTGGCGCTGGTCGGGCTAAGCGGCGCCGGCAAAAGCTCGCTGCTGAATCTGCTGCTCGGCTTCCTGCCCTATCGCGGGTCATTGAGCGTCAACGGCATTGAGCTGCGTGAACTGTCCGCCGAAACCTGGCGCCAGCAGCTGAGCTGGGTCGGCCAGAACCCGCACCTGCCGGCGCAAACCCTGCGCGCCAATATCCTACTGGGCTGCCCGCAGGCCGACGAAGTGCAGCTGCAGCAGGCGGTGGAACACGCCTACGTCAGCGAACTGCTCCCTTATCTGCCGCAGGGGCTCGACACCGAAGTGGGCGACAACGCCGCCCGCCTGTCGGTCGGTCAGGCGCAGCGCGTGGCGGTCGCCCGGGCGCTGATCGGCCCGCGCCGCCTGCTGCTGCTGGATGAACCGGCCGCCAGCCTCGATGCCCACAGTGAACAGCGGGTGATGCAGGCGTTGAACGCCGCTTCGCATCAGCAAACCACCCTGCTGGTAACGCACCAGCTGGAAGACACCGAAGACTACGATCAGATTTGGGTGATGGATAACGGGCGCATCGTGCAACAGGGCGATTACGCCACCCTCAGCGCCCAGCCGGGCCTGTTTGCCACTCTGATCGCCCATCGCCGCGGGGAGCTTTAATCATGCGCGTTTTGCTGCCGTTTTTGGCGTTGTATCGCCGCCATAGCCTGCTGATTAGCCTGGGCATCCTTTTGGCGATCGTCACTCTGCTGGCCAGCATCGGCCTGCTGGCACTCTCCGGCTGGTTCCTGGCCGCCTCGTCGCTGGCCGGATTGGCTGGCCTGTTGACCTTCAACTACATGCTGCCGGCCGCCGGCGTGCGCGGCGCGGCAATCTTCCGCACTGCCGGGCGCTATGCCGAGCGAGTCGTCAGCCACGACGCCACCTTCCGCGTGCTGTCGCATCTGCGGGTGTTCACCTTCAGCAAGATCCTGCCGCTGACGCCGGGGGGTATCGCCCGCTTCCGCCAGGCCGAGTTGCTCAACCGCCTGGTGGCGGACGTGGACACGCTGGATCATCTTTATCTGCGGGTGATCTCGCCGTTGATCAGCGCGGCGGTGGTGATCCTGGTAGTCACCTACGGCCTGAGCTGGCTCGATCCTGCGCTCGCCCTGACGCTGGGCGGCATTCTGTTGCTGCTGTTGCTGCTGGTGCCGCCGGTGTTCTATCGCGCCGGTAAACCGATCGGCGGCCAACTCACCGCGCTGCGCGGCCAATACCGTACCGATCTGACCGCCTGGCTGCAGGGGCAGGCGGAGCTGGTGGTGTTCGGCGCCGTCAACGATTTCCGCCAGACGCTGAACGCCACCGAACAGCGGTGGCAACGCCGCCAGTGGCAGCAGGCCTCGCTGAGCGGCAAGGCGCAGGCGCTGATGATCCTCGCCAGCGGGCTGACGGTGACGCTGCTGCTGTGGCTGACCGCCGCCGGCATCGGCGGCGAAACCCAGCCCGGCGCGCTGATCGCGCTGTTCGTCTTCGCCGCGCTGGCGTCGTTCGAAGCGCTGATGCCGGTCGCCGGCGCCTTCCAGCACCTCGGCCAGGTCATTGCCTCCGCCACACGGGTCAAACAGATCATCGATCGTCAGCCGGAGGTCACCTTCCCGGCCGCTGGCCCGGCCGCCGCCGATCGGGCACAGCTTAGCCTGCAGCAGCTGAGCTTCACCTACCCCGATCAGCCGCAGCCGGTATTGCGCGACGTCACGCTCGAGATCGCGGCCGGCGAACACATCGCCTTGCTCGGCCGTACCGGCTGCGGCAAGTCCACCCTGCTGCAGCTGCTGACCCGCGCCTGGCGCCCCGACGGCGGCAACATTCTGCTCAACGGCGAACCGCTGGAGGATTATGATGAAACCACGCTGCGTCGGATGACCACGGTCGTCAGCCAGCGGGTGCATATCTTCAGCGACACCCTGCGGGAAAACCTGCGGTTGGCCGCGCCGGATGCCGACGACGCTCGCCTGAGCGACGTACTGCAGCAGGTGGGGCTGGGCAAATTGCTGGACAGTGACGGCGGGCTGAACGCCTGGCTGGGCGAAGGCGGCCGGCAGCTGTCCGGCGGCGAACAGCGCCGTCTGGGCATTGCCCGCGCGCTGCTGCACCCTGCCCCGCTGCTGCTGCTCGACGAACCGACCGAAGGGCTGGACGCCGAAACCGAGCAGCAGATCCTGGCGCTGCTGCGCCGGCATTGTCAGGGTAAGACGCTGATCCTGGTGACGCACCGTCTGTACGGCCTGGAGCATCTCGACCGCATTTGCGTGATGGACGATGGCCGGATTGTCGAACAGGGCGATCACGCCACCCTGATGCGCAGGCAGGGCCGCTATGCCCGCTTTCGCAACCGTATCAGCAACCTGGCGCCGTAATCGGCCCGTAGAGGACGCAGAGAGCCTGTATGCGCATCGTTAAGCTTTCCCCCCAATCGCTGGCGTTTCCCTCGCCTGAGGGCGCCCTGCGCGATCCCAACGGCCTGCTGGCGATCGGCGGCGACCTGACGGCGCCGCGGCTGCTGGCGGCCTACGAGCGCGGCATTTTCCCGTGGTATTCGCCGGGTGAAGCGATTCTGTGGTGGTCACCCGATCCGCGTGCGGTGCTGTTCCCGGCCGAGTTTCATCTCAACCGCAGTCTGAAGCGCTTTTTACGCCACGATCCGTTTCGCATCACGCTCAATCACGATTTCGCCGCGGTGATCGCCGCCTGCGCCCATCGGCCGGATGAAGGCACCTGGATCGGCCCGGAGGTGCAGCGCGCCTATCAGCATCTGCACCGTCTCGGCTACGCGCACTCGGTGGAGGTATGGCAGGATGATCAACTGGTCGGCGGCATGTACGGCGTGGCGCAGGGCGCGTTGTTCTGCGGCGAATCGATGTTCAGCCGCGTCACCAACGCCTCAAAATGCGCATTGATGGCCTTTTGCCGCCATTTTGCCGCTTATGGCGGGGAATTGATTGACTGCCAGGTGCTGAACGCTCACACTGCCCGCCTTGGCGCGCGTGAAATTCCGCGCCGTCAATTTTTGCAGCAGCTCAGCACCCTTCAACGGCGGCCTTTGGCGCCGGCGTGCTGGGAGCAGCAAGTCATATCCCCACAGCCGGTTGAACCGCCCTCTCCAGTAAACTAATTGATGGAAACGGTGCAATGTTCACCGACACATCTTTACATAATGGGGGTTTTTCGGCATTATCTTGCCGGTTAAAAACTAAGGTAGTTAGACCTAGAGGATTCGATGGCCAAAGAAGACAATATTGAAATGCAGGGCACCGTTCTTGATACGCTGCCGAACACCATGTTCCGCGTTGAATTGGAAAACGGGCACGTGGTAACCGCACACATCTCCGGTAAAATGCGTAAAAACTATATCCGCATCCTGACGGGCGACAAAGTCACTGTAGAGCTGACCCCGTACGACCTGAGCAAAGGCCGCATTGTCTTCCGTAGCCGTTAATCGGCTCACCGCGCGCCACATGCTGGCGGCATCGAGGATGTAATCCCTCGGGAGCCCTTTCCGTTTACCCCCGCAGCGACGTTATACAACGGGTTGCAGGTGCGCAGGTAAACTGAGAGGGCTCACTCGTTTCTGTTGTACGGTGAATCTCACCCATAAAAAAAGCGATGCCAAAGCATCGCTTTTTCTTTGCCTGAAGCCGGCCTTCTTAGTGCACCGCGCCCTCGTCCGCCTTGCGCTTGGCGGCGCTGAGGAAGTGGTAGGTCAGCTGTTTCTTGTCCTTGTCCAGCTCGACCTTCACGGAACCGCCGTCCACCAGCGAGCCGAACAGCAGTTCGTTGGCCAACGGTTTCTTCAGGTTCTCCTGCATGACGCGCGCCATCGGGCGAGCACCCATCGCACGGTCGTAGCCCTTCACCGACAGCCAGTCGCGCGCTTCGTCGCTCACTTCCAGCGAGACGCCCTTCGCATCCAGCTGCGCCTGCAGTTCGACGATAAACTTGTCGACCACCTGCTGGATCACCTCGGTAGACAGATGGTTGAACCAGATGATGTTGTCCAGACGGTTGCGGAATTCCGGCGTAAACACCTTCTTGATCTCTTCCATCGCGTCGGTGCTGTTGTCCTGCTGCACCAGGCCGATCGATTTGCGTTCGGTTTCCCGCACCCCGGCGTTGGTGGTCATCACCAGGATCACATTGCGGAAGTCCGCCTTGCGGCCGTTGTTGTCGGTCAGCGTGCCGTTGTCCATCACCTGCAGCAGCAGGTTGAACACGTCCGGGTGCGCCTTCTCGATCTCATCGAGCAGCACCACCGCATGCGGATGCTTGATCACCGCATCGGTCAGCAGCCCGCCCTGATCGTAACCGACATAGCCCGGAGGCGCGCCGATCAGACGGCTGACGGTATGCCGCTCCATATACTCGGACATGTCGAAACGCAGCAGCTCGATATCCATCGCCTTGGCCAACTGTACGGTGACCTCGGTTTTCCCGACCCCGGTCGGCCCGGCGAACAGGAAAGAACCGACCGGCTTGCGCTCGTGGCCCAGACCGGCGCGGCTCATCTTGATCGCTTCGGTCAACGCTTCGATCGCCTGATCCTGGCCGAACACCAGCATCTTCAAACGATCGCCCAGGTTTCTCAGCACGTCGCGATCGCTGGCCGACACGGTTTTCTCCGGGATGCGCGCGATGCGCGCCACCACGGATTCGATATCAGCCACGTTGACGGTTTTCTTACGCTTGCTGGCCGGCATCAGCCGGCTGCGGGCACCCGCCTCGTCGATCACGTCGATCGCCTTGTCCGGCAGATGACGATCGTTGATGTATTTCACCGACAGCTCCACCGCGGCGCGGATCGCCTTGGCGGTATAACGCACATCGTGGTGCGCTTCATACTTGGCCTTCAGGCCGTTGATGATCTGAACGGTTTCTTCCGCCGTCGGTTCAGTGATGTCGATCTTCTGGAAACGGCGCGCCAGGGCGCGATCCTTTTCGAAGATGTTGCTGAACTCCTGGTAGGTGGTCGAGCCGATCACCCGGATTTTGCCGCTCGACAGCAGCGGTTTGATCAGGTTGGCGGCATCCACCTGCCCACCCGAAGCCGCACCGGCGCCGATGATGGTGTGAATTTCATCGATGAACAGGATGCTGTTCTGATCCTGCTCCAGCTGCTTGAGCAGCGCCTTGAAGCGCTTCTCGAAGTCGCCGCGGTATTTGGTGCCGGCCAGCAGTGAACCAATATCCAGCGAATACAGCGTGCAGTCCGCCATCACTTCCGGCACGTCGCCCTGCACGATACGCCAGGCCAGGCCTTCGGCGATGGCGGTCTTGCCGACGCCGGATTCGCCGACCAGCAGCGGGTTGTTTTTACGACGACGGCACAGCACCTGAATCGCGCGCTCCAGCTCACGATCGCGGCCGATCAACGGATCGATGCCGCCCACACGGGCCAACTGATTGAGGTTGGTGGTGAAGTTTTCCATACGGTCTTCCCCTCCGGACTGCTCTTCGTTCACCGGGTTTTCCGCATTCGGCGCTTGGCCCGGCTCGTCTTTACGCGTGCCATGTGAAATGAAGTTCACCACGTCGAGACGGCTGACGTCGTGTTTGCGCAGCAGATAGGCCGCCTGCGACTCCTGCTCGCTGAAGATGGCCACCAACACGTTGGCGCCGGACACTTCGCTGCGGCCGGAAGATTGCACATGGAAGACCGCACGCTGCAGCACGCGCTGGAAACTGAGCGTCGGCTGAGTGTCGCGCTCTTCTTCGCCGGCGGGCAGCGTCGGTGTGGTTTGTTCGATGAAGGCTTCCAGCTCCTGGCGCAACGCGGCCAGATCCACCGTACATGCCTCAAGCGCTTCTCGCGCGGCAGGGTTGCTCAGCAACGCCAGCAACAGGTGCTCCACGGTCATAAACTCGTGTCTGTGCTCACGCGCCCTGGCGAAAGCCATGTTGAGACTGAGTTCCAGTTCTTGATTGAGCATAAGCACCTCCCCAATAGATTGCCTTATTCAGGCTTTTTCCAGCGTACAAAGCAACGGATGCTCGTTCTCCCTTGCGTACCGGTTCACATGGACGACTTTGGTTTCCGCCACCTCGGCGGTAAAAACACCACAGATCGCCTTGCCTTGATAGTGGACCGTGAGCATCAGTTGCGTTGCGCGTTCAATATCATAAGAAAAGAACTTTTGCAGAACGTCAATCACAAATTCCATCGGTGTGTAATCGTCGTTGTTAAGTATAACTTTATACATAGACGGCGGTTTTACCGCATCGATTTGTTTTTCTTCGGCCAAGTGTTCAAAGTTTAGCCAGTCGTTGTTATTGCCCATCGCTGCTCATCTTCTCTGCTCTGCCCTCTGATATGGGGGCAGGTTTCGGTTATTCAAAGTGGGGATAGTTACTATTTTATCATCTTCGGCCTCGTCCCGCCGCACTGTAACGTGCGCAAAAAAACGGGCCAATTGTGACTGAATCGTGGCAATAGCGTTACCTGCTTCAAACTTTGGTGAACTGCTCCCCGCCGACAAAAGCCGATCCCTTGACGCCCCGATCATTTGCTCTAGAGTGTAAATTCGTGGCTGGTGGTCTTTTAACCACCCCTTGTCCACCCTGCTACCCGCCCACGGCGGGTGCGAATTCAGTTATTCATCTCACTTAAAATAGCGTTGCGAGGGATGTAAAAGCATGGAGACGGGTACTGTTAAATGGTTTAACAACGCCAAAGGCTTTGGCTTCATCTGCCCAGCCGGCGGTGGCGAAGATATTTTCGCGCATTATTCCACCATCAAGATGGATGGTTACAGAACGTTGAAGGCGGGCCAGCAGGTCAGCTTCGACGTGCATCAAGGGCCAAAAGGGAACCATGCCAGCCTTATTGTGCCGGTGGAAAGCGAGGCGCTGTCCTAAACGCTTCCGGCAGCGTCGCGCTGCATTGACCGTGACTGCGATAAAAATGCCAGCCGCCGTGTGACTGGCATTTTTTATGCCTTTTACTTACTCGCGCGCCAGCGCATCGATCGGATTCAGCCGCGCGGCATTTCGCGCCGGCAGGTAGCCGAACACCACGCCGATGCCGGTGGAACAGAGGAACGCGCTCAGCAACGCCGCCGGCGGGAAGCTGATCTGCCAGCCCGGCAATACCAGCTGCACCGCCAGGCCGATGGCGAACGACAGCGTAATCCCCAGCGCGCCCCCCACCAGGCAGACCAATACCGCCTCGATCAGAAACTGCTGCAACACGTCGCCGGAACGGGCGCCCACCGCCATGCGGATGCCGATCTCGCGCGTGCGTTCGGTCACCGACACCAGCATGATGTTCATCACGCCGATACCGCCGACCACCAGCGAAATCACCGCCACCAGCGTCAGGAACAGCTGCAGCGTGCGGGTGGTTTTCTCAGCGGTTTGCACCAGGCTGTCCATGTTATAGGTGAAGAAGTCCTTCTTGCCGTGACGCAGCGTCAACAGGCGCGACAGCTGCTGTTCCGCTTCCTTGCTGTCGTAGCCGTCGCGGATGCGCACGGTGATCGAGTCAAAATAATTATTGCCCATCAGCCGGTTGGCCATGGTGCTGTAAGGTACCCACACGTTCAGCGTCTTGCTGCTGCCGAACATCGACTGCTTCTCCTTGGCCACGCCGACCACCGTCGCCGGCATGTTGCCTACCAGGATCACCTCGCCCACCACGTTCTTCTGGTGCGGGAACAGCCGCCGCTGGGTATTGGCGTCGATCACCACCGTCTGCGCCTGCGACTGCACCTGCAGCGGATCGATGCCGACGCCCTGGGTAAAGCTCATGCCGTACACGCGGAAGAACTGCTCGCTGACGCCGTTGACGTTGGCCGCCGCGTCGACGTTGCCCAAGCGCAGCCGCATGCTGCTGCTGATGCTCGGCGACAGCGCGCTGATGTAAGGCTGTTCGCGCAGCGCATCGAGATCGCCGTATTTCAACGATTGTCGGTAGGTCGGATCGTCATCGCCGAAGTCCTTGCCGGGATAGATATCGACGGTGTTGGTGCCGATGGATTTAATGTCCGCCAGCACCATCTGCTTGGCGGCGTCGCCGATCACCAGGATCGACACCACCGAGGCGATGCCGATAATGATGCCGAGCATGGTCAGCGCGGTGCGCATCTTGTTGGCCGCCATCGCACGCCAGGCCATCACCAGCGCCTCGCGGAAACGGCCGCCCACCTGCCGCCAGGAAGGTGCCGCAGTGGCCAGCGCCAGCGGCTTGGCCTGCGCGTTCTCCTGCGGTGCCGGGCGCGAATCGGCGATGATCTCGCCGTCGCGGATCTCGATGATCCGCTCCGCCTGGCGCGCTACCGCCGGATCGTGGGTCACCAGGATCACCGTGTGGCCCTGGGCGCACAGCTGCTTGAGGATCGCCATCACCTCTTCGCCGGAGTGGCTGTCGAGCGCACCGGTCGGTTCATCCGCCAGGATCACCTGCCCGCCGTTCATCAGCGCGCGGGCGATGCTGACGCGCTGCTGCTGGCCGCCGGAAAGCTGGCTTGGCCGGTAATTGACGCGCTCCCCCAGCCCCAGACGCCGCAACAGCGCCACCGCCCGTTCGCGCCGCGCCGCTTTGCCCAGCCCCGCGTACACCGCCGGCACTTCGACGTTGTGCGCCGCACTCAGGTGCGGCAGCAGATGATAGCGCTGAAAGATAAAGCCGAAATGCTCGCGCCGCAGCTGCGCCAGCGCATCGTCGCTCAGCGTCGCCACATCCTGCCCGGCCACCCGGTACACGCCGGCGCTCGGCTTGTCCAGACAGCCGAGAATGTTCATCAGCGTCGATTTTCCGGAGCCGGAGGCCCCCATGATCGCCACCATTTCACCGGCGTCGATGCTCAGGCTGATCCCCTTCAGCACCTCCACCGTCTGCTCGCCGGAACGGTAGCTGCGGCGAATGCCGCTCAGCTGCAACAGCGCCGCCATCAGCCGGCCTCCACGCCGCCGCGGCTGACGATCACCTCATCGCCCGCCTCGAGGCCGCTGAGGATCTGTACGTCGATATTGTTACGCAGGCCGATAGCCACCTCGCGCTTCTCTTCCTTGCCCTGCTTCAGCACCGAGACGTGGTAGCGATTGTCGGCGATCTGATCGCCCAGCGCCGCCAGCGGGATCACCAGCGCCTGCTCGACGCCGGCCAGCTGGATATGCACCTGCGCCGTCATTTGCAAGCGCAACAACCTTTCCGGGTTGGGCACTTCGAAACGCGCATAATAGAAGATGGCGTTGTTGACCTTTTCCGGCGTCGGCTGAATGTCTTTCAGCACGCCGTCGAAGCGCCGGGTCGGATCGCCCAGCACCGTGAACCAGGCCTTCTGACCCGGCTTGAGGTTAATGACGTCGGCCTCCGACACCTGCGCCTTCACCAGCATGGTGCCGAGATCCGCCAGCGTCAGAATGTTCGGCGCCTGTTGCGCCGCGATCACCGTCTGGCCCTGCAGCGTGGTGATCTGCACCACGTCGCCATCCATCGGCGCCTCGATGCGGGTATAGGCCAGGTTGATCTTGGCGGTATCCAGGCTGGCCTGGTTCCGCGCGATCTGCGCATTGATGGTGCCCACCTGCGCTTTCTTCACCGCCAGCTGCGTCACCGCCTGATCCAGATCCTGGCGCGACACCGCCTGCAGTTTGGCCAGCGCCTGGTTGCGCTGCAGCGTGACCGCCGCCAGCTGCTGCTCGGCCTGCGCCTGCAGCAGCTGTGCATGCAGTTCACGCAGCGTCGCCTCGCCTTCGCGGATGCTGTTCTGCGCCTGTTGCGGATCGATAACCCCCAGCAACTGGCCTTTCTTCACCTTGTCGCCGATCTCGACATACAGCTTTTCCAGCTGCCCGCTGACCTGCGCGCCGACGTCAACCTTGCGCACCGCGTCCAGCTGGCCGGTCGCCAACACGTTCTGCTGCAGATCGCGCTGGGTGACCTTTACCGTTTTGAAATCGGTTGGCGCCGGATGGCGAAAGTGCCAAACGGCCGCCGCGGCAATCGCCGCAATGACCGCCAGAACGAGTATCCAGCGGCGTTTATGTCCTTTAAACCCTGTCAAAATTGACCTGCCTGTGCTTGTGAATATCAACCGCCCATTGCGGCGGCGGAGCTAAATTAGCACGCACCGTAGGGAATAACTAAACCTTAGCTCAACACAATGTGGAGACACGCCTGGTTACAGTTCAGCATTGAACTCCCGTTTAGTGAAGCCTTGATGAAATAGCGCCATTCAATACAGCCAAGGATTTCATCATGTCACAGCTCAGCTACCCACTCGCCTCCGCCCGGCCGCTTAACGGCTGGCAACTGATGACGGCGCTGATCAATGGCGAAAAGGCGCCAAGCAACGCCTGGAAAAAAACCTCGTTTCGCCTGAAGTTTCTCGGCCGTTCGCTGCTCAACTGGCGCACCACCAGCGGCCTGCTCAGCACCCTGGCCAGCAACCCGCTGCTGGAGGAGATTCTGAGCGCGCAGCCGAACCTGCCGTGCAAACTGCATCGCCCCTACCTGGCAGCCAACATGAACAAGATCGAATGCCTGTTCGCCCTGCGCGATCATTACGATCTCATCGTGCAGCGCATGCCGCTGAAGATGCGCCTCGGCCACCTCGGCCCGCAGCCTTTCCTGCTAGCCAGCGCGATGGGCAAAAACGAAGCGCCGATCGCGCTGGAACTGGCGGCGATCGACAAACTGAATAAGGAAGGGGAAGCCACGCTGCTGCTGCGCAACGCCAACGGCGTGATGCTGGCGGAGATCACCTTTGCGCTGATGCATTATCAGCAGCAGCCGACGCTGTTTATCGGCGGCCTGCAGGGCGCAAACCATGAGGTGCCGCACGCCGAGATCCAGCACACCACCAAAGAGTGTCACGGCCTGTTCCCCAAACGGCTGGTGCTGGAAGGCATCTGCACGCTGGCGCGGCACCTCGGCATCCGCCAGATCGTAGCGGTCGGCAACGCCACCCATATCTATCAAAACTGGCGTTACCAGAGTAAGAAGAAAGACCAACTGCACGCCGATTACGATCAGTTCTGGCTGTCGATGGGCGCCAAACCGCTCGACAGCGGCTATTTCCTGCTGCCCGAGCGCATCGCTCGCAAGCCGATCGAAGAGATTGCCAGCAAGAAACGCGCCGAGTATCGCCGCCGCTATCAGTTGCTGGACGAACTGGAACAGGGATTGGCGGCGCATTTCTGCGCCCGATAACGCCCGGCGGGCCGTCAGTCCGCCCGGCCGCGCGCCAGCCAGATCACCCGTGAGAACATTTTCTTCAGCAGCGGCGGCACCGAGTCCGTGCCCCATTCGCCGGCCTGCATCGCGACCTCGATCGCCAGATCCGGCTTGGACGAGTGGTGGACCGCTTTCAGGATCACCTTGCGCACCGGCATCTGCGCGTTGAGCGGCACCGACGCCATCCGGTGATAGACCGGGCCAAACCCTTCGCGGAACATGAAGTGCTCCATGTCCGGCGCCGGCAGCGCGGTCAGCCGATCGCGCTCGTTGTCTTCATGATTGTCCAGCAGGCTGCGCACGGTATTGGCGTACTTTTTGCCCGCCTCGTCGCCGTCCACCAGCGCATGCCACTCGATGCCCATGCGGCGGGCGAAGCGCAGCAGCGGCTTCAGGCCGCACTGGGCGAATTCGATGACCCGCACCCCTTCCGCCTCGAAATGGTAGCCGCACTGGCGCGCCAGCTCGTTCAGCAGCCACACTTCGGTCTCGCCTTCCACCAGCAGCCAGCAGCGGGCGAACAGCGACGACGGCCGGTTAAAACGGATGTGAAACGCAATGCGCCGCCCATCTTCGGCGCTCAGCCCGCGCGGCCCGAGACGGTAGGTCGCGACCCGCCCCGACTCGCGCACCAGCCGGCAGACGTGCTCCACCGGCACCAGCGACACCAGTTCGCTGGAGTTAGTGGTGGTGATGCGCTGCAGCGGCAGCTGATTGAGCAGCCCCCAGGCCACCGACAGCATGATCGGGTGCAGGCGAGTTTCCGGGTCCTCCACCAGCAGCAGCGGCCGGGCATGCGGATCCAGCTTGACGTCGCCCTTGGCCTGCAGCAGGGTGGAAAACATCCCCAGCAGGATCAGGCGCATGCTGCGGCTGTTCGGTTCAGCCACTATGCGGTTGATGCCGTCCAGCGCGCGCCAGGCATCCTGCTCCGGTTCCCCGCCGCGGCGGCGCGGCCGCGCCACCTGCGAACTCTGCTCGGCGAAGTAGTGCTCCAGCAACTGCTGCATGGCCGCCAGGCCCTGACGCAGTTCGCCGTTGGTCAGCTTCTGCGGATTGCGCACCAGCTCGCGCGTCAGCTGATCCAGCTGCTGCGCCAGCGCCTGGGTATCGGGTTTGCGTTCATCGCCGAGGCTGCTGGGGCGCAGGCGGCGAATAAAGCGCGCGTCGCGAAGGCGCAATACCGGGTGGATGCGGATGATGGCGTGGGCCAGCTGTTCGATATGGTGCAGTTGAAAGGCGTTGCCGTCAGCATCGAGAAAACCGCGCCAGGTGCACACCGTGCCGTCGTCGGCCAACTCGCCTTCACAGCGGTAATGAATGCGGCTCAGGCCATCCTCGCCCTTGACCCACAGCGGCGTCAGGTGGCGATAGCGCGGCAGATGCGCATGGCCGATGTCTTTTTCGCAGAAGGTGAACACCACCTGCAGGTGGCGCTCTTTGGCCGACTCTTCACCGGGGGGGAAATGAAAGTCGTGCGCTTCAAACCGATACAGCTTCTGCTCCGGCGCCAACAGCAGCGTCAGCGCATCCAGCAGGCTGGATTTACCCCAGGCGTTTTCGCCGAGCAACAGCGTGTTGTCGTCCAGCATCAGGGACAGCCGGTTAATGCCGCGAAAACCTACAATTTCGATACGCTCCAAGAACATCCGCCGCCTCCCGTGCGCGCCGTCGCCTCTTCAATGAGGAGACCTTCACAGAGCATGGTCAAAAAACCCCTTGCAGGTCAAGCGGCCAACGTCAAATCTGCCGCTTTACTCCGGCCGGGCTTTTGGTTAGCGTGTGCTCCTCGCCGCCGTTCGGCACGCTTCAAAACTCAAGGACACAAGCTGCACCATGTACTCAGGACTGTTGATTATTCTGTTACCGCTGATTGTCGGTTACCTCATTCCCTTACGCCATCGCCCGCTGCTGGTGCTGATCAACCGGCTGCTGAGCTGGATGGTGTACGTGATCCTGTTTTTCATGGGTATCAGCCTGGCGTTCATGGAAGATCTCAGCAGCAACCTGGTGTTGATCTTCCAGTACAGCGCGGTGTTCTTCTTCTGCATTCTCTGCGCCAATCTGCTGTTGCTGGCGCTGCTGGAGCGGCGCATGCCGTGGCGCAGCAGCCATAAACAGGAAAAGCTGCCTTCGCGCGTGCACATGGCGCTGGAGTCGCTCAAGCTGTGCGGCGTGGTGCTCGGCGGCTTCCTGCTCGGCCTGACGCAGTGGCAATGGCTGCAGTTCGCCCATAAAGGCAGCGAATATGCGCTGATCTTCCTGCTGTTGCTGGTCGGTATTCAGCTGCGCAACAGCGGCATGACGCTGCGCCAGATTGTGCTCAACCGCCGCGGCACGCTGGTGGCGTTGGTGGTGACCGTCGCGTCGCTGGCCGGCGGCGCGCTGGCGGCGCAATTGCTGGGGCTGCCGGTCAAGGCCGGGCTGGCGATGGCCTCCGGCTTCGGCTGGTATTCGCTGTCGGGCATTCTGATCACCGACGCCTACGGCCCGGTAATGGGCAGCGCCGCGTTCTTCAACGATCTGGCGCGCGAGCTGGTGGCGATTATGCTGATCCCGACGCTGGTGCGCCGCAGCCGCTCCACCGCCCTCGGCCTGTGCGGCGCCACCTCGATGGATTTCACCCTGCCGGTGCTGCAGCGCAGCGGCGGGCTGGACATGGTGCCCCCCGCCATCGTGCATGGCTTCCTGCTGAGCCTGCTGGCACCGGTGCTGATCGCCCTGTTCTCCTGAGCCTTTCCCCCTGGGGGCCAGTCGGCCCCCAAAGCGTAATAATTCCCATCCGCATGGCAAAATTGCGCTAAATCAAACTTGCCCGCAGTAGTCGCACAAAAGCCTTTTGCAACCCCGATCGCCGATCTATGCTTTTAAACAAGCATTACAAATGCAACTTTAAAAATAAAAGGAAGCGACTATGTTCTGTGTGCAATGTGAACAAACCATCCGTACCCCGGCAGGCAACGGCTGCTCGTATGCTCAGGGCATGTGCGGCAAGACGGCGGAAACCTCCGATCTGCAGGATCTGCTGGTGGCGGCGCTGCAGGGCCTCTCCGCCTGGGCGCTGCAGGCGCGTTCGCTGGGCATCGTCGACCACGAGATCGACAGCTTCGCCCCGCGCGCCTTCTTCTCCACCTTGACCAACGTCAACTTCGACTCCCAGCGCATCATCGGTTACGCGCGCGAAACCCTGCTGCTGCGCGATTCGTTGGCTGCCCGTTGCCGGCTGCTGGACGCCGGCGTGCGCGTCGATCACCCGATGGCGGCGCTGCAGCTGGCCGGTGACGATATGCCTGCGTTGCTGCAACAGGCGGCGCAGTTTGCCCTCAACAGCGACAAGGCCGAGGTAGGCGACGACGTACACGGGTTGCGCATGCTGTGCCTGTACGGCCTGAAAGGCGCGGCGGCCTATATGGAACACGCGCACGTGCTCGGCCAGTTCGACGAGCAGCTCTATGCCGACTACCACGCCTTCATGGCCTGGCTCGGCACCCGGCCGCGCGACGTCGACACCCTGCTGAACAACGCCATGGGCATCGGCAAGATGAACTTCAACGTGATGGCGATCCTCGATCGCGGCGAAACCCAGGCCTACGGCGATCCGCAGCCCAGCGCGGTCAACGTGCGCCCGGTGGCCGGGAAAGCCATTCTGATCTCCGGCCACGATCTGAAAGATCTGCGCATGCTGCTCGAACAAACCGAAGGGCAAAACGTCAACGTCTACACCCACGGCGAAATGCTGCCGGCGCACGGCTATCCGGAACTGAAAAAATTCAAGCATCTGGTGGGCAACTACGGCAGCGGCTGGCAGAACCAGCAGACGGAATTCGCCAAATTCCCCGGCCCGATCGTGATGACCTCCAACTGCATCATCGATCCTAACGTCGGCCACTACGGCGATCGCATCTGGACCCGCAGCATCGTCGGCTGGCCGGGCGTCAACCATCTGGAAGGCGACGACTTCGGCGCCGTGATCCGCCAGGCGCAGGGCATGAACGGCTTCCCTTATACCGAGATCGAGCATCTGATCACCGTCGGCTTCGGCCGCCAGACGCTGCTGAACGCCGCCGACACGGTGATCGATCTGGTGTCGCAGAAAAAACTGCGCCACGTCTTCCTGGTCGGCGGCTGCGACGGCAGCCGCGACGAGCGCAGCTACTTCACCGACTTCGCCCGCAGCGTGCCGCAAGACTGCCTGATCATGACGCTGGCCTGCGGCAAGTACCGTTTCAACAAGCTGGACTTCGGCACCCTGGAAGGGCTGCCGCGCCTGCTGGACGTCGGCCAGTGCAACGACGCCTACTCCGCCATCATGCTGGCGGTCAAGCTGGCCGACACGCTCGGCTGCAGCGTCAACGAGCTGCCGCTCAGCCTGGTGCTGTCGTGGTTTGAACAGAAGGCGATCGTCATTCTACTGACGCTGCTGTCGCTGGGGGTGAAAAACATCGTCACCGGCCCGACCGCGCCGGGCTTCCTGACCGACAACCTGATGGCGATCCTCAACGAGAAATTCGGCCTGCGTCCGATCACCACCGTCGAGCAGGATATCAACGCGCTGCTCGCCTGATGCCGTTACGTTATGGGGCCGCCTGCGCCGGCCCCTTTGCTTTTTGAGGTGCCCCGATGACTCAACCCACTCCGCTTTGCCCGAACCGCATGCAGGTGCATTCCATCCGACGTGAAACCGCCGACGTCTGGACGCTGAACCTGATCTGCGACGTTTTCTACCCTTATCAGGCGGGCCAGTTTGCGCTGGTCAGCATCCGCAACAGCGACGAGACGCTTCGCGCCTATACGCTCTCCTCCTCGCCCGGCCAGAGCCGCTTTCTCAGCATCAGCGTGCGCTGCCTGCCAGACGGCGTCGGATCGCGCTGGCTGACGCAAGAGATCAAGCCCGGCAACACGCTGTGGTTGTCCGACGCGCAGGGCGAGTTCAGCTGCGAGCGCCACCCGGCCGATCGTTATCTGATGCTGGCCGCCGGCTGCGGCGTGACGCCGATCGTCTCGATGTGCCGCTGGCTGACCGCCAATCGTCCGACCTGCGATATCGCCGTAATCTTTAACGTACGCACCCCCGCCGACACGATTTTCGCCGATCAATGGCGCACGCTGTGCACCGCCCATCCGCAGCTGCGCCTGACGCTGATGGCCGAGCAGGATCTGCAACCCGGCTACCTCAGCGGCCGCATCGATGAACAGACGCTGCAGCAGGCGGCGCCGGATATCGTCGAACGCACGGTGATGACCTGCGGCCCTGCGCCCTACATGGACCACGTGGAGCAGCTGTGCCGCCGGCTCGGCGTGCCGGCCGAGCGTTTCCATAAAGAGCAGTTCCACACGCCGGCGGCGCAGGCCGAGGCCACTGAAGGGCTGACGCTGCGCGCCGCCCGCCCGCTGCGCGAATTCCGCGTGCCGGTCGGCAGCACGCTGCTGGCGGCGATGGAGGCCAATGCCCTGCCGGTCAACGCTGCCTGCCGCGCCGGGGTGTGCGGTTCATGCAAAACCCGTATCCTCGAGGGCGACTACACCACCACCAGCACCATGACGCTGAGCGCGGAAGAGGTGGCGCAAGGCTACGTGCTGGCCTGCAGTTGCCAGCTGCAGGGCGACGTCACGCTGGCGTGATCCCCTGGCCCCATCGCCGCGATGGGGCATTTATCGGCAAGTTCCCTCATCCCCGCCCGGTTACACTTTCCTCCGTCCTACGCTCTTTACCCTTCCTGACCGCATCTCGTCCACAGCCGGTAAGCTATGCTTGCAGTTGTTCTGCTGCCACTCACCGGATCGAGTACACATCGTTTTTCAAACCATGTTTGGGGGAACCATGAAGCAAACCGTAGCCACACTGATCGCCAAAACGCTGGATCAAGCCGGCGTAAAACGCATTTGGGGCGTGACCGGCGATTCGCTCAACGGCCTGAGCGACAGCCTGCACCGCATGGGCACCATCGAATGGCTGGGTACCCGCCATGAAGAGGTGGCCGCCTTCGCCGCCGGCGCCGAAGCCCAGCTCACCGGCCAGTTGGCGGTGTGCGCCGGTTCCTGCGGCCCCGGCAACCTGCACCTGATCAATGGCCTGTTCGACTGCCACCGCAACCATGTGCCGGTGCTGGCGATCGCCGCGCACATCCCTTCCAGCGAAATCGGCAGCGGCTACTTCCAGGAAACGCATCCGCAGGAGCTGTTTCGCGAATGCAGCCACTATTGCGAGCTGGTTTCCAACCCGGAACAGCTGCCGCGCGTGCTGGAGATCGCCATGCGCAAGGCGATCCTCAATCGCGGCGTCTCGGTGGTGGTCTTGCCAGGCGACGTGGCGCTGCGCATGGCGCCGGAAGACGCGACCCTGACCTGGCATACCCCAGCGCTGCCGCTGGTGCAGCCGCCGATGAGCGAGCTGAACAAGCTGGCGGAAACGCTGAATCAGGCGAAAAACATCACCCTGATGTGCGGCAGCGGCTGCGCCGGCGCGCACGATGAGGTGGTCAAGCTGGCCGAGCTGCTGCAGGCGCCGGTGGTGCACGCGCTGCGCGGCAAGGAGCATATCGAATGGGATAACCCTTACAGCGTCGGCATGACCGGGCTGATCGGCTTCTCCTCCGGCTACCATGCGATGATGAACGCCGACACGCTGGTGCTGCTCGGCACCCAGTTCCCCTACCGCGCGTTCTACCCCACCAACGCCAACATCATTCAGATCGACATCAACCCCGGCAGCATCGGCGCGCACTGCCCGGTCAACATGGCGCTGGTGGGCGATATCCACACCACCCTCGCCGCCTTGCTGCCGCAGCTGGAGCCAAAGCGCGATCGGGCGTTCCTCGACAAGGCGCTGGAGCATTACCGCAACGCGCGCAAGGATCTCGACGGGCTGGCGACCGCCAACGACGACCAGCCGATCCACCCGCAGTATCTGGCGCAACAGCTCAGCCAGTACGCCAGCGACGACGCCATCTTCACCTGCGACGTCGGCACACCGACGGTGTGGGCCGCCCGCTACGTGAAAATGAACGGCAAGCGTCGCCTGCTCGGTTCGTTCAACCACGGTTCGATGGCCAACGCCATGCCGCAGGCGATCGGCGCCCAGGCCACCGCGCCGGATAAACAGGTGATCGCCATGTGCGGCGACGGCGGCTTCACCATGCTGATGGGGGATTTTCTGTCGCTGGCACAGCTCAAGCTGCCGGTGAAAATCGTGGTGTTCAACAACAGCGTGCTGGGGTTCGTGGCGATGGAGATGAAGGCCGGCGGCTACCTGACCGACGGCACCGATCTGCATAACCCGGACTTCGCGGCGATCGCCAACGCCGCCGGCATCAAGGGCATCCGCGTAGAAAAAGCCTCGGATCTGGATGGCGCGCTGCAGGAAATGTTGGCGCACCCCGGCCCGGCGCTGCTGGACGTGGTCACCGCCAAGCAAGAGCTGGCGATGCCGCCACAGATCAAGTTCGAACAGGCCAAAGGCTTCAGTCTGTATATGCTGCGCGCCATCATCAACGGCCGCGGTGACGAAGTGGTCGAACTGGCGAAAACCAACTGGCTGCGCTAAGCAAGCTGCCCCCGGTGAACTAAGGGTATATGATGCCATGTACCCTTTTCCTCTCCCTTATATTCCAGGAACCCTATGCTTATCGATCTACGCAGCGACACCGTCACCCGCCCCAGCGCCGCCATGCGCCAGGCGATGGCTCAGGCAGAGGTCGGCGACGACGTCTACGGCGATGACCCGACGGTCAACGCGCTGGAGGCCGAGGCGGTGCGCCTGTCGGGCAAAGAAGCGGCGCTGTTTTTGCCCAGCGGCACCCAGGCCAACCTGGTGGCGCTGCTGAGCCACTGCCAGCGCGGCGACGAGTATCTGGTCGGCCAACAGGCGCACAACTACAAATACGAAGCCGGCGGCGCGGCGGTGCTGGGCAGCATCCAGCCGCAGCCGATCGAGGCCGACGCGGACGGCACACTGCCGCTGGACAAGCTCGCCGCCGCCATCAAACCCGACGATATCCACTTCGCCCGCACCCGGCTGCTGAGTCTGGAAAACACCATCAGCGGCCGAGTTCTGCCGCAGGCCTACCTGCAGCAGGCGTGGCAGTTTACCCGCGAGCGGCAGCTGGCGCTGCATATCGACGGCGCGCGCATCTTCAACGCCGCCGTGGCGTTGAACCTGCCGCTGAAAGAGATCGTGCAATACTGCGACACCTTCACCATTTGCCTGTCGAAAGGACTTGGCGCGCCGGTCGGATCGCTGCTGTGCGGCAGCGAGGCCTTCATTCAGCGCGCGCTGCGTTGGCGCAAGATGACCGGCGGCGGGCTGCGTCAGGCCGGCATCCTGGCGGCGGCCGGCCTCTACGCGTTGGAGCATAACGTCGCGCGGCTGCGCGAAGACCATGACAACGCAGTCTGGCTGGAGCAACAGCTGCGGCAGATCGGCGTAGAGATCGCAGAACCCGGCGCACAGACCAACGTGCTGTACCTGCGCCAATCACCGGCGCTGGCGGCCAAATTCGGCCCTTGGATGCGCGAACGCGGCGTGCTGATCAGCAGCGGTCCGCTGACGCGCATTCTGACCCACCTCGACGTCAGCCGTCAGGATCTGCAGCGGGTGGTCGAGCTGTGGCGGGAGTTCCTCCAGCAGCACGCCTGATCCCTCCTCCCCGGCGCGCCGGGGAGCCCGTCACCGCCCGCCGATGGCCTCGACAAAACGGCGGGTGATCTGCTGCGGGCGCGTAATGGCGCCGCCCACCACGACCGCATGCGCCCCCAACGTCAGGCAGCGTGCGGCCATCGCCGGCGTTTCGACATTGCCCTCGGCGATGACCGGCACCGGCACCGCCGCCAGCACCGCACGCAGAAAGCCGAAATCGTCTTCCGCCAGTCGGGCGCCCCGGCTTTCGGCGGTATAGCCGTGCAGCGTGGTGCCCACGCAGTCAAACCCCAATCTGGCAGCCTCTTGCGCTTCTTCCACGGTGGCAATGTCCGCCATCAGCAGCAGCCGGGGATACCTGGCGCGGATCGCGGCAACCAGCGCCGCCAGCTGCAGCTCCCCTGGCCGAGGGTGGACGGTCGCGTCCAGCGCAATCATCTGCGGCGCCGCGGCCATCAGCTCATCGATTTCACGCAGGGTCGGCGTGATATAGACATCGCTTCCGGCATAATCGCGCTTGATAATGCCGATCACCGGCAACGCCACCGTGCGCATGATGGCTTTAACGTCTTCGACGCCGTTGGCGCGGATCGCCGCCGCACCGCCTTGCTCGGCCGCCAGCGCCATGCGCGCCATGATAAAATCGCTGTGCAGCGGCTCGTCGTCCAGCGCCTGGCAAGACACCACCAGCCGTCCCTGAATCTGCTGCAAAATGGAAAGCGTCATAAATCCAACAACTCCTCGACTTCGTTTTTAATAATGGTCACGTGCGGGCCATAGATCACCTGAACGCCGTTGCCGCGAACGATCACCGCCCGCGCGCCGCTGGCCTTCAGCCCGCTTTCGTCCAGCAACCTGCTCTGTTTTACCGTCACGCGCAGCCGCGTGGCGCAACAATCCAGTTCGACGATATTCTCTTTGCCGCCCAGCGCCGCCAGCACCTGCTGCGAGCGTTCGGTGCCGGTCATCACCGCTTCCGACATGGTTTCCACCTCGCGCCCTGGCGTTTTGAAATTGAAGCGCAAGATCAGGAAACGGAACGTGAAGTAGTACAGGAAGAACCAGGGCACCCCGACCAGCGGCACGTACATCCAGTGGGTTTTCGCTTCGCCCTGCAGCACGCCGAACAGCATGAAATCGATAAAACCGCCGGAGAACGTCTGGCCGATGGTGATATGCAGGATGTGCGCGATCGTGAACGCCAGGCCGTCGAACAGCGCGTGCACCACGTACAGCGCCGGCGCGATGAACAGGAACGAGAATTCGATAGGCTCGGTGATGCCGGTCAGGAAAGAGGTCAGCGCCGCCGACAGCAGCAGCCCGCCGACGCGCTTGCGATTCTCCGGGCGCGCGCTTTGGTACATCGCCAGGCAGGCGCCGATCAGGCCGAACATCATGGTGATAAAGCGGCCGGACATGAAACGCGCCGTGCCGATGTAGAACTGCTGCGTATTCGGGTCGGCCAACTGAGCGAAGAAAATACGCTGTGTGCCTTCCACCAGCTGTCCGTTGATCACTTCGCTGCCGCCGAGTGCGGTAGTCCAGAACGGCAGGTAGAAGATGTGATGCAGGCCGAACGGTCCGAGCATGCGCAGCACGAAGCCGTAGATAAAGGTACCGAGATAGCCGCTGGCATCCACCAGGCCGCCCATGCCGAAGATCAACCGTTGGCAATGCGGCCACAGCACGGTCATCAGGGCGCCGACCGCCATCGCCGCCAGCGAGCTGACGATCGGTACAAAGCGCGAACCGCCGAAAAAACCCAGGAACGGCGGCAGCGCTATCTTGTTGTAGCGGCCGTGCAGATACCAGGTCACCAAACCGATGACCACCCCGCCGAACACCCCGGTCTCCAGCGTCTGGATCCCGAGAATCGTTCCCTGCCCCACCGCGCCGGCGTTCTGCGTGGCCAACGTGCCGTTGATTTTCAACAGCGCATTGATGGTGGCGTTCATGACCAGATAGGCGATCAGCGAGGCCAGCCCCGCCGTGCCCTTGTCGCTTTTGGCCAGCCCCACCGCCACGCCGACCGCGAATAAGACCGCCAGGTTGGCGAACACGACGGCGCCGGCACTGGCCATCACGGTAAATATGCCTTGCAGCCAGCCGACGTCGAGGAAGGGATACGCCTCGACGGTATTGGGATTGGACAGCGCACCACCGATCCCCAACAGCAGACCGGCCGCCGGCAGCACGGCGATCGGCAACATGAACGATTTGCCGAACAGCTGGGCTTTTTCGAACCAGCCGCCGGAGCGCGACAATTCTGGTGTTGACATAAATTTTCCCCCGCTATCATTTTTATAATGAAAATTTTTACCATATTAAAATTAATTTAATGAAAATTTTATTCATAACGATGATCGGCTTCACAATCCGTCGATTTCGCTGGCGAGCGGCGGCGTCTTTCCGCCACAATAGAAACGGGAATACTCAGAAAGGTAACGTGATGAATACAGGCAACTTGTTATTGCGGCTGCGGCAGGATTTGGCGGGGTACAGCCCCACGCTGCAAAAGCTCGGGCACTATCTTCTTGCGGAGCCCTCCCGCGCCGTTTACCTGACCATCACCGAACTGGCACGTGAAAGCGCCACCAGCGAAGCCAGCGTCACGCGGCTGTGCCGCCATCTGGGCTGTAAAGGCTATACCGAATTTAAAATGGCGCTGGCCCTCAGCCTGCAACAAAACCAGCCGGAGGCGACGACGCGGCAAAGCGCGGCGGAAAATTTGGTGGAGGAGAGCGTGCAGGCGCTGCGGGATACCGGCGCGCTGTTGGATCCGCAGGCGCTGCAACAGGCGGCGGACAATCTGCAGCGCTGCGCTTCGGTGCAGATTTACGGCGTCGCCGCCAGCGCCATCATCGGTGATTTCCTGCACTACAAACTGTTGCGCCTCGGCAAACCGGCGCAACTGTTCAGCGACATGCACCGGGCGGCGATGAACGCCGCCTCGCTGAGTGAGCAGGATCTGCTGATCGTCATCTCCAGCTCCGGCTCCACCAAAGACGTGCTGCATGCGGTGGCGTTGGCCAAAGGGCGCGGTGCACGCGTGATCGCAATCAGCAACACCCAACGCAGCCCGCTGGCTAAAATGGCGGATACGCTGCTGGTGGCGGCCAAACCGGAAGGGCCGCTGACCGCCGGCGCCCTGCCGGCCAAGGTCGGCGCCATGCTACTGGTGGAGTTGATGATCGCCGAACTGGCTCAGCGCGATCCCGCCTACGCTCAGGCGATGCAGGCCACCGCCAGCGCTACCCTGCCGCTGTTGTTGTAATCAGAAGATCCAGCGGCCATAAACCCAGTACCACAACCCCAGCACCGCCACCAGGTTGAGCGCCACGCTGAGGATGAACCAGGTTTTAAACGGCTGCTTCTGGGTTTTGTGGCGAAACAGCTGCTGTGCCGCCAGTGCGCCCAACCACCCGCCCAGCGCGCCGAACAGCAACAGCGTCGCCTCCGGCACCCGCCGCCACCCCTTGCGCGCCGCCAGCTTATCGCCGCCGTAGATCAGAAACGTCAGCAGGTTGGCCAACAGCAACCACATCCACACCGGATGCAGCGAGAACAGGCTGGCGATCAGCACCAGGCCCAGCAGGGCGTAACAAATCACATTGAGCTTCATGACATCCGGTTTTTCGTTCGGTAAGGGGGCGCGTAGTGTGAACTCGCGCCGCGACGTATGCAACCGGCTTATACCCATACAAAAAGTGCATTTAAACCCGGGATTTGGCATCCTGTCGTTCAGCCAATCCTCTACCGCACAAGGCGGCCCGATGACACCCCAACGCGTACTGGTTCTTGGAGCCAGCGGCTATATAGGCCAGAACCTGATCCCGCACCTGATCGAACAGGGGCACCAGATTACCGCCGCCGCGCGGCGCATCGAGTGGCTGCAGGAGCGGAACTGGCCGCAGGTCAACTGCCTGTATGCCGATCTGTATCGCCCGGAAACCCTGAGCGCGGCGCTGTGGGAGATAGATACGCTTTACTATCTGGTGCATGCGATGGGCGACGGCGACGACTTTATCGAGAAGGAGCGCCAGGCGGCGGAAAACCTGCGCGACGCGCTGCGCAATGCCAGCGTCAAACAGGTGATCTTCCTCGGCGCGCTGCAGCCGAACGACGACAGCTCACCGCACCTGGCGGCCCGCCGCCTGACCGGCGAGATCTTGCGCCAGAGCGGCGTGCCGGTGACCGAGTTGCGCGCCGGCATCATCGTCGGCCCCGGCTCGGCGGCGTTCGAAGTGATGCGCGACATGGTCTATAACCTGCCGGTGCTGACGCCGCCGCGCTGGGTGCGCTCGAAGTCGTCGCCGGTGGCGCTGGAGAACCTGCTGGTTTATCTGGCCGATCTGCTGGCGCACCCGGCACAGGAACACCGCATCTTCGACGTTGCCGGGCCGGAATACCTCAGCTATCAGGATATGTTCAAACGCTTTATCGCCCTCAGCGGCAAGCGGCGCTGGCTGATCCCGATCCCTTTGCCGACGCGGCTGATTTCGGTGTGGTTCATCAGCCTGATCACCTCGGTGCCGACGCCGATCGCCCGCGCGCTGATCCAGGGGCTGAAGCACGATCTGCCCGCCGACGGCCAGCCGTTGCAGGCCCTGATCCCGCAGCGGCTGCACACCTTTGATCAAGCGGTCGCCACCACGCTGCAGCGCGAACAGGAGGTGGTCGATTCCGCCGACTGGGGCTACGATCCGGCGGCGCGGGCTCGCTGGCGCCCCGGCTACGGTTACTATCCGAAACAGGCCGGTTGTTCGCTGGACACCGCCGCCACCCGCGAGGCCCTGTGGCAAACGGTGCAGCAGCTGGGGGGCGAAGAAGGCTATTTCTACGCCAATATTCTGTGGCGGATCCGCGCCCGCATGGACGACATGATCGGCAACGGCGTGGTCTATGGCCGCCCGGCACGCGCGACCCTGGCGCTGGGCGACGAGATCGACGGCTGGAAAGTCATCACGCTGAAGCCGCTGCGGCAACTGGCGCTGCTGTTCGGCATGAAGGCGCCGGGACTGGGGCGGCTGAGCTTCACCATTACCGATCACGGCGATCGCCGCACGCTGGACGTGCGCGCCTGGTGGCATCCGGCCGGCTTCAGCGGGCTGCTGTATTGGTTCGCCATGATGCCCGCACACCTGTTCATTTTTCGCGGCATGGCGAAGCGCATCGCCGAGCTTGCCGAGAGCCTGGACCGCCAACAGCGCTGAACGGCGTTCATTTGTCGATCAACCGCACAGTTTGCCGCTGTGCTTCGGGGCTTTCCGATTGCATAGCGCACGAAATCACGGAAGAATGGCATCTTATTTGCTGGAGGCGCCGCAAGCGCCCGCCGGTATTCCGATTTTGGGTGAGAATAGAGTCCGTTATGAAGGTATTGGTCACCGGTGCCACCAGTGGGTTAGGCCGTAACGCCGTTGAATATCTGCGCCGCCAGGGCATCAAAGTGCGCGCCACCGGCCGCAACCAGGCGATGGGCGGCCTGCTGGAAAAAATGGGCGCTGAGTTCATTCATGCCGATCTCACCAATCTGATCTCTTCGCAGGCCAAGGCGATGCTGGCCGACGTCGACGTGCTGTGGCACTGCTCCAGCTTTACCTCGCCCTGGGGCACCGAAGAGGCCTTCGAGCTGGCCAACGTCCGCGCCACCCGCCGCCTCGGCGAATGGGCGGCGGCCTACGGCGTGGCGCAGTTCATCCACATCTCTTCTCCGGCGATCTATTTCGATTACCACCATCACCGCAACGTGACCGAAGATTTCCGCCCGCAGCGCTACGCCAACGAATTCGCGCGCAGCAAGGCCGCCGGCGAGCAGGTGATCCAGCAGTTGGCGCTGTCCAATCCGCAGACCCATTTCACCATTCTGCGCCCGCAGGGATTGTTCGGGCCACACGACAAGGTGATGCTGCCAAGGCTGCTACAGATGATCAAACGCTACGGCAACCTGCTGCTGCCGCGCGGCGGCGCGGCGATGGTGGACATGACCTACCTGGAGAATGCGGTGCACGCCATGTGGCTGGCGACGCTAAAAGAAGATACGCCGTCCGGCCGCGCCTACAACATCACCAACCAGCAGCCGCGCCCGCTTCGCACCGTGGTGCAGCAGCTGATCGACGATTTGGGCATGAAATGCCGCATCCGCTCCGTCCCCTATCCGATGCTCGACATGATGGCGCGCGGCATGGAACGCCTCGGCAGCAAAAGCGAGAAGGAGCCGGTGCTGACCCACTACGGCGTCGCCAAACTCAACTTCGACCTCACGCTCGATACCACCCGCGCGCAGCAAGAGCTGGGCTATCAGCCGATCGTCTCGCTGGAAGAAGGCATCGCGCGCACCGCCCGCTGGCTGAAAGATCACGGTAAGCTGCACGGCCTGTAATCAACGCGCCGCGCCGTACTTCACCAGCAGCGCATCGACAATCGCCTCACTCTCTGCATCCGGCTCGCCGCGCACATCGTCGGGCCGGAAGTGCATCTGAAACGCCGCCAGCACATTGCGCTGCTGCCGCGCATCCCATGACGGATCGATCGCATAGCCGTAACGCGCCAGCTTTTCGAGCAGTGCCGCCATCGGCACCGGCGCATGACGATCGCGCCCCGCCAGCAAGCGCTGCACGTCTCGTTCGTCCGGCCAGGCGCCAATGCCGGCCTGCGCCAGCTGCCGCCAAGGGAACAGCGGGCCGGGATCCTGTTTGCGCTGCGGCGCGATGTCGCTGTGTCCCACCACGTCCTGCGGCTGGATGCCGTAGCGTTGGATGATGTCGCGGCTCAGCGGGATCAGCACAGCGATCTGCTCCGCCGTATAGGGCTGCCAGTGGGTGAACAGCATGCTGCGGGTGAAACCCTTGTTGACGATTTCGATGCCGATCGAGGTGTCGTTGAGGTTGCTGCGCCCGCGCCAGCCGCTGGCACCGGCATGCCAGGCACGCATCGCCTCCGGCACCAGCCGGTACACCGTCGGTTTACCGTGCTCGCGCTGCGGGTGCGCCGGCAACAGGTAGTGTGCGCTGACGTGTTCATCGGTCAGCGTTTTCAGCGATGAATGGAAGTCTTCCGCCGTGTAGTGCATCACCAAAAACCGGATGCGCTGATCGGCACCCTGCGCCTGATGCAGGGTTTCGAGCTGGTAAGCGCCGCGATCGACGAGCGTGTCCTGCTGCGGATTTTGGCATCCCGCCAACAGCGCGGCGGCGATGATCCCTGGCCAAATTTTCACTTATCCTCCTGATTGACGTCCGTGAAAGCGGTAACGCCGCGCGATTAATCTGTGTCCAATCATCACGCTCATCGAGAAATGATGACAGACAACGCCGATGTGCAAGCGGGTGTTTCTCCCGACTGGCGGCCTCTCACGCCCATGATAGTCTCAAAGTATCATCTGCGCTGAAAGAGCGGAGTCGAACATGTTCACCCCACGCTATCTGTCCTGGTTGCTCTGCGCCGCCATACTGCCGCTCAGCGGCTGCGATCGGCAAAAAGTCGCCGACGCGATGGGCGCAAGCGCCCCGCCCCCGACCGCTCCCGCCGCCAATGTGAGTGCGCCGGCCTATACGCCGCTGACCGCCGATCAGCTGTACCAGCTGGTCAGCCCGGTGGCGCTGTTCCCCGACAAGCTGCTGGCGCAGGTGTTGGCCGGCGCAGGTTATCCCGACCAAATCAGCGCCGCAGATGCCTGGCTGGTGCAAAACCGCGGCCTGCAGCCGGCGGCACTCAGCTCGGCAGCCGACGCTCAACCCTGGGATCCCAGCGTGCGCGGCCTGGTGCAATTCCCCGACGTACTCGATCAGATGGCGAAAAACATCCCCTGGACCACGGCTCTGGGCAGCGCCTACCTCAATGATCCCACCGACGTGATGAACGCCATTCAGGTGATGCGCCAGCGGGCGGCCAGACAGGGCACGCTGAAAAACAGCCCGCAGCAGCGCATCGTCGTAGCGCCGACGACGCGTTATGTCGAACAGCAGCCCTATCGTCAGAGCGTGGTGGCGGCGCCGGGCGAAACCATCGTCATCGAACCCAGCCAGCCGGATACGGTTTACGTCCCGCATTACGACCCTTGGGTGGCCTACGGCACGCCGATCCCCGCCTATCCGAGCTATCGGTATCAACCTTCAGGCTACAGCGGCGGCGACATGTTGGCAGCCGGCGCGATCAGCTTCGGCGTCGGCATCGCGGTCGCCTCATTGTTCAATCAGCACAACAGCGGCTGGCATAGCTGGGATATGCGCTGGGACGATCGACGCCAACCGGTGGTCTACCGCAATGCGCCCTACGTGTCGCATTCCACCACCGTGGTAAATCGCGTCACCAACATCAATCAATATAACAACGTCAACAATGTGAATCGCAGCACCCACACGGTGAATAACTACAGCAATACGACCGCCGCGCCGACGCCGCATTTCAGCCAGCCGACGCCTGGCGCGCAGCCGCGCGTCGCGCCTGCAGCCCATGCGCCGATGACCCTGCCGAACTTTGCGCATACTCAGCCGGTAGCGGCCGCACCGCACGTGCAACAGCCGATAAACGCGCCCCATGTGCGGCAACCGATGAGCATGCCGACGTTCACGCATACCGCGCCTGCGGCGCCCCACGCGCAGCAGCCGATGGCCGTGCATTCAGCACCGGTACAGACACATCCGATGCCGGCCGTCGCGCCGGTGCATCCATCTGCCGTGCGCCCTCTGGTTCAGGAAGCGCCGCACGTCGTTCAGCCGATGGTGCGTGAACCGGCCGCAACGCAGCATCCGGCGTTAGTCCGCCCGGCACCAGTGCCGCAAGCACGCGTCATGCCGCATCCTGCCCCGGCGCCGCAGATCCACCAGCCGTCCGCTCAGCCGATATCGCATCGCCAGACGCCGGCGCCGGTGAAACCGCAGGAACACCGCCCGATCGTCGAGCAGCACAAGGTGGGATGAACCAACAGGATGTCGCCCCGGCAGAACGGCCGGGGCGCGGAGAATGGCGTTAGCGGCTGACTTTCACCGCGGTGCCACTGACGGTCACCATCAGCATGCTGCCGTCTTTGCCAACGGTTTCATAATCGATATCGATGCCGACCACCGCGTTGGCGCCCAGCTCTTTCGCCTGATCTTCCAGTTCTTCGAACGCAATCAAGCGCGCCTTGCGCAACTCTTTCTCATAAGCGCCCGAGCGGCCGCCGACGATATCGCGCACGCCGGCGAAGAAATCACGAAAAATGTTGGCACCGAGGATCGCTTCGCCGGTGACGACGCCACAGTATTCGGTGATGGTGAACCCTTCCAGGGTCGGGGTAGTTGAAAGCTGCATCAGAATTCCTTGTTTGATTAATTCAACGTATCTATGACCAGAAGATTGGCGTTATGTTCGCTTAATCAATGGCACGCAGTACGAATGCAAGGCCAAAAAACGCATTTATACTGTAAGCTATCGGTCTTCATGGTAGAGACTTTCACATAAGGTAATAAGATGAAAACAAAAACGATTGCGGCTGTTTTACCCTTAGCGCTGTTGCTGAGTGCCTGTACCACGGTGGAACCGGCATACAAGGATATCGGCACCCGCAGCGGCAGCTGTGTGGAAGGCGGCCCGGATACGGTCGCGCAAAAATTCTATGACCTGCGCATCCAGCAGGGTGCCGGCTTGCCGGACAGCAACCGCCTGGCGCAGCTGCAGCCCTATCTGAGCAAAGTGCTGTATCAGGATCTGGTCAGCGCCGGTCAGAACCCGGGCAAGCACCGGATAACCGGCGATCTGTTCTCCGGCAATGCGCAGGGGCCAAGCAGCGCCTCCGTCGCCAGCGCCTCGACCATTCCTAACACCGATGCGAAAAACATCCCGCTGCGCGTTGACTTGAGCTACCAAAAAGACGCCAACAGCACCGTGAACTGGCAGGACGAAGTGCTGATGGTGCGCGAAGGGACCTGCTGGGTGGTTGATGATATTCGCTACCTGAATGTTCCAGCGCACGCCACCAACGGCAGCGTGCGCCAGGTGCTGGAAAACCAGTAACCCGCAATACCCCGGCCGACGCGGGCTTGCCGCGTCGGTCATCCCCGCCGTCCGTCCACCGCTCGAATTTCGTCCAATAGAAAAAATTTCGCTACCGATCTCACAGCCTGCGCCACAAATCCCCTCCCTCGGCTTGAGTCGCGGTATCTTGTGCTAATCTTTTACTGTCCCGCCGCACACTCATAAATTTTAACGCACAAAGATTGCATAAGTATTCTGTGGAAGTTAACATTTGCGGCATCAATGTCTATTCAATTCTGGCGCATGAGTATTCAACTTAACGGTATCAATTGCTATTACGGCGCTCACCAGGCGCTGTTTGACATCACGCTGGATTGTCCAGCCGGGGAAACCCTGGTGCTGCTTGGCCCAAGCGGCGCCGGGAAAAGTTCATTGCTGCGGGTGCTGAACCTGCTGGAAATGCCGCGTTCGGGCCAACTGCAGATCGCCGGCAACCAATTCGACTTCAAGCAGGCGCCGGGCGAGAAAGCCATTCGCGAACTGCGCCAAAATGTCGGCATGGTCTTCCAGCAATACAACCTGTGGCCTCACCTCACCGTGGTTCAGAATCTGATCGAAGCGCCTTGCCGCGTGCTGGGTCTGACCAAGGCTCAGGCGATGGAGCGTGCCGACAAGCTGCTCAAGCGTCTGCGCCTGACCGACTTCGCCGATCGCTTCCCGCTTCACCTTTCCGGCGGCCAGCAGCAGCGCGTGGCGATCGCCCGTGCCCTGATGATGGAACCGCAGGTGCTGCTGTTCGATGAACCGACCGCGGCGCTGGATCCGGAAATCACCGCGCAGATCGTCAGCATCATTCGCGAACTGGCCGGCACCGGCATCACGCAGGTGATCGTCACTCACGAAGTGGAAGTGGCGCGCAAGACCGCCAGCCGCGTGGTGTACATGGAAAACGGCCACGTGGTAGAGCAAGGCGACAGCAGCCACTTCACGCAGCCGCGGACCACCGAGTTTGCCAACTACTTATCACACTAACAATTAACTTGCTGTAATTTGGGGAGTTTGCGATGAAAAAACTAATAATCGCCGCCGTTCTGGCCGGCATCAGCGTTTCCGCCTCCGCAGCCGAAACGATCCGTTTCGCTACCGAAGCCTCCTATCCTCCATTTGAATTTATTGACGCCAGCAACAAGATTCAGGGTTTTGATGTCGATCTGGCGAACGCCCTGTGCAAAGAGATGCAGGCCGAGTGCACCTTCACCAACCAGGCGTTCGACAGCCTGATCCCGAGCCTGAAGTTCAAGCGTTTCGATGCGGTGATGGCCGGTATGGACATCACGCCGGAGCGTGAAAAGCAGGTGCTGTTCACCAAGCCGTACTACGATAACTCGGCGCTGTTCATCGCGCAGAAAGGCAAAATCGCCGACGTGGCGGCGCTGAAAGGCAAGAAAGTGGGCGTGCAAAACGGCACCACCCACCAGAAATACCTGACCGACAAGCACCCGGAAATCACCACCGTGCCTTACGACAGCTACCAGAACGCCATTTTGGATCTGAAGAACGGCCGCGTTGATGCGGTGTTCGGCGATACCGCGGTGGTCAACGAATGGCTGAAGCAGAATGACGCGCTGGCGGCAGTGGGCGCCAAAGTGACGGATAAAGACTACTTCGGCACCGGCCTCGGCATCGCGGTACGCCAGAAGAACACCGATCTGCAGAGCAAGTTCAACGCCGCTCTGGACAAGATCAAGCAGGATGGGACCTATGAAACCATCTACAAAAAATGGTTCCAGCAGTAATACGCCCCGATGAATGAATTACAACCTTTAGCAAGCGCCGCCGGCATGACCGTCGGCCTTGCCGTTTGCGCCCTGATCCTCGGGCTGATTCTGGCGATGCTGTTCGCCGTATGGGAATCGTCCCGCTGGAAAGCGGTCAGTTGGCTCGGCACCGCCTGGGTGACCGTGCTGCGCGGCCTGCCGGAAATCCTGGTGGTGCTGTTTATCTATTTCGGCTCGTCGCAGCTGCTGCTGATGCTCTCCGACGGCTTTACCCTCAACCTCGGTCTGTTCCAGCTGCCGATTCAGCTGGCGATCGACAATTTCGAAGTCAGCCCGTTCCTGTGCGGGGTGATCGCTTTGGCCCTGCTCTATTCCGCCTACGCTTCGCAGACGCTGCGCGGCGCGCTCAAAGCGGTACCGCAGGGGCAGTGGGAATCCGGCCAGGCGCTGGGGCTCGGCAAGGCCGCGATCTTCTTTCGCCTGATCATGCCGCAGATGTGGCGCCACGCCCTGCCCGGCCTCGGCAACCAGTGGCTGGTGTTGCTGAAAGACACCGCGCTGGTGTCGCTGATCAGCGTGAACGATCTGATGCTGCAAACCAAGAGTATCGCCACCCGCACCCAGGAGCCTTTTACCTGGTATGTGATCGCGGCAGCCATCTACCTGCTGGTGACGCTGTTCAGCCAATACGTCATCAAACGCATTGAGCTGCGCGCCACGCGCTTTGAGCGAGGGCCGGTCTGATGATTGAGTATTTACCGGAGATCCTCAAAGGGTTGCACACCAGCCTGACGCTGACCGTTGCCGCGCTGATCGTCGCGCTGGTGCTGTCGCTGCTGCTGACGGTGATCCTGACGCTGAAAACGCCGATCCTGACGCCGCTGGTCAAGATCTACGTGACGCTGTTCACCGGCACGCCGTTGCTGGTGCAGATCTTCCTGATCTACTACGGCCCCGGTCAGTTCCCGGCAATCCGCGACTACCCGTGGCTGTGGAACCTGCTGTCGCAGCCCTGGCTGTGCGCGATGATAGCGCTGGCGCTGAACAGCGCGGCCTACACCACGCAGTTGTTCTACGGCGCGGTGCGCGCCATTCCCGCCGGGCAATGGCAGTCATGCGAAGCGCTGGGCATGTCGCGCCGGCAGACGCTGCGCATCCTGCTGCCGTTCGCCTTCAAGCGCGCGCTGTCGTCTTACTCCAACGAAGTGGTGCTGGTGTTCAAAAGCACCTCGCTGGCTTACACCATCACGCTGATGGAGGTGATGGGTTACAGCCAGCTGATGTACGGCCGCACCTACGACGTCATGGTATTCGGCGCCGCGGGCCTGGTGTACCTGTGCGTCAACGGCCTGCTGACGCTGCTGATGCGGCTGGTGGAGCGCCGCGCGCTGGCGTTTGAGCGCCGCAACTGAGGCCGCCTCTCCCCATGAGCCCCGCCATTGTGCGGGGCTTTTTTTATCCCTACAGCAATATTTAATCATTTACATTGCATTTTAATTCACTCAATGGCAGGGTTATCAGCAGACGCACGCGCAAAAATCTCTGGCGATTACCAGTAAAAACAAACGATAGCGAAATAATCACTTTCAGGATCCAGACAGGAGCTCTACGCATGAAAAAACTGCTGCTTGCCGCGACGATGTTGGCCGGGATGACCTTTAACGCCACCGCGGCCGAGACTATCCGCTTCGCCGCTTCCGCCACCTACCCGCCGTTCGAATCGCTGGACGCCAACAACCAGATCGTCGGCTTCGATATCGATCTGGCCAACGCGCTGTGCAAGCAGATGCAGGCGCAGTGCACCTTCACCAACCAGGCGTTCGACAGCCTGATCGCCGCGCTGAAATTCAAGAAATACGATGCGGTGATTTCCGGGATGGACATCACGCCGGAGCGCAGCAAACAGGTCGCCTTCACCCAGCCTTACTACGCCAACTCGGCGATCGTGATCGCGCAAAAAGGCAAGTTCAGTTCGCTGGCGGATCTGAAAGGCAAAAAGCTCGGCATGGAAAACGGCACCACCCACCAGAAATACATGCAGGACAAGCATCCGGAGATTAACACCGTCTCTTACGACAGCTACCAGAACGCCATTCTGGAGCTGAAAAACGGCCGTATCGACGGCGTGTTCGGCGACACCGCCGTGGTGAACGAGTGGCTGAAAACCAACCCGCAGCTGGCGCCGGTGGGCGAGCACATCACCGATGCGCAATACTTCGGCACCGGTCTCGGCATCGCGGTGCGCCCGGATAACCAGGCGCTGCTGGCCAAGCTGAACGCCGCGCTGGACGCCATCAAGGCCGACGGCACCTACCAGGCCATCAACGACAAGTGGTTCCCGCAGTAAGCAATAAGGCCCGGATAACCGGGCCTTATGTTTTATAAAATCCGCACCAACAGCGTCAGCACTTCGTAGTGTGCGGTATGCGGGAACATGTCGAACAGCTGCACCCGTTCGATGCGGTACCCCGGCAACATCTCGATATCTTTCGCCATGCTCTCGGCGTTGCAACTGGAATAGAGAATAGAGTCCGGCGCCATCCGGCCCAAATAATCGCACAGTGCCTGGCCGATGCCGCGCCGCGGCGGGTTGACCAGCACCAGCTGCGGCACCTGGCCTTCGGCGGTGGCGAAGCGGGTGGAATCGAGCGCCTGAAAATCGACGTGCAACAGCCCTAACCGCTGCGCCGACTGGCGCGCGCAGGCGATCGCTTCCGCGCTGATTTCGATGCCAGTCAGCCGCGTTTGCGGTTGCGCGCAGTGCAGGCCAAAGCCGCCGACGCCGCAGAACAGATCCCACATGCTGTCGATAGCGAGCGCGCGCACCCAGTCGCGGGCGGTAGCATACAGATCGGCGGCCACCTGCGGGTTGGTCTGGAAGAAGCTTTGCGGGCGGATGAAGAGCGGCACCTGATTGAACTGTTCCTCGAGCGCCTGCTGTTCGGTCAGCGCGATCTCGCGTTCCCCTTCCATGATCGCCATGTGCACCGGCTGAATATTGGCGGAGATCACCTTGAGCTGCGGCAACTGCTGCTGCAGCCACGGCAGCGCGGCGCGCAGCTGCGCCAGCTTGGTTTCCGAGCGCAGCACGAAACGCAGCATCACACCGCCGTCGAGCGTGCTTTCGGTCAGCAGCAGGTATTTCAGCTCGCCGCGTTTGCGCGCCACGTTATACGGCGTCAGGCCCGCACGGGCGATGAAGCTTTTCAGCACCGCAAACATCGGCGCAAAACCGGCGGGATACAGCGGGCAGTCGCTCAGATCGACCGGCGTGCCGTCACGGTGCAGCATGCCGAGCAGCGGGCGCTCCACGCTGCCGCTGACCACCATCTTGGCTTTATTGCGAAATGCGCTCAGTTCCCCCGTCGCCGGCTGCAGCCACTGCGCGACGTCGCGCCCGGCCAGCAGCGATTGCAGGTGATGCTGTTTGTCGGCCAATTGCTGCGGATAGGGCTTTTCCAGCCACTGACAGGAACGGCAAGTGCCCGCCGTATACAAAGCGCAATGCATGAAGATTACCGTGAAGTTCAGGATGACGAATTAAGGGCGCAGAGTTTACCACTCCGCGCGCCTAAAATCTCACTTGCGCGCGGTGAAGAAGCGGCGGCTGGCGGTGGGAACAAACAGCAACGCCAGGATCACCGCGTCGGGGATCTTTTGCAGGATCAGAACGTGCAGGATTTGGCCGCTGGTTTCGCCTTCCACGGTGAACACCTCGGGAAAGACGCTGCCGATGGTGGCCAACAGCAGGTAAACCACCACAATGCACTGGCAGGCCACATAGCCCCAGCGCCCCCAGTTGCGCCCGCGCATCACCGCAAAACCGCAGCTGATTTGCAGGCACAGCAGCAACAGGCCGGCCAGAAAAATAAAGGTAGAATCCCATGCCTGCGCGCTGGTGTTGACGAACTCCTGCGCACCGTCGACGCCCAGTTCGCCCAACAGCAACACCACGCTGATACACTTGCTCGCCACCATGGCGGTGCCCGCCACCATCACCGGCACCGGCGCATCCGAAGTCGATCTCATTCCCTGCCCGCTTTTCAGCATGTCTGACATATCCGTGTTCCGCTACGACGCGCCACCAATACAGATGGCGCATGTAAAGTCAGGTAGTTAGTTGCAATACTTATTGATTGCAAAAATAGCAGGTTTGTTACGATTCAGCTACGGGCCGCCCGCTGCAATTCGCGCGATCGTTGCTTTTCCGAGCGCGCCATAAACCACCAGGCGATCAGGCCGAGAATGCCCACCACCAGCAGGATCAAACTGGCCAGCGCGTTAATTTCCGGATTTACCCCCATGCGCACGCTGGAGAATACCAGCATCGGCAGCGTGGTGGCGCCCGGGCCGGAGACGAAGCTGGCGATCACCAGGTCGTCCAGCGACAGGGTAAACGCCAGCATCCAGCCGGAGATCAGCGCCGGCGCGATCATCGGCAAGGTGATGACGAAGAACACCTTCAGCGGCGGCGCCCCCAAATCCATCGCCGCTTCCTCGATCGAGCGATCCACCTCGCGCAGGCGCGAGCTGATCACCACCGCCACGTAAGCGGTACAGAACGTGACATGCGCCAGCCAGATGGTGAACATGCCGCGTTCCGACGGCCAGCCGAAAGCGTGCCCCATCGCCACGAACAGCAGCAGCAGCGACAGGCCGGTGATCACGTCCGGCATCACCAGCGGTGCGGTCAGCATAAACGCAAAACCGGTCGAACCGCGAAAGCGGCCGAAGCGCACCATCACCACCGCGGCGATGGCGCCCAGTACCACCGCGGCGGTGGCGGAGGCAGCGGCGATGGTCAGGCTGAGCCCCACCGCGCTGATCATCGCCGAGTCGTGGAAAAGTTCGGTATACCAGCGCGTGGACCAGCCGGCCCACACCGTCACCAGCTTGGAGCTGTTGAAAGAGTAGATCACCAACATCAGCATCGGCGCATACAGGAAGGTAAAGCCGACCGTCAGGATGGCGATGCGCCACGGTGAACGCACTACCGGCAAGTTGTTCATTCCTGCCCCCCCATTTCCTTGTTCTGGTGTTTGTGGAACCACAAAATTGGCACGATCAGCAACAGCAGCATGATGGTGGCGACCGCCGAGGCCACCGGCCAGTCGCGGTTATTGAAGAACTCCTGCCACAGCACGCGGCCGATCATGATGCTGTCCGGCCCACCGAGCAGTTCCGGGATCACGAACTCGCCCACCGCCGGAATGAACACCAGCATCGAACCGGCGATGATGCCGCCGCGCGTCAGCGGCACGATCACGCTGAAGAAGGTTTTCAGCGGCCGGGCCCCCAGATCCAGTGACGCCTCCACCAGCGAGTAATCCAGCCGGATCAGCGCCGTGTAGATCGGCAGCACCATAAACGGCAGATAGGAATAAACGATGCCGATATACACCGCCAGGTTAGTGTGCAGGATCACCAGCGGCTGATCGATCACCCCTAGCCACATCAGAAAGTTATTCAGAATGCCGTTGTTTTTCAGAATGCCCATCCAGGCATAGACGCGGATCAGGAACGAGGTCCAGGAAGGCAGGATCACCAGCAGCAGCAGAATGTTGCGGGTTGACGCCTTGCTGTGGGCCACCGCCCAGGCCAGCGGATAGCCGATGATCAGGCAGCACAGCGTCGAGACCGCCGCCACGCGCAGCGACTGCAGATAGGCGTCGATATACAGCGGATCGTCGGTCAGCTGCAGGTAGTTGGCGAAGTTGAGCGCGATGTTCAGCTTGCCGTCCACCCAGCTCATCAGCTCGGTGTAGGGCGGCACCGCCAGCGCCAGCTCCGCCAGGCTGATCTTGAACACGATCAGGAACGGCAACATGAACAGCAGCGTCAGCCATAAATACGGCAGCGCGATCACCAGCTTGCGGCCATGGGCCATCAGCAGGCGGTGGAACAGCGCCTTGAAGGTGCCGGGCGTTTTGGCCGGCGGCTCCGGCGTGCGTTCAGAAAGCAGGGTCATACGGGTTACTCCTCACCGGCTCCACTACACCGTCAACACGACGCAGCTGTCGGTTTCCCAACACAGACGCACTTCATCGCCCCAGGTGGGCATCCCCTTGCGGAAACGGTGGCCGTTTTGCAGCTGGGCGCTGATAATCTGCCCGCTGTGCAGCTTCACGTGATAGATGGACAAATCGCCCAGGTAGGCAATGTGCGCCACTTCCCCCACCGCGAAGTTGCAGCCGTCTTCCGGCACCTGTTCGCACAGCAGGATCTTTTCCGGCCGCAGCGCCACCTGGATCGGCACGCCGTCCACCACCGAGGCGTCCGGATCGACCTTGATCGCATGGCGCAATCCGGGGCTTTGCAGGATCAGCGCGTCGTCGTGCCGCTCCTGCAATACGCAGTCGAAGACGTTGACCGAGCCGATAAATTCGGCGCTGAAGCGGCTGTTCGGGTGCTCGTAGATCTCTTCCGGCTCGCCGATCTGCACGAATTTGCCGCGGTTCATGATGGCGATGCGCCCCGCCATGGTCATCGCCTCTTCCTGATCGTGCGTCACCATCACACAGGTCACGCCGACGCGCTCGAGAATGTCGGTCACTTCCAACTGCATGCGATCGCGCAGCTTCTTGTCCAGCGCGCCCATCGGCTCATCCAGCAGCAGCAGTTTGGGCCGCTTGGCCAGGCTGCGCGCCAGCGCCACCCGCTGCCGCTGGCCGCCGGAAAGCTGGTGCGGCTTGCGCTTGGCATACTCTTGCATGTGCACCAGCGCCAGCATTTCCGCCACCCGTTCGGCGATTTCCGCCCGCGGCATTTTGTCCTGCTTCAGGCCGAAGGCGATATTCTGCTCTACCGTCATGTGCGGGAACAGCGCGTAAGACTGAAACATCATGTTGATCGGCCGCTGGTACGGCGGCACGTGCGACATATCCTGCCCATCGAGCACGATCTGCCCTTCCGAAGGCTGCTCGAAGCCGGCCAGCATGCGCAGCAAGGTGGACTTGCCGCAGCCGGACGGGCCAAGCAGCGCAAAGATCTCGCCCTTGTAGATGGTAAGGCTGACGTCTTCAACCGCATTCTGCCCGTCGAAGGTTTTAGTGAGGTTACGAATTTCCAGCAGAGGGGTGAAAACCTTCTGCGACTTGGCTTGAGGACGAGGGATGGCGTCGTTCAATCGGGGTGCTCTCCGGCGTAAAGCGGCACAAAACCACGGCGAGCGCCGTGGCCCAAAACGGCAATGCAGGCGGGGAGCGCCCGCCTGCCGGTTTACCGACGATGGGGGGCTATCCCCCCATCATCACTTCCCGCTTTTAACTTTAGTCCATGCGCGGGTAATGACACGGTCCAGCTTCGGCGACTGCACGTTGAGCGTGAACAGCTTGGCGCGCAGATCGGCCGGCGGATAGACGTTCGGGTTATCGCGCACCTCGGCGTTCACCAGCGGCGTGGAATCCTTCACCGCATTGGCGTAATAGACATAGTTGCTGATGCCCGCCATCACGTCAGGTTTCATCAGGAAGTTCAGGAACTGGTACGCGGCGTCTTTGTTCTTGGCGTCCGCCGGCATGGCGAACATGTCGAAGTAAGTCAGTGCCCCTTCTTTCGGAATCGCATAGGCCACGTTCACGCCGTTCTTCGCCTCTTTGGCGCGGTTGGCCGCCTGCATCACGTCGCCGGACCAACCGATCGCCACGCAGATATCGCCGTTAGCCAGATCGTTGATGTACTGGGAAGAGTGGAAGTAACGAATGTTTGGCCGCAGCTTCAGCAGCAAATCGTTGGCCGCGCCGGTATAGTCCGCCGCATTGGTGCTGTTGGGATCCTTGCCCAGGTAGTGCAGCACGGTGGCGTAGACTTCGCTCGGCGCATCGAGGAAGGAGACGCCACAGCTTTTCAGCTTCTCGAGGTTTTCCGGCTTGAGGATCAGATCCCAGCTGTCGACCGGCGCGTCTTTGCCCAATGCCGCCTTCACCTTGTCGACATTGTAGCCGATGCCGGTGGTCACCATCAGGTAAGGGATGCCGTATTTGTTGTCTTTGTCATTATGCGCCACCAGCTTCAGCATCTCAGGATCGAGATTCTTGTAGTTGGGCATTTTGCTTTTGTCGAGCGGCTCGAAGATGCCGGCCTGCGACTGACGCTCGAGGAAGTTGGATGAAGGAACCACCAAATCGTAACCGGTGCTGCCCGCCATCAGTTTGCCTTCCAGCACTTCGTTGGAGTCAAAGACGTCGTACACCACTTTGATGCCGGTTTCTTTCTGGAATTTGGCCAGGGTATCCGGCGCGATATAGTCGGACCAGTTATACACGTGCAGCGTTTTCTCTTCGGCTGACGCCGTGACGGACGCGGCCATCAACAGACCGGCAACCACACCCGATAACCACTTTTTACGTAGGGTGACCATCCGTAACTTCCTCCAAAACAGGGTAAATCATAGAATTGAACTTGTATCTGCAGCGATACAAAACCTTTCCTGATTGAGCGCAATCGTTGCAACCGCGAAATGAATGGCTATGCATATGATTGCATGCGCCTTTTTGCACTGCCCTGCTCGCGTGGTTACAAGGGAAATCGCAAGCCCTTTGCAGAATCAGCAGCATAGCCGCTGCCATCGCAACCCGCCAGCCCCCAGGGTAAAAAACGCCTTTTATCGATTTTTTATGCAGTTTTTCTCTATGTGATACGCCATTAACGGCACAAAAGGCGAGAAAGATCGGGCGGCAAAGGCCAAAGTGCAGAATATTTTATTGCGGAGGGGAATAACGTCAGCATGCCCCCGGAGCGACGGCATGCTTAAGGTATGGCAAGGATCAGTGCAGCATCGGCTGACGCACGGCGCCAGCGGGGATCTCTTCTTCGTCACCCATAAACAGCAGATCGTTCGCCCGCGCCTCGAGGATCACCATCGAGATCTGTTCTTCGCCCTGCTGCATGAAGTGGGTGAACTGCTCGTAGGTGATGCCGACCGCCACGCTCAGCGACTGGCAGACGATCAGCTTCGGCAGGTTGTCGTCCTGAATATCGACAAACGCCTTGATGGTCAGCGAACTGGCGTTGATTTGGCTCAGGTCCGCCACCAGCGGGATCAGCGCGGTCGGCTTCACCTCGGCCAGCGCGGAGAACAGGATGACGTTGTCCACCAGATCTATCTTGGCGTCGAACACGCCATCGAAGTTCTGCATATGCGGCAGGTGCAGCGCCTGGCAGGAATCGCACTCAAAGAAAGAAATGCCCGACTGATCCAGCCAGCGCCGCAACAGCGCCAAATCGGGGACAATGAGTGAATCCATAATAACCAGCCTCACAATATTCAATACGCGAAAAGGCGCATAGCTTACGGAATATTCACCCGATACGCCACGATCAATGCGGCTTAATTCACTAATTAAGATATTGCTCGGCGGGAAAAGCGCACCGCCCGCCCCGTCAACCGCCGGATTTCAGGCGAAAGCCAGGCCGGCCGCGCTGCTCGATGTATTCGATCATCATGCCGGCGATGTCCAGCCCGGTGGTGGTTTCCACGCCTTCGAGCCCCGGCGACGCGTTGACCTCCATCACCAGTGGGCCGCGATCGGCGCGCAGGATATCCACCCCGGCGACGTCCAGCCCCAGCGTGCTCGCCGCTTTCACCGCGATCGCCCGCTCCCTGGCGCTGATGGTCACCTTGCGGGCGGTGCCGCCGCGGTGCAGGTTGGAGCGAAACTCACCCGGCTTGGCCTGACGTTCGATGGCGGCCACCACTCGGCCGCCGACCACCAGGCAGCGCACATCGCTGCCCTGCGCCTCGCGCACGTATTCCTGCACTAGGATGTGGGCGTTCAGGCCGCGAAAGGCGTCGATCACGCTTTCCGCCGCCTGGCGGGTTTCCGCCAGCACCACGCCGATGCCCTGCGTGCCCTCCACCAGCTTGACCACCAGCGGCGCGCCGCCGACCAGCTCGATCAGGTCGCCAGTATCGTCCGGCGAATGGGCAAAGCCGGTGATCGGCAGATCGATGCCCTGCCGCGCCAGCAGCTGCAGCGAACGCAGCTTGTCGCGGGCGCGGGTAATGGCCACAGATTCGTTTAGCGGGTAGCTGCCGAGCAGCTCGAACTGGCGCAGCACCGCCGTGCCGTAAAAGGTGATGGCGGAGCCGATGCGCGGGATCACCGCATCGTAACGCTCCAGTTGGCGGCCGCGATAATGAATGGTCGGCGCCGCCGGATTGATGTTCATGTAGCAGGAGAGCGGATCGATGATATCGATGCTGTGCCCGCGATCTTCCGCCGCTTCACGCAGCCGCTTGCATGAGTAGAGCGTTCCGTCGCGAGAAAGAATGGCAATTTTCACTCGTCACCCCAAAAGCCAACGCCTGCCCGGCAGGCGGGTTAGCGGCCGCGGCGCTCAGGCGCGCGGATCGCTGTCCTGATTATCTTTCGATTGCGGTTTGCGGCGATCGTTTTCCGGCGGCAACCCGCCGCGCATCAGCGGCCCGAAGCCCTGCACCACGCGCCACACCAGAAATGCCGCCGCCGGCACCATCAGCGCCACGCCGAGGAAAATCATACCGACCGCCGCCTGCTGCGACGCCAGCCAGCCCGGCAGCTGCAGGTGGCCGTGAATGCTGAGGTAGGCCAACACCAGCATCACGATGCCCAGCCCTTCCAACACCAGCACCGGGCGCGGTAAGTCACCGAATGAACGCATATTTTTCTTCTCCAGAAGGTCTGCCCCCAGTGTAGTGAATTCCCATCGGCGGCGACAGCCCCGGCAGACTAATTGGTTACATGAATCAGATTAACAGGTAATTCCTGCTTTTTTTTCACCGCCTCAACGGGCATAGTAGGCGCCATCTGACGCAGGTAATGACTTTTTCGGTGACGGGATGTCGTTGCGGTAGCGAACAATTTATTGAAAATCCAATTAAGGAGCGTTGCATGTTTGCAGTAATCTTCGGGCGTCCTGGCTGTCCTTATTGTGTCCGCGCTAAAGAACTGGCGGAAAAACTGACTGAAGAACGCGACGATTTCAACTTCCGTTACGTTGACATCCACGCGGAAGGCATCACCAAGGCCGATCTGGAAAAAACCGTCGGCAAACCGGTTGAAACCGTGCCGCAGATCTTCCTGGATGAGAAGCACATCGGCGGTTGCACCGATTTCGAAGCTTACGCCAAAGAACACCTGAACCTGTTCCAGTAATCTTTTGAAAAAAAAAGATAAAAAGGCGCTTAACGCGCCTTTTTTTATTGCCGCTGCCGCCGGTGCAGCTGCTGCAGCGTCTGCAACAGGCCGAGGGCGAACAACATCAGCATCGCGCCGAACACGCACCAGAACACCGCGCTGGTGGCGTACGCCAGCTCCTGCCAGAACGAAGAGGACGGCGTCAGCCAGAAGTGGCGGATCAGCAAGCACAGCGGCAGTGCATACAGCGCGCCGAGCAGCGGGCAAAGCAGCCGCTTGCGGCTCGACAGATAGCTGGCGATCGCACCGGGGATCACAAACAGCAGCAGGCCGGTTTCGCCATGGTGCTCATGATCCGTGCTGCCGAACAGGCCGGTTTGCTGGCCGAGAAACACCAGGCTGAACAACAGAAAACAGCTGAGAATGCCCAGCCAATATCTATAACTCGTCATGCGAATTCTCCCCCGCCCAATTACTGCATCAATAGAAATCGGCCCGGCCACCGCGCGGAGACGCTGAACCGAATTTTTTCCTTGGTCAAAAGAGAGTTAAATGCGCACGGCGGCGCAGGAAATCAGCTTTCTGTGCTGGCTGTCATCGGTCATAGCGTCTAGAATGAACGCCGCCGAACGATGGTTCGCTTCGCCTTACGCTGGTGGTGATTTATGACGTCGTTTTAAGGCTGAATTTATCTCTTATAGTTATCTATATCAAGCACTTACTGGTAAACAATAAGTTATCCTCCGTGAACATAAACGTCGCTAGTTTGTTAAACGGTAACTACATTCTGTTACTGTTCGTGGTACTCGCACTGGGGCTGTGCCTCGGTAAACTCCGTCTGGGCTCCGTCCAACTCGGTAATTCCATTGGCGTTTTGGTGGTTTCGCTGCTGCTCGGCCAGCAACACTTCGCCATTAACACCGAGGCGCTGAATCTCGGCTTTATGCTGTTTATTTTCTGCGTCGGCGTGGAGGCCGGGCCCAACTTTTTCTCGATTTTCTTCCGCGACGGCAAAAACTACCTGATGCTGGCGCTGGTGATGGTCGGCTCGGCGATGGTGCTCGCCATCGGTCTCGGCAAACTGTTCCACTGGGACATCGGCCTGACCGCCGGCATGCTGGCCGGCTCGATGACTTCGACGCCGGTGCTGGTGGGTGCCGGTGACACGCTGCGCAACACCATCGTCAACGGCCCGGCGCTGCTGGCGGCGCAGGATCATCTGAGCCTCGGCTACGCCCTCACCTACCTGATCGGTCTGGTCAGCCTGATCTTCGGCGCGCGCTATCTGCCGAAGCTGCAACACCAGGACCTGTCCACCTCAGCCCAGCAAATCGCCCGCGAACGCGGCCTGGACACCGACAGCCAGCGCAAGGTCTACCTGCCGGTGATCCGCGCCTACCGCGTCGGCCCCGAGCTGGTGGCCTGGGCCGACGGCAAGAACCTGCGCGAACTGGGCATCTACCGCCAGACCGGCTGTTACATCGAACGCATCCGCCGCAACGGCATTCTGGCCAACCCGGACGGTGACGCGGTGCTGCAGGTGGGCGACGAGATCTCGCTGGTCGGCTACCCGGACGCCCACGCGCGTCTGGACCCGAGCTTCCGCAACGGCAAGGAAGTATTCGATCGCGATCTGCTCGACATGCGCATCGTGACCGAAGAGATCGTGGTGAAGAACAGCAACGCGGTGAACAAGCGCCTGAGCCAGCTGAAGCTGACCGACCACGGCTGCTTCCTCAACCGCGTGATCCGCAGCCAGATCGAAATGCCGATCGACGACAGCATCGTGCTCAACAAAGGCGACGTGCTGCAGGTGAGCGGCGACGCGCGCCGGGTGAAGAGCGTAGCGGAGAAGATTGGCTTTATCTCCATCCACAGCCAGGTGACCGACCTGCTGGCGTTCTGCGCCTTCTTCATCATCGGCCTGCTGATCGGCCAGATCACCATTCAGTTCAGTAACTTCTCGTTCGGCATCGGCAACGCCGCCGGCCTGCTGATGTCCGGCATCATGCTCGGCTTCCTGCGTGCCAACCACCCGACCTTCGGCTACATTCCGCAGGGCGCGCTGAACATGGTGAAAGAATTCGGCCTGATGGTGTTTATGGCGGGCGTGGGCCTGAGCGCCGGCGCCGGCATCGGCCACAGCCTGGGCGCGGTCGGCGGCCAGATGCTGATTGCCGGGCTGATCGTCAGCCTGGTGCCAGTGGTTATCTGCTTCCTGTTCGGTGCCTACGTGCTACGCATGAACCGCGCCCTGCTGTTCGGTGCGATTATGGGCGCCCGCACCTGCGCGCCGGCGATGGAGATCATCAGCGACACCGCACGCAGCAACATCCCGGCACTGGGCTACGCCGGCACCTACGCCATCGCTAACGTGCTGTTAACGCTAGCGGGTTCACTCATCGTGGTGCTATGGCCAGGGATACTCGGCTGATCGATTAGCGGGAGAGATGGATCGGCGATAAAAATATTTTGATTTTTTTGTCGCCGGCCAGAACTTTCGTTGGGGGCCGCAGTCTGAATTAGTGCCACTGCTTTTCTTTGATGTCCCCATTTTGTGGAGCCCGATAATCCCGCCTTTTAGGTTCAAGATTATCGGGTTTTTTGTTGCCTGAAAAACGTATTACATCAACGGCCCACGGCCCCAAAATGCACATTTTTGCAGTGGTTCGGTCACACATCCCTCTTCTCATTCGTCATCTATATGTGTCAACCCGATAAATGAGGAGTTCTTATGACTACGTTAGTGAATACCGACCCTGTCAATCATGCGCAAACCATTGCCAACGTTTTTTCCGCGCTGCTGAAAGTGCATGGCGCTATCGATGCGCACAATCTGGAGCGCAAGATCTACCATCTCGTCCTCCTGCGTGCTTCGCAAATCAATGGCTGCGGTTACTGTGTCGAGATGCATACCAAAGAAGCGCGCGAGGACGGTGAAACCAACGCACGTCTGGACAGGCTGGTGGTATGGGAACACGTTGATGATTTCACGCCTCGCGAGCGCGCCGCATTTGCCTGGACAGAAGCGTTAACGCGGCTTGAACGCCATACCGAGTATGGCCCACTGCGCGCGGCATTGCGCGCGTACTATTCCGAGGAAGAAATCAGCGCGCTAACCGCAAATATCACTATGATAAATCTGTGGAATAGAATTCATATTTCCGGCCACTAATATGAAAAACGACAAGTATGCAGCACTGTTCGAATCGAGAAGACCGTTTCTGATCGGCCTCGCCTATCGTATTTTAGGTTCTCTGGCCGATGCGGAAGATGCCGTGCAAGATACCTATATCAAATGGTTACATGCGGATCGCCACAGCATTCTGAATCCTGCGGCCTGGCTGACCACCGTCTGCACTCGTCGTTGTCTTGACCTGCTGCGCACCGCGCAGCAGGCTCGCGTCGATTATGTCGGTATTTGGCTACCAGAACCCATTCAAACCGCCGTAGCCAAAACGCCCGAGCAGACGTTGGAACTCGCATCGTCGCTGTCGACGGCCTTTATGCTGTTGCTCGAAAGACTCACTCCCCGCGAGCGCGCCGCCTATTTGCTGCATGACATCTTTGACTTGCCCTACGCGGATCTCGCCATGACATTAGGTGGGGAAGAAACGGCGTGTCGTAAACTGGTGTCACGCGCGCGCGAAAAAGTTGGCCGCCCAGAGGAGCGTAAAACCCAGCCCACAGAGCGGCAGGAGGCGTTGCTTATCGCTTTCAAAACGGCGGTGGAAACGGCAGATATCGAACCCCTTTCGACCCTGTTGTCCGAAGACGTTAAGCTCAGTGCGGACGGCGGCGGTAAAGTGCCCGCCAACCTGGCTGAACTCATCGGCAAACGTGACGTGCTCGAGTTTATCGGCGGTAAATTGCCAATGTTTTGGCAAACCTATGTCTGGCAACACGCGCTCATCAATGGCGTGCCGGGCGCCTTGCTATCCGAACAAGGCCGTATTACGGCGTCTGTCAGTCTCAGCTTGAATGCCGAAGGCCGACTGGCTCAGGTATTTATCGTGCGCAACCCAAGCAAACTTTCGCAACTCGACCGTCTGTGGACAATGCCTCTGCGGTAAGAACACCTTTACAACATGTGCCCATTTTCTGGTAATACAGCGAGACGGCTTATTGACTGACAGGAGCAGGTGGCCATTTCCCGCCACGCTTAATTAGCTCGTCTCTGATGCGCTCAAGAGACGCTTTCGCCTCACTGCCGTCCTGACTCCTATTAATCAGCCGTTGCAGTTGATTGCCCATCGTCCAACCCGAGTTGCCTCTTATATCGCTATCGGCACCTTTTTCTAAAAGAAGAATGACGTGGTCATAGGAGTGATAGTCTAAAGCATCGATGAGCAACGTATCACCCAGTGAATTTCTTATATTTATATCAGCACCATGCTCCAACATGACCTCTAATGTTTCTGTGTTTTTCGCAAAGATGCTATTAAATATAATGGGTTGATTATGAACCTTATCCCTAGCATTTGGAGAAAGTCCGCCCTCTAACATAGCCTGTATCCAGATGCCTTTATCCGCCTTCATAACAAACTCAGCGGGGCTACCTGGCGTGTTGGGTTGAGGTTGTAATGGATCCGCCCCTGCCTTAACCAAATCCGTAATGATCTTGAGCCGCTCTGGCGTGTTCTTGTCAAAGATAGCGTTATTTATCGCCCAGAATAATAACGTCATCTCCGCCTTGGCCGGTCGATTTAACGTTTCTTTGCTTACCGTCGGTAAAACCTTATCCAGCTTTTGCCTGTCACCCTCGTAGATGATGTTGGCGATGTCCAGCTGCTTTCCTTCAAAGTAATCTTGTGGTTGTAGATCCCTACCTTGCTTGCATCCCTGCATCACAAACATCGACAGCACCACGGTAATAATCAGAGTAATGTGCTTCATGCCGTACCCGTCCACGTCAAACGCCCGTTATTTCACCCATCTGAAAGCTAACTAATTCACAATGTTTATCTTCTCTTTAATTTTAATTAATTTTTTTATATAAGAATTATTTTTGTCTCCTTTGGCTATTTCCGCAGAAATCAGAGAAAGGAAGCTGTCATTAAAATCATCTTTGGCTAAGGGGTTAGCGCCATGAGCCAAAAGAACCTCAATGTGCTCAGGGCAACTGTTATATAGCGCATTAATTAATGGAGTTCTGTTCATAGCCCCTTTGATATTAACATCAGCTTTGTAATCTATTAGGGCACTCAATGTCTCTGTATTAACCGCTTGAAAGCTCTTGAAAATTATTGGCTGATTGTTTATTTCATCCCTTGCATTAGGCGATAATCCGCCTTCAAGCATAGCCTGTATCCAGACGCCTTTATCCGCTTTCATAACATATTCAGCCGGGCTACTTCGCCCTTCCGGTCTCGGCTGCAGTGGATCTGCCCCTGCCTTGACCAAATCCGTAATGATCTTGAGCCGCTCTGGCGTGTTCTTGTCAAAGATAGCGTTATTTATCGCCCAGAATAGCAACGTCATCTCCGCCTTGGCCGGCCGATTTAACGTTTCTTTGCTTACCGTCGGTAAAACCTTATCCAGCTTTTGCCTGTCACCCTCGTAGATGATGTTGGCGATGTCCAGCTGCTTTCCTTCAAAGTAATCCTGTGGTTGTAGATCCATACCTTGTTTGCACCCCTGCATGATGAGCGTAGACACTACCATAGTGATAATGAGTATGATTTTTTTCATATTCTTCCCTTGATTGTGGCAATGTCATCGTCTTTTTCATTTTCAATGCATTGTATCGCCTGGTCTATACCGTGCTTGTCCAGCAGTGAGCCTGTTCCACCGGAAAGCGTGTGTTTTACTCCCACTGCATCAGGCGCCAACATGGACAAGCGTTCTTTCGCCATCACCGCCGGGGGATAAAATTGGAGGTCTTTGGCATCCTCCCACAAATCAACCTCCTGCAGCTTGGTCAATAGCTCCCCCTTCACGCGATACGCCTGAATATTATCGGCGCTGCCTATAATCGAACCGCCATATTTTTCTACAGTTCCTGCATTCAGGCCTGCTGCATTAAACGTCCAAGCCGGTTTGCCGCTGGCCATGGAGGCCGCAGACGCCATGCCCCCGCCCAGCGAATGGCCAGATATCCCGGCACCGCCTTTAATTGCTTTACCTATATTGACCGCTTTCTTGTAATATTCGGAGTTAAACCCCAACCCCTGAGCGCCGTTATTTGACCAGTCACTCAGGTTTTTAATGCCTGACAAATCGCCATTCAGTAACGCTTTCTGGGCAGCCTTGCTTATTCCCTCCGGGAACTCGGGCGCACGCGATCCACGGAACACCAACGTCGGATTCATCGCTTTACCAAAGACCCTCTCATCTGGCTGATAAACCCGAGCCAGAAAGCCCGGCGTATCCTCATCGTCATAGAGCATATCTTTGCTTAAACCGAGTTTACCCAGCGCCCCATCATTGTTACTGATGTCCTTCCAGCCCTCAGGGATGTCTATCGTGTCCTTGAGTGGGTTAGTGGTCTTGTAAACATTCTCAGCCAACTTCGCCTTTTCGACCGCGACGTTGTTCTCCGCCAATCGCTGTGCCGCCATGCGCGCATCCGGGTAAATGCTGCGGTTGCCTCGCCCTATCAGGTACTGGCGTTCTTGCCAGCGTTCTGCCTTGGTCATCGGACGGATGGCCTGTACCGTGGCGGCAACGGTTGCCACTGCGGTAGCGATGGCTTGCTGCAGAGGGGGATTCCGGGTCGTATTCTGCCTCGCCGGCAGCACCGTCGGTTTTGCCCGCTGGCCATAGCGGCTGACCATTTCTTCATAGCGGGCGATCACGCGCCCAGTAGGATAAAAGGCAGGAAGAGAGCTGCCGGGATAGCGCTGTAATCGGCCTTCCGCGTCGACGTAAAACGCGTATTTGGTCGGCGTCCAGGCGCCAATTTCCTCATCAATCGCCAGCAAACCGCCCCGATTGAGATCATCGAACACGCTGCGCTTCACAGCCGCGTCCTCACGATAACCGGTGACGCCAATACCGGATTGAGTATTGCGGGTTATGGAGTACCGGCTGCTTATCGATATGCCGGCTGCGCCGCCGAACAGATAATGCCGTTCCAGCTCATGGCACGCTTGTGTCGGGGTGAGTATCCGGGAGAAACTTTCCGGCGCCGTGTGTTCAGAAAAGAGAGAGAGCAGCTTCATACGGTACCAGCCCGTACGTCGGTTCCTTGAGGCGGCGTTCCGGCCCCTTTCCTTGTCACCTCGCCGAGATTTAGCGAACGATAACGCATTGGATATCCTTATCTTGCAGGTCACTGCATGTCCGTGAATGTTCGAAAAACTAGCACAATTCAGCAAAGATTGCTTTGTTGTCTTGCTGTTCACACCGTAACACTCGGTGGAGGAAATTCATGCAGTGGCGTTTTTCGGCAGCGGCGTCTGGCAAACGCCATAGGAAAATAAATCTCAGATAAAAGTCTGGCGGAGAATCAGAAGGGATACAGAGAAAAAGAAAAATGGCACACCCGACGTTGCTGGGCTGCTTTTGCTGCGCCGGCCCAGGCCGGCGCAGCAACGCCCGTTTAGAACCGCTGTTTGATAGGTTCATCACTGTTCAGATTGCCGTTGGCCTGCGCTTCTTCGCAGGTGGTGGGGCCAAAGGCCACCACTTTGCCGTCGCTGTTTCTGAAGCCGACGTAGAACGGCGTCACGGTGCCGTTCGGCAAGCGGTGGTTATAGTCGTGGCACACGCCCTGGCCGTTCAGCGTCGGCCGGGTGGCGATCGGCGCGCCGAAATCCCGGCTGACCGAGCGCTTGTCGGCGCCGACGTAAAAGGCGTCGGCGATCTTTTGATCGCGCAGCAGGCTGAAGGTATCGCAGCCGGTTAACAACAGGCTCACCGCCACAACGGCACTCCCTAACCCTTTACTCATTTTTCACTCCCTCTATATATTGAACCTGGCGGCAATTACGCTGTTTTGCCGGGTAAACGTCGGCGAGCGCCCAAGGGCGTGCCAGCTCGCAAGAGCATTAAAAAAGAGAAGCCATACAAATTAATGATTCAACGAATGAGATAACCGCCCCATCGCCGTGGAAAGAACCGGATGGAGACGCGTTACAGTTTGCGGATCACATTGCCAATCAGGCATTTCACGGCGTTGACTTGCGCCGTCAGCCCCGGCTTGTCGGCGGGAAACACGCCGTCCAGCGCTGCGGTACCGACGGTGAAGCCAACCGCATTGCCCGTCACCACGGCGGCGATGCGCTCTTCCCGGTCGATAGACCCGGCGATATAAACCGGTTTGTCGACCGCATCGCACACCCGCCGAATCAACGTCGGCACGTCGCCGGCAAAGCGGTAGGCCAGCAGATCCAGCCCTGTCACGCCCGGTAAAGCGGCACGCTGGCGGGCGCTGGCGACAATATCGTCAATGTCACCTTCCAGCACGCTGGGATGGCCGCTGATGCGGCCGGCAAACGGATAGTAGCGCAGGCCAGACTGACGAATGATCGGCAGCACGCTTTCCGGCCGCGTCCCCCCCATCAATACATCAACGCCCAACGCCAGCGCCGCGCGCGCCGAATTCATCTCGCTTTCCTCATCCAGGCTAACCACTTCCAGATAAGCGGTGGCGCCACCGGCGTGGATCGCCTGCGCCAACTGTTTGAGCTGATCCAGCGGCAGGCCGATATCCTTAAAGCCGATATGCTTCACGCCGGCAGCCAGCACCTCTGGTAGCCGCGCTTGCGCATCGGGCACCGTGCTGTCGTTGCGCGTCAGCATGAAAATAAACTCGGGTGTGTGCATGGTGTTTCCTTATTGTCTTCAGGTGATGTGAGTTATTGGGCGCGCAGCATTTTTTCCGCCTGCCGGAAGGCGTACAGCAGGCTGGCATGTTCCGCCCGTCCGCTGCCCGCGATATCGAACGCCGTACCGTGGTCGACCGAGGTGCGGATAAACGGCAGGCCGACGGTGACGTTAACGCCGTGATCCACCCCGAGATATTTCACCGGGATCAGGCCCTGGTCGTGATATTGGGCGACCACAATGTCGAACTCCCCGCGCCGGGCGCGCATGAAAACGGTATCGCCGGGCCAGGGGCCGCTGACGTCCAACCCCTGTTCCCGCGCCAGGGCGATGGCGGGCACGATGACGTCAAGATCTTCGCGGCCGAACAGGCCATTCTCCCCGGCGTGCGGATTCAGGCCGGCCACCGCAATGCGCGGTTTCGCTATGCCTAACGCCCGACAGGCCGTTTGCGCCAGATGAAACGCGCGCAGCTCGTTTTCCACGGTCGCCGCGTCGATGGCGTCCCGCAGCGAAACGTGAATGGAAACCAGGATCACCCGCAACTCGTCGTTGGCCAGCATCATGGCGAAGTCCTGGGTGCCCGAGCGCGCCGCCAGGATCTCGGTGTGCCCCGGATAATCGATCCCCGCCAGGCGCATCGCCTCCTTGTTCAGCGGCGCGGTGACGATACCGGCGATGCGCCCCGCCAGCGCCAGATCGATGGCGGCAACCACCCAGGCATAAGACGCCGCGCCCGCGCGCTTATCGAGCCTGCCGAGGGGCAAGTCCGCCGGCAACGCAACGCCGGCGGAATAGACGGCGGTTTCTCCTCGCGTCCAGGCCTCGTCCCATCCCGCCAGCGAGGCAGGCAGTTCGCGGATGTGCAGCTTTAGCCCCAGACGGGTCGCCGCGTGCGCCAGGGCACCGGCATCGCCAATCACTACATAAGGCGTGCTCAACGGCTCTGTGGCCGCCAGTTTGGCGATGATCTCCGGCCCGATGCCGGCGGGATCGCCCATCGTTATCGCCAGTGGCAAGGTGGAAAGGGTCATCGTTCTTCTCCTTCTCGGTCAGCGCGCAACCGGGTTACGCAGTTCAACAACGTATCGGCCCGGCCAAAACCGCCCGCCTTGGTGGCGAACGGCAGCCTGCGGCCCGGCAGATTTAACAACCCGAAAGGCACGCCGGGCTCCACCTCACCGAACAGCGTCAATGAGCCGGCCGCCATGGCGTCGACGATACGCCGCGCGGTATCCCCGCCGGTCGCCACCAGCCCGTCGAAGGCTGGCGTGCAACGGCTGACGACCGCGCCCAGCGCAGCGGCATGATCCGCCGTGGCCGCTCGCGACCGGGGTGATACCAGGCAAACCACATCGGCACGCGCAAACGCCGCTCGCACCTCTTGCGCTGCCACCTCGGGATCGGCCGATTCAGGCAGCGTGACCAGCACCACGCCCGCCTGCCGCAGGCTTGCCAGCTGGGCGTCATTCGCCGGATGCAGGCTGCCAATCGCCACCAGCACCTTGCGGGCTCTCAGCGGCGGTTGAGCGGGCAGCGCGTTCTCTTTAGGGGACAAAGCACGCGACAGCGCCGCCGCCAGGCCCGGCGATCCCACCCACACCACCGGTTCGGCCATGCCGATCCGCCTCACGACTTCATCCAACTCGCCGTTGTCTGCGGCGTCGAACACCTGAAAGCGCGTCGGCTCCAGCCCCGCCATTCGCTCCATGACGTAGCCGGTGACGATCGGGTTCTTCGGATCGCGCGCAAAGGCGGTCTGCTCCAGCGCGACGCCGTCGACGTATTGCCGGCCGCCCAGCGTGGTGCGGCCGGCATCCGGGAAGGCCGGCGCGACGATGGCAAGACGGCGCCCGCTGCCCGTCAGCGCCCCGCGCGTTTCCGGCCCCAGATTGCCGCGCAGCGTGGAATCCACCGTTTTGTAGATGAGGCGCGCTGGTTTCACGCAGGCGGCGGCATGGCGAAAACGCCGCTCCGCCTGCTCCGGCGAAACGAAGCGGGAATCTAAATCGAAGGCGACGATCTCAGCGCCCTGCAACGCGGCATCGGGCAGGCGCAGCATGACGCAGGCATTCAGTCCGCGTGCGGCGAACGGGGCCGCGCCGTCGAGCGCGCTGGTAAGATCATCGGCGAGAATGGCAATCATCGCAGTTACCCGTAAGTGGAAAGTGATGCACACTTTGGCGGATTTGGCTGGCAATAAAAAACGATTTGCGTAGTATCGATGGTTGACAAAAACTCAATCAAAAGGGGGGGCACAGTGCGTCAACGAAGATTGCCTAACCTGGCGGTATTGCGGGCTTTCGAAGCTACGGTGCGGTACGGCAGCGTGTCGAAAGCCGCCAAATCTCTCAACGTCACCGACGGCGCCGTCAGCCGCGCGGTGCGCGAATTCGAGCAGACCCTGGGATTCGCGCTGTTTCAACGCACCAGCCGCATGGTGCATCCGACGCCGCAGGCGCAAGAGCTGGCAAGCGAGATCGGCCGGGGGCTGGACAACCTGCAGTCGGCGATCGACCGCGCCTGTCGGCATCATCAGAATCGCCCGTTGGTGATCTCCTGCGAGCCGACCTTTCTGATCCGCTGGCTGATCCCGCGACTGGCCGGTTTGCAGCAGGCGGTAGGGAAAGAGCGCGATCTGCAGCTGGTCTCCGCCGGCGGCGCCGTCGCCTTCTCGCGCGAGGGCATCGATCTGGCGATTCGCCGCAACGATTTCCCGATCGCCGATGACGTGGTCACCCGCCCGTTCCTCAAAGAACGAGTCGGCCCGGTTTGCCGCCGGGAGCATGCCGCGACGGGGCGTGAACTGCGCGGTACCCTGCTCCACACCGAGACGCGCCCGCACGCCTGGCGCGACTGGTGCACCCACAGCGGCATCGAGATCCGGCCGGGCAACGAGCTGCGTTTCGAACATTTCTATCTCAGCCTGCAAGCGGCGGTCGCCGGCGCCGGTATCGGCATCGGCCCGTTGGCGCTGGTGGCGGATGATATCGTCAACGGCGCGCTGGTGGCGCCCTATGGCTTTGCGCCTGACGGGACGGATTACGTGCTGATGACCCAGGCCGACGGCCAGGACGATGCAATATTCTCAACGGTGTTGGATTGGCTGATCGCCATGGGGGAAGAAACCGAACGGGCGGTGTTGGCGAGCGAAGGGAAAGCGTAACGGGGAAAAGTCTCCGCCTGCCGCGCACGGCAAGCGGAGCGACGTCAGGCGGCGATTACTTCTGTTCGGCCTGGCTTACGGTGTCTTCGGCTTTCCAGATGCGATATTTCACTTCCGCGTCTTTTGGCGCATACACGACGATCGGCAGGCGGCTGTTGTAGCGCTGCATCGCAGCATCACCCAGGTTGGCGGCGATAAATTGCTTGGTCTTGGTGTTGTCCGGGCAGCCCATCAGCGTGGAGGCCGGATCGGACAGCTTCTCCAGCACCAGGTAGTCATAGCCCCAGCCGGAGAGGGTTTTGGTCTCCAGCGTGCCGCCAATCATGTGGCGGTTGCAGTCCACTTCCAGCGTCTTGCAGATCAGCAGCTCCACCTTGTAGTTCTCTTCGTGCTCTTGCTTCGGCAGGTAGATCACCTGGCGGTTCATGCCCTTCTCGGCTTTCGGGTAAGGCGCGACCTTTTCCAGTGGCTGTTTGCTGATATCCGCATCATCGCCAGAGGTAGCCGCCATGGCGCCGGCGGAAACGGCCATCAGCAGGCCAGAAAATACAACGGATGCCTTGTTCATGTTTTATCCCTACACGTTGTCAAATAATCCGCCTATAAACTAATACACTACAGCCAAGCCCGCCACAGGTTTAATCTTCTTTACAATAGGCGTTCAATAGTGACAATCGCCTGATATCGTCGATTAACCGGAGCAATGACTCAGCGTTTCTTCAGGTTGGCAACATAGGCCTTCACCACCTGATAGACATAATCCTGGCATGCCAGCCCGGTTTGCGGATCGTATTTGCCCTGATTGGTGATGTTGTTGGACAACACGCGAATGCCGACGAACGGCACCTTGAATTCGCCGGCGATCTGCGCGGCGGAGGCGGTCTCCATCTCTTCGACCGACGTCTGATAGCGGTCGTGAAAATAGCGAATGCGGTCCAGCTCGCTGTTCCACACGTCGGCCGAGCCGATCACCCCTTCCACGACCTTGCCCTGTCGGTAATCGCCCTTAACGCTTTGCGCAATCGCCAGCAGGTTGGGGTCGGCGGGAAACTGACGCAGGCTGTGCGCCTTTTTGTCCTCGCCGGCGCTGCCTTTGGAAGCCAACAGATCCATCGGCTGCCACTGCCGCGAGTCGCTGCCTTCCCCCAACGCCTTGGCCGGCGTTTTGAACGCCCCGAGATTGACCGAATATTTGCCCAGCACGATGTCATATACTTTCAGCGCCGGATCATGGCCGCCGGCGGTACCCTGGTTGATGATCGCCACCGGGTGAAACTGCGTGGCGGCGATCGCCGTGGCCGCCGCGGCGTTGGACATGCCCTTCAGCGTCTCCGACACCACCACCGGGTAGCCGTCTACGGTGCCGTGCCAAAAGCGCCAGCCGCCAATCTGCTCCTCGCGCGGGTTCTCCAACCGCTGGGCGAAACGTTCCGCCTCTACCGGCATGGCGCCCTGCACCACGATCGGCCCGACGGCCGTAGGTTGGCCAAAGCTCAGCGGGGAAAAGGCCGCACCGGCGGCCGCCAACAGTAAGACACGCGCTTTATTCTTCATCACCACCCTCTCATCCCGAAAAAAGCAAACGATTACCTTAGCCGAAGGCGGTGGCCTCGGATAGGGTTTTCTTACCGGCGGACTAAGGTTTTCTTAAGACAGAATTATTACAGTGGCGCTATTCAATCCTGTCACCGAGCCTGCGCGTGAATCCAGAATCATCATTAAATCAATCCTCAACGGCACCGCAAATTAAGACAACCGCCCTTTACTCCCTGCCGACATCCTTTTACCGTTGGCAAGTTTTTGGCCTGCTGATCAGCGGGTTGGTGTTCCTGTGGCTCTCCCGCAACGAACAGCTGGACTGGGCGATCAGCAATTATTGGTACGATGCCGCCAGCGGGCATTTCCCGTGGCAAAACAATTATTGGCTGGACCTGATCAACCACCGCCTGCTGAAACAAATAGTGATCGTCGGGGCGGTGCTGGCGCTGTTTTGGGGCATCTATCGCCGCAGCGCGCGCCTGATTGTCAGCATGTTGCTTCTCGGCATCGGCCCGCTGGTGGTGGGCATTCTCAAAGCCACCAGCGCGCACTCCTGTCCGTGGGATCTGATCGAGTACGGCGGCAAGGCGATGTCCTTCCCGCTGTTCGGCGCGGTGCCGGCACTGCCGGGCCCCGGTCGCTGTTTTCCCGGCGGGCACGCCTCGAGCGGTTTCGCGATCATGGCGTTGTTTTTCCTGTTTTATCCGCAGCGCCCGCGCCTGGCCTGGTGGTGCTGGTGCGGCGGTATTGTGCTCGGCATGTTGATGGGCTTTGGTCAGATCATGCGCGGCGCACATTTTCTTACCCATAACCTGTGGGCGGGTTGGTGGGTTTGGTTAAGCCAGTTGGCTATTTATTGGATGGTTAGCGGCTATTGGTGCCGCAAGATGAGGTAACGGTTATGGAGCAGTTAAACCATGTTCTTTTCGCCTGGATCAATGCGACCCCGGCGTCTCCCGAGTGGATGATCGATTTCGCCACCTTTTTGGCACGCGATCTTATCATTATCGTGCCGCTGCTGATCGTCGGCCTGTGGCTGTGGGGGCCGCGAAGCCAGCTGGTTTCACAGCGCGAAGTGGTGGCGAAAACCACGATCGCGCTGCTGTTCGCCATGCTTGCCGCCTCCACTATCGGCGCGCTGCTGCCGCATGAGCGCCCGTTCGTCGCCGGCGTGGGTTATACCTTCCTGGCGCACGCGCCGGACAGTTCGTTCCCCAGCGATCACGGCACCGCCATCTTTACCTTTGCGCTGGCGTTCCTGTTCTGGCACCGAGTCTGGTCCGGTGCGCTGCTGATGATTGTCGCCGTCGGCATCGCCTGGTCACGCGTTTACCTCGGCGTGCACTGGCCGCTGGATATGGTCGGCGGTTTCCTGCTCGGCCTGGTCGGCTGCCTGTTCGCTCAGCTGGTGTGGAATCTGTTCGGCGATATCCTCGCTGACAAGCTGTCGCGCCTGTATCGCTTCCTGTTCGCCTTCGCCATCCGTCGCGGCTGGGTGAAAGAGTAACCGCACAACATGACCGGGGCGTTACCGCCCCGTGATTTCACACCACGCCGGTGGTCACACAAAACGCCCGCGTTTTTCCCGCTCCCAGCATCACTCCCGCCTCCCCTTCCGGCGCGTTCGGCCGACAGTTCGCCGGCTGGATAAAAGCCAGCAGCCGCCGGTTGCCCTGAACGGCGATGCGCCGGAGACCATAGTTGAATTGCCCGGTGGCGAAGCGCGTCACATAGCGCCGGCCTTGCGGCGCCAGCATAAAAAACTCGGCCTGATCCACGTAACGCGTCAGATCGTCAGAGCACAGCAGCTCCTGCCCGATCGCATCCCCTATCAAAGCCGGTGTCGGCAGATTCTGGCGGAATACCGCGTCGGGAATGCAATCGTAGTTGAGACAGCAAACATAGCGCAGCGGCTGCGGCCGCTCGTCCAGGTTGGTGACCTTCATCTCTATGGCGAACTGCGCGCTCTGCGCCGCCAGACGCAGCGCCGGGCCGATGCGCCAATGGCCACCCAACCGCTCGCCCTCACCGTGCAACGCCAACTCATCGCCTACCAGCTGCAGCCACACGCGCTGCATCTGTGGCGGCGCCGGGTCCTGACCCGACCAGGCGGGATAGAACGCGGCATCGTCAGCGCGCTTTTTTCCTGCGCCCCGCACGCTGCGGCGGCCCGACTTCAGTGAGTAACCGTCAAACTCGGCATCCCAGATCGCGAGGCCCTGGTACGGTAAAACCGTCAGCGCGCCACGGCTGTTCGCCAGCGTCAGCATCGGCCCGCGTTTTGCGCAGCGATGCGCACTCACCGCGAAATCCGCGTTGCGGAACAGTTCCTGCCGCTGCGCCCCGAAAGCTTCAGGAGCCAGATCGATGTTGATCTTCATCTTTTTTCCCTCGACGTTTCGCTCGCGCAGGCCGCGAGCCCTAAAATGTTATTTAAATAACAAAACAACCATCCTTAATGTATATGCATAACGGCATCATATCGACGATCTGATCGACATTTTTTAAACACCACTAGGTTTATCGGTATCGAAATGTTATTATTTTCACATTACTCACCCCGTTTACTGTCTTAACCTCACTAAGGAACCGCGATGACCATCGAAAACATCGATTACGCCAGCTACGTTGACCACACCCTGCTGGCGATGGACGCCACCGAAATGCAGATCGCCAAACTGTGTGAAGAAGCGCAGCAGCACAACTTCTATGCCGTATGCGTCAACTCCGGCTACGTGCCGCTGGCGGCCCAACTGCTGCAGGAAAGCACCGTGAAAGTCTGCTCGGTGATCGGTTTCCCGCTGGGTGCCGGTCTTACCGTCGCCAAAGCCTTTGAAGCCAAAGCGGCGATCGCCGCCGGCGCGCAAGAGATCGATATGGTGATCAACGTCGGCTGGTTGAAAAGCGGCCTGCTGGACGAAGTGAAAGCCGACATCGCCGCCGTGCGCGAGGTTTGCGCGGCGATCCCGTTGAAGGTAATATTGGAAACCTGCCTGCTCAGCGATGCGCAGATCGTCCAGGTTTGTGAAATGTGTCGCGAACTCGATGTGGCCTTCGTGAAAACTTCCACCGGCTTCAGCACCGGCGGCGCTCGGGAAGAGCACGTCAAACTGATGCGCGAGACCGTGGGCAGCGAAATGGGCGTGAAAGCTTCCGGCGCCGTGCGCGATCGCGCCACCGCCGAGAAGATGATCAAAGCCGGCGCCACGCGTATCGGCACCAGCTCCGGCGTCGCCATCGTTTCCGGCGCCCAGCCGGCGGCGGGCAGCTACTGATCGTCGGCATGCCCTGACGGGCATAGCCAATACACAACGATGCGGGACAATACGGGCGGCCAAGGCGGCCCGATATTGCCCCGCATCGTTGTGTTTAGCCGGAAATGCCGGCACGCCCTTTACCTCTATCACCTGTGGGAAGACGGACCTATGGAAACGCGGCGCGAAGAACGTATCAACCGGCTAGTTCAGGCGTTAAAACGCGCTGACAAGATCCACCTGAAAGAAGCCGCCGCGCTGCTGGGGGTCTCGGAGATGACCATTCGCCGCGATCTGAGCGCCGAACCGGCGACGGTGGTGCTGCTCGGCGGTTACGTGGTGACCGATCCGCGCAGCAACGGCGTGACCAACTACTTTGTTTCCGATCAAAAAGCCAAGCAGGTGACGGAGAAACGGCGCATCGGCCTGCTGGCGGCGCCGTTGATCAACGAAAACGACACGGTGTTTTTCGACTGCGGCACCACTACCCCGGCGATCATTGACGCCATTGCCGACGAGCTGGCCTTCACCGCCGTCTGTCATTCGCTGAACACCTTCCTGGCACTGCAGGACAAACCGAACTGCAAAGTGGTCCTGTGCGGCGGTGAGTTCAAGCCGAACAACTACATCTTTTCCAGCGTCGGTGGCCGCAACGAGCTCGATCACATCTGCCCGAACATCGCCTTTATTTCCGCCGCCGGCCTCAGCCTGCAGCACGGCGCCACCTGCTTCAACTTCGACGAGCTGGAGATGAAGCATCGCGCCATGGCGATGGCGCAGCAAAAGATCCTGGTGGCGGATCACAGCAAGTTCGGCAAAACCAAACCGGCCTGCATCGGCCCCCTGACGCAGTTCGATCGGGTGATCAGCGACCGCCAACCGGACGCCGACTTCATGGCGTTCTTCAACGATAACGCCATCGCTACCCGCTATTAATCCGCCTTCTGCGCCGTCGAAACCGGCGGCGCACCGCTGCAATCCCCTTATTTCCCCGCCCGGAAATGAACAAATAATGCGCAATCGATTCGCGTTTTTCGCTTATCCGCACGCAACATCAGGTTAATAAAATGCAACAGGTCACCTGAGTGATTATTTTCTCACAGGCTAAACACGCTGTCGGCTGCGCGAATTAACGACTATTTATGGCTTTTATATGATAAATCTCGCCAAAGGCCGGGATGTTTAAATAAACGGCGGTTTACGCGATTGCAGCAAATCTCGCCAATACCTGTTAGCTATCTGTTATTTATATGATGAATGGTTACGCATTTTTATCCGCTAACCACGTAAGTAATTTCCCTTCGTTATTAGCGGTGATTTTTAATAAAAAACATTTAAAAACAAATAAATGAATGGAATTTTACTTAAAAACACAATGTGATCTACGTCACTAAAACTGCTTAATCCGGGTTTTTCGCTAGATCCAAAACCACGCATAAAATATATTGCTCGGCTTGCTGCTGAGCACAGCGCTTTATCCGGCTAATTATTGTACAAACCGCATAATCGCAGAAATTTTTATGAGAGCGTTCTCAGCACAAAATCTTACACAAATGTGCAACAAATGCGCGAAAAATCGATAAAAAAGCGGATAACTGCACATATTGCGCATTTGAGAGCAGGATCACGGTTGTTTCTACTGTAAATCGTTATCTTGCCGCCAACAAAAATCGACAGGCAAAGACCTGTCGGCAGCGGTAACGACTTTTATCGCCCGTGACGGTGAAAAGTCTTTAGTGAATTACCCGGCGCTGTGCCTTGGTAATGAACACAATAAACAACCAGGGGGACGCCAAAACATCCCCGCAAGCAACACCTGATTCTTACCGCAAGCGTTGCCTGAATAGAACGTTTGACGGTTTAACCTTAAGTTTTGCCTTTTAATTTTAAATTCGTGTTCACTTCGGAGATATTTATGGACACTACACAGACCGGCACAATTGCCTCTGCGGCCTCGGGCTCCAGCAGTACCTGGCGTAAAACGGATACCATGTGGATGTTGGGCCTGTACGGCACCGCCATCGGCGCTGGCGTCCTGTTCTTGCCAATCAACGCCGGCATCGGCGGTTTGATTCCTCTGATCATCATGGCCATCATCGCTTTCCCGATGACCTTCTTTGCCCACCGCGGCCTGTGCCGTTTCGTTCTGTCCGGCAAAAATCCCGGTGAAGACATCACCGCCGTGGTAGAAGAGCACTTCGGCATCACCGCCGGTAAACTGATTACCCTGCTGTACTTCTTCGCCATCTACCCGATTCTGCTGGTTTACAGCGTGGCGATCACCAACACCGTCGACAGCTTCATCACCCACCAGTTGGGCATGACGTCGCCGCCGCGCGCCATCCTGTCGCTGATCCTGATCGTCGGCCTGATGACCATCGTGCGCTTCGGTGAGCAGGCCATCGTGAAAACCATGAGCATCCTGGTCTTCCCGTTCGTCGCGGTGCTGATGCTGCTGGCGGTGTATCTGATCCCTAACTGGACCGGCGCCATCTTCGAAAACGTGTCGCTGTCCGGCAGCGGTACCGGCATGGGCCACGGCCTGATCATGACCCTGTGGCTGGCGATCCCGGTAATGGTGTTCTCCTTCAACCACTCACCGATCATCTCCGCCTTCGCCGTCGCCAAGCGCGAAGAGTACGGCGTAGACGCCGAGAAGAAATGCTCCCGCATTCTGGCTTATGCACACATCATGATGGTGCTGACCGTGATGTTCTTCGTGTTCAGCTGCGTGCTGAGCCTGACGCCGGAAAACCTGGCGGAAGCCAAGGCGCAGAACATCTCGATTCTGTCTTACCTGGCTAACCACTTTAACAACCCGATGATCGCGTACATCGCGCCGGTTATCGCCTTCGTCGCCATCACCAAATCGTTCCTGGGCCACTACCTGGGCGCCCGTGAAGGCTTCAACGGTCTGGTTGCCAAGTCGATGAAGAGCCGCGGCAAAACCGTCAGCACCGCCAAGCTGAACCGCATGACCGCTATCTTCATGCTGGTGACTACCTGGATCGTCGCTACCCTGAACCCAAGCATCCTGGGCATGATCGAAACCCTGGGTGGCCCAATCATCGCCATGCTGCTGTTCCTGATGCCGATGTATGCCATCCGTAAAGTGCCTGCCATGCGCAAGTACAGCGGCCACATCAGCAACGTGTTCGTGGTTGTGATGGGTCTGATTGCCATCTCTGCTATCGTGTTCAGCCTGCTCGGCTAATCACGTCCGGCCGGCGCCGCTGCGCGCCGGCCCTCCCGCACTCCCCCATTTCCCGTATTCACCGCCTGAAACCTGAAGAAGGAGGCGAGACCATGGTCAGCGTTTTCGATATTTTCAAGATTGGCATCGGCCCATCCAGTTCCCACACCGTTGGCCCGATGAAAGCCGGCAAACAGTTCGTCGACGATCTGATCGCCCACCAGCAGCTGCAGGACACCACCCGCGTGGTGGTTGACGTGTACGGTTCGCTGTCGTTGACCGGTAAAGGCCACCACACCGATATCGCCATTATCATGGGCCTGGCCGGCAACCTGCCGCACGACGTGGACATCGACAGCATTCCGGGCTTTATCCGCGACGTCGAACAGCGCGGCCGCCTGCCGCTGGCCAACGGCCATCACGAGGTGGATTTCCCGCTGCACGGCGGCATGAATTTCCACAGCGACAACCTGCCGCTGCACGAAAACGGCATGCGCATCCGCGCCTTCGCCGGTGAACGCCTGCTGCACAGCAAAACCTATTACTCGATCGGTGGCGGTTTCATCGTCGACGAAGAGCACTTCGGCCAGTCCGCCGAGGGCGCCACGCCGGTGCCCTACCCGTTCAAATCGGCGCACGATCTGCAGCAGCATTGCAAAGACACCGGGCTGTCGTTGTCCGGCCTGGTGATGCAGAACGAGCTGGCGCTGCGCAGCAAGGCGGATATCGACGCGCACTTCGCCGACGTCTGGCAGGTGATGAGCGCCGGTATCGAGCGCGGCATCAACACAGAAGGTCTGCTGCCCGGCCCGATGAAAGTGCCGCGCCGCGCCGCCGCGCTGCGTCGCATTCTGGTGACCGGCGACAAGAACAATATCGACCCGATGAACGTGGTCGATTGGATCAACATGTTCGCGCTGGCGGTCAACGAAGAGAACGCCGCCGGTGGCCGCGTGGTCACCGCGCCGACCAACGGCGCCTGCGGCATCATCCCTGCGGTGCTGGCTTACTATGACAAGTTCATCCGTCCGGTGAACGCCAATTCCTACACGCGCTACTTCCTGGCGTCCGGGGTGATTGGTGCGCTGTACAAGATGAACGCCTCGATCTCCGGTGCCGAAGTAGGTTGCCAGGGGGAGGTCGGCGTGGCCTGTTCGATGGCGGCGGCCGGGTTGACCGAGCTGCTGGGCGGCAGCCCGGCGCAGGTGTGCATCGCGGCGGAGATCGCCATGGAGCACCATTTGGGGCTGACCTGCGATCCGCTCGCCGGCCAGGTTCAGGTGCCCTGTATCGAACGCAACGCCATTTCCGCCGTCAAGGCGGTCAACGCCGCGCGCATGGCGATGCGCCGCACCAGCGAACCGCGGGTTTGTCTGGATAAGGTGATCGAAACCATGTACGAAACCGGCAAAGACATGAACGCCAAATACCGCGAAACCTCACAGGGCGGGCTGGCGATCAAAGTCGTGGCCTGCAACTGACCACCACGGCGAATCACTAAAGGCGCCGGCCGGTCCGATCTGGCCGGCGCCGTTTCAATGTCGCTCTTTCCCTGCCGCAACGCCCGGCTGAATGCCGGCTCGAGCCCCCACGGCGCCGGGGCGGGCGCTGTGCCGCAGCCAGCCGTAAAGTTCGGCATTACGCCGGAATCCCATCTTGCGCATAACGCTCATCTTGTGATTGCTGACGGTTTTCACGCTGATGTCCAGCATCCGTGCGATTTGCGTTACCCCCATCTCCCGCGTCATGCAGCGCATGATCTCCTGTTCGCGCAGCGTCAGGCCTCGGTGCTGGCATACGCAGTTCTTGCCACAACCCGGCCTGCTCGGCCATTTGCTGCGCCGCTCCAGCTCGGCACTCACCTGATACAATGCCGATACCAGCGGCGTATCGTGGTAGATGACGCCGGCCTCCAGCGCGCAGCGGGTGCCGACGGTGCGCTTATGCCGCCCCTCCGGCGTTCGCAACGAGAAATACAGCGTTTTACGCCCCGCGGCCTGCCTCTCAAAAAAGTGACAGAAACAACTTTGTACGCCGGGAGGAAAATAACAGAACACCAGATCGGCTTCGTGAACCTGCTGCGCATCCAGTAACAGCGTGCGCTTGCCGTAAGTGCTGAAGTGCAGCGCCAGGGCCTCCTGCCAACCGGCGCTGAAGTAGCGGTTTTCATCAAATAGCGCGATTTTTATCATGGTGTTCATCCCTGCCCTCCCGCCGTTCCGGCTTCCCGTTTAACCGCCTGGGCCCCCTTTGCCGGAGCCTGACTGTTGTCGATGCGTAATTCATAAATCATGGTGGCGTTGGGTGGCACTTTCGGCGGATAGCCGGTTTCGCCGTAGGCCAGCGCCGGCGGCACGACCATCGTCAGCGAACCGTGGTTGTGCAGATGGCCTATCGCTTCCCGGAACAGCGGCGGATACTCGGACAGCGGTTGCGACAGCACCTTGCCGCTCAGTTCCATATCCTGGATCACCGTGCCGTCGGTCAGCTTCTCTTTGACGACCACCTCGACCACCGCCGTTGGCGCCAGCGCGCCCTCCCCGGCGTAATCCACCCGATACCAAAAGCCCATCGCCGATTGTTTTACGCCCTTTTGTTGGCTGAACTGCGCCAGGTAATCTTCATCACGCCGCCGCTGCTCGTTAATGCGTTTCTCACGCGCGGCCACGGCGGCGGCATCCGCCTGGGCCATCAGCGCATTCAGTTCATCCGGCGGCAGCTGCAAACGCCCCGACACGCTATCGATGACACCCGCCAACAGGCTGTCGCGATCCACCGGTACGCCCCAACTTTGACGCTCCGTCACTACCCCCTGAATATCCCGCCCCAGCGCACTGCCCGCCGCATAGGACAAACGCTTGCGTTCATCCTTCAACTGTTCCGGCGTTATCTCCCATTGCAGCCGCTTATGCAGCGCCAACAGCGCTTCGCGCGCCTGCTGGGTCACTTTCTGCTCACCGGCCCGCTTCTGCTCGCTCGCCTCCAGTGCGGCGCGCAGAGCGTGCAGCGCCTCCTGGTGCTCGCGCTGGCGTTGTGCAAGCGTCTGCGCCGATGCCTGCGCGGCGGACTCCAGCTCGGTGACGCGCCGTTCAGCCTGCATCGCCGCCGCTTTGGTTTTGGCGGTTTCCTGGGTCGCCTGCCGCAGCAGCGCCTCGGCGCGCTGCGCATCGGCGCGCTGCGCATCGGGTGAGCCGCGCCAGGCGGCGCCCAACCCGGCGATCCACTGCTGCAGAGTTGATGAATCAGGCAACGTCGCGACAGATGGCGTCGCTTTCTCCGCCCGCAGCGCGGCGAGTTCCTGGCGCAACACCGTCAGTTCCATTCGCTGGCGCGCCAGCTGTTGGTCACGCGCCAATAATTCCTGGCTCAGCGTAAAAGCTTTGGCCGGTGAAGCCGGCGGGTGGGTATCCGACGGACGCTTTGCCGGCTCACGCTTTTTTTGCCCCGCCCCGCGATCGGCGGGCGCCACGTTTTCGCTCGCCGGCCCGGTGTTCTGCCGTTGATACTGCTCGGCAAACTGCAGCAGCGCCGGCACGCCGTCGTCCGCCTGCGCGGCGCCAGTGAACAGCAGAACCGCACAGCCCAGCAGGCGCAGCCTCATTTAACCTGCTCCCCGCGATCCGCCAAGCCGGTCAACACCGCCTGATTCACCCCGGCGCACAGATAGTTGACCTTGTAGCGATACAGCGCATCCACCGTCTCCTGCGTATCGCCGTTTACCCGGGCGCGCAGGTTGGCGTACTGCGAAGCACCGCTCATCAGGCTGTCGAAGGCCTGTTTATAGCGCTGATACTGTTTCTCGTCGATCGTGCGCAATGCGCCCAGCTGCTGCTGGCACTGCTGCAGCTGCTCGGCCTCACGCTGCTTGCGCAAAGCCTCTTCTGAGGGAGCTTGCACAGCCTGATTTTGGGGGTTCGCGGCGGGCTTGCCCGGTTTTTGGTTTTGACAGGCGGCGGCACTCAACGCCAACAGGCACAGCAGGCCCATGTGCAGGGCGCGAGTGAGGGGCTTTATCATCATTGCGTTTTTTGTCCTTGTAGACGCTTATTCGTATTCCAACGTAAAAGTGGCCACCGCGCTGAAGGTGCCGCGGCCGATGGACTTCGTTTGGATGGCCTCCGGCTCCCCCTGCACATAGGCTTGCAGCGTGAGCGTGGTGTTGCCGGCATTCAGGCGGAACTTATCGCTGGCGCGATTGAGCGGCAGCGCCTTGCCGCTGCTGTCCTCCAGCCCGATGCCGATCCCCGAGGCCAGGCTGCCGGCATCCAGCGCCAACAGGCCGGGCAGTTTGGCGTTCTCGGTGCCGGTAAATGTGATGGCCACCGTATTGCCCAGGCTGAGATCGCACTCGGTCAGGTGCAACGCGAAGGTTTGGCTATGGGTGCGGGTATTCAGATACAGGTATTTGTCGACGATGGTGCCGAAATCCAGTTGGATATCCTCATCTCCCGGCTGAATGACGCACGGCTCTGCCACCAGCGTACCGTGGAAGCGCATGTTTTCCGCCGCAGCCGCCGGCTGCGCCATCATGCCGGCCGCCATGGCCATGCCTGCCCCCAACAGCGCGCTCCGGCGCCGGTTCGTCTTTGTCGCGCGCATGACGCCACTCCCTTTGATTAGGCTTGCGCCGGTCCGACGCAAGCAGCGTATTAGTCGTAATAAAGGCGGAAATCGATCGCCGCACGGTAGGCACCGGCGCTCAGCGTCGCCGGGGTGCGCACCGGCGTCACCGTATACGTCAGGGTGTTTTGTCCCGGCGTTAACAAGATCGGTTTGTTACGCGCGCCGAGGCGCACCGGCAGGCCGCTGGCATCCGCCAACTGCAACCCCAAGCCGGTAACGCCGGCGACCCTGACCAAACCCGGCGCGTCGTCATCCGCCGGCGCGGCAAACGCCACCGACACCGCAGGCTGGCTGCCGCTCCAGGCCAGAACCCCGGTCCAGGCGTCGCGGTTGCTCGCCGGCGCCCGCAGACAGTCTTTCAGCGTCAGCTCAAACGCCACCGGCGTGCCGCGATCGCCCGGGCGCTGGAAGTGCGCCGTTCCTGTCTCCCCCAGCCACACTTCCTGACGAGCGGTGGTCATTTCCAGACTGCAGGCGCTTTCCGTCAACGCGCCGTAGACGTGGAGCGTGCCGTTCGCCCCCTCCACGTCCCAGTTGTCCACCGCGCGGGCCGGCGGCATCAGCATCAGCAGCGTGCCCGCCGTCAGCGGTACCATCAGCGCGGCCAACACCGTCAGGCCGATAGTGCGTCGCTGATGACGTTCATAGGCCTTTCCCAACAGCATGGGGATCTTTCGTTGCATGATTCGTTCACTCCGCTGTGTTCACTCTGTCTTCCCTGCCTGCGCGCGGCTCGTCATTTGGCGACCGGCACGACCTGGCAGGCATTGCCGGCGCAGCGGAAGTTCAACTGCGGCCGCCCACCGTAATCGTTGATGTATGCCAGCGACGGACCGTTGCCGAGGCTCGCGGCGGAGACGTTCAGCGGGGCGCTGGCCTTCGGCGCCACCATCAACGGTTCGAAGCCCGCCGCCCCTTTCCCGCCCTTACCGGCACTCGCCTCAACGATCGTCACGTAATACGGGGTCGGGTTGTTCACCACGTACTTGTCGCCCTGCCGGGTCAGCGTCAGCTGCTCCTGCCACGGCGCCGCGTTCTTCTTCGGGGCGAGCGCCGCCGGGCGATAAAACATTTTGATGCGCGTCTGCAGCGCTATCTGCAGCGTGTTCGGCTTATTGCTGCGCGGCGGGATCTCGCGGAGGTTGAAGTAATACAGCGTCTCCCGATCCTGCGGCAGCTGACGCGCCGCCGGCAGCGACTGGATCTTCACCTGGCTCGGTTTGCCCGGTTCCACCCGCTGCACCGGCGGCAGCACGGTGAAAGGGCTTTGGATCTTGTTGCCGCGATCGTCTTCGATCCATCCCTGTGCCAGATACGGCAACTGTTTGTTCTGGTTACTGATGTTAAGACTGACCGTTTTCAGGTCGCCGTCGAAAATCACGCGCGTGCGATCCAGCGCGATAGCCGCATGAGCGGGCAGGCTGACCGCGCCGATCGTCAACGCGGCGGCGAGCGGGCCCACAAGGAAAACGGTCTTTCTGGTCATAGTCAGATTCATCATGTCTTCACGGTTCCAGTCGGCCGGAAGCGGACGAGCCCGCCCCGGCGGTTTAGCGGCGGAGCGGGCTCCGCCGGGTGTATGTCAGTTGGCGTCAGCCGCCGGCTTGCTGCCGGCAAGAGGACGGCAAGGCAGCAGCAACGTGTTCATCAACATTTCGGCCGGCAGAGGCGCCGGCAGCTGAATTTCACACTGTGCCGCGCCATTCCAGTGCACGCTCATGCGCTCGCCGGGGTTGAGGCCGGACAGATAAACGCTGCCGCCATCATTGATGATGCCGGTCTCCTGTTTGCGGGCATTCAGCACCGTGGCGCCGAACGGCGGCTCGCTGCCGTCCGCCAGCTTGACGATCGCCATCGCCTTCTCGCCGGCGATCACCTCAAACTTGCGGTAGCCGATGGCCCCCTCGGTCAACGTGGCCTGCACCACGGAACGCGTCGCCTCGACGTTGTCGCTCAGGCTGTTGAGATCGATGCTGGCCTTGTTGCGGTAGTAGCTATTTACATCCGCCACCACTGCCTTGCCGTAACGGTTGGTCAGCACCGTACTGCCGTAGCCACGCACCGGTACACCGGCGACGCCTTCGGTATCGAGCAGCAAGCGCGTACCGCCCGGCGTATTGACGCGGTGCAGCACCGCCCCTTCCGCCGCCATCGTCAGGCCGCCCTGCGCGCCGATGCCAACGGCGCTGTAGCGGCCGGCCTGGTAGCTGGCGTTGGCGTTGATCTGCGCCATGTCGCCCTGATGGCTGTAATAACCGCTGGCCGTCGCTCCGCTGCGTGCGGCGCCTGCGCTGATCTGATAGTTGTTGTGTTCATCGACCCGGTTGTAATACCCGACCCGATGAGCGTTCTCTTCGCGATCGAGCGTCATGTTGTAACTGAGCGTGCCTGCACTGCCCCAGGGCAGCGACAGCGACAGATACATCCCGTCGTCGTTGCGCTCGTTGTATCGGTTGCGATAGGCCGACAGCGACACGCTGACGTTCTTGAAATCGCCAATGTCGAAGTAGCGCGATACCATCAGGTTGTAACGATCGTTCGGCGCCCGATCCCAGTAGGTTTGGTGGCTGTAGTTGAGATAGGTGCTCAGCCCCAGATCGCGGAACTGCTTGTTGAAGGTGATGGTGTACATCTCCTTGCTCTTGCCGCTGCGTCCCCCTTCGTAACGCGCATCCAGGTAGTCGCCCATGCTCATGAAATCTTCCTGGGAGAAGCGGTAACCGGCGAAGGTGACCTGGCTGTCGTATTCATCGAAGTTCTTCGAATAGCTCAGCCGGTACGAACCACCGGTCAGCGTGCCATCCTGCGGCAAACGCGCACGCGACTGCGTGGCATCGAACGACAGCGCCCCCAGCGCCATCAGATCGCGCCCGATCCCCAGCGACAGCGCGTTGTAATCGCCGCCGGCGATGCCCCCGCCGTACAGCGACCAGCCGTTGCTGATCCCCCAGGAAAACTCACCGGTGCCGAACATCGGCCCGCGCAGATGGTGCCCCCACTCCGATGGCTTGCCCGTCGCCAGCTTGTAACGCACCGTACCCGGCCGCGTCAGATAAGGGATGTTGGCGGTGTTCATCTTGAACTCCTGCACGCTGCCGTCTTGCTCTTCGACGCGCACGTCCAGCTCGCCGGAAACCGCATCGTTGATGTCCTGAATGCGGAACGGCCCCGCCGCCACCTGCGTTTCATACAGCACGCGCCCCTGCTGGCTGACCACCACCTTGGCGTTGGTTTTCGCCACGCCGGTCACTTCCGGCGCATAGCCGCGCAGGTTGGGCGGCAACATGCTGTCGTCGGATCGCAGACTGACGCCGGTAAAGCGCAGGCTGTCGAAAATGTCGGAGTTCAGGTAATCCTCACCCATCGTCAGCCGCGAACGCAGCGCCGGGATCGCCCGGTAGGCGTAATAGCGGCTCCAGTCGAACTGTTTGTCGGTCGGCTGAGAAGAGCCGGTCTGATGGTTGAGGTTGGCCTGCCAGTCGGCGCGCAGACGCCAGGCGCCCAGGTTGGCGCCGCCGGTGCCGTTGCCGCTCAGGCTGTAAGTGCTGCCGCCTTTCTGATGTTTTTGCGTTTGGGCGTTGACGTTATAGTCAAACAGCAGCCCAGGAATACCGTCATCCCAGCGCGATGGCGGGTCCCAGTTTTCCGAGCTGTATTCCAGATAGGCCTGAGGAATGTTCAGATACAGTGAAGAGCTGGCAAGATCGCCGCGGGCTTCCATCCCCGCCAGACTGGAGGCGTCAAGGCAACGGCCGCCGTGCGTCCAGTTCAGCGTGCTTAACAGTTTTTCTTTCAGCCCCAGTTGGTTGACCAATTCCGGCGAAAGACAGGCTTCGCTGCCTTTAGGATCGTTCTCGGGCGCCATAAACGTCACCGGTTGTTCCGGCAGATCGTTCTTATTGACGTGCACCACCATGGTATAAACGCCCGGCATGATGTAGCCGCTGCGCGTGAATTGGCTCAGATCGATATTTTTGCGATCGTTGATGTCCAATACGTCGGTATTGAATTGAATAACGTCGGCGGCATAGACCAACGCGATTGGATTTCCCAGAGAAAGGGCAACGCAAAGCCCCAAGGCTTGAAGACGAAATAACTTCCCTGCCGGTGAAAGCATAATAAAGTCCTTTCAATAACGAATTAACCGTCAGTACGAGAAAAAATCAAAAATAATCCAGCTTAAAACGCACTGTGGAAAAATACGCTCCCACCTTCAACGGCTGGTGATTCGGCATCAACGTCATGGAATAATTCAGCACTCGGTTCCCCGGTATTATTCCCTCCATCGGCAAAGGTTTCCCTGGAATAACCGTCGTGCCGCTGCTGTCTTTTATCTCCAATGCAACGCCGCGCGCATCGCCCTGTACGCCAAACAGAGCGCCTTCCGCATAACCATCAAACGTGACCTGAAAGAATTTCCAGTCAGGCTTGTTTTCCGGCCGTTCCAAAATGCAATTGACCAATTCGATACTGAAAGGTTTGGTCATCCCCTGGCCGTCACGAATGATCTGCCCGAGAGGAATAGTGTCCATATCGATCGTCTGATCGCGGCTGCCGGCAGCAATGGCGCAGGCAGTGTCGATAATGGCGCCGTGCATGTTGACTTTGCCCCACCCCTGCGCGGCGGAAATTGCATAGCCAGGCGCAAACGCCAACGACGCCAAAAGAACGGCACCCGCTCGATTCCTTGGTAAAAACATCGCGACATTCCTTTGACAGGGAGATTCACCAGGCATGCGGCGAACCCCATGCCTGGTTGATTAAGCCTTCGGGCTCACTTACTGATAAGCCAGGGTGAAATCGGCTACGGCAGTGAAATCGCCCGGAACGATGGCGGCGGAAGCGCCTTCGCCCTGCAGGTAGGCGGCGAAATGCAGGGTGTTGTTACCGGTGTTCAGGGTCTGCGCGGTAGTCGCTTCACCCAGTTTGATCGGCTGGCCATTGTAAGAGATGGCTACGCCGGCGCCGCTGGCAGTGCCCGCGATACCCAACAGATCCTTGTCGGTGGACGATGCTACGCCGCTGAAGGTGGTTTTAACGGTTTTCAGCGTGGTGATATCACACTGCTCCAGTTTGATTTCAAACGGACGCGGGTTGGATTTGCCGCCGTTTTTCAACGCCACGTTGGAAACCTGGCCCAGATCGACGGTCTGATCGATCGACTCGGGCGCAATAGAGCATGGCGCATCAATAATAGAGCCCGTGAAGGTGACCTTACCGTGTCCCTGATCGGCTGCCTGTGCAAAAGAACTTGCGCCAAATGCAATCACTGCAGCCATCATGATTTTGTTAAGTTTCATAGAACCTATATTCCTTATAAGAAAAAATGCATATTCCAATCAAGAAAAAGAGCGACAGGAAACCTGCTCGCGCTTATATATGCGCAGCCCTGATCCTTTAGCATCTTGCTGGTTGGTTAACTGCCAAAACCCAAAGACACCGACAATAAACATGTCGATAACGGCAAGTCCGCAGCGGCCCACCCATTAATGAATTCATCATGTAAAAATAAACGAAATCACAACAAGCAGAGGCCAATACTTTCTAATCCGTCCTTCTTGTTCGGCGATGAATATTCTGGCAAATGCCTCTCAGCAAAAAAAGGCTTTTTTTGATCAAGGCGAACATTCGCAATTTATTTCCTAATTGAAGTTAATTTACTGTTATTTTTAGGCTCATAGATCGTAAAAGATGCTTTTATAGAGCAATATCCTGTTTTTCTGTGATTCCCAAGTAATCAGATCGCAAAGTGGCGCTTTGTGAATATAATAAACCAAAATTTTAGGTTTCAGCGTGACGCCACCCCTGCCTTGGCATAGGCAAAAACGGGGCGGGCAACGCCTTTTTTTTCAATCCTGATAAATAGATAGGAATTTTCTTTGTTCGCGTTTTACCTCGTTGTTGGTAGGCAGCGAAAGTTTGTTTTTTCTTAGGAATACGGCAATCGGAATACAGAGGAAGTGCTATGGATGCGTTATCCCCGAAACAAAAGGAAATACGGCAATTGCAGCACGATCTGCTGCAAACATTATTCGCACAGTCGCCCCGTAAGTGCCCCGTCGCCGGGTTGCCGCCACCGCGGCAATGGCTATCGACGCGGCAACTGGCCAATGCCGTCAACGTCGGTGTTTACCGGGCTCGACGGCTGTTGTTGGATCTTGTCGCCCGACAAAAAGTGATTGTGACGGACGGCTCTATCAACAACTCGTTGAGGTGGTATCCCACCGCGTTGCTGAACGGTGATAACGACGGCATACCCAACAAAATTGCCCCCCACTCCCCTTTAACGAAATGAATATGGCCAACTGGCCTGATTGGCAATATTTCATTGCGGAGTAATGCCGCACACTATTTATATATATTGGGATATTATCGTGAGAAAAACAGCCCTGCTATTTTTACGTTGCTGCCTGGCATTATCTTTCTTCATGCTGATTGGCAACGCCAATGCGTTTACCTGCCGTACGTCCGATGGCGGACTGATTCCCCCTGGGGGCTCGACCACGCCGGTTGACGTCCGGGTACGCATCGGGCCACAGCTTTCTTATGGCAAAAACGAAATCGTCAACGTCAGCCAGGTCACCTGTAAAAACGACGTCGCGAGCTGGTATGACTATCTCAAAACCGACAGTCCGGCGCTGTCGATGAACAGTGCGATTTTTGGCGCCATCGGCAGCGGTACCACCATCAACGGCACCGATTACAACTCTCCGGTGCCATCAGGTATCAGCGTACTCAGCCTTACCGGGTTACAGACCCAGTCGGTCGCCATCCGGGTCTATATCGTGTTGAACCGTTTCCCAACGCCGGACATCAAGGTGAACAAAGGCGACGTCATCGGCCAAATCAACTTTATTCAGACCAACGATCAGCCGGGTTGCCCGCAGTGCGGCGTTTATCGCTGGCGCCTGATCGCCGACAATGACGCTTACTTCGTCACCACCAGTTGCACCATCAACAACGGCCAGCAGATTAACGTCGACTTCGGCCAGATCCGTCAGGACTTTCTGACTCAAAGCGCCAGCGATGCCCAGATAAAACAGGACAAGGCGCTCAGCTACCAATGCGACGACCAGAGCGCGACGCAGGATATTCTGATCCGCATGGTCAGCGACGCCAGCGGCTTCTCCAGCGATTTTATCAAGACCAGCAACCCTAACGTCGGCGTGGCGATGGTGTACAACGGCGCGGTGGTAAAGCCCAACAACGCCTTCAGAACGCGCATCGTCAACGGCTTGGGCAACGATACCGTGACCTTTGTGCCGGTGAAGAACAATGTCCCTTACACCAGCATCGCCACCGGCCCGCTGTCGGGTTCGGCCACGCTGATCTTCAGCGCACCTTGAGACGGGAGCCAAAATGAACATGACGAGAAAAACGCGCTGCGCTCTGCTGTGGGCGCTGAGTCTGATCAGCGCCGCCATTCAGGCCGCCGATCAGGGCACCAAGGTCAACATCACCGCCACCGTGGTGGCGCCTCCGCCTTGCGTGATCAACGACGGGCGCACCATCGATATCGACTTCGGCAAGGTCGGCATCAAGCGCATCGACGGCAATCGCTATATGCAACGCATCGATTACAGCATCAAATGCGAGTTTCTGGACAACAGCCGCCAGCTGAAAATGAAGATCATGGGCGGCGCGGCGGCCTTCGACGGCAGTGTGTTAACCAGCAGCGTCAATGGATTGGGCATCAAGCTGTTGGCCAACGGTAAGGCCTTCGCCATCAATACGCCGCTGAACATCGACTACGCCAATCCGCCGACGCTTGATGCGGTGCCGGTGAAGAACAGCGCCGTCACCCTGGCGGAAGGCGATTTCACCAGCGGCGCCACCATGCTGGTGGACTACTTTTAATCACCGCGTCCCAGATACTCGCGAAAAAAAAGCCGCAACGTCTCCGTTGCGGCTTGGTCGAGGATCGTGCGCCCGGGGCGCGCTCCTCACATCAGGGTATTCAGCCGAAGATCCCGCCGAACCACTGGCTCAACTTCATCATCACCATATCCCAGATGCGGCTGAAGAAGTTGCCCTCTTTCACCTCTTGCATCACCACCAGCGGGTGCTGCTCGATGGTCTTGCCGTCCAGCTGGAAATCGATGGTGCCGACCACCTGATTTTTCGCCAGCGGCGCTTCCAGCGTCGGCTGGGTCAGCTTGTAGCTGGCCTTCAGGTTTTTCATCTGCCCTTTCGGAATGGTGACCGAGGCGTCTTTCGCCACGCCAAGCGGCACTTCGCTGACGTCGCCGAACCACACTTTCTGCGTGACGAACGGTTTATCGGCCTTGATCGGCGTCGCGGTTTCATAAAAGCGGAAGCCCCAGGTCAGCAACTTTTCGCTTTCGCTGAAGCGCACGCGATCGCTCGGCGCGCCCAGCACCACCGAGATCAGGCGCATCGGGCCGTCGGTGGCGGACGCCACCAGGTTATGACCGGCGCCGCTGGTGTAACCGGTCTTGATACCGTCGACGTTCAGGTTACTGCTCCACAGCAGGCGGTTACGGTTAATCTGGCGGATCTTGTTAAAGGTGAACTCTTTTTCTTTATGCAGCGCGTATTCGTCCGGCACGTCGCGGATCAGCGCCTGGCTCAGCAGCGCCATGTCGCGCGCGGTGCTGTACTGCCCTTCCGCATCCAGGCCGTGCACCGTCAGGAAGTGGGTATTCTGCAGCCCCAGGGATTTGGCGTAGTTGTTCATCAGGCCGACGAACGAATCCTGGCTGCCCGCCACGTAGTCCGCCAACGCGATGCTGGCGTCGTTACCCGACTGGATCACGATGCCCTTATTCAGTTCCATCACCGGCACCTGATCGCCCGGCTTGATAAACATCAACGAAGAGCCGCGCAGCGCCGGGTTACCGGGCGCCCAGGCGTCTTTGCCGACGGTGACCATGTCTTCCGGCTTGATCTTGCCGGCCTTGATCGCCTGGCCGATCACGTAGCTGGACATGATCTTGGTCAGGCTGGCGGGATCGAGGCGAGTATCGGCATTACCTTCGGTCAGCACCTTGCCGCTGTTGTAATCCATCAGAATGAAGGCCTTGGCGTCTACCTGCGGCGGCGCCGGCGGTTCAGCCGCGTACACGGCCGGTGTGGCCAGCAACAGGATGCCTACGCTGAAGGTCAGTTTTTTCAGGGAAGTGGATAAGTTTTTTTTCATCATGACGTCGCCAGAGTGTCCATTCAAACCATTGAAATAGCGTTAACTTTTAAACATGTTCACGTTTTAAGCCAACCAGCGAGAGTGGCCCGGTGCGCGCGTGCCAGCCGCAACCCCCTGCGGCGCCCGTAACGAGTAACGAAGCGCACCGAAAATGCCCTTGCTGTGAGTTTATGTGATTTATCTTATTTTTGCAGGGTTTAGCGTGAATTTTCAGCATTTTTACATAACTGTACGCAGGCCCCCGCTTATCGTTCAAAAAATCATCGCGGTGCGCACTTTTACACCCACCCACGGCTACACGGCCAAGCATCTGCACCGCTAAACATCTGCGCTTCCATACGTCCAAAAAAGATTAATATATTCCATAATGGCATATAGAACCGTTATTTGTTCTTTTTAAAGCGCTTATCCTCAGCGCTATCATCCATATAACGACCTTTATACCGAATAATCCTGGAGATGAGTCATGGCGATCCCCCATTCCGTCATCGAGATGATTGGCAATACCCCGATGCTGGAACTGACCCAGTTCGATACCGGCCCGTGCCGGCTGTTCGTCAAGCTGGAAAATCAAAACCCCGGCGGTTCGATCAAAGACCGCGTGGCGCTGTCGATGATCGAACAGGCCGAGCGCGACGGCAAACTGCAGCCGGGCGGCACCATCATCGAAGCCACCGCCGGCAATACCGGCCTGGGGCTGGCGCTGGTGGCGGCGCTGAAAGGCTATAAGCTGCTGCTGGTGGTGCCGGACAAGATGAGCCGCGAGAAGATCTTCCACCTGCGCGCGCTGGGCGTGGAAGTGCAGCTGACCCGCTCGGACGTCGGCAAGGGGCATCCGGCTTACTATCAGGATTACGCCAAACGCCTGGCCGGGGAGATCCCCGGCGCTTTTTATATCGATCAGTTCAACAACCCGGCCAACCCGGCGGCCCATACCACCACCACCGCCCCCGAACTGTGGCGGCAAATGGAGCATGACGTGGACGCTATCGTGGTTGGCGTCGGCTCCGGCGGCACGCTGGGCGGGCTGAGCCGCTATTTCGCCGACGTTTCGCCGCAGACGGAATTCGTGCTGGCCGACCCTGCGGGTTCAATACTGGCGGACTATCTCGACAACGGCCGCATCGGCGAAGCGGGCAGTTGGCTGGTGGAAGGCATCGGCGAAGACTTCGTCCCGCCGCTCAGCGACTTTGACCAGGTTCGCCACGCTTACCGAATCGGCGACGCAGAAGCCTTCACCACCGCGCGCGATTTGCTGCGCAAGGAAGGCGTGCTGGCGGGATCGTCCACCGGCACCCTGCTGGCCGCCGCATTGCGTTACTGCCGCGCACAGACCGAACCCAAACGAGTGGTGACCTTCGTCTGCGACAGCGGCAACAAATACCTGTCTAAAATGTATAACGACCACTGGATGCTGGAACAGGGCCTGCTGAGCAAGCCGCAGCACGGCGATCTGCGCGATCTGATCGCCTACCGCCACGACGAAGGCGCCGCCGTCTCCGCCGCGCCGGACGACACGTTGGCGATCGTGCACGCCCGCATGCGGCTGTACGACATCTCGCAGTTGCCGGTGCTGGAAGGCGATCGGGTGGTCGGCCTGATCGATGAGTGGGATCTGCTGAACGCCGTCCAGGCCGACGCCGCCCACTTCAGCCTGCCGGCCGGCAGCGCAATGACCAAGCGGGTCCATACGCTGCAAAAAGAAGCCGGCTACGAAGAATTGCAGGCCACCTTCAACCATGGCCACGTCGCGGTGGTGCTCGACGGCGAGCGCTTCCTCGGCCTGATTACCCGCACAGACGTGCTTAACGCCTGGCGCCAAAAATTACGTTAATAAGGACCCATTATGGCCAAGTTTGATACGTTGACCGTTCACGCCGGTTACACCCCGGACGCCACCGGCGCCGTGATGCCGGCGATTTACGCCACCTCCACCTACGCCCAACCGGCGCCGGGCGAGCATACCGGCTACGAGTACTCCCGCAGCGCCAACCCGACGCGCACCGCGCTGGAAAGTGCCATCGCCGAACTGGAAGGCGGCAGCCGCGGCTACGCCTTCGCCTCCGGCCTGGCGGCCTGCTCCACGGTGCTGGAGCTGCTCGATAAAGACAGCCACCTGATCGCGGTGGACGACCTGTACGGCGGCACCTATCGCCTGCTGGAAAAGGTGCGCAGCCGCACCGCCGGCCTGCGCGTCACCTATGTGTCACCGGCGGATCTCGCCGGACTGGAACAGGCGATCGAGCCGGACACCAAAATGATCTGGGTGGAAACCCCGACCAACCCCTTGTTGAAGCTGGCGGATCTGAGCGCCATCGCCGCGATCGCCAAAAAGCATGGGCTTATCAGCGTGGCGGACAACACCTTCGCTTCGCCGTATCTGCAGCGTCCGCTGGATCTGGGCTTTGACGTGGTGGTGCACTCCGCCACCAAATACCTCAATGGCCACTCCGACGTGGTGGCCGGCGTCGCGGCGGTGGGGGATAACCCGGCGCTGGCGGAACAGCTCGGTTTCCTGCAAAACGCGGTCGGCGGCATTCTCGATCCGTTCAGCAGCTTCCTGACGCTGCGCGGCATCCGCACCCTGGCCCTGCGCATGCAGCGCCACAGCGACAGCGCACTGCGCATCGCCCAGTGGCTGGAGAGCCAGCCGCAGGTGGAAAACGTCTATTATCCCGGCCTGCCGAGCCACCCGCAGCACGCGCTGGCGGCGCGCCAGATGACGCGCTTCGGCGGCATGATCTCGGTGCGGCTGAAAGGCGACGACGCCTATGCGCGCCGGGTCATCCAGCGCTCGCGCCTGTTCACCCTGGCGGAAAGCCTGGGCGGCGTGGAAAGCCTGATCAGCCAGCCGTTCAGCATGACGCACGCCTCCATTCCGCTGGAACAGCGCCTGGCAACCGGCATCACGCCGCAGCTGGTTCGCCTGTCGGTGGGGATTGAGGATGTGGAAGATCTGATCGCCGATCTGCAGCAGGCGCTGGCGGAATAATCGCCCGAATCAATCGCCATCAGCCCGGCCGGCGCGCCGGGCTTTTTTGTGCCTAATGTTCAGACGCCGATGACGTCCCGATAAAAGCGCTGAGCCACATCGGGGTGGGAACGGATGCGGCCTTTCAGGTAGTTATACCCCACGTCGCGCAGCAGCGGGTTGAGCGGATCGCTGGCCGGGCCGCGCGCCTGCGCCGCCAGCGGCGGCGGCAGTTGATACAACGGCACCACCGCGTCCAAGCGTGCGCCGAGGAAGAAGGCGATCGACAGCCTGTCACGCCCCGCCGGCGGCGTCTCCACCCGGTGCACCGTGGCGCGCAAATAGCCGTTGGTCGCCAGCTCCAGCAGCTCGCCGATGTTCACCACAAAGGTGTCTTCACGAGGCTGGGCGTCGAGCCAGCGCCCTTCACTCACCTCCACCTGCAGCCCTTTTTGCTCGTCCTGCAGCAGGAAGCTGAGAAAACCGGAGTCCTTGTGCGCGCCGACGCCCTGTGCGCTGCCGGTGGCGTCCCGCCCCGGGTAGCGAATCAGTTTGATGTGCTCGTTGGGCTTATCGCCGTACAAGCGATCGAAAGCCTGCTCCGGCAGCGACAGCGCCAAAGCGAAAGCGCGCAGCAGCCGCAGCGACATGGTGGTCATCGCCTGCTGCCACTGCAGCAGCAGCGGTTTCAGCGTCGGCAGTGCCGCCGGCCACTGGTTTGGCCCCTGCAGGCGCGCCCAACGCGGGGTGTCATCAGACAGCGTCAGCGCCGGGCGTTCGGCGCCGATATCGAACTGCTCGCGCCAGTCCGGCTGACCGCGCGTCAGCTCCGCCGCCGCCCGGTTGTAACCGCGAAAGTGCGGCGAATGCACCATATGTACCGCCAATTTGTCGGCTTCCGGCAGCGCGAAAAATTGTCGCGCGGCCTGCTGCAGCCGCGCATTCAGCGCGCCGTCCACGCCGTGCCCGCGCAGATAGAAAAAGCCGACGTCGCGGGCCGCCGCGCGCAAATCGTCAAGAAAGGCGCGCCGCCGGCGCGCATCGCCGTCAAGCTGCGAAAGATCCAGCAGCGGCAGCGTCTTCAGCGTCGTCAGGTGCGTCATCATGCGGTTCCTCTTCTTCCCCAATCACGATCGGGCCGCCATACAGGCGAATAATCAACATTGTCTCTCTCCAGCGGGTCGCTGCGTTTGCCTCATAGTTATCACCGCGCTCGCCGGAGCGGCCAATATTGTTGCGTTCTAAGTTATGCAAACGTTCAACAAACTGTCGCAAAACCGTCATCAATGTTTCTTATGCTCTGCGCAATTTCGCCGACGCCGCTGGCTGGCGATGGGCGCTATCCGCTATCCTGTAAACGACCTCATACCCTGCCTGCCGGAGAAATACTGATGGATTTAGCCTTATTCGACCTGGATGAAACCCTGATTGACGATGACAGCGCCAGCCTGTGGATCCGCTGGTTGGTCGGCCAGGGCTTCGCACCGGCTGAGCTGGAGTTGCAGGAGCAGCAGCTGATGCAGCTCTATTATCAGGGCAAGCTGTCGATGGAGGACTACATGCAGGCCACGCTGGCGCCGCTGGCCGGCCTGAGTGTGCAAACCGTGGCCGGCTGGGTGCAACGCTACATTCGCCGCGATATCCTGCCGCGCGTCTATCCCGCCGCCCGTGAACGCCTGCAGTGGCACCGCGAACGCGGCGACTGCATCCTGGTGATCTCCGCCACCGGCGAACACCTGGTGGCGCCGATCGCCGAACAACTCGGCGCCGACGATGCGCTGGCGATCGGCGTGGAAATCAGCGACGGCCGCTTCACCGGCAACACCTACGGCACCATGACCTACCAACAGGGCAAGGTGATCCGCCTGCAGCACTGGCTGGCGCAGCATCCGCACCTGAAGTTCGAGCACAGCCACGGCTACAGCGACTCCCTCAACGATAAGGCGATGCTGCAATTCGTCGACAGCGCCACGGTGATCAACCCCGATAGCGAACTGAGCGCGCTGGCGGCGGAGCGCGGCTGGGAAGTGTGCCGCTGGGAGCGTTGATCGGCAGGCAAAAAGTGCCCTGCGGTGTGACAAAAAGCGCGTTGTGGCGTAGGTATAGAGGGTCTTTAATTCACTAACGGAGTTGCGCAATGCTGACCATTTGGGGCCGTGAGAATTCGAATAACGTCAGGAAGGTGCTGTGGTGCGCCGCCGAACTGGGGCTGAGCTACACCCACATCAACGCCGGCGGCGCGTTCGGCAAGGTCAACGAAGAGAGCTACCGCGCGCTGAACCCGAACGGCCTGGTGCCACTGCTGCAGGACGATGACTTCGTGCTGTGGGAGTCCAACACCATCGTGCGCTACCTGGCGGCGAAATTCGGCGACGCGACGTTCTATCCGCAAGATCTGCAGGCGCGCGCCGCCGCCGAGAAGTGGATGGACTGGACCACCTCGACCATCGTCCCGGCCTTCACCATCGTCTTTTGGGGCCTGATCCGCACCGCGCCAGAGCTGCGCGACATGGCGAAAATCGAAGCGGCGATCGCCACACTGGAAAAACACTTCGACGTCATTGAACAGGCACTGGCGCATCAGCCTTACCTCTCCGGCGACGCGTTCGGCTTCGGCGATATTCCGCTCGGCAGCTTCGCCTACGCCTGGTTCGAGATGCCGATCGCCCGCCGCCCGCGGCCGAACATGGAGCGCTGGTATCAGCAGCTGCGCGCTCGCCCGGCCTATCAGCGCGGCGTGATGAGCGAACTCACCTGATCGATACGGGGCGTTACGACGCCCCGACTTTCAGCAGCTTGCCGTCCCGCTCGTCCGTCAGCAGATACAGGTAGCCATCCGGCCCGCTGCGCACCTCGCGAATGCGCTCGCCGCGATCGCCCAGCAGCCGCTCTTCCGCCACCACTTTGTCACCCTCCAACGTCAGGCGAATCAGCTCCTTTTGCGCCAGCGCGCCGATGAACAGCGAGTGCCGCCAGGCGGGGAAGCGCTGCCCGTCATAGAACGCCATGCCGCTGAGGCCGGGCGAAACCCGCCAATAGTGCAGCGGCTGTTCGGTGCCGGGTACCCGTTCCCCCTTGGCCTCCGGGATCGGCTGGCCGGAATAGTTGATGCCGTAGGTGGCCAGCGGCCAGCCGTAGTTTTTACCCGGCTGCGGGAGGTTGAGCTCATCGCCGCCTCGCGGGCCGTGCTCGTGTTCCCAGATCGCGCCGCTCCACGGGTTCAGCGCCAGCCCTTGCGGATTGCGATGGCCATAAGACCAAACCTCCGGCCGTTTGCCGGCCTGACCGACCCAGGGATTGTCCGGCGGCACCGCGCCTTCGGCGGTCAGCCGCACCAGCTTGCCCTGCAGCTTGTCGGTCTCCTGCGCCGTCGGACGCTGGTTGTTTTCGCCCAGCGCGATAAACAGGTAGCCCTGCCTGTCGAACGCCAGCTTGCCGCCGAAATGATTGCCGACCGACAGCTTGGGCAGTTGACGGAAGATCACCTTGAAGTTTTCCAGCCGCGCGCCGTCGTCGCTCAAACGGCCGTAGCCGACCGCCGTGCCGGCTTTGCCGCCGTCACCCGGTTCGGCGAAGCTGAGGTACACCCGACGGCTGGCGGCGAAGTCAGGGGCCGGCAACACCTCCAGCAGGCCGCCCTGCCCCTCGGCGTAAACCTGCGGCACGCCGACGATCGGTGGCGACAGGCCTTTGCCCTGCTGCCATAGCCGCAGCCGGCCGGGCCGTTCGGTGATAAGCAGGCCTTGTTCCGCCGGCAAGAAGGCCAGCGACCACGGGTGTTCCAGGCCGTCCTGCAGTTGGCTGACCGTCGGCGCGGCGTGCAGCTGGCCGCTGCACAGCAGCAAAGCGGCCAGTAAAGTCAATCGGGGCATAGCATCCTCCTGAGGGTGAAATGACCCGTTTAGTGTAGCCCACTCAGCTGGCGCGGTCGTTTGCATTACATTTCAACAGGTTGCCTTTTGGCCGCAGTGTGCTTAAGTTAACCCATCACCCAGGAGGAATCATGGACATTACCGTTACCGATGCGATTGACGAACACACCCTTGATGCGATCAGGCAAGGCCTGCGCGCTTTCAACCTGCCGCATATCGACGCCCGTCACCGCAAGCCGCTCAGCGTCTATGCGCGCGACGAGGCCGGCACGGTGATCGGCGGGCTGACCGCCGAAACCTGGGGCAACTGGCTGAGCGTCGAGTGGCTGTGGGTGGCGGACTCCCAACGCGGCAGCGGCCTCGGCGGCAGGCTGATGCGCGCCGCCGAACGCGAGGCGCAGGCGCGCGGCTGTCGCTACGCTCGCCTGGATACCTTCAGCTTCCAGGCGCGGCCGTTCTACGAAAAGCTCGGCTATCAGCTGCAAATGACGCTGAAAGATTATCCGGTGGAACATGAGTGTTATTTTCTCACCAAAACCCTGACTGATTAATGGATGGACGGATGGACAGCAAAAGCATGGTGGTGAACTGTGTGGCATACAAAGCCGGCCAACGGCTGGGCGAAGTGACCATCGACGATATCAGCGAGGTGGTCAAACAGCCGGACACCTTCGTCTGGCTGGGGCTCAGGCAGCCGGAACCGGCGTTTATGCGCAAGGTGCAGGAGGAGTTCGGCCTGCACGATCTGGCGATCGAAGACGCGCTGTGCGCGCATCAGCGGCCGAAGCTGGAAACCTACGGCGACTCGCTGTTCATCGTGGTCAAAACCGCGCAGTGGGGCGAGCACGACGAAATCGAATACGGTGAAACCCACTTCTTCGTCGGCAAAAACTTTCTGGTGACGGTGCGCCACGGCGCCTCGCCCAGCTACGCGCCGATCCGCGCCAAGGCGGAAGAGAACCACAAGCAGATGTGCCGCGGGCCGGGCTTCGCCCTCTATTCGGTGCTGGACTTCGTGGTGGACAACTACCGCAGCGTGGTGACGCGCTTCGAGAGCACCATCGAGAATATCGAAGCCAACATGTTCCAGTCGGAGTTCGATCAGGCGGCGATCGAGAACGTCTATACCCTGCGCCGCCATCTGCTGGCACTGCGCAACGCCGCGCTACCGATGGATGAAATCTGCAACCAACTGATCCGCCTGCACGAAGAGGTGATCCCGAAAGAGCTGCGCGCCTACGTGCGCGACGTGCAGGATCACGCGCATCAGGTGGTCAGCAACATTGACGACATGCGTGAAATGCTGACCAATGCCATGCACGTCAACCTGGCGCTGGTGACGGTCAAACAAAACGAAGTGGTGAAACGGCTGGCGGGCTGGGGGGCGATTTTGGCCATCCCGACGGTGGTCTTCAGCCTGTACGGCATGAACTTCGCCGACATGCCGGAGCTGAAATTCCCGTGGGCCTACCACGCCACGCTGGGAGTGACCGCCGTTGGCTGCATTTTCCTGTATCAGAAGCTGAAGAAATCGGGCTGGCTGTAAGCGAAAAGCGGCGGCTGTTCCCGCCGGCGAAAACCCTCTGCGGGGCAGCCCGCCCCGCCGCTTCAATACAACTTCGGCCGCCGATCGCGATGCACGTGATTGTGGCGGCCGATGTGCTTGTCATCAGCCGCGCCGATATCCATCGATGCCAGTACCATGCCTTCGCCCGCCAGGCTCTGCGTCAATGGATAGCCGTCGGCGTCGACGATCACCGAGCCGCCGATCCACGCAACGCCGCGCTCCGTTTCACAACGATCGCACACCGCGATGAACAGCCGATTGACGGCGGCGTTGGCCTGCGCCTTCACCATCTCCGCCGGCCGTTCGCCCTGCGGGCGCGGCGCCAGCGGCCAGTTGACCGGCGCGCACAGCAGCTGAGCGCCGGCCAGCGCCGGCAGCCGCACCCACTCAGGGAATTCGAGATCGTAACAGATCATCACCGCCAACCGGCCGAAGCGGGTCTCGATGACCGGCGGCGGCCGATCGCCGGCGATAAAAATGGTGCTCTCTTCGTGCCACAGGTGCGCTTTGCGATAAATCGCCCTCACCCCCTGCGCATCGATCAATGCCGCACTGTTGGCCACCTCGCCATCGGGCAGGCGCTCGCAGAAACCGGCGACGATCGCCACATCCAACTCGCGCGCCAGGGCTACCCACAGGCTGAGGCTCGGCCCGTCTTCGCCCTCGGCCAACGCCCGCGCCTCTGTCTTATCGCGCAGCACATAGCCGCTGTTCACCAGCTCCGGCAGCACGATGACGTTGGCGCCGCGCTGCGCCGCCCGGCGGATCGCCTGGGCTGACAGCGCCCGATTGTGTTCCGCTTCCCCGACCCGCAACGCTAACTGACAGCATGCGACGCTGATTTTTTCCTTCACTCCCGTTCTCCTTCCAATAAACCCTCGCAGCACAACGCCACCCGCCGTTCGGCTTCAAGATCGAGCTTCCGGCACATCACGACATAAACGCTCCCGGCCACCAGCAGGCCGACCAGAAAAGCGATATCCGCACCGCCCAGTAAAACAGCAAAGGGGCCGGTGTAAAAGCCCAACGTCATGAACGGCACCATCGCCAGCAGGCCGATCGCGTAGGCCGTCAGGCCGGAGCGCCCCCAGCGGCCGTAGATCCCCGCCGGGTTGAAGATTTCACCGATCGCGTAATGCCCGCCGCGCACCACGTAAAAGTCCATCAGATTCACCGCCGTCCAGGGCACCAGGAAATACAGCATCAGCAGCACGAAGGTATTGAAGCTGGTGAGATAGCTTGCCGGGATAGCCAACGCAACCGCAAACACCGTCAGGGCGACGACGCCAATGCCGATCATGCGTAATCTCAACGTCGGCGTCACTTTACGGAACGCGTCAATCGCGCTGAGGCTGGTCAACATTGCGCCATAACAGTTGACCGCCATGATGCCGACCAGCGAGGGCACGGCGATCAACACGGTCAGCGTGCCAAACCCCGGGTAAACGGCATTACCCACCGCCTGTACGCTGCCGATCGCATCGGGGGCCGGTAGGGCTGAGGCCAGAAATGCGCCCAGCGACATCAGCCAAAGCGCCGATCCGGCGGCCCCCAGATAAGTCCAAAAGATCACGTTGGCAGACGGCGTTTCATGCGGCAAATAGCGTGAGTAGTCGGAGACGTACACCGCGTAGCTGATCTGGTAGCCGGCGGCGGCCGACAGCTGAATCAAAAAGGCCGCCCACGAGAAATGCCCGGCGCCGACGGCGGCGTCCATCCGCAGCGACAACACGGCGCCGATTGTCAGCACGCCGAACACCGCCATCATCACATAGGTCAGCCAGCGCTGCACCGCATGCAGCATATCGTGGCCGACGATCGCCAACAGCACGGCCACCGCGATCAGCAACGCATACCAGGGCAGGCGGTGGCCCGGCAACACCGTGTTGATCGCATCGGTCGCGAGAATAACGTTGAACACATTGAAGCCGATGTAAACAAACACCACGGCGGCAAAGGGAACGATGGCCCCACGCAGGCCGAATTGGGCCCGCGACTGGATCATCTGCGGCAGCCCCATGCGCGGCCCCTGGTTGGCATGGCACGCCATGAAGAACGTGCCGAACCCTACGCCGGCGGCAATGGCCAGCATCGAATAAAGCGCGCCCAACCCCAGCGCCGGGCCGGTGAAACCGACCACCATCGTCGTCAAAACGAAATTACCGGTGAACCAAAACGGCGCCTGATGCCAAACCTTGCCATGCCGTTCGTGACGGGGCACATAGTCTATCGAGCGCACTTCAATTTTTGGGCGTGACGCCACATTGCGATTGTTCATGTCCCACCTCGTCTTTTCAACGCTCGGTTTGCGGCTGCAGCTGTGCTGCCGGGCGGCTCAACAGGCTGCCCAGCACGAAGGCGACGCCGCCGCCCAGCAGGCCGCCGTAGATTGGGCTGTTGGCGTCGATGCCGTGCCAGGCCATCAACCCCACCACGCACAGGCTGCCGGTCAACATGCTGGCAATGGCGCCGGCGCTGGTGGCGCGCGGCCAGAAGATCGCCCCCACCAGCGGGATCAGCATGCCGCCCACCAGCAGGTTATAGGCCAGCGTCAGCGCCGCCAGCACGTCACGTACCACAAACGCCAGCCCCAGCATGGCCATGCCCATGAGAAGCGTGGTGAAGCGCCCGGCGGCCAACCCGCCGGAAGGTTTGCGCCGGATGGCCGGCAATACGTCCTCCAGCGCGATAGTGGAAGAGGCCAGCAGGCAGGCGCTGGCGGTGGACATCAGCGCCGCCAACGCCGCGGCGGCCACCAGCCCGCTGACGCCGACCGGCAACACCGCCTGCGCGATGGCGGCGAAGGCGCCGTCGGTGTTGCTGAGCGACGGCAGCACGATCTTGCCGGCCATGCCGATCAGCGCACCGGTCACGCCGTACAGCACGCAATAGACGCCCGCCCCCAGCCCGGCGAAGCGCGCCACGTTGGCGCTGCGGGCGGTAAACACCCGCTGCCAGATGTCCTGACCGATCAGAATGCCGAAGAAGTAGATCAGGAAGAACACCAGAATGGTGTCCAGCCCGATCGACGACAGCCGGTAGTAACCGGCGGGCAGCAGGCTGGTGAACGCCTCCCAGCCGCCGGCCTTGACGATGCTCATCGGCATCAGCACCAGCATCATGCCGACGGTCATGATGATGAACTGAATGATGTCGGTCAGCGTCAGCGACCACATCCCCCCCAGCGTCGAATACAGCACCACCAGCCCGCCGCCGAGCAGGATAGACGTGCTGAACGACAGGCCGAACATCACCTGCATCACGCTGCCGATGGCGATGATCGAGGTCACCGCCACCATCAGGTCATACGCCAGCATGATCGCGCCGCTGGTGACCCGCGCCGCCGGGTGATAGCGCTGCGACAGCACCTGGCTGACGGTATACAGCTTCAGCTTGAGCAGCGGCTTGGCCAGCACCAGGCTCAGCACCACGATGCCCAGCCCCAGCGCGCCGCACAGCCAGACGCCGGAGATGCCGTAGGTGTAGCCGAGTTTAACGCTGCCGATGGTCGATGCGCCGCCGAGCACCACCGCCGACAGCGTGCCCAGATACAGCCCCGGCCCCAGATTGCGCCCGGCGACCAGATACGCCTCTTTGGAATTGGCGCGGCGAATGCCCATCCACCCCACCGCGCCGATCACCAGAAAGTAAAACACCACGACCAGCAGATCGAGATTCATGGGTACCTCCACTCCGTTGTTATTGTTATCAGGGGTCCCGACGCAACCGCTCCGCCGGTAGGGTCAGTGCACCGGCCTCAGCGGGCCGGCAGCACGCACAACATTTCAAACAGCAGGTTGGCGGCCAGCAGCGCCGTGTTGCCGGAGCGATCGTAAGGCGGCGACACCTCCACCACGTCGCCGCCCACCAGGTTCAGCCCGCAGCAGCCGCGCACGATTTCCAGCCCCTGCCAGACCGACAGCCCACCGACCTCCGGCGTGCCGGTGCCCGGCGCGAAGGCCGGATCCAGCCCATCGATATCGAAGCTGAGATAAACCGGCGCATCGCCCATCTGTTCGCGGATCTCCGCCATCAGCGGCGTCAACGACCGGTGCCAGCAGGCCTCGGCCGGCACCACGCGGAAGCCCTGGCGGCGTGACCAGTCGAAGTCGTCCGCCGCATAGCCGCTGCCGCGCAGGCCAATCTGTACCACCTTTTCCGGCGCCAGCAGCCCTTCCTCGAACGCGCGGCGGAAGGTGGTGCCATGCGCCAGCTGTTCGCCGAACATCTCCTCGTTGGTGTCGGAATGCGCATCGACGTGGATCAGCCCGACCGGGCCATGTCGGCGGGCGACGGCGCGCAGCACCGGCAGCGTCAGCGTGTGGTCCCCGCCGAGCGTCAACGGCATGCAGCCGTGCGCCAGGATCTCGTGGTAAGCCGCCTCGATGCGCTGCACGCTGTCCGCCAGGCTGTAGGGGTTGATGGCGACATCCCCCAGATCGGCCACCTGCAGCCGTTCGAACGGGGCGGAGCCGGTGCCCATGTTGTAAGGGCGGATCATCACCGACTCCTGGCGGATCTGGCGCGGGCCATAGCGGGTGCCGCTGCGGTTGGAGGTGCCGATATCCAGCGGAATGCCGACAAAGGCGGCGTCCAGACCGTGCGCCTGATCGGCTACGGGCAGGCGCATCATGGTGGGAATACCGGCAAAGCGCGGCATATCGTTACCGCTTTGGGGTTGGTTCAGCATGGCGTTTCCTTGTCTTGATCTGCGATGAATTGAAACATTTGAGCAACATTCGCAGACTACCCCGTTGGCCACCCCGGCTACCATTCCCGCTTTTGCATGTAAACATCGAAAAACGAGATGCAACTAACTCATTGAAGTATTGATTTTTATTTCCACTTCATGCCATAAGGAAGGCCATATCTTCAGCGCCGCCCCTATTTTTTCGATGTTAAAAATGGGTTAACCGGCCGACGTTCTGCGGAGGGGGAATGCTCACCAACCTAAGCGATATCGATCTGAAACTGCTGCGGGTGTTCGTCGCGGTGGCGGAAGCCCAGGGTGTCAGCGCCGCGCAGGAAGCGCTGCTGATGAACCAGTCCACCATCAGCACCCACCTGGCCTCGCTGGAAACCCGGTTGGGTTTTCGCCTGTGCCAGCGCGGCCGCTCCGGCTTCCGGCTGACGCCCAAGGGCGAACGCATGTTGATCGCCTGCCGCTCGCTGTTCAACGCCGCCCGCGACTTCACCCGGGTCAGCCAGTCGCTGAACGGCCTGCTGACCGGCGATCTGCAGATCGGTCTGGTGGATAATCTGGTTTCGCTGCCGGGCAACCCGTTCAGCCAGGCCATCAAGCACTTCCAGCGCCGACATCAGGACGTGCAATTGCAGTGCCGCATCTGCTCACCGAACGAGATTGAGCAAGGGCTGCTGCACCGGCAGCTCGATCTGGGCATCGGCTACTTCGGCCAACAGTTGGAGGCGTTGCGTTATCAGCCGTGGCTGGAAGAGACGCAGGCGATCTACTGCAGTGAGGATCACCCGCTGTTCGCGGTGGAAGAACCGGAGCGCGAGCAGATTGAAAACGCGCGCTGGGTCAAGCGCGGCTACCTGCTGGCGCAGCAGCTGTGTCCGATCGCACCGCCGCACCTGGCGGCGGTGGCCCACCATATGGAAAGCGTCGCCCATCTGGTGCTGAGCGGCACCTGTCTCGGCTACCTGCCCACCCACTACGCGGCGCGCTGGGTGGAACAGGGGCTGCTGCGGCAGCTGGGCGGCGCGGCGCTCTCTTACCGCGCCACGCTCAGCCTGGTCAGCCGCCCCGTCCAGCCCGACGAGGCGTTGAACGCGCTGCTGGAGGATTTGGCGCGCGCCGCACGCCAATCGCCTCATCGCTGAGAGGCCAGCGCCCGATTCATGGCAAACAGCGTGCCGGTTAAAGACAGGATGAGGAGCCCGATAATGGCCCAGGCAAAAGAGGCCGCCCCGCCCCTGTCGAGCAGCATGCCGCCGATCGCGCCACCGGCGGCCACGGCGGTATTCCAGCCCGTGGTATACATGGACTGTGCCACGTCGGCCGCACGGCCGGAAAGGCGTGACAATGCCGTCTGCGTGAGGGTGGCAAAACCGCCGAAAGCCGCGCCCCACAATGCGACCGCGAGATACACCATCGGGGCTATCCGCCCCCCACTTCCCAGCAGCACGGCGGCGAGGGCAAAGATGACGATGCTCATCACCGTAAGAGATTGGACTCGTCGATCGACCAGCATCCCGGCGACGCCCAATCCGGCAATCGCGCCCAGCCCGAAGATAAACAGCACGATATCGACCCGCTCGGATAACCCCGACGGCGTGAGGAAAGGCTCCAGGTAGATATACAGAATGTTGTGGGCAACGATGAAGGTGAACACCACGAACAGCACGGCGCGGATCCCGCATTGCAAGAATACGCCGCTCAGAGACGGGCGATGCGCCTTAGCCTGGCCGGGGAAATCCGGCACGATAGCGATGATCCACACCACGAGCATCAGCGCCATCAACGTCATCAGGCCAAAGGCGCCCTGCCAGCCGATGGCTCGGCCAAGCAACGTGCCGAGCGGTACGCCGAGCACCAGCGCCAGGGTGGCGCCGGCGCCGGAGATCGCAATAGCGCGGCCGCCAAGATGGGCCGGTGACATGCGCACGGCGTAACCGGCCAGCAAGGACCAAACGATGCCGCCGAAAACGCCGGCGAAGAAACGCGTCGCCAATGAGACGTGGTAATCATGCGACAGCGCCGTGACGAGGTTAACGATGGCAAAACCGCCGATCGCACTCAAGAGCAAGGGGCGGCGCCGCATGCCTTGCGTCAATGCGGTGAGCGGAATAGCGGCGACCAACGCCCCCACCGCATAGGCGGTGATGAACTGCCCCGCCAGACTTTCAGATACGTTCAAATCGCCCGCGATCGAAGAAAGCACGCCCGCCGGCATGATCTCGGTCAGCAGCGTGATAAAAGCGGCCATCGCCAATGCCAGCAGGCCCCCCAGCGGCAACCGCTCGCTGCTCCCGGCAGGCGCAGATATCGTCGTTTGATTCATCAATCACTCCCCATTCAAAGATGTTTCCGCTCATTGCGGATGACGGTTGCATCATGCTGCCCACTCGCCGATAAAAGAAAAACAGGCTAAAGTGAATAACACTCATGACAAAAAAGTCATCAATAGAATGGAAGCCTATGGAAAGTCTGGGTTCTCTCGACGTTTTCGTTCGGGTCAGTGAAAGCCGCAGTTTCACGGCGGCCGGGCAACAGCTGGGGATCTCCGCGTCGGCGGTCAGCAAAACCATCGCCCGGCTGGAGGAACGGCTCAGCGTGCGGCTGTTTCACCGCTCCACCCGCACGGTCAACCTAACGCCGGAAGGGGCCTTGTTCCTGGAAAGGTGTCGACGCATTTTGAGCGAGGTGAAAGAGGCGGAAGCCGAACTGTTGCAAACGCGGGGAACGCCCCAGGGCAAGCTGCGCATCAGTCTGCCGTCGCTGGGCACGCTTTTCATGCCAAAACTGGGGGACTTCAAACGCCGCTATCCTGAGATCGAGCTGGATATTGATTATTCGGATCGGCTGGTTGACGTGATTGAGGAAGGTTTCGATGCCGTTATCCGCAGCGGAACCCCGAGCGACTCACGGCTGGTTGCCCGCCGGCTGGGTACCTGCCGCAAGGTTTTCGTTGGCGCGCCGGGTTATTTCAGCAAAGCGGGTATGCCGAGCAAGCCCGAGGATCTGACAAGCCATGCCCGTTTGCATTATCGCTTTCCCAGCACCGGCAAACTGGATGTCTGGCCGCTGGGAGACAAGACGGAGATGATCCCCGAACGGCCGGCCAGCATGGTGACAAATACCCTCGATCCGCAGGTGTGCTTCGCGGAGCAAGGGCTCGGCATCGCTTATTTGCCGGAAATCGCCGTGCGCAGACAGCTGGAACAGGGCAGCCTGGTGACGGTTCTGGATGAATACGACCGCGAGAACATGGTTTTTCATGTCCTCTGGCCGTCGGGCCGCCACCTGTCAGTCAAAATCAGGCTGTTCGTCGACTTTGTGACGAGCCACCTTTTCCCGCTTTAAACGGCGTAGGCTGCCTTAACTGACCGGCATGCGCGCCGGATCGGGATACTGGTACTCAAAACCCAGCTCGTTGCAGATGCGGTTGCCGTCCACCAGCCGCTCATCCTGCACCGCTTCGTCGGCGAACTGCGGCGGCTCCAGGTGCAGCTGTTCGGCCAGCGCCGGGTAAAATTCGCGTTTGGCCGGATGATGCGGCGCGCACAGATTGTACACATGGCCGCCCTTCGGCAGCTTCAGCAACAGTTGGATGGCGGCGATGACGTCGTCCTGGTGCACCAGATTCACCCCCTGCGACCCGCCCTTCACGTCGAGTTTGCCCGCCAGGAAGCGACCGGGGTGGCGATCGGCGCCCACCAGCCCCGCCAGCCGCAGAATGTCCACCGAGGTGTTCGGCAATTCATGCAGCCAGCGCTCCAGCTCGGCCAGCACCTGGCCCGACGGCGAGACCGGCCGCAGCGGCGACTCTTCGCGCAGCGTGCCGGCGGTTTCGCCGTACACCGAGGTGGAACTGGTAAAGATCACCCGCGGCACGCCGAAGGCCATCGCGCTGTCCACCAGCATGCGCACCGCATTGAAATAGTTCTCGCTGCCTTCGACGGTGCGGCGCGCGGGCAGCGTCACCACCAGCGCATCCACGCGCAGCAGCGATTCCAGATCGTCCGGATCGCACACCAGCTCCGGCGTCAGCTCCAGTTGATAGCATTCGATGCCGCTCATGCGCGCGGCCTCGACGCCGTCCGGCGTGGTTTTGCTGCCGACCACATCATACCCGCGCCCCATCAGCGACAGCGCCAACGGCATGCCCAGCCAACCCAAACCAATAATGGCTACCTTTTTCATCCTCTTCCTCTCCTGAAGATCGCAGCGCCCTGCCCTTAAGGCTACGCCACTGTGCACGGCGATACAATCTGCCCGGCTTAAGGTTAGGTAAAGCCGTGTGTGGCTAATAACCTAACCTGTTTCAATAAATTAAATTTATGACGTTAAAAAAGGGTTGCGCGGTGGACAGCGGATAGTTTAGCTTAATTGGCATACGGTTTTTACCGGCTTTTGATTAGAGAAAAACACCATGACACGCGTTCAGTTCAACCACCATCATCACCATCACCCTGACTAGTCTTTCAGGCGATGAGTGCTGGAAGACGGTTTGTTAATCTTCCAGTGGCGCGCAGAACGCAAGAGAGAGCCCTCGGAAGATATCTTCCGAGGGTTTTTTTTTGGCTCCGGACAGACAAAAAGAATAGTTTTTACAATAAATTCATAAAATTACAGATTAAACAGAGGTTACCATGCTGGACAAGACACGTTTACGGATCGCAATGCAGAAGTCGGGCCGCCTGAGCGATGAATCCCAGGAACTGCTGGCGCGCTGCGGCATCAAGATCAACCTGCAGCAGCAGCGTCTGATCGCCTTCGCCGAGAACATGCCGATCGATATCCTGCGCGTGCGCGACGACGACATTCCGGGCCTGGTGATGGACGGCGTGGTCGATCTGGGCATCATCGGCGAAAACGTGCTGGAAGAAGAGCTGCTCAGCCGCCGCGCTCAGGGCGAAGACCCGCGTTACTTCACCCTGCGCCGCCTCGATTTCGGTGGCTGCCGCCTGTCGCTGGCCACCCCGCTCGACGCCGAATACGCCGGCCCGCAAAGCCTGCAGGACGCCCGCATCGCTACCTCTTACCCGCACCTGCTGAAGCAATACCTCGACCAGCAGGGCGTGCGCTTCAAATCTTGCCTGCTGAACGGTTCGGTGGAAGTGGCGCCGCGCGCCGGCCTGGCCGACGCCATCTGCGATCTGGTCTCTACCGGCGCCACGCTGGAGGCCAACGGCCTGCGCGAAGTCGAGGTGATCTACCGCTCCAAGGCCTGCCTGATCCAGCGCGACGGCGAAATGCCGGAAGCCAAACAGCAGCTGATCGACCGCCTGATGACCCGCATTCAGGGCGTGATCCAGGCGCGCGAATCCAAATACATCATGCTGCACGCGCCGAGCGAGAAACTGGACGAGATCGTCGCGCTGCTGCCGGGCGCCGAGCGCCCGACCATTCTGCCGCTGGCCGGCGCGCAGAACCGCGTGGCGATGCACATGGTCAGCAGCGAAACCCTGTTCTGGGAAACCATGGAAAAACTGAAAGCGCTCGGCGCCAGCTCGATTCTGGTGCTGCCGATTGAAAAGATGATGGAGTAACGCCATGTCGACCTTCAACACGCCGATCGATTGGGCAACGTGCAGCGCCGAACGCCAGGCCGAGCTGCTGATGCGCCCGGCAATCGCCGCTTCCGACAGCATCACCCGCACGGTGAGCGAGATCCTCGACAACGTGAAGGCCAACGGCGATCGGGCGCTGCGCGACTACAGCGCCCGTTTCGACAAGGCGGACGTCGCCGCACTGCGCGTCAGCGCCGAGCAGATCGCCGCCGCCTGCGCGCGGCTGGGCGATGACATCAAACAGGCGATGGCGCTGGCCGTCGCCAACGTGGACACCTTCCACAACGCGCAGCGACTGCCGCCGGTGGACGTCGAAACGCAGCCGGGCGTGCGCTGTCAGCAGGTGACCCGCCCAATCGACTCGGTGGGCCTGTATATTCCCGGCGGGTCGGCGCCGCTGTTCTCCACCGTGCTGATGCTGGCGACGCCGGCGCGCATCGCCGGTTGCCGCCGGGTGGTGCTGTGCTCGCCGCCGCCAATCGCCGATGAGATCCTGTATGCGGCACAGCTGTGCGGCGTGCAGGAAGTGTTTCAGGTCGGGGGCGCGCAGGCGATCGCCGCCCTGGCGTTCGGCACCGAAAGCGTACCGCGCGTAGCGAAAATCTTCGGGCCGGGCAACGCCTTCGTGACCGAAGCCAAGCGGCAGGTCAGCCAGCGTCTCGACGGCGCGGCTATCGACATGCCGGCCGGGCCTTCGGAGGTGCTGGTGATCGCCGACGCCGGCGCTACCCCGGCGTTCGTCGCTTCCGATCTGCTGTCGCAGGCCGAACACGGCCCGGATTCGCAGGTGATCCTGCTGACGCCGGACGCGGCAATGGCGCAGGCGGTGGCCGATGCGGTGGAAAGCCAGCTGGCCGAGCTGCCGCGCGCCGAGACCGCCCGCCAGGCGCTGGCGAGCAGCCGCCTGATTGTGGCGCGCGATCTGCCTGAGTGCGTGGCCATCAGCAACCGCTACGGCCCGGAGCACCTGATCATTCAGACCCGCAATGCGCGCGAGCTGGTAGACGACATCACCAGCGCCGGTTCGGTGTTCCTCGGCGACTGGTCGCCGGAGTCCGCCGGCGATTACGCCTCCGGCACCAACCACGTGCTGCCGACCTACGGTTACACCGCCACCTGCTCCAGCCTGGGGCTGGCCGATTTTCAAAAACGCATGACGGTGCAGGAGCTGACGCCGCAGGGCTTCAGCAACCTGGCCGCCACCATCGAGACCCTGGCTGCCGCCGAGCAGTTGATCGCCCACAAGAACGCCGTGACCTTGCGCGTCGCCGCCCTGAAGGAGCAAGCATGAGCATCGAAAAACTGGCGCGCGCCAACGTTCGCGAGCTGACCCCTTATCAATCGGCGCGCCGCCTCGGTGGTAAGGGCGACGTGTGGTTGAACGCCAACGAATACCCGATCGCACCCGAGTTCCAGCTGACCGCACAAACCTTCAACCGCTATCCGGAGTGCCAGCCGGCGTTGGTGATCGAACGCTACGCCGCCTACGCCGGGGTGAAGAAAGAGCAGGTGCTGATCAGCCGCGGCGCCGATGAAGGCATCGAGCTGCTGATCCGCGCCTTCTGCGAGCCGGGTAAAGACGCCATTCTGTTCTGCCCGCCGACCTACGGCATGTACGCCGTCAGCGCCGAAACTTTCGGCGTGGAGCGCCGCACCGTAGCCGCCAAAGAGGACTGGCAGCTGGATTTGCCGGCCATCGCAGACAGCCTGGACAACGTGAAGCTGATCTACGTCTGCAGCCCGAACAACCCGACCGGCAACCTGATCGATCCGGACTCTCTGCGCAGCCTGTTGGAGCTGGCCAAAGGCAAGGCGATCGTCGCGGTGGACGAAGCCTATATCGAGTTTTGCCCGCAGGCCTCGGTGGCCGGGTGGCTGAGCGACTATCCGCACCTGGCTATCCTGCGCACGCTGTCGAAGGCCTTTGCGCTGGCCGGCCTGCGCTGCGGCTTTACGCTCGCCAACGAAGATCTGATCGCCCTGCTGCTGAAGGTGATCGCGCCTTACCCGCTCTCGACGCCGGTGGCGGATATCGCCGCGCAGGCGCTGAGCGAAGAAGGTATCCGCACCATGCGCCAGCGCGTCACCGACATCGCAGCCACCCGCAGCTGGCTGCAGCAACAGCTGGAAAAATGCGCCTGCGTCGAGCAGGTTTTCGCCAGCGACAGCAATTACCTGCTGGCCCGCTTCACTGCCTCAAGTAATGTGTTTAAAAGCTTGTGGGATCAGGGCATTATCTTACGAGACCAAAACAAACAGCCCGGGTTGTCCGGCTGCCTGCGCATCACCATAGGCACCCGCGACGAATGTCAACGCGTGGTGGACGCCTTGTCCGCCCTGCCCGGCGCCAACCCGACTCGCCAGGAGCCAATGTGAGCCAAAAAACCCTCTTTATCGATCGTGACGGCACGCTGATCGCCGAGCCACCGGAAGATTTCCAGGTTGACCGCCTGGACAAGCTGGCACTCGAGCCGGACGTGATCCCTTCCCTGCTGGCGCTGCAACAGGCGGGGTATCAGCTGGTGATGATCACCAATCAGGATGGGCTCGGCACCGCCAGTTTCCCGCAGGAAACCTTCGATCCGCCGCACAACCTGATGATGCAGATCCTCAGCTCGCAGGGCATTCAATTCGCCGATGTGCTGATCTGCCCGCACCTGCCGGCGGACAACTGCGACTGCCGCAAGCCGAAAACCGCGCTGGTGAAGGGTTACCTCGAACCCGGTGTGCTGAATGCCGCCCACAGCTACGTGATCGGCGATCGGCCGACCGACGTGCAGCTGGCGGAAAACATGGGCATCCAGGGGCTGCGCTACCAGCGCGGCGTGCTGGGCTGGAAAGAGATCGTGCGCCAGCTGACCCTGCGCGACCGCCACGCGCGGGTTAACCGCGTGACCAAAGAGACGCAGATCGACGTCAACGTCTGGCTGGATCGCGAAGGCGGCAGCAAGATCAAAACCGGTGTCGGCTTCTTCGATCACATGCTGGATCAGATCGCCACCCACGGCGGCTTCCGCATGGAGATCGACGTCAAAGGCGATCTGTATATCGACGATCACCACACGGTGGAAGACACCGGCCTGGCGCTGGGTGAAGCGCTGAACAAGGCGCTCGGCGACAAGCGCGGCATCGCCCGCTTCGGCTTCGTGTTGCCGATGGACGAATGCCTGGCGCGCTGCGCGCTGGATATCTCCGGCCGCCCACACCTGGAGTACAAGGCCGAGTTCAACTATCAGCGCGTCGGCGATCTCAGCACCGAAATGGTCGAGCACTTCTTCCGTTCGCTCTCCTACACCATGGGTTGCACGCTGCACCTGAAGACCAAGGGCAAAAACGATCACCATCGGGTCGAGAGCCTGTTCAAAGTGTTTGGCCGCACGCTGCGCCAGGCGATCCGCGTCGAGGGCAATACCCTGCCGAGCTCGAAAGGAGTGCTGTGATGAATGTGGTGATTTTGGATACCGGCTGCGCCAACCTGGCCTCCGTCACCTACGCGGTGCGGCGCCTGGGTTACCAGCCGGAGGTGAGCCGCGATCCGGAGATCGTGCTGCGCGCCGACAAGCTGTTCCTGCCGGGCGTCGGTACCGCACAGGCGGCGATGGATCAACTGCGCGAGCGGGATCTGATCGAGCTGATCAAGGCCTGCTCTCAACCGGTGCTGGGCATCTGCCTCGGCATGCAGCTGCTGGCGGCCAGCAGCGAAGAGAACGGCGGCGTGGCGACACTCGGCCTCATCGATACGCCGGTGAAGCAGATGACCGACTTCGGCCTGCCGCTGCCGCACATGGGCTGGAATCAGGTGTCCGCGCAGGCGGGCCACCACCTGTTCCGCGGCATCGATGACGGCGCCTACTTCTATTTCGTTCACAGCTATGCGATGCCGATATGCCCCAGCACCATCGCTCAGGCGAACTACGGCGAGCCCTTCACCGCCGCCGTGCAAAAAGACAACTTCTTCGGCGTGCAGTTTCATCCAGAACGTTCTGGAGAGGCCGGTGCGCAACTGTTGAAAAACTTTCTGGAGATGTAGGCAGCATGATTATTCCGGCTTTGGATTTGATCGACGGCAACGTAGTGCGTTTGCATCAGGGCGATTACGGCCAACAGCGCGACTACGGCAACGATCCGCTGTTGCGCCTGCAGGACTATCAACAACAGGGCGCGCAGGTGCTGCACCTGGTCGATTTGACCGGCGCCAAGGATCCGACGGCGCGCCAGATCGCGCTGCTGCGCAAGCTGCTGGCGGGGGTTGACGTGCCGGTTCAGGTCGGTGGCGGCATCCGCAACGAGCAAGACGTCAGCGCCCTGCTGGAGGCCGGCGCCACGCGCGTGGTGATCGGCTCTACCGCGGTGAAACAGCCGCAATTGGTGCAGAGCTGGTTCGGGCGCTACGGCGCCGACGCGCTGGTGCTGGCGCTGGACGTGCGCATCGACGCGCAGGGCGTGAAACGCGTGGCCATCAGCGGCTGGCAGGAGGATTCCGACGCCACGCTTGAACAGGTGGTGGAGCAGTTCCTGCCCTACGGGCTGAAACACGTGCTGTGCACCGATATTTCGCGCGACGGTACGCTGGCCGGTTCCAACGTGGCGCTGTATCAGGCGATCAGCCGCCGTTATCCGCAGGTGGCCTTCCAGGCTTCGGGCGGCATTGGCAGTCTGGATGACATCGCCCAGCTGCGCGGCAGCGGCGTTGCCGGCGTGATCGTGGGGCGCGCCCTGCTGGAAGGTAAATTTAGCGTTGAGGAGGCGATCGCATGCTGGCAAAACGGATAATCCCGTGCCTGGATGTTAAAGACGGGCAAGTGGTGAAAGGCGTGCAGTTCCGCAACCACGAAATCATCGGCGACATCGTGCCGCTGGCGCAGCGCTATGCGCAAGAAGGTGCGGACGAGCTGGTGTTTTACGATATCACCGCCTCAAGCGACGGCCGGGTGGTGGACAAAAGTTGGGTATCGCGCGTGGCGGAGGTGATTGATATTCCGTTCTGCGTCGCCGGCGGCATTAAAAGTGCCGAGGACGCCAGCCAGATCCTGTCTTTCGGCGCCGACAAGATTTCGATCAACTCGCCGGCGCTGGCCGATCCTGAGCTGATTAGCCGCCTGGCAGAACGCTTTGGCGTGCAGTGTATCGTCGTGGGCATCGACACCTGGTTCGACAGTGAAACCGGCAAGTATCACGTCAACCAATATACCGGCGACGAGAGCCGCACCCGCATCACCCAGTGGGAAACCCTCGACTGGGTACAGGAAGTGCAGCGCCGCGGCGCCGGGGAGATCGTGCTGAACATGATGAACCAGGACGGCGTGCGCAACGGTTACGATCTGCAGCAGCTGCGCCTGGTACGCGAGGCCTGCAAGGTGCCGCTGATCGCCTCCGGCGGCGCGGGCACCATGGCGCACTTCCTGGAAGCGTTCCGCGATGCGGACGTTGACGGCGCGCTGGCGGCGTCGGTGTTCCACAAACAAATCATCAATATCGGCGAACTGAAAAGGTTCCTGGTTGAACAAGGCGTGGAGATTCGCGTGTGCTGACAGAACAACAGAGCAACCAGCTGGACTGGGAAAAAACCGACGGCCTGATGCCGGCCATCGTGCAGCACGCCGTTTCCGGCGAAGTGCTGATGCTGGGTTACATGACGCCGGAAGCGCTGGCGACCACCGAGCAGAGCGGCAACGTCACCTTCTTCTCGCGCACCAAGCAGCGCCTGTGGACCAAGGGTGAAAGCTCCGGCCACTTCCTCAAAGTGGTCAGCATCACGCCGGACTGCGATAACGACACGCTGCTGGTATTGGCCAACCCGATCGGCCCGACCTGCCACCTCGGCAACAGCAGCTGCTTCCACCCGGCCGCCAGCGACTGGACGTTCCTCTATCAGCTGGAACAGCTGTTGGCAGAGCGCAAGCACGCCAGCCCGGACAGCTCATACACCGCCAGCCTGTACGCCAGCGGCACCAAGCGCATTGCGCAGAAGGTCGGGGAGGAAGGCGTGGAAACCGCGCTGGCCGCCACGGTCAACGATCGCGAGGAACTGACCAACGAAGCTTCGGATCTGGTCTATCACCTGCTGGTGCTGCTGCAGGACCAGGATCTGGATCTGAGTGCGGTGATCGGCCGGCTGCGCCAGCGGCATCAGAAAAAAGCGTGACGTTAAATCACGCCCAATAAAAAAGCCGCCGGGCGTTAACCTCGGCGGCTTTTTTTATCGTTCAACGAACGGGCTTATTCCATCCATTCGGTATGGAACACGCCTTCCTTGTCGATACGTTTATAGGTGTGCGCACCGAAGTAGTCGCGCTGCGCCTGGATCAGGTTCGCCGGCAGCACCGCGGAGCGGTAGCTGTCGTAGTAGGCGATCGCAGCGGAGAAGGTCGGCGTAGGAATACCGTTCTGCACGGCGTAAGCCACCACGTCACGCAGCGCCTGCTGGTACTCGTCGGCGATTTGCTTGAAGTATGGCGCCAGCATCAGGTTGGCGATATCGGCATCCGCCGCGTAAGCGTCGGTGATCTTCTGCAGGAACTGAGCGCGGATGATGCAGCCGGCGCGGAAGATCTTGGCGATTTCGCCGTAGTGCAGATCCCAGTTGTTTTCTTTAGACGCGGCTTTCAGCTGAGAGAAGCCCTGCGCGTAGGATACGATCTTGCCCAGATACAGCGCGCGACGCACTTTCTCGATGAATTCAGCTTTGTCGCCGGTGAACGGCGCCACTTTCGGGCCGGTCAGCACTTTAGAGGCGGCAACGCGCTGATCTTTCAGCGAGGACAGGTAGCGTGCGAACACCGACTCGGTGATCAGCGACAGTGGTTCGCCCAGATCCAACGAGCTCTGGCTGGTCCACTTGCCAGTGCCTTTGTTGGCGGCTTCGTCAAGGATCACATCGACCAGGTATTTACCCTCTTCGTCTTTCTTGGTGAAGATGTCTTTGGTGATGTCGATCAGGTAGCTGTTCAGTTCGCCCTTGTTCCACTCGGCGAAGGTTTCGGCCAGCTGCTCGTTGCTCAGGTTCAGTGCCTGCTTCAGCAGAGAATAGGCTTCGGCAATCAGCTGCATGTCGCCGTATTCGATGCCGTTGTGCACCATCTTCACATAGTGGCCAGCACCGTCTGCGCCGATGTAGGTCACGCAAGGCTCGCCTTCCGCAACCGCAGCGATTTTCTCCAGGATTGGCGCCACCAGCTCGTAAGCTTCTTTCTGGCCGCCAGGCATGATGGAAGGCCCTTTCAGCGCGCCCTCTTCACCGCCGGAAACGCCGGTACCGATGAAGTTGAAGCCCTGGTCGGACAGTTCGCGGTTACGACGGATGGTGTCCTGATAGTAGGTGTTGCCGCCGTCGATCAGAATATCGCCCTTGTCCAGGTGCGGAGTCAGCGAGGCAATGGTTTTATCCGTTGCTTCACCCGCTTTCACCATCAGCAGGATGCGGCGCGGTTTTTCCAGCGATTCGACAAACTCTTCAACGGTGTAATACGGCGCCAGATTCTTGCCCGGGTTCTCAGCGATCACTTCGTCAGTTTTGTCGCCAGAACGGTTGAAAATGGAAACGGTGTAACCACGGCTCTCGATGTTCAGCGCGAGGTTGCGGCCCATTACCGCCATGCCGACAACGCCGATTTGTTGCTTGGACATTTAGGAACTCCTGTCTGAGGATGACCCTGCCGGCAACGTCGGCCAGCAGGTTTTGTGATGTGGCACACATGTTAACTCAGGATTGAGCCGGGTGGGTAGTGATTGGTGCGATAGGTCACATGATGTCGCTATATATTCATATCTTCCCCATAAAAAACCACGGCACCCTAAGGTGCCGTGGTCTGAGGCTCAGTCAATCAGTACGAAATCCAGTGGCTTTAATCACTGTGCTTGGGTCGCCTTGAACGCGTCTACTTTTTCCTTCAATAAACGCTCACTTTCGCTGATCATATCCAGATATTGAGTATTTACGAACCCCCACAACGTGGAGGTTTGATCCTCAGCATGCCCAACCTGGAAAGGTAGAGTGGTCACCACAACCAGATTCGGCACCGACTCCAGATAACGATCTATGGTATTGGTTTGAGCATCGACGTTACGTTCATCCCAGTGGCTAACTGCCTCAATCCCACGACGCGAGTAAATATTCATCACTGTGCTTGTCATGCGATTAATATAAATATACTCAATACCATCGACCTCCTCGACAGCCAGAATCTCCGTATCTTCATTCAAATGCGCAATAATGCCCGAGAAAATGTGCCAATCCCAATTGCTGCGCTCCAAATAAGTGACAATCTTCTCAAGTTTAATGTCAAAATCGTCAGGGAATAACGCATCGTCCTCGCAGATCATAGCCATTTCGGTATTACGATCGGCAAGTACGGACAACATGTATTTATAACTCATGCCACATCCGATCCAGCCAATACGGTGTCGAACTCCCTCAATAACCTTGAAACCATGGGTAGGCTTACTGAGGAAATCTTGCTTCCGTACCGGTGTTTCCGTTAGTGAGAGGCAGAGTTTTGGAATATCCGCCTCTATCGCTGGGATAAAATCAACGCCATTTTTATAAGTTTCGAAATCAATCAAATCATTCGCCAAAAGATAGCGTTTGAAATAACCTTCAAAGTTGTTGTCACTATGAGTGAACAACGCAATATTTTTCTTACGGCTAGCATGATATTCTTGATCGTTCAAGAGACGATCAATTTTTTTCGCCATTGCGTCAATATCGCCAATAGGAGCAAAATCAATAACATCAAAGAGGGATGTGTGCTCTGCAATATCCACACTCTCTTCACTAACAATCGGCGTTCCTAACGATAGCACTTCGTAAATACGTGTGGTCTCAAGCAAAGCATTTTCATAGTAATGCAGGTTAATAACCAGTTTGGCATTTTTCACCAGCCTGGTCAGCTCATCACCGAATACACCAGAGGCAATATGAACATTAAAACGTTGTCCCAATTCTTCAAGATAATGACGGCGACGCTCACAATTCGTATCACCATAGAAGAGAACGTCAACTTGCTCCTCATTGCCGTTCAACTTATGACCTTTCTGGGTCAATTTCGAGCTGTAGTCTGCAAAAGAAGCAATTGGGAGGTAGAACAATTTCTGATAAGGGATACCATGTTCTAATAAGTAATTAATGTTAGTCAGGGAATAGTCAAATATTGCCATTGCACGTTCGAGAATCGCAAAATACTCTGGCGTAAACCAACGTGGGTTAATAGACTGTTCCATTTGGAACGCAACAAAATTTTTCGGCAGCTCAGCAAAAATTTGAGGACAAATAACAATATGCAGTTGCCCACTGTCCGCCAGCGCCGAGTATGCTTCAATTATGGTAACACCGCGCCCCACCTCTACAAGCGTTTTCTCAAGCAAATGGGCCACAAACAATGTATGTCTGGTAGTGAGAATAACAATATGGTCGGTATCTATATTAACTAACGGCATCGGCGTATTAGCGGTATTCTTCGCCACACGCAGAAGACTGCTACGCAACTCACCGAAACGGCCGGTTAACAATAGTTTACCTGCCACTTTAGTTTTGCGAAGCAAAGTTTTATAAGGGTGCGGGCTTGCACGAAACGCTTGCCAACTTTTCCCAACCAAAGAGGTCGGTTTCGCCCCTTTACGCTGTCGCATGTAGTGTCTGGATATATCCCTGATTACCCCAAATTCACCACGAATGGCTCGACCAAGCATGCGAACAGGTACCGTTAGTCGCCACGACAGACTTTTTCGCATATTATTCATGTCGGACTGACTTTCACTAAGCTGTTGACTCAGTGTTTCAACTTTTAATTTAAGAGGCTCGTCTTCAACATAATTATCATTTAAAAGAAGAACTTCTTTTTGCGCATTCTCCAATAATTGCTGAGTGGCCAGCTGTTGCTCTCGCTGTTTTATAAGCGTTTCCTGAAGCAACAGCAATTGCTCTTGCATAGAAGAGATCATCGCCTGCTTTTCTTCGTTATCGATCATCAGATGATGCTCCGCAACACGAATTTTTTGTTGCATATCATCCTGCTTCTCATTTTCTTGCTTAACCTGTTTTGATAGCAACTCACCCAGAGTCAACCTCTGCATTTTTAACAATCCTTCCTTCTCAGTAGAATAATATTCAATATGGCGACTGACTATGGCCTGTTCACTTGGCCGAGATAAACGGAATCGCAGATAATCAATATCGAAAATCAATTCAAATGGAACTAAGTATGAGAATAGATAAAATGCCAAACGATTAGTTCTTTCTTTTTCATCGTCGGCCAAGGTTACATATTTATATGAGCTGTCACCAACGACTGTCGTTGGTATACCAGCGAAAATCCCTTCTAATCCCACACTAGAATTAATCGTTAAAATCTCGCGACAACGCTGGACGAAAGACAAACTGGTCGGTGAACTGTCGATCTCATAGTCCCCTTCCTTGAGCTGGAACTGACTACCAGGATGAGTGCGAACTAATAATTTTTTCTTTGGAAAACGTGTACGTGCATATGAAAGCAACGTCAGATTAGTAAACTCTTCACCATAAGCAACAAGATTTGAATCGTCTTCAACCTGTAATACGATCCCCAGATCGGCATCACATTGCTGCTCGTGAGTATTTGGCACACGCAGGAAGTAACGATGCAACTCCTCTATGGAAAGATCGACCTGGCACTGTTCCTGAACCGCCAAATAGCGCTTCTCCGCCTCTGTGTGACCGTTAACACCTGAGAAATCCAAATACCCTGTACTATAATAAGAGGGCATTCTCAACGGCCCCACTTCAAAGTGCATAACAGGAATAGATAAAGACTCGGCAACGGCTTCCAGAGAAGGGCAATTGCAGATTGACAGTATTCCCTCTATCTTTCCAGACTCATAGCCTTGGAGATAGTTTAGCAGCTCTGCTTCCAGCTCGGGGATTCGCTGGGTCAGCATTTTCTTGAACGCCAACATCGGATTGTGGTTTGAAGAGTCTAATAAACTCTCAAATACACTATCGCTCAAATGGTAATAATCATGGCTAGCCAATAGCTCACCAGACGGGATGCTGTAACCCAAATTATTCATTGTAGGTACATCAAATTCCCAACGTTCTGACTTGCGCCACTCTTCCGGAGACAACAAGTAATCATTACCGGCGATAAAAAGTGAACGCTGCTGCAATGAGTTAAGCAAGCGATAAAATATCCATAAATAGGGAGCTTTCACTCCCCTAAACGGATATGGCGGTAAGAATACAGCAATCATTGCTCTAATTACTCCTCGCTTAAAACACTGATAGGGGCATAAACAACCCCCCCGAGTTCACGAGAGGACCAAAACTTCAATCTCATCATTGGTCTACGTTGATCCAACTCTTCTCGCTCGCCGCCTTGCAGGGATGCCAAGCCGCAATGGACCAAGTAATCTCCTGAGTTAATTGGTAATTTAACCTTATAAATCACATGCTGCTCACCAGCCTTGAGGATTAAAGGTTTACCGGCTCCAATGTTGCTGTCCCCCCAAATATCTCCACCCTGCGCTTTAGAGATGGAGATTCCCAAAGCAACATCTCGAATCTCTTCTGAAGCAAGGATGGTAAAATCCAAGGTCAGTTCATCACCAGAACGTACCAAAGGCTTATCGGAGAGCGAAGTACCATCCGATTTTATCACTTCGAGATTTTGAATAATCGCTCGAGCACTGCCAAAGCGCTTTTCTCCCACTTCAGTATTCAGCTGCCCCTGTTGCAAACCCTGCAAGTCAGATTGATTCATCACAACAGACGAGGAGATCTTGCCCGTATTCTCTCGTTTCACTGCTTGCGACAACAGCATTCCTTTCTCATAAGCCAGAACAGCAGCCAGTACGTCATAGGTGTCGCCCACTAACTCCCCATTGTTCATAACCAAACAACGGTCAGCGTATTCCAGAATACTACCGGTAGAGTGGGTCACCATGATAATAGTGACCCCCTTAGCACGAAGAGCCTCCATGCGTTTATAGCATTTATATTGAAAACCGATATCGCCTACGGCTAACGCCTCGTCTACGATAAGTATTTCAGGTTCGACACAGGCTTGGACAGCAAAAGCCAGGCGAATATACATCCCGCTTGAGTATGTTTTAACGGGTTGATCGATAAATTCGCCAATATCTGCGAAGTCCGTAATCTCCTGGAAACGCTCATCGATCTGTTCACGGGAAAAACCTAGAACAGAACCATTAAGATAGACATTATCACGCCCGGTAAACTCAGGATTGAACCCTGCGCCTAACTCAAGTAGGGCCGCGATACGGCCATTGACTTGTATTTCTCCCTGAGTTGGAGTCAGCGTACCGCATATCATCTGTAATAACGTTGACTTACCTGCACCATTTCGTCCGATAATACCTACGGTCTCACCTTTCTTGATTGAGAATGAGACATCGCGAAGTGCCCAAAACTCGCGAAAATAGCGGCGAGATTCACGTCGTACTACACGTTGTAACCTCGGAGCAAAAAACTGTTTTAAACGATCTCGTGGACGATCATAAATCTGATAACATTTGCTCAATGCAGTCACTTGGATCGCGATTTCATTAGAGGACATCAGCAAACCCCTTTCTGGTTTTCTGGAAGAATACAAAACCGAACCATGCAACCAATGATGCCGCCAGGGTGTAAACAGCCAAACCTTGCCATTCTGGCAAACGCCCCCAAATTAAGACATTCCGTGATTGCTCAATAATAAATGTTAAGGGATTAAGCATTATCCAAATACGATATTTTTCCGGTAACGACGTGATAGGGAAAAAGACTGGTGACAGAAACATCATCACCGTCGTGATAATTACAGTCGTCTGCCCAACATCGCGTATAAAAACACCCAGGGATGCCAATATCCAAGCCAATCCAAGGCAAAAAATGACCAGCGGCAAGAAAACTAACGGTATAAAAACGATAGTCCAGTGCAGAAAACCGTTGAACAAAAAGAATGCACATAACAGTACGACCAAGCTAATCAGGGTATGGAACAACGCAGCGCATAACCCAATCACTGGCAACGTTTCCAAAGGGAAAACCACTTTCTTCACATAGTTGGTATTCCCTAGGATAATTTGCGGTGCCCGATTAACCACCTCGGCAAAAAAGCCATGCACAATCATACCAACAAAGAGGATCACAGCAAACTGCGTACGGCTTTCATCTCCGCCGACGGACCAACGGGCTTTAAAAACAACCGAAAAAACAAATGTATAGACCGTCAACATAAACAAAGGATTGAGAAACGACCATGCCAGTCCCATCGTGGAACCCTTGTATCGCCCAACAACCTCACGTTTTGTCATTTGCAAGATCAGCGATTTGAATCCCCAAATGTTACGGATCAGAGCTAGGGGTGACAGGGGTTGCGATTTATGAGGGTTACTCATTGCCCCACCCCGCTGCCATACCAACACTTTGCGCTTCGAAATTGCATCCAGTCATAACAAACATAATCAATACCTTAGATGTAATTGAACTCATAAAACGTAGACCTCATCTTCAACCATGTTACCGCTTGATTTCAGGAGAAGTCATGGGAATCGTCTTCAAACAGCCAGCATTCACCTTGGATCTCTGTGGATCGTGCCACCATCCCCATTTATTGAAATATAAGACAACTGATTTCATGTGATAAATGAATAAATTTAGGTTTTTATAAGAACCTTTACCAAAAACATGGACGATAGTAGCGCCAGGGAAGTAGACAATATCGCTCATTGACAAAGCCCGGCGACACAAATCCACATCTTCTAAATACATAAAATACCGTTCATCAAATCCCCCCAAGTTCGCTAACAAAGTGGATTCAACCAGCATAAAACAACCAGAAACTGAAGGAACTGCGAAGGATTTAGTGTAATCAGCACGCTGGATTTCATAAGTGACATCCAGTTTAGCTCCCCATTTAGGGAAAAAACGCCGAAGAAACAAATTTGCAGGTGTAGGTAGTAAGCGGCAACTGTATTGGAATCGCCCATCGCTATATTGAATTCGAGGGGAAACAAAACGGTGTTTTTGGTTCCGCGCAAAACTGTAAAGGCTCTCGAGCGCCCCCGCGGTAAAACTGATATCTGGATTACAAATCAAAAAATATTCACATTCATTCAGATAACGCTTCATTGCTAGATTATGACCGTAGCCAAAACCGTTGTTGGCTTCCGCACGAATATAACTAATGCGATGATTATCTAGTTTTGCAGCCCATTCAGAACCACCATTATCAACCAAAACTATTTTTTGAACACATTTTTCGCTAAGTAAAGAAAGTAACGTGTCTTCTAGTTGGGCATAGCTATGGTTATACAATACGATTGAAGCAACAATTTGGTATTGTTTTTGTTTTGAAAACATGCCGTATGAAGTTCCTAACCAATAATCATTTAAAAACAAGCAGTTACAATACACTGATGGCTGATGTATTATCACTCGTCAATTGGAACGAAAACCGCCACCAATAAACAAAAACACCAAAGGGGATAAAATTATCCCCTTTTATTCCATGCAAACCAAGATCCACTACTGCAACAGTTTGCGAATCACAGCATGTAACTGCTGGCGCCAGACGCTAGGTTTAAGATTCAATGCGCAGATCTTATCGGTGTTAAGAACAGAGTATACAGGCCGGGACGCAGGTGTAGGATACTCTTGCGTAGTAATCGGATTCACGGTGACCTGGTGTGGGTATAGCCCACTCTCAGTAGCCTGTTGGAAGATTATCTGAGCAAACTCATACCAAGAAACCACCGAATCCCCACAAAAGTGATAGACACCGTATTCACCTGGTTCTTGCAACAGGGCGATAATGACATCAGCGATATCACCGGCATAAGTCGGGCAGCCTCGCTGATCGCTTACCACGCCAAGTTCATCCCTTTGCGACCCAACGCGCAACATCGTTTTAACAAAATTATTGCCATACTCGCTAAATACCCAAGCCGTTCTTATTACAATAGTTTTTGGGTTAGCCTTCAGCGCGGCAATCTCACCTTCAAGCTTGGTTTTACCATAAATGTTTTGTGGCGAGCAGGGAGCATCTTCGCAGTAAGGTTCCTCCGAACGGCCATCAAAAACATAGTCGGTTGATACGTGTACAAAAGGAATATTTCGTGCAGCAGCTGCAGATGCCAGGTAGCCGGGTCCGTAGGCATTGATTGCCTTAGCGGCATCGGGTTCAGATTCAGCCTTATCAACGGCAGTATAAGCGGCGGCGTTCACGATAACATCGGGCTCAAACTCTGCCACCGCTTGCTCAATCGCATCATAATCACTGATGTCAAGTTGCTTGCTGTCCAGTGCTAGCAGGCTCCAATCGGTAGGAAACCTATCGCTGAAACAGCGCCCCAGTTGCCCCATAGAACCTGTCAAAAGTACACGCATTAAAAAAGCTCTCTAAGTAATTTACCTTGTAGATCCTTTGGCGATAGCAATGGCTCATCGACTGGCCAATCAATACCAATTTCGGGATCATTCCAAAGCAAGCATGCTTCGCTAGCAGGATCATAGTACTCTGTACACTTGTATTCGAAATCAGCAATGTCTGAAATAACCAAGAAACCATGTGCGAGACCTGGTGGAACCCAAAGTTGGTGGTGGTTATCTTCCGACAAGTGAACACCAACCCACTTTTTGAACGTCGGCGAATCGACCCTGATATCCACTACAACATCATAGACCTCTCCACGCACAACTCGGACTAACTTGCCTTGGGGTTTGATTCGCTGGAAATGCAAACCACGCAATACTCCTTTAGAAGAACGCGAATGGTTGTCCTGAACAAAATCCACATCGATATCTAACATTGCTTGATAGCGGTTTTTTTGAAACGTTTCGACGAAAAAACCACGATGATCACCGAACACTTTCGGCTCAATCAACTTCACACCTGCGACTGGTGTCTCAATCACTTTCATTGGGTAACCTGCTAACTAATACGCTCACCTCAGAGGCCCAAAGGGTGGCCATCTGAACATGCCTCTCCGGCAGTCTATCACTACCCACCCGCCCAGTTTTCGAACAGAAACTAAACGAGAATAAATTATGGATAGTTCAATGAACGCACCGTAGACGAAGGTATCGGAGATTAGCACAATTAATCAAAATATCCGACACTCATCCACAAAAAATAGTCAAAATTTATGTGGTTCATTGAAGGGGAAATCATGGCAATGTATTGTTATTAAACACATTTAAATTGCAACCAACATATAAATGGCCAACCAAGCCCTCGTTGGTTACAATTAATTTACATTATGCCATATTTTGTCATTAACGAGCTTCGCTATCAACCGTGACGATAACCCTGAGGGTTGTTCTTCTGCCAATTCCACGCATCACGCATCATGGCATCCAAATCACGGGTAGCCTTCCATCCCAATTCTTTGAACGCCAACCCTGGAGCAGACCAGCATTCGGCAATGTCGCCGTCTCGACGTGGTACAATTTGGTAAGCTACGTTGCGACCTGAAGCCTTTTCAAAAGCATGGAGCATCTCCAACACCGAATACCCTACCCCAGTACCCAGATTATAGACCGTAAAGCCCTGGTGCTCATCGATGTGTTCAATCGCCTTGAGGTGACCTTCAGCCAAATCCATGACATGAATATAATCTCTGACACCCGTGCCATCCTGGGTCGGATAGTCGTCACCAAAAATTGACAGTTTCTCCAGTTTTCCGATTGCCACCTGAGCAATATAAGGCATCAGATTGTTAGGAATACCATTTGGATCTTCACCGATCATGCCAGATTCGTGCGCACCGACCGGGTTGAAGTAACGCAAGGCGGTAATGGAGAATTGCGGTTCTGCTTTAGCGAAATCTTGCAGAATTTGTTCAACCATCAACTTCGACGTGCCGTAAGGATTCGTCGTACCGCCAACGCGTGACGTCTCAGTCAAAGGAACTTGCTCTGGAGTACCGTACACCGTGGCAGAAGAACTGAAGATAAACTTATGCACACCCGCACGACGCATTTCCTCCAACAATACCAACGTGCCAGTGACATTGTTCTGATAATACTCTAGCGGCTTGCGTGTCGACTCTCCGACAGCCTTTAGTCCAGCAAAATGGATTACGGCCGAGATGTCGTGAGCCTCGAAGATACGATGCAGGCACTCAGCATCCAAGATATCACCTTGGTAAAACTGAGCACTTCTGCCCGCGAGTTTCTCAACGCGACGCAGAGACTCATCGGAAGAGTTCGATAAATTATCTAACACTACGACATCTTCGCCATGTTCCAACAAAGCCAGAACAGTGTGAGAACCGATATAACCGGCACCACCGGTGACTAAAATCGCCATAAAAACTCCTTACTCGCGCCCCTGGCGCTCAAGATGAACGGTCTTCTTTAAGCAATCAATTGATTCTAAATGAAACTTGGACTCACGCACGCCTTTTCGATCATAATTGACCATCCATATGTCCCCAGAGTTCCCTTGGTGCACTTGTTTTTGGCCGGTAAGTAAACAATCGGCCTACCAGGTGGCTTTGACCAGGCTCCCTACAAAGAGGCTAAAATATTTAGCGCCGTTCTCGGTTATATCACTGCCTTTCTGAAGCATTCCAAGTGTTTGCAAGACATAACATGGGTAGTTTAAGCCTCACAAAAAAAAAAGAGCTGTCCAAGACAGCTCTACAGTGCTCCTTACGCGACGCACTCAGTTTGATAACAGCGCCAAAATCTCGTCGGTTTTCTCTTGCATCAGCGCAATATCGGCTCGTGATTCGACATTAAGACGCACCACCGGTTCCGTATTGGAGGAACGCAAATTGAAACGCCAGCCTGCGAACGCCATGCTGATGCCATCGGTGTAGTCCACCTCATCGGCATACGGTAAATAGTGTTGTTTAACGCTTTCGATGGACACGGCAGGCTGAGCCAGCTTGATATTGATCTCACCGGAAGACGGGTAGGCGGCAATGCGATCCTGTACCAGTTGCCCCAGCGTTTGCCCCTTCACACTGACCAGCTCAGCGACCAGCAGCCACGGGATCATGCCACTGTCACAATAAGCAAAATCACGGAAATAGTGGTGGGCACTCATTTCTCCGCCATAAATGGCGTCTTCCGCACGCATGCGTTCCTTAATGAAAGCATGGCCGGTTTTCGACATCACAGGTACGCCCCCGGCACCGGTAACTACATCGACGGTGTTCCAACTCAGACGTGGATCGTGGATGATCTTCGCGCCCGGCTGTTTCTGCAAGAAGGCCTCCGCCAGCAAGCCGACGATATAATAGCCCTCAATGAAATCGCCTTTTTCATCGAACAGGAAGCAGCGATCGAAATCGCCGTCAAACGCAATGCCCATATCAGCGTCATGCTCACGCACCGCATCGGCGGTATCTGCACGACACTCAGGAAGCAATGGGTTGGGAATACCGTTCGGGAAAGTGCCGTCCGGCTGGTGATGCACCTTGATAAACTCCAGCGGCACGCCCCGCGCCTTCAGTTGCGCTTCAATAGCATCGATCACATGCCCCGCCGCGCCGTTGCCCGAGTTGATCACCAGCTTCAACGGTTTGAAATTTTTCACGTCGACGTAGGACAGAATGTGTTCTACATAAGCCCCTAATACGTCCTGGCGAACATAGCGACCGCGCGTTGCCGTCGGCTTCTGAAATTGGTTTTTCTCCGCCAGTTCTTGAATCGCCCGTAACCCGGTATCGCCGCTAATCGGGCGAGAGCCTTCACGCACCAGCTTCATGCCGTTGTAATCGATAGGGTTATGGCTGGCGGTGACTTCCACGCCGCCATCAGTTTTTAAATAGGTTGTGGCGAAATAGATTTCTTCGGTACCGGTTAAACCGATGTCTATCACATCAGTGCCCGCATCCTGTAAACCTTTCGCCAGCGCCAGCTTCAAGCTTTCACTGGTTAGCCGCACATCGCTGCCCAACACGATATTTTTGGGCTTCAAAAACTCGCCGTAAGCGCGTCCAATACGATACGCAATGTCCTCATTCAGCTCTTCGCCAAGCTTTCCCCGAATGTCATAAGCTTTAAAACACGTTAATTTTTGCATTACCAAACCCTATTAAACTCTGCCATAGCGATCTTGCAAACGCTCAATATCATCTTCTTCCAGATAGTGCCCCGACCTGACCTCAATCATTTCCAAATCGATTTTTCCCGGGTTTTCTAGCGTATGGACACTGCCCGCAGGAATGAAGGTAGACTGATTTTCCGACAAGAAGAACTCTTGATCATCAACGTTAACTCTTGCTGTCCCACTCACGACGACCCAATGTTCGGCACGGTGGAGATGGCGTTGCACCGACAGCCCCTCCCCTGGCCGCACAATGATTTTCTTCACCTGGAAGTGCGTGCCGCTGTCGATGTCGCAAATCTTGCCCCAAGGACGATAGGCGGTGGAATGCTGGCGAAAATGATGAAGATTGCGCTTTTTAAGCTCATCAACCACTTTCTTCACATCCTGCACTTTGTCCTTGTGAGCGATCAGCAAGGCATCATTGGTGTTTACCACGATCAGGTTTTCCAACCCAATGGTCGCCACCAACGCAGACTCAGAGGAAATGTAATTGTCATTGGAATCGATCGAGATAATGTCGCCCACATTGACATTACCCAAATGATCTTTCTTGGAAACGTCCCACAGCGAGGACCAAGAACCGACGTCACTCCAGCCGGCATCAATGGGAATCACTACGGCATCACGCGTTTTTTCCATCACCGCATAGTCGATGGAGTCGCTCGGACAGTGTTTGAAGATCGCTTGTTCAACCCGAATAAAGTTCATGTCGCGTTGGCTTTTAACCACAGACTGTTGGGTTGTGTTAAAGATGTCTGGGCTAAACTGCTGCAACTCTTGCAAAAACTTGGCGGTTTTGAACATGAACATTCCGCTGTTCCAGCTATATTCACCGCTGGCGAGGTATTCTATCGCTTTCTCCAAACGTGGTTTTTCTACGAATGAATCAACCTTAAAGCAATCATGAGACAAGTGACTGCCGCGTTTGATGTAACCGTACCCGGTTTCCGGATGCTCCGGAATGATGCCAAACGTGACCAGTTGGTTGTTGTCTGCAAACGACACGGCCGTCTGAATCGCTGCGTGGAAATTGTCCACTTTCGTGATCAGATGGTCTGCAGCCAGCACCAAGAGCATGCTGTCTTCGTCTTCTTCGGCAGCGAGATGAGCGGCCAACGCCACTGCAGGCGCGGTATTGCGCCCTACGGGCTCTAAAATAATATTGGTCGCCAGTTGCCCAATTCCGCGTAATTGCTCGGCAACCAAAAAACGGTGTTCCTCGTTGCAGATGACCAGAGGAGCAGCAACTTCGATACCGGTCAGACCCGACAAACGCTGTAACGTTTGTTGCAGCAGGCTAACCCCGCTGTCATCAATAGATAAAAACTGTTTAGGAAACGATTCTCGCGACATCGGCCACAGACGACTCCCAGTGCCGCCGGCCATAACCACAGGAATTAATTTGGACATTATCTACCCTTTACTCAGCCATCGTTCTTACAAGGACGACGCCGCACGTCAGCAGCATCATTCTAAAATTCGTACGATCATTAACCAATAGTTACTCTTTGCGAAAAGCATGTATCCCTCTAACCTACCGTTCCTTAACAGAAAATTATGCATAGAAATAAACCAGGCAAGTATAAATACAGAAGGAACCACCAGCCGATAACATAACGTATTAACGCAAAAAAGAGCAGCATAGTGCTGCTCTTTCAGATTAATGCTCATAGTGAATATATTGCTAACGACTGCGGGCAAAATACTGCGCTACCCGCATAACATCTTTTTCGTCCAACGTACCGGAGTCGCTCAGCAAGGTAATCCAGGACTTGATGTAGGTGTATTTGGCGGAGGCTAGATCGCGCTGGGCGCTATAGAGCTGCTGTTCGGCGTTGAGCACGTCAACGTTGACACGTTGCCCGGCCAGCACGCTTTGCCGGGTCGCCGTCACCTGTGTGGTGGCCGATTGTACCGCCAGCTCATAGGCCGCCACCTTGGCGCGGCTGCTGATGCACAAATTGTACTGCTTGCGCAGATCGTTGAGCGTGGTACCCGTCTGCGCATCCATTTCATACATCGCCTGGCCATAGCGCGCGGCCGCCTGCCGGGTCGACGCCGAAACGCCGCCGCCGGAATAAATAGGCATGCTGACCTGCACACCGATACTGTCGGTACGGTATTTCTGGTTAACTGTGTTATCGCTGCTGGAGTCGTTTTCCGAATGCGAAGCATACAGCTGAACCTGCGGCATAAAGCCCGCCCGATTCCTTTCGACGTCATACTTAGCGGCATCCACGCCATGACGCGAGGCGGCCAACACCGGGTTGTTCTCCAGCGCGATCTTTTGCCACTCTTCGAACTTGGATGGGATCAACGGCGCCACCTTAAACTTGCCCGGCCGCAAAACCTGCAATTCATCCAGTTGGTTCAGCGGTATGCCGATAATCACTTCCAATTCGCGCTGCGCGGCGTCCAGCGCATCGCGCGCTTCGATTACCTGCGCTTCGGCCAGGCTGTAGCGCGCCTGAGTTTCCGATACGTCGGTAATGGTGCCTTCACCGGCGCTCATCAGGCGATCGTTCAAGGTCAACTGTTCCTTGTAAGCCGTCTTTTGCGCTTCAGCCAACGCGATTTGATCCTTGGAATAGGCCACTTCGACATAGGCGTTAATCACCCTAACCGCAAGATCCAGCAACTTACTGCGATAGCGCTCGTCCGACATCATCGTCTGCGCTACGCCGGCTTTGTAGCGCGCGTACGCTTCATAATCGAACAGCGGCTGCGTCAGCGTGATCGAACTGGAATAACTGCGATATTGCTGCCGCCGGGTGACCTCCGAAACATTGCCGAAAAAGTCGCTCTGCGGGTATTTTTGCGTCTGCCAGTTACGCGGCGAATTCTGGTAGTTCAGCGACACTTTCGGCAGCAGCCCCGCCCTGCCGATGTTTTCGTTCTCATCTCCCGCTTCTTTCTCTTTTATAGCCGCCCGGAAGGTCGGGTCCTTTTCTAATGCCAGCGAATATGCGTCTAAAATCCCTATCGAATAAACCGGCGCAGATATCGCAAACAAAAGGGTGCCGATAACCAGACCGGCAGCCTGTCGTTTTGATTGAATCAAAATTATTCCTCGGTTAATGAAGTATGAGCGCGATCCAAAATAGGTTTAAACAGATAGCTCAGCAGCGAGCGCGACCCCGTTTTCACGAACACCTCTACCGGCATCCCCGGCTTGATGTCCTCGCCACTGAGCATCTTCATGCCCTCCGGCGAGACCGTGACCTGCATCTGGTAGTAAGGTTCACCGTTGGCTTTGTCGACCAGACGGTCGGCGGAAACCAACGTGACCGTTCCCGGAATTTTCGGGGTTTTGTTTTGGTTGAAGGCGGTAAACATCAGATCCACCGGCAACCCGTTGTACACCTTATCGATCAGGTCGACTTTGAGGCGAGAATCCACCACCAATGTCGCCTGGCTGGGTACAACGTCCATCAGGTGGTCACCCGCTCCCACGACGCCCCCCTGAGTGAAGATATTCAATCCGACCACGGTGCCATCCACCGGTGAAGTGATGGCGGTGTTGCCCAGCTCGAAATCGGCCATTTGCAGCTTATTGCGAAACTCGCTGGCGTCCATTTGGGTTTGCGCCAGTTGCGTTCTGACCTCGCGCTGATAGTCGGCGAAACGCTGGTCGATACGCTGCTGAGATTCCTGCAGCTGCTTTTGCAGCTGGCCAATCCGCCCGACGGTTTCATCGATGCTGCTGTTCACCTCGGCAAACTGACGCTGCACTTCCAGGTAGCGGTTGCGCGGCAGGTAGCCGTCCGCCGCCAGTTGCTTCATGCTGTTCATCTGCTCACGCAGGCTGGAAAGTTGGATCTGCTTGTTGGCGCGCGAATCCTGCAGGCCTTTCAATTGGAAACGAATCCCGTCCATCGACTGCTTATAACCGTCAATTTCACTTTGCAGCCCCTGGCGGCGGGAGGCGAACAGCTGCGTTTGCAACGCGATGATTTCAGCCACGCGCGGCTGATCCTTGATCTGGGTAAAAATGGGAGAAAAAGTGACGCTGCTCAGACCATCGCGTTCAGCGAGTAAACGCCCTTCGGTGGCCAGCGTGGTGTAATACTGGTCGCGCAGGGAATCGACCTGCGCCTGTGCCTGCACCTGGCTCAACTGCACCAGGACTTCACCGGCTTTCACCTTGTCACCCTCTTTCACCGCGATATTTTTGATGATGCCGCTGGCCGGAGCCTGCACCGTTTTGCGGTTGCCGGAAACAGTTACCGATCCCGGTGATGCCACCCCTTTATCCAAAGGCGCGAACGCTGCCCAAGCCAAAAATCCGAACAGGCCAATCCCCACCACCAGCCAGCCCATCCGGGTAAACCGCCGTTCATCCTGCGGGATCTCTTCAATATACGAGTCTTGCGGCTCGCCAATGTGCGTCGACATACCAACTCCTTTAAACTGCGGACGGCAATAAAGCCATCAGGCAATTCACGGCTTAATTAATTTGCGTTTTCGGGATGTTGCCTTCATCCGGCTCGGAATTTACCGCCCTCACCGCTTGCTGAGGCGGTTGCGTCTGCGCTTTTTGCGCATTGGCTAACGCCTGAAGCACTTGTTGAGTCGGGCCGAACGCGTTGACGTTGCCATTCACCAAGAGCAACAGCTTGCTGGTCATCGACAGCAAATTGGTGCGATGGGTAATCAGAACCACCGTTTTATTACGTTGCTTGAGGAACATAATGGCCTGGTTCAACGCTTTCTCGCCCGCATCGTCCAGATTAGAGTTAGGCTCATCCAAAACCACCAGCGAAGGGTCGCCGTACAGTGCGCGCGCCAGGCCGATACGCTGTTTCTGTCCACCGGACAGCCCAGCGCCACCGTTGCCGAGCACCGAATCGTAGCCGTTCGGGAAACGCAGGATCAGTTCGTGCACACCGGCCAGCTTAGCGGCTTCAATGACTTTCTCTGAGTCGATATCGTTAAAGCGTGCGATATTCTCGGCGATAGTCCCGGCAAACAGCTCAATGTCCTGCGGCAGATAGCCGATATACGGCCCCAATTCATCCTTGTTCCACTGATAGATGTCGGCATTATCCAACCGAACAATCCCTTCACTGACCGGCCAAATGCCGACCAGCAAACGAGCCAGCGTCGATTTCCCCGACGCGCTTGGGCCAATGATCCCCAGCACGTCACCGGGCTGGATAGCAAAACTCACGTTATGCAATACCGCATCGCCTTTGGATCCCGGCGGCGTGGCGGTGACGCCTTCTACGGCGAGTACCCCTTCCGGACGCGGCAAGGACATACCGGTACCCCGTTGCGGGTGCGTTTCCAGCAGCTTGACCAACCGGCCATAAGAAAGCTTCGCCGCGCTGTAGCTCTTCCAGACGTTAATAACCTGCTCAATCGGCGCCAGCGTTCGCCCCATCAGAATGGAGCCGGCGATCATCATACCGGGCGTGATGTGCCCATCGATCGCCAGCCAGCCCCCCAGCCCCAACACCAGCGATTGCAGCGACATGCGCACAAACTTGGTGATCGACGTGACCCGCGATGCGCGTTCGCTGGCGATGCGCTGACTGTTCAAGAACCGCTGGTGCAGGCCGAACCACCGGCGTTTCAGGTTGGGCAACATCCCCAAAGCCTCGATCACTTCGGCATTTCGCAGATTGGTGCTGGCCAGCGTACCTGACATAATCGACAGCTTGCTGGCTTCCGCCAGCGGCTTTTTCGACACCATTTCGTTGATCACCGCCAATGCGATCAGCAACAGCGCACCGACCAGGGCGAAGAGCCCCAACCAAGGGTTAAAGAGGAATATCACCAACAGATAGATCGGAAACCACGGCGCATCAAAGAAGGCGAACAGCGCGCTGCCGGTGAGGAATTGGCGCAGATTGGTCAAATCGCTCAGCATCTGGCCGGCGTCAGACGAACCGTTTTTCAGATTCGCCTCGTAGGCCGCAGTGTAGACTCGCGTGTTGAGGCGCATATCCAGCTGGCTGCCAATACGGATCACCACCATGCTACGCACGTATTCCAACAGTGACATCATGCCGAACATGCCCAACATGATCAGCGTCAGCATCAACAGCGTGATTTCATTACGCGAAGGAAGCACCCGGTCGTAAACCTGGAGCATATAGATAGAAGGAACTAGCATTAATAAATTAATAAATGCGGTAAATATGCCAACGGTCCAAAAAACCTTACTGCGAGTCCGTATAACATCCGCAATTTCGTTGCGCGGTATAAATTGATTCACTTTCTGCCCTTACATCATGTGCACTGTCAGTCAAAATCCGCATTGGACTCTTATAAGGAAAATCCTAAAAAGGGAAAAATAAAATAAATCCTAAAGCCCCCCACCCCAGACATGCTCGAGACTGCAGATACTTTTTCTAACTATAGGTAGAGAAAGCGGATATCAGCAAGGCCGTAAGCAAAAAAAATCACCTCACGAACCACAGAAAAAAACAAATAAAAACAGTAGGGTAAATAACAGACAGGGCAAAGCGAGTTTAGTACGAAAGGGAATAAATTAGAGATAATGACGTAGTTCACAATTTTCAAAGAATACGGGGTGTTTACACACCCCGCATTATTTATTGACTAACAGTTTCAATGGGAATTATACCCCACGGGAACTCATACTTAGGCGTAGTGCAGAGTATCCACCAATTGCTGGTGGTTTTGCCCAGTCAGGTATACCACGGTATCGTTGAGGTCCAGCGTGTGGTTATCGTTGTTGTCGATAATCACATAAGAGCTGGCAGTGTTACCGCCACCGCTGAATACAACGGATGCCACACCCACTTTCGCCGTCAGGGAGTTGCTGCTATCCAGACCGAGAATGCCGCCCAGCAGGCCGATAACGCCATTGGTCAAACCGCCCACCAGTGTCCCTAACAACGCATCCAACGTGTCGGCAGAGCGCGTACCGTAGTTCGCTACCGCAGTGCCGCTAGCGTCATCGGAGATAGTCAGGCCGCCATGGTTCACGTCGACAATCGAGTCCTTGAGGCTATTAAAGTCCTTGATGGTCACACCCGCCTGCGTGTTACTCGCCTTGATGTCATAGGTGTTGGCACCTGCGCCACCGGTCAGCGTGGTGTTGCCAATCACGCCCAGGGTATCGGCAGCACTGGAACCTTCTACGGTCATTTGGTAACCGTTCAGGCCCAACGCCGTCAACACCGGCGCCAACAGGTTGGTGGTAATGACGCTCAGCGGCAGAATGTTCAGCAACTGAACGATGATACCGTCACCGGTACCGCCATGGCTGGAGTCGAGATTCAGACCCGCGGTATTGGTGGATGCATTGATATCACGCACGTTGCTGAAACCGCTGCCCAGAGTCAGATCCAGCGCGTGATCACCGGTCACGTTGATGGTCTGAACCTGCGCATTAGTGCCGGCCAATGACAGAATGTTGTCAAAGCTGCCGGTACCACCTGAGGCCACGTTCACCGTGGTCAGCGCGGTACCCAACAGGGCGCTGCTGCTGCTGTTGAGAGTGATGGCGCCGGCATTCACGTTGGCAGAGCTCACCGCATCGAAGTTGATGTTGAAGTGATCGGTGGCGTTCTGCACGAAAGTAAAGTTCAGCGTACTGGCGGAAGTGGCGTCCCCTTTCACTTCCAACTGCGCGGCGTTGCCGCCGGCGGCGTTAATGACGTTGACGTTAGCCAGACCGGAGATCACAAAACCTTGCGAGCCCAGATTGGTAGCCGCCGCATTCTGCGTAACCGTGCCGCCCGTGGTGCCTTCAACCGTCGATGTACCGTTGGTCAGGCCAAAGTCAAAGGTGTGGGTCGGCGTTGTCACGCTGGTGGTGGTCGGTGAACCAATCAGCGGTGTCGTAATCAGCGTACCGACGGACTTGCCGATATAGCCGGTCAGGTCAATCTTCTCAAAGTTCGAGAAGTTATTGGCATTACTCGAAACAGTACTGGTGCGAACCCCCAGGGCGTTTTGGTTGGTCACCACGGTTTTGGTGATGAAGTTGGCGGAGATGGAGTCCGTACCTGCACCACCATCAGCCTTAACCGTGTTCGCGACGGTGTTCGCCCCGCCGGAAACCCCGTTGCCCACCCAGTGCAGGCTATCGTTGCCGGCACCGAGGTTAAACTGTGCGGTACCAGCAGCGATGTTTGCCGTCGATGTGACAACTACGTCATCCGAACCCGAACTGGCATTCAGGATGACGTTGCCGTTATTCACGGTGATATCTACACCTGGATTAACACCATTGTCAGACAAATTGACCGTTGCTGCGCTGGTGCCGTTGATAGTCAGATTCGCCAGATGGTCGGCGAACTTGAGGTTCACGGTGCTGGCAGCATTGGCGTTCAATTGGACATTAGTGAGTACCGCTGTTTCGGCGTTGCTCAATACGTGGCTGGTATAAGAATTTATTGAACCCGTTGCATTACCACCAGCTGCAGTAGCAGTTAACGCAGCACTAGTCTTATAATCCAAGCTGGTACCGATAATGAATTCAAAAGCATGTTGCTGAGAAACCGTGGTATTGTCTATCGCAGTTGAATTACGCATGTCATTAATGATTGCTGCGGCAATGACAGCCTTGTTAGTCCCTAGCGCAGCGAAAGAAGCAATTTGTTCTGGGGTTGCTACGGCTCCATGAACGATTTTATATACTTTAGCAATATAATCATCACCATTCAGTTGCCCAACTCTTTTCTGATATTCAGATGTTAATAATTGCTTGCTGATCATATTGACATAGCTAGTTCCGCTATTCAAATCAGCACTCCAGTACTTTAACCCCCCAGCATCAACCCATCTATCTCGCCCCAGAAGACCGAGATAAGAAGCAGCAACTTGTTCCTGAACAGTTAACGGTGCAATGCTAGCAGTTGTTGAATATAAAATAGAGTCCAATTTTTGGTCAAAAGTACTTTGTACACCAATTACTGCAGGATCAAACCCTGTATAGTGAACAAGATCATTAACGAGAGTTGACAAGGCCGAAGACAATCCACCGCCAGCAAGCAGATCTGTAACAACATTAGCTGCAGGAGAACTCCCGTATACCAAAGTGTACACTTGCGTTACGATCTGCGTATTACTCAGTCCCTGATAAAGGGATTGACCCGCGGCACTATTGAGCAATGACGTAACAAAAGTTTCACTGGTAAATTGACCATCTTCGATCTGCTGACCAAAATGCTTAAACTGAGTATCAGTCGGATTTTGCCCCAGAACAGCGTAGTATAAAGCAGCTGCCGTTGTTTGGTTCGCAAGAGAAGCCATGATAAACCCCTATTTAAATGTACTCTCAAATCGGCGAAATATTTTTCGCCGTGAGAAAAAGTTTGATTGAGTAGAAGATGGTAATCTTCCACAATCTAACTAAAGGACGTGGATGCCATTTTGTCAAGGTATCAAACCACAAGTATCACTTGTAGATTCCAAGAGATTTAAGCATGAAAAAAAATCCGCTAACAATTTGAAATAAAACAAAAAAAAAGCATCAACACATTACAAAGAGAGAACATAGAATCGAATAAGATGGTACAATCAAGTGATAAATCCGCCTCCTCTCGCAGAGACAACTTGGTAAAAGTAAATTTATCTGAATAATCCCAGTGAGATCCGCGAAAAAGTGACATAAAAAAGCCCCGAAAGTTACCTTTCAGGGCTTACATATCGAAAGAGGTTTGATGCCAAAGACCAAGAAGTTAATAAGCAGACTTATGCACAAACCCTTTGAAAACTGTGAAGAAAATAATCTTTATATCTAACCAGAGACTCCATTCCCTAATATATTCAAGATCATACTCAACACGCTTTTGCATTTTATCTAGTGTGTCGGTTTCCCCGCGCCAACCATTTATCTGGGCCCACCCAGTAATACCAGGCTTTACTTTATGTCGAAGCATATATCCTTCGATTAAGCTGCGATACTGCTCGTTGTGCGATACAGCATGTGGCCTGGGTCCTACGATGGACATTGCACCAAACAATACATTGAAAAATTGCGGTAATTCATCTAACGAAGTTCTACGTAGAAATCTTCCAACTTTCGTAATGCGAACATCATGCTTTTTTGCCTGAATAACAACACTATCATTCTCCATTACTGTCATAGATCGAAACTTCCAAACCTTAATGGGTTTTCCATCCATACCATATCGTGTCTGTTTAAAGATGATAGGTCCGGGAGAGGTGAACTTAACGAGGAAAGCAATTAGAACCAGCACTGGAGATATAAAAATAAGAATGGCAAATGACATTATGATATCTTCCAGGCGCTTCAATAGTTTATTGACACCATTCAAATGAGTATCAAACAATGGAACAACCGGAACGCCATTAACCTCCTCTGTACGAGATTGTAGGATATTGAATGTAAATAAATCAGGTATCAACATAACGGAACAGGTAGTATCCGTGAGTTTTCTCACCAGATCTTTAATCCTAACTTCATCCCCCATACTCATAGCTACGTAAATTCTATCTAGTCGTCCTGCACGTGCATCTTCAACCAATTTCGAAAAGTCACCAGCATAATTAATACCTGGCTCATTATGGATAGGTACATCATCATATATACCTACCACAAAAAAACCCAGCCAAGAGTCAGAATTAAAACTTCTCAATAATTTAAGACCAACAGGCATAGAGCCAGCAACAGCGACTCGACGAGTATTGTATCCTAAATTGCGGACAAATCC
>NZ_PYTW01000008.1:0-278829 GCF_003028435.1 Serratia sp. Nf2 | reverse complement strand
TGCTTGTTACCTGCCGGTTTTTTCTCTGGTCGGGTAACAGTTTTTCGGAAGCGCTCGATGTTCGCATTCGACGCTTCAACGTCAATGTCGTCTCCGGCCAGAACCAGCCAGCCGCGGGCCTTCCAGGTCGTTACCGTCTTTCGGCTGACTCCGTGAAGTTTGGCAAAATCTGACTGGTTCATCTGTTACCTCAGGTGTTACCTGTTACCCAAATTTCAAAAGTTGATAGCTAGACGCAGAACGCGGCGCGCAATGCCCGTGAGATTAAAAAGTGCCAGGAAGGACCCATTTTTTTTTGGAGCCTCCCCCGAGGGTGATCGCCGATCATTTTGCTGTTCGCATCGCCTCTGCCATAGCCCTGCTCAGCTCTGTCGGCATCAAGGCATTGGCCATAGCCTGCGCACGGTCGAAATAGCCCAGCGTAGGTTTCACTGGCAGGGCATCACCGAACTGGATCAGCAACTTCGGCGCCGGCATCTTCATGCGAGGCTGACGTGTGCCGTTTGCAGAGCGTTTGCGCCGTTTTTTGCCCTTCTTCCCTTTCTTGGCTTTACGCCGCTGCCAGACGCCGTTGGTGCCGTCGATTTCACCAATGAACACGTCATCCTTAGCCTTCAACTGCGCCATCTTGTTGCGCGTCAGGTTGCCGTATTTGTTCAGTTTGATGTTCTTGGGGTTCAGCAGCGCCTGGCTGTTCAGCTTATGCTGACCGCCGAATTCGAACGGCTCCAGATAGCTCGCAGCGGTGTCCATCACGAACACCTTGGCCTTCAAATTGCTTTTCCGGGCGCCGAACGATTTAACCGAGTTGACCGTAAACGGCGTCGGGTTCTCCAGATGCCGTTTAAATGCGTTTTTTTCCGCTGCCTCTATCTTTCTGGCGACGCTTGTCAGTGCCTGCGCTGTAGCAAACGGGATTTGCTTTCGTACGCTCTGGAGTTGAGCTGACAGCTCTTTTAAACCTGCCATCCTCCCCCCAATATAAATAGCTACAATCGCAAATTATCCATATACGAATGGTTCCTCAGCAAGGTTATTTAAAGAATTAATAACCACGTTTTTTTCAACATCTCCATTAATATAGTCTAACACCAAGTCGCGGCTATAAACCCATTTAGCTTCAATATCAGTTCCGTCAAAGAATCTCTCACAATAAATCCAACACCCTTGCGCATTAGACAAAACCTTAACTAGTTCATCGAACTGATGAGAAAGTTCCACATTACATCTGTCATCAATGCTACTATTATCGCTGAGTTTTAAGGCCTTTTTACCCCTTCCGGCCAGTTCAAGATTAAATCTATCAGGCATGCTGAGCATTATATTTATAATATTAAAAATTGAACGCTTGAAATCCATTTTCACTTTGGCTTTTTCTTGCTGCTTCCATGAAGCGACAGTCCTCCAAGCAAATATAACACCAAGTGCAGCAGCCAGTGCAGAGACACCTGAAGCAATCATAGTCCAAAAAGCCCAATCGGCGGCCTGCTTAGTGGCTAACATTGACTCAAACGAAATTATATCCGCGTTCATTGAACACCCCTTAGAAAAGTAACGAGGTGATAATATCTTATTATTAAATAATACACACACAACAATAGTAAGATAGGTTAGATCTTTTCTCCCGATTAATACCGTTCATCAATAAGCCGCCGTATCTCCAGAAGTTGGTTGTTAGCCTTGTCGAGCGCCGCCAGCAGCGGATCAATCCACAGCACTGCTTGGCAGTATGTCAGGGTGCCGGAGGCAGTGGCGCCAGCACCGGTTGCGTCAGCGACGATGGTATCGGCTGACATTGCGCGGGAACGTAGACGGTGCGTGTAGTCGAGCAGCCCACCAGCAATAGCGGCAGGCACAGCCAGATCACACGTCGGCTGTTTCTTGAGGATCGTCCGGTATTCAATTTCTTTCCCCTGGGTGGCCGCGTCGGTGTTGATGCCGTACTGAGTCGCCGCGCTGCTGATTTCGTTGGCGCGCTGGAACTGAAACGCCTGTGTGGCGATTGTATTCGCCTGCAGGCTGTTATCGCTCTGAAGCTGCTTAACTTTGTCACCGGCCTTTACTGCGCTGCTGTGGAAATGAAATGCCAGCCATGCCAGCACAATGACAATGATCAGTAGAGCGGCACCCAATGCCGTCGTTAATCGGTTCATTATTTGCCCCAGTTGCAGATCTCGCGCTCAACCTCACGCCGGTTAATCAACCCCTTCCAGACCTTGCCACCAGCTTTATTCCAACGCCTCATTTCGTCACAGGCGCCACGGCTGTCGCCAGCATTAAGCTTTTTCAGCAGCGTTGATGACTCGAAAGCCTTAACGCCAACGTTGTAGCTAAAGCTGATCAGCGCCGCTTTCTGGTATTCGCTAGCTGGCACCTTCACCGAGCGCTCTACCGAACGGGCGAAAGGCTGCAGGTCTTTATCCAGCAGCGCTTTGCATTCCGTTTCGGTGTACGTCTTATCGGGAATAATGTCTGGCCCGGTGTGGCCATAACAGACAGTCAGCACGCCAACAACATCGCGGTACGGCTTGTATTCGACTCCCTCAAGTGAGGGGATCAGTACCGCGGCGATCGCCATAGCGCCACCAGCAACAGCGGCACTAAGCTTTTTCTTTAAAGAGGCTGTTATTGCCATGCTTAGTCCTCAGCCGGCGGTGGGGTGACATAACCAGCCTTGAGGGCTTTCTCATAGGCTTTTGTCTGGCGGTGTTTGAAGTAGAAGTTCATCACGGCGGTGATTGCACCGATCACGAAGCCGCCAACTACCGCAACCTGATTCCAGTCGAGGTCATGAAGCCATTGCAAAATGCTACCTCCACACACCAACGTCGCAGAGGTGCAGTAAGAAATGAACGTGGTGATTTTCTCCGGCATGATTTTCATACCTCCCCCTTGTCGGGGCTTGGCCCGATCATCGGGTAGTGGATGGGGTTTAGCCTCCCGCCGTAGTCACTCGATGACAGGATGTGTTCGCAGTGGTTGACTGTTTTGGCAAGGAGGCTAAATGCGAAAAACCCCAGCACTTAGGCCAGGGTTCAATTACGGGAAGATCTCTCTTTGTGTTTGCTCAAACCGCTCCTTCTCAAGCTCTACCCCCAAACCGATCCGGCCAAGTTTGATAGCGGCCTTTATCGTTGAGCCGGAGCCCATAAAGAAGTCGGCCACCACATCGCCTCGCCGGCTGCTGGCGTTGATGATGTGTTCCATCATCTCTGCCGGTTTTTCACATGGGTGTTTGCCGGGATAGAACGCCACCGGCGGATAATGCCAAACATCGGTATAGGGAACCGCTGCCGTTACCGTGAAAGTGCGCCGCAGCGATTTGTACTCATGGCACAATTCCAGGTATTCGCGGTTAAGCGTCCGGTATTCACGAACGAGATCGTGATGCGGTCGTTGCAATCCGCCGGCTTGTTGCTTCTCTTGAGCGATACGATCGAAAAGCTTCTGAAGTTTGTGGTACTGCGCTTCGCTCGGTAACTGCCATTGGCTTTCGCTAAACCAGTGGCTTGCCATCTGCCGGCCCGTCGCCTCGTTTATCTCTTTCGCCGATACACCCAGTGATTGCCGAGCCGACTTGAAATAGTCGATCAGGGGCTTGAAGACATTCTGTTTCAGCTCTACGCATTTTATTGCGTAGCCATCGACCTTTGGCTGCAGTGGGCCTGCATAGTGGCCAGCGAAAATGATCCGCTCCGTTGACGGGAAAAACGCGCGCAGCCCTTCTTTGTGCTGCCGTTTCCACGCGCCGGATGGTTTCGCCCACACAATATGGCTCAATACGTCGAACCGCTGGCGCACCAGCAGCTCGGTATCCGATGCCAGCCGACTACCGCAAAACATGTAAAGACTGCCATTCGGCTTCAGCACGCGCCAAAACTCCACCAGCAGCGAATCCAGCCAGGCCAGATAATCGGCCTCGCTTTTCCACTGATTATCCCAATCGCAGGACTTCACCCGAAAATAGGGAGGATCCGTTGCTATCAGATCGATGCAGTCATCAGGCAGGGTTTTGATGTATTCGAGTGTGTCAGCGTTGACAAGACAGGTACTGGAGATCATAAGCGCCCTTGTTTGGTAGGCTCGTTCTGCTGTTCATAGCAGCACGGGCAAAGGTTGCTTGTGACTCTTCGGCATGAGCGCCTGGCGGTCAGCGTGCAGTAACACCCTGATCGCCGCCCACTTCACAAACCAGAAATAAAAAACCCCGCCGAAGCGAGGTTTTGCGCCATTTGCAATTCTGGCAAAATATCAAATTAGCCTTAAATATGGCTCATTTTGTTCGGTTTTGCAAGTATCATGATGCTAAAAGTTTTGAACGTGTCGCGATCCTTTTCTTGGCGGTGCATTGTAAGGATCCTGCATCAAGGGTTTCCACCAGCGATATCAGCGTCTGCCAGTGGCCGCTGTAGGTTTCTGACCATGTGGCTTTGCTTACACCCGACAATTCAGCCAGCTGCGTGTGACTGTATTCACGCCCGATTACGGCGCCGCGGTTATGTGCTGCCTGCTGAACCGCCAACCACACCAGGCTTTCCAGACGTTTGCAAACCTTCTTCGTGATTCTTTTTCCAGCAAGCGACTCCTGCATCAGCTCCCAAATATGGCGGCATATCACCACCTGGCCGTTAAAATCGAGATCATTGGCGTAGCAATATCGGATCCATGCCCGCTCGTGATTTTCCAGCATTCCAACGGCGCGGCGCCATGACGCGGTGATGTAGGTCAGTTCATCCAGCGGCGGCATTGGCTTTTTGTTCACTCGAGTTTCCGTGCAGTGCATAGGATCCACAGCTCGGCAGACTTTACGGCCATCCACTTCAACGCTGCGTAGGCGCTTGCGCTTGTGGCGGGTCGTGTCTCCCAATGAATTCTCTTCGAATGCCGCCAGCTGCCCTTTACCAGACCGCTGAATATCCGCCAGTGCCACAGACAGTTCGCCGCGGACATACTCAATATATTGCTGATTCATCGTTTTGCTCCGCGTTTGTTTGCCGTGCTGATAGCTCCAATCCCAAATGCCTTATTCAGCGTGCGCACCAGGTGGAACAGCTGGCTGCCATGCTTGGCCTCCCATGCCGCTACATCCTTATGCAGCTCTTCATGGCATTTACGGGTAAGAGGAATGGTGAAAATGTCGTGAGGCTTGGTGCCAGTACCGCCCAGGCCATGATCGATGATGTGATGCGGGTCGTCTGCCGGTAGTCCGCAACCGCAGCAGCACGGCTGCGATTTCACCCATTGAGTATATTTTTCGCATACCCAGCGGGTCAGCTTTGGCCGCAGCATGAATCCCTCTGGTGGAGCCTCGTCAACATCAACGAGCAACGCCGGCTTAACTTTCTCCACGCTCTCGTTGATGATCTCCTTCGGTTCCTTATCCCAGACGATATCCGCCTCTTTACGCGTACCTGTTTCGACTGGCGCTGGTGGAAGGCGCAGTGCTGAGCGCGCCACTGAATCAGGCAGCAGATCGGAAACCCCTTTCAGCACGGCCCACCAGCATAATTCCGGCAGGCTCAGCTGGTGGTCTTCCCGAAAATGAAAGTGAACCCGAGCCCGGTACACCAGCCAATCCGCAACGTTTTGTGCCGCGAGCAGATCCAGCGTGGCGTGTGTTTGCTCCCGTAAGATGTTTTCGTGATGCCAGCACAGACGTACCGGCAAGCCGTCATAATCCAGAATATCCATGTTGTGATGGTGATAACCATCGCCATGTGGCCACTGGCACTCGGTACCACGGCTCAGCCACTCGCGTAGCGCAGCAACACCACCAGCGGCGCCAATCACTCTTTCATGTTGGAAGAAGGAGGTCAGCCGCGGATCATTGGCTAAACCCTGCTCTGCCGCCGGCAATAAACCGGATGGCAGCTTCTTCAACTCGTCTGGCTCATTGGCAACCAGAATTCGCCCAAGAACGCTGAAATGATGCAGCAGATCACGACCGGGGCGTAGTATCACCACGCCCAGATCACGCTGCAGGTAAGGAGTAAGCAGCATTCTCACGCAGCAACCTCCTTGCGATCGACACAGAGCTCAGGCAAATTGGCGCGCACCAAAGCTTCAGCAAATGGCGGAGGAACAGCGTTTCCGCAGCGCGCGACCTGCTTATCTTTTGCGTATTTCTTGCCCTTGTAGTCCTGATCGATGATGTACCACTCCGGGAAACCCTGCGCGGCGTAGAGCTCATGCGGCTGTAGCATTCGCATGCCAATATCAACGATCTGGTAGTCGATGTCCTCTACTGTGACCAGACCAAACCGGTCGTTCGTCGTTACTGTGTGCAGGGGATCTTCAAGGCTTACCCCTTCTTTCTCGTTGCCGTAATACTTCAGCAGGAACGCACGCACTTCGCCGATATGCAGGCCACCGGCCGTAATTGTCGGCATCGGTTCCGCCACAGCTTGGCCGTCTTTGCATGTTCCGCGCAGCTTCACAAGATGGGACGTAACCATCGCATGTTTTTTTGCTGCTACTACAGTCCCCAAGGGCTTCTCAATATCCTGTACCCGCGGCGGCTGATCTGGGCGCTCGCCATAGCCTATTGTGAGGAGGTTTGCTGCGATAACAGCATGATGATCGACAGTTGTTACCGAATGCACTGGTTCATCCATACCCACGCCGGGGCCGGAATAATTGCCGCCGTAGTGTTTCGCCAGAAACGCTGATACCAGTTGGCTTTTCCCACCACCGCCAGCAGTGATCGTGCCGTTCGGTTCGTCAGCGCCATGACCAACGCTTTTCCCAAATTGACGCGCAATTATTGGCGCCACCAGCAGGTGTTCTGCTTTGGTGGTGACGGTCGTTAGCGGTTTGCCCGCTTCATACGCCATGCGATCCTTGCCAAAGCCCGTCTGACCGATTCTTGCGATAACCGGAGCTACCAACGCGGCTCTCGACTCTTTCAGAACGGTATGCATCGGCTGATCGACGCCACGCGGTTTTGCCTGATATTCAGATCCACCAGCGCCCGCGATCATCGGCGTGACCAACGCATAGCCATGGGTTTTTGTGATGGTCTGCAGTGGTTCGTCCAGCGCTTGACCACGGAAGCAGTCGTAGCTGCTCTTTGCGCTGGTATGGTTGCATTTCACGATGAATGGATTGGGGCTGTCGATCACAAACCGTTGGATGCCACGCGCGATGCGACGCAGGGTGTTTTCGGCCAGCGGGCGCTTACGTTCAAAGATACTCGGGCACGGGATAGACCAGTCGATGCACTCTGCCGCCGTGCGCCAGGGCTTCAACTTACCGCTTTGCACCTCGAGTGATTTCGGATCGCCGTGGGTTGGCTCTGGCCAGACGATCGGCTTACCGTCACAGCGCATCAGCATGAAGAAGCGTTTGCGGATCGTTGGCGCGCCGTAGTCGCATGCCCGCAATTCGCGATATTCCACGTCGTAACCCAAGCCGGTAATCAGCTTCCGGTGGTCTTCGCTACCAATATCGATGCCGAGGACTTCACAGCATTCAGCCAGGGCTGGGTGATCAGCACTGACGCCAGTGGACATAATGCCCACGAACGCCGCGAACGTTTCGCCTGCACGGTCAGGGCATGGGTAGTCATTGCCATTAGCATCGGTGACCAGCGGCCCCCACGTTTTGAACTCCTCAACGTTCTCCAGTGGGATAAGGCGCGGCTGCTTCTTCAATGCCCAGCGAACGACGATCCACGCCAAGCCGCGAATCTCTTTTTTAACCGGAGCGGCGCCCTTGGCCTTGCTGAAATGGCGGCAATCCGGGCTGAACCACGCCAGCGCAACAGGATGCCCACAGGTTGCCGCTACAGGATCGATATCAAAGACGGATTCACAGTAGTGCAGCGTTTCGGGGTGATTGGTTTCGTGCATCGCGATGGCGTTTTCATCGTGATTGATCGCAATGTTCACGCTGCGGCCGGTGGCCATCTCAATACCAGTGCTAGCGCCACCGCCACCAGCGAAATTATCGACAATCAGTTCATTGATCATGCTGCTGCTCCCATAGCGATGGACAAATTTTTAATGGTGTTGACGATCTCGGGCTCCTGCATGCCCTCGAGTTTCAAGCGGTTGATATGCTGGCAAAGCTTCTGGCGCAGGCTATCGTGCAGCTGATCCACCCCATCAACCTGCTGCAGCAGGAACAGCACCTCTTTCGGCCATACCGTGTTTGCGGTTTCAACCTGCTGCACAGCAATATCCGCCGGTGCCAGGCGCGATGCCTCACGGCGAATTTGCGCCAGAAATGCCGCGCCTTGAGCCTCCAGCTGGTTGCGGCTGATGTAAGCAGATGCCGGGCCGCGCCAGTTTTTGTCGAAGACGGCAACCGCCCCCGCAAAGAATGCCCCTGTCGGTACCTGCTTTTCGTCCGCCGGGACAAACCAAAGGGGCAGATCGAAGCCCAGACGGCCGCGAATAAATGCTATGTGGTCGGCCTGTTCCGGCCACCAGGTTTCAGATGTAGCAGCCTTGATCAAGAAGACGTAGCGCCCGCCCTTCTCACGCATTTCCATCGCCTTGGCCATGATGTGAACCATGCCGGTGATGTACTGCCCGTCATGCTGTTGCGCGCGGGAATATGGCGGATTTGCGAATGCAGCGCCGTTCAGCTCTTGCAACTTTGCCGACCAGTCCTGGGTTAAAGCGTTATCCTCTGCCGTATAGAACTCAGCGCATTTGCTGTTTTCGCCATCGGTAAAAAGATCCAGCACCAGCGGGCCGAACATGGCATTGATGCCCCAAAACAGCGCGTCGGTGGTGCGCCACTGATCGCCAATCTCTTTCAACTCATGTGCAGGCCGAGCCCGCAGCGCTGCTAGCTTTTCGCAATATTGGCTCATGCTTTAACCTCCTCTTCAGAGGCCGCCACCAGCCGGTAGAAATAGATAAGCTTGCCCGTTTCGGGATCCTTCAAAGTCCGTTTTTCTTTGACTAGACCGTGAATTTTTGGATCCACCTCACGCAATCTGGCGCTGATCGCCGCCTGCGTGTCGGCAACAAAAAACATCATGTAAACCGTTCTCTCCAGTTCGCGCAGCGTCATCCATTGAGCTCCGGCTGCGGCCTGAATAACACGCCCGATCTGGTTTTCAGGTGTGTCTTTCAACACGCCAGCCAGCACCAACTTGCGAATGCCGCTGTTAATGCGCTCGCTCTCAAAAACGTCTACCGGGATCGATAATTTTTTCATGAATTCTTCCCCTTGCGGCCGCGCATGCTGGCCCATGTGAACGGCACCCAAATTCCGCCATCGGTCTGGCGATCCATCACTCGTTCGCCAACCATGCCAACCATTTCCTCGTAGGTTTTGTTGGTCAGCATCCCCGTTGGCTTCAACTGCAACTGGCGACGATCAACGATGTTGGTCAGCAGATTTGTTTCGTAGTCGGAGCCTTTCTGCAGGCCCACTTCATCCAGCACCAGAAGATCAAGCCGGCAGAGGTCGCGCAGCAGATCGGCCTCCTTGACTGGGCTGTCTTTGCTGAACGTGGCGCGGTGGTTTTCGAATAGCTCTGAAACAGTCATGACCATCGCCGAGTAACCGCGTTTGATCAGGTTTCTTGCTATGGCGCTGGCCAGATGGTTTTTACCTGTGCCGCAGTTGCCGGAGAACACAAAACCCCCGTGACTCTTGCCGAACGCGGTCACAAAACCCTTCGCGGCATCCAGGGCAGCCTGCTGTTCAGGGCATTCCACGCGGTAATTACTGAATGAGCATTCCCGGTGCATCGGCTGAATACCTGAGCGGCCGATGATTTTCTCCATGCGCGCTTGGCGATTCCGATCCGTGATCTGCTGGTTCGATTTCAAAGCCTCTTCCGCCTGAAATTTCTTCCAGCCTTCGACGGTCGTGAAACGTGGTTCGACATGTGCAGGCTTTAGCGCCAACAGGCGCGCCATCACATCAGTTGACGATGCCATCATGTTCACCCCCTGTTGGTAAGCCATTGCTGAAGCCCGGCGGGATTGCGCCTGTAGCTGGTGTTACGCGGTGATTCGTGCTGGTTTGCCATTTACCGTTGATACAGGCTGGGCGCCCTTTCTTGTCCCATGCAGTGCTTGATTGCTGATAGCCGGGAAATTTCGTGGGGGCAAACAGCGTTGTAGGGCGCAGGTAATCCGACATGGCCAGATCGCCACTCCATTTCGCCGTCAAGTAATCGACTGTTTGCACCAGCTGCTCGACAGTGAAGCCATCGCGAAGGCGCGCCCGGATGTTATCCAGCGAACTTTTCGAGGTCTGGTAGCGGGAACCAGTCACAAGGTTCAGATGTTTTAAAACCTCCTTGGCTTGATCAGTGATCAGCACTTCTGGGTCGGTCTGCGTAGCAGGCTGACAAGAAGGTTTTTTACCTGATGGATCTGGTTTTGAATTTACTGACGGATCGTCTCCAGATTCTGGAGGGTCAAAACGCCCGTTTTGGCTGGATTCTGATGGGTCAAATTTTGAGGCATCAAATTTTGATACCTCGGATTTTGAGACATCAGATTTTGGAGGGTGAGAACTTGCAGCAGCCTGAAGCATTTCAACGTTGAGCTGGGTCATGCTTGAGGTATTGCGGTTGCCTTTCCTGCGCTGCTGTCGAGTGATCCATCCGTCTTTTTCAAGTTTGGCCAGCGATGCGCTCACTGTGCTTTCACTTGCGCCAATCTGACGGGCGATCGTCTTCACTGATGGCCAGCACAAGCCTTCATCCGAAGAAAAGTCAGCCAAACGCGCCATTATGGCTACCATGGACAGTTTCATGCCTGCCGCCGCGCAGCCATCCCACACGTATGCGGTCAGTTTCGTACTCATGCGTTTACCCTGGGAAACTTTGCCGCGGCCGTCTTGGAAATTTCCGCACGGTCGGCGTTGATGTAGTCCACCAGCTCGGGGCTGGCCATTGTGATTTCTGAGGCTGGCTGGCCATGCCCACAGGATTGAGCCCCGCCATCTACCACCCAGCGCGCGAACTGGTAGTTGCTGGGTTCCCATTGGCCCAGTACATTTACCTCATACCGGAACGGCGCAGCTGATTTACCGCCCGGCATTGCCCGGCAGCGTATTTGCGGCACCATAGGTTTTCTGGTTAAATTGCCCATGCGATTATTTCTCCACACACGATTTATTCGCACCCCGACGCCCAGAGCTGCAACTTTGGGCGTCAACCTTTCTGGCACTTGGCCTTCTTGCCAAATAGCGCCAGCACCGCCCTAACTTCTGCGTCTCGCGCTTGCAAATGCTTGCGGTGATGACGCATGATCTCGGCGGCTTCTTTGTCGTCAATGACTCCATCTGCCAACGATTCCTGAATGATCTGATCCACATGGCCGCGATGCGCCGCCGTGCGGATGCTCTTGCTGAACAACTCCACCTGATCCAGTTCTTCCAGTGCAGGCAGCTCCACCACCAGCAACCCGCGCCGCCGGGCAAAATACTCGGTCAGCAGATTGGTACCGGATATGTCCTCCATCGCTTCCAGTTCCCCTATCTCGAAGAAGCGGCACCCGTTCTTCTCGTAGAGGTTGTTGTTGAACGCCGTTTCGGTCATGCCTAGGGCGCCAGCCATCGCCGAACGGCCACCAGCAAACGCCTTACACATGCCCTTCACTACTTCTTTCAGATTTGCCTCTACCATGTTGTTTTTCCCTTGGTAGTTACTTACGGGCGGTAGTTTCACTACCATCTTGAGATGGCAAGCCATCATTCGGGTTTGGATAGATATCCGGCCTCAGCTGATGCGGAGTGATAAGCCAATGCCCCAAAGAGCACAGGTGAATAACACGCTCCGAAGGGACTTGCTGATTGATGATCCAGTTCGCCACGGACTGTGGTGACTTGAAGCCGAATTTTCGAGCGACCTCAGAAAGAGACGGCCCTGCTGCCTTAACGGCTTGCTCGGTGATATTTGGAATGGCCATTGATGACTCCTGTGAATTGTTCACAGGAATAATGCTACTTAAAGTAGAATAAATCAACTACTCAAAATAGAAATGACTACTGTTTGGTTGGGCTGTAATCTTCTACCTATGGTAGAAAATCATAAATACAAAGGCTTCTCAGAGCGCTTGGCTTCCTTGATGAATGGGAAAGACATTGGCGTGACTGAGCTTGCCAAAAAAGCAGGCGTTACTTACGAGATGGCGCGCCGGTATACACTCGGCACAGCTAAGCCGCGCTCTGCAACTATGGAAAAATTGGCCAAGTCTCTGGATACGACAGCCTCGTATTTGGAGTACGGCGCTGTGGCACAGCTACCAGAACAATCATCGGGGAGCCAGGTGAGACTGACCCAATTAGAGGTTTTTGCATCAGCGGGAAATGGCTATATCAATAATGAGTTTCCGGCAATCGTTAGTTCTATTGAGTTCCCAGAGTCCAGGGTTTACGAGTTGTTTGGAAGGAAGTCTCTCGAGGGTGTGCAGCTGATTAACGTTGATGGGGATAGTATGATGCCTACTCTATGCCCTAAAGATCTTCTCTTCATTGACACAAAAATCGATCACTTCAACGGCGACGGGGTTTACGTTTTCAACTTTGAGGATTCGACTTTCGTCAAGCGTCTGCAAAAAGTTAAGGGCCGTAAGCTGGCTGTCCTGTCTGATAACGATAAGTACCCACCTTTTTATATAGAACCTCATGAAATGAATGAGCTATATATATTCGGTAAGTTAATCAAACACTTACCGCTTAAATTCAACGATTTCGCTTAAAAAGCACCATCACCAAAACCGGTAATAGCCGGTTTTTTTTATCCCTAAAATCACTGACATACATAAATACGGCCAAAATCCGTCCTCTTTTTCTACTTTTGGTAGTTGATTTATTCTACTTTAAGTAGCATCATTGAATTCAACAGAGCACGCCAGTAACCAAGAAGGGGAAAACAAGTGGAACATCTGAAAATTCTCGGTTCGTTCATGGACACCACAGGCCAACGCTGGGCATTCGACAAAGAAGCCATCCATGCCATCGACAGCGCCGACGGCGAAGAAATGCACCTCTACCGCGAGCACAGCTTCGAAGCGCCTACCGCTGAACTCTGTGCGCAACTGATCCGCGTCGAAATTGAACCCGCCACAGCTGAGAACTTCGTGGACGGTTCGGCGATGTTCAACATGCGGTCGCAAGAAGTTAACGGTATGCCAAACGGCAGAATCATTGCCGACTTCCAGTGCCGGGATCAGTGCGATTGCGAGATCGAATTTGGCAAAGACAGCGAAACGTTCCTGCTCACCTTTTTCAGCGAGGAAGGCAGCATCTATTTAGAGCGCGATGCAGCGATCGCTTACGCCAAAAAGATTCTGGCAATGGCAGGGGCAGACCGTAACGCGCAATAAGGCGCACCGAGGCAATCATGAGTGAACGAGGCGCATGGTGGTTGTTAATGGCTGTTTTGTGTCTGGATTTTTGGTTGGCGGTTGGTTTTTTAATTTTGGTGGCTGTCGCCGGGTGACCGGCGCACATCGGAATGCTCACTCAGCCGATTCCCTAAATTCTGGGAGCGGTGAAGGATCTTGACCCATGAGTGAGCAGCCCAATGTGAAGCGTCTTTTCTCCCCTGCTGCTATCAGCTTCGGCTATGACGGCTTCAGAGGGAACATGAGAACCGGGAGCCTGCCCCATGACGAGAACAGGCACGCGAATGGAGGGAAGCATCATGTGACAAGTAAACGGGCCGACCGTAGATACCGGCCAGTCGCATCAGCGGTAATGGCAAAGTTCCCCCGGCGACGGAGTGAGGGAAAGGTGGCGAAAAGCATCACGCAGTTCCGGTTGGCGCCCGGTTAACGCATCAGTCAGCCTAAAAATGAAGAGTGCCATTCGGGGTTATGCGGCGGCATCCGAATGGCGAGTCCGCCGAGTGGGTACGTTCAGCGGTTCGCTTGCTATCCCCACCGAGCTGGCTGGAAGGTCAGCACCACTATCAAAGAGCGCGGGCGTGCAAAACTGTATCTCACCCGGCGAACGTCAGTACCGAATCCCGGAGAGGGTTCGCCAATAGCGGGAGAGGATCGCTCTTTTTGATAGTGGTTCAAGGCTGGAAACTTCGGGGGCGTTGTTTACCAGCCGCCACAACCGAGTAATTGCTGTGTGTAGTCTTTGGCGGCCACGCCGAACTTCAACCAACAAGGGGTGAAGATAATGTTCATAGGCTGGCCGCCCTTTTTACACATCAGGTGGCGCACTGTGCCGGTTCCAATTCATTTCTGCACAGTATGAACACCAGCGCGGTGCGCCACCTGATGTGTGGAGAAAACCGCGGCTATCGCCGCTTCGTGTGAGGAGTATTCAATGAGTGATGACCGCAAGACCAACGTGCCGGACTTTCTGGGCGAACTGGATGCTGGCGTGTTTCAAAATAAAATCTCAGCGGCTTTAAACGCTACTGCCCTGGGTGTTCTCAACAATGGCGGCAAAGGGAAGATCGTTATCACCTTTGATATTGACCGCTTGAGTAATTCAGTTGAAGAAAAGCGGGTGGGTATTAAGCACCAACTGAAATTTGTAACCCCTACCCCGCGCGGCAAAGTGTCAGAGGAAGATACCACCGAAACGCCAATGTATGTTGGTAAGGGCGGCAAGCTGACTATTTTGCAGGAAGATCAAGGGCAATTATTTACTGTTGGCGGTCAGCCAGACGGTAAATTAAAAGTCGCTCAGTAATTTCGCGACCTCGTCAACTATTAATCAATAGGACTAAATAATATGTCACAATTAGACGGCACAGCCATCGAGCAAATTAAGCATCTGGCTATCGGCGCTGCATTCATCCAAGATCTTAATCATGTTGATTGCCCGATCGCTGTTTTACCAAAAGATGTAAACGTTGAAAGTCTCGAGCGTTATCACGATCTGCGCTTCCGCTTCCGCGGGAACATGGACACAACCAGCATTCCCGATTTTGTTAAATACTCTACTCAATATGCAGGCGAAGGCGTTTGCTGCTTCATCGATGCAGATCGTATGCAGGCCGAAACGATCTTCAACATCGGCACGCTGGACGAACCCGGCCATGCTGATAATAAAGCCTCGATCACCCTGAAAAAAACGGCCCCGTTCTCCGGGGTGCTCGATATCAATGGCCGCAAGCAAGGCCAAAAAGAACTGGCAGAGTGGCTGGAAGACAACCGTGACTTCCTTACCGCGTTCGATGCTGATGGCGTTGTACTCGATATTAAGCAAGCCGTTGGTGCTGTCCGACGCATCACTATTGAGTCCGTCTCCACCTCTGACCATGAAGAGAACGATTTCAGCGGTAAACGTTCACTCATGGAAAGCGTGGAAGCCAAAAGCAAAGACGTTATGCCAGCCGCCTTTGAGTTCAAATGCGTGCCGTATGAAGGTTTGAGCGAGCGTCCATTCAAACTGCGCTACAGCATAATAACCAATGACAAACCGATCCTGGTATTACGCATCGTGCAATTGGAAAAAGCAGAAGAAGAAATCGCGGTCGAATTCCGCGACCTGCTGACCAGCAAGTTTGACGGCGTAGAAGTAGAAACCTTCATCGGTAAATTTAAAGCTTAATTCAATATGTAATGCAGCCTCAAATACCCCAGCAATGGGGTATTTGGTGAAGTGTTGCCAAAAACTGTGTGGAGAATAATTATGTCTTGGATTTTAACCTTTACTGGCAAGCGTTTTGATTACGCAGCGCCAAACGTAGACGATATTTGCATTGAAGATATCGCTCAAGCGTTATCACATGAATGCCGTTTCAATGGCCATCTTCCTGAATTCTACAGCGTGGCACAGCATTGCTTTATTGCAAGCCAGATCGTGCCACCAAGCTTTGCTCTCGAAGCTTTATTGCATGATGCTCATGAAGCTTATTGCAAAGATATTCCATCACCGATCAAAAAATTAATACCTGACTATCGCGGCATCGAAAATAACATTGATTTTGTTATCCGCTATAAATTTGGCCTTCCTGCCACAATCAGCCCGATCGTTAAAAATGCCGATCTGGTGATGTTAGCCACCGAGCGCCGCGACCTCGATATTGACGACGGCACGCCGTGGCCGATGCTCGAAGGGATCAGCCCATCCGAAGATTTTCTCGTATCGCCGGTAAATCCAGTGCAAGCACGCACGATGTTCCTGCAGCGATTCCACCAGCTGACAGCTGAGAGGGCCGTGTAATGTTCGGCCTATTCCTGCTCGTCTGCTACACGTACCAGCCATGCGAATTCGTGCCGCAGGGCTGGGTGTACCCAGACAAAAGCAACTGTCTGGCGGATATCCACCAGCAACAGCTCCCACCGCAATATGAATGCCTGCAAGTGGATGGAGTGATCCCGGCGCAGCGCCAGGAGGACAAATAGCATGTCGGATAATGCCAAGCACTACGACCATTTCAAAGTCGAGGGGCCGGCCGTTAAGACGCTGGTCGAGGGCTTTAAAGCAATCGACGCCAAGCGCCAAGCCATCATCGCCGGGCTGCAAGCCGAGTTCGATGCGGTAGCGCACACCAATTCATACGGGTTCGGCGACAAAGGGAGCCGCGTATGTAACTTGGTGTGGCCTGCTGATCATGAATTCCCGTGCCAGACCACCATCAAGCATCGTACTTATTTCAAAGATGCTCCGGTTGTCATCGCCCGAGGAAAGGGTAACACCAAGGAAGGACGGGAATTCAACAAGCAGCTGGATGCGGCGATCGCCAAGGCAAACAGCGCGCTGGCAGACCTGCCGCCGTGGCAGACCTACATCATCAACCACTACGGCATCATGCGTACCGGCTTCGGTACCGGTACGTCCAGAGGCATTCCCATGCTGAGCACCTACGGCGGCCTCTGCCCTGGGCGCGATAACTGCCTGCTGTTTGCCATCCCGAACACGAAATCGCGCGACGGCGAGGTTGGGCACGGCGACGTGATCATCCCTCCAGAATTCCAGAAGCTGACGTATGGCCAGTACTACGATCTCGTCCAACCAGAGCGGGAGGAAGTATGAAAGAGCGCCCGGTGATGCCAGCACTCGACGGCAAAAGCATTTTGGATATGTGCTGCGGCCCGCGCATGTTCTGGTTCGACAAAGAAGACGAGCGCGCTGTATTCAGTGACAAGCGCAGCGAGAGCCACACCCTGTGCGATGGTCGGAAACTGGTTATCTCCCCTGACCTGATCGCCGACTTCACAGCGCTACCGTTTGCAGACGGTAGTTTTCCTGTCGTCGTGTTCGATCCGCCGCACCTGGAGCGCGTCGGCCCCAACGGCTGGCAGGGCAAAAAGTACGGGAAGCTCGATCGCGAAACATGGCGCAATGAACTGCGTGCCGGGTTCGCTGAGGCTTTCCGCGTTCTGCGGCCACAAGGCGTGCTGATCTTCAAATGGAACGAAACCCAGATACCGGTTAGCCAGATCATCGCCCTCACAGACGAGAAACCGGCTATCTGGCAGCGCACCGGCAAGAACGATAAGACGCACTGGATCATCTTCGTGAAGGGGGCTGGCAATGGCTAAGCGAGTCAGCACCCAAATCGTCAGCAGCGTCTTTGTAAAGAAAGCCGTCGTCATGTGGTACGTGCCGCGGCGATTCGAAAACCAGGTAGAGCCCGGAATGAAAGTCGTGTTCTGGAACTCAGGCGAATATTACGGCCGGATCCGCCGGCTGTAGGAGACAACATCATGAGCAAATTGATCACCGCAGTTGAACCAAAGCGTGACCAGTACGGCTACTGGACGCACCCGGATTACTTTGTGCCTGCCAATGGCGCGGAATATGGCACGCCTGGTGAATTTGAGGCGTGGAAAGAAGCAAACCGCGTCACTGGCGCGCTGCAGTGGATGGAAAATCATGCCACTGCCGAACAGATCGATGCGTATGAATCCGGGGACGGCGATATTAGCGGCTGGGAGCCCACACCGCCGGCGGGCGATGGATGGTTTATTGCTTCGATCCACGATACAGAGGACGGCCCAGTCTGCTACTGGTTACAGCCCGTTGAAAATGATCCTGATGCCTTACGTAATCTCATTGAAAAGCACCACACCGAAGCTTTGAAACAGGAATTTATCGACGCTCACCGAGTAAGCACAGAAGCAGCCTATGCCTACTTCTGTGCTTGCGAGCTGGGTGAAGAACGCATCAACGCTGGTGAAATTTACCAGCGCATTCGGCTGGCTACTCGCCGCGGGGGTTACTGATGAGCAAGTACACGTTCGTTGTTGAGTTCGAGGAAGGCAAAGAGCCTGGCGTCGGATTTGGCACAAAGATCCTCGGTGGGAAGTTATGCATGGTGGCGTTCGAAGACATTCGAAAATACCAGCTTGAAGAGGAAGAGGCTTACGCCTTGAAAGAGTTCATTGGTGAGCACCAGGCAGATTTCACGGCGTGCTGTGAAGAGAATGAAGTTTCCGGTGAAGCCATTCACGAAAAACTACGTCATCAATCATGAGGCAGCAGATGGACAATAAGCTGAGCGAACTGAGCAAGCCCGAGCAATTTGATGCAGAGGTAGAAATTCACGGCGGCGAACCTTTCGCTGTATGGGCGCCAGCGGTAAACGGCTCACACGTCAAGAAAGAGCAATATTTTGCCTTGCTGGCAGAGCTGGAGGCCACAAGAAAGCAAAGTCAAGAGTTAGCGAGGCAATGCGGAAGATTAGGCGCCAGAGCTGCAATAGCTGAACGCAAGCTGGCTACGCCGGTGCGGCTGTCCTGTGAAACGCATCCTCGTTGCCGTACTCAGCATGCCAAAGACGTTCGTGCCGCCGGGTTCAAAGTCATGGGGGATGAGCAATGTTAACGATCGAGCAGTTGAGAGCGCGCGCTAAGTTCTGGCGCGAAAAAGCGGTAGAAGCGAAATGGGAATCGGTGAGCATTGCGCAGGACATGCTGCAGAACGCCGACGCTTTTGATGAGTTGGCGGCTAACCGGGAGGCGCAGCCGGTGGCGCTGGTTGACCTTCGCCCAGCAGCAAGCGGAAGCATCTGTTGGCAAAACGGCGGCAAAGACCTGCCGCATGGCACCGAACTTTTCACCGCCCCGCCAGCGCCAGCAATGGTGGGAGAATTGCTTGAGGCTATGGAAGAAGTTATCCGCATTTCCGATCGCGACCATGATGCCTGGAACAGAGTAAAGGTAGCTATCACTGCCTGCCGCGGCGCAATTTTACCTGCACCGCATGAGCCGGATCCGATTGACGTGTTTGTCGCGCAGGTTTGCGGTGATCTCTCAGCTGGCCACCAGCGATAAAAATACCGGCCCGTTGCAGCGGGCCTATTGTGTGGAGGAAAAACCATGGCCGATAAATTAATGCGCGCAAGCAAATGGCTCGCTCGTGAATTTGAAGAAGGCTCAATCCCAGATAAACGCACTGTCAAGCGTTGGATTGAAAACGGTAAAGTTAGAGGGAAGGTAGTAGACGGTATGTCATATGTTTATTCATCTGAGCGTTGGGGAGTTCAATCTAAAGTTTCCCATGCTGTTGACCAACTAATTAGGGAGTCCTAATGGCTGCCCGTCCGCGCCGGCGGGAAAACCGGCATTTACCAGATCAACTTTATTTCGATAAAACCACTGGTGTTTACCGCTTCACTCTGGTCACGGGGAAACGCAAGTCGCTGGGTAAAGATCGGGCACTGGCAATCGATATTGCACGCGAATACAACAACAGAATGCGTCCAGAAAATGCAATATCAATAGACTCACTTATCAGGGAGTCTGGAGGTATACAAGGAGAAGCTCTCCCCTTCGCTGAACATGTAGATAGAATAATGGCGAGAGCTATTGAAGATGAACGTCCATCCGACAATACGAAAGATGATTGGAATAATGATGCCAAGCGGGTGAAAGAATTTTTTGTAAATATACCGGCATGTGATATCGAACTGGAGCATGTCAACGCTTATATAAAAGAATACCATGCGGAAGCGTCAGCCAACGTTCAAAACAGAAAGGTCAGCTTCTTAAAGAAACTATTCAGTTACGCTGTAGATGAATCGTTAATGCTGGATAACCCGGCCACGCGCAAGAAAATGCGACGAACAGATGAGAAAAAGAGACAGCGCTTATCCCTGGAGCATTTCTTGGCTATTCGTAATGCAGCATTGCCATGGTTACGAACAGCCATGGATCTCGCATTACAGACAACACATGCACGCCTTGAGGTATCCCGGATCCGCTATTCTATACGTGAACCAAAGAATGGGATTTGTGGGTGCGTATGGTTGGAACAGCCCGTGAATGGCATTTATGGCACGCTATATATTCACCGGCAAAAAGTACAAAAGAAAGAGGCTTCACACGTTGCCATTCCGATCGGGGAGGTTTTGAAGAAGATCATCGAGGAAAGTAGAGACAATGTAGCTAGCCCATACGTTGTGCATCGCATACCTGACCGGAACGTGAAACGCAGCAAAGAAGTTGCTCACCCGACTCAGGTTGCACCTGATTACCTTAGCCGTTCCTTTTCCAAATTACGCGATCAGCTTGGGTTATCCGATCACCTGGAAATGGAAGAGCGGCCAACATTCCATGAGATACGTGCTTTAGCCGCTCACCTTTTTGACAACCAGGGGATAGATCCACAAGGTCGAATGGCACATAGCGACGCAAAATCTACCAAAATCTACACCCAGAATCACATCGATTGGGTGGTTGTACCGCATGGAGAAATCTCAGTAGGTTAGTGAAATTGGGGGGCTCTTCCCCCCAGTTAACTATCAGTCGTAAAATGGTGGTAACCCGCCAGAAAGTGCCTCGATAGCATCCCTAGCTTTCATCCCAACCATCCCTTTTCGAGTAACAAACAGATCTGCATGATGTGGGGTGTTCTCGTATCCATTGTCCCTTAAGAAGCTATTGTACTCATCAACAAGTCTCTCGCGATCCAGAGATTCCCAGTACAGTTGGTTAGGGCTTTTCCGTGGCATTCTGCCTTCCTCAATTAACATTATTTTTTGAATTATAACGGATAAGCTAAGATGGCAAAACCCACCCTAACTCGTTGATGTTTATAAGCCAAGTTATGCACAAAATGCACTGTTTGTTTAAACAGTGAAATGGCTTTAAACCCAGAACTGGCGCGGCTTTTAGCGTATTTCGAACGGCATCATGGGGTGTCGGGGGTCGGAGGTTCGAATCCTCTCATGCCGACCAAATTTAAGAAAACCTGCTGTAACAGCAGGTTTTTTTTCGTCTGCACACTGAGAGGATGAGAATCTCCGAAGGAGGTTTGAGCCGAACGTAGTGAGACCACGTTGCTTTAGCAACGGCCCGCAGGGCAAGCATCGAAGATGCGCATAATCCTCTCATGCCGACCAAATTCAAGAAAACCTGCTGTAACAGCAGGTTTTTTTTCGTCTGTCGTTTACGCGGAGAGTTTGACGATCGCCGCCGGAATGCCCTGACGCACCGCCGCACCGGTCACCCAATCCAGCCAAGTGTTCGGTACTTCGCGCGTCGGATCGGCAAAGCCCAAATCGTTGAGGTTGATGCCGGCAGCGATGCGCTCATCCATCGCCAGTGGCTCGCCGTCCAAGTAGTGCTGGCTGGCCCCCATCTCCCGGTGGCCGTAGCCGTGTTCCACCGCGATCACGCCGGGCATCACCCCCGCCAGCAAACTGATCTGCGCCTCCCGGCTACCGCCCGGCGTACTGATGCTCACCCAATCACCGTGTTGAATGCCGAAACGCACCCCGTCCGCCGGGTTCAGGGCCACCAGGTTCACCGGCTTCACGTCGTGCAGGCGCCGGATCACTGCGTTGGAGCTGCTCATCACATTGGATTTGAAGGACATCAGCCGCAGCGGCCACTGCCGCTCAGGGTAGAGCTCTTCCACCGCGCGGCCGTCCGACAAACGCGCCGGGTAGCAGGTGGGGCAGCCGCTGAAACGCTCGCCGGTAATCGCATGCCGGTGCTTCGCCACTTCCGCATTCCAGATCTGCAGAGGCTTCTCCCAGCGGTTGCCCACGCTGCCGTCGCGACGGCCGCTGTCATGCTCGGCGAACCGGCCGCCGCGGCTGTAGATAAACGCCACGCGGTCGACTTCATCGGCGCGCAGCGTCTGCGCAAGCTGCGGCAACAAGCGATCGACGCCGGTCAGCGCCAGCTCTTCCGCTTGCACGGCCGGCACCGGCGCTTTGCCGGCAAACGCCACGTTGGCGGCGGCGCGCAGATAATAATCCTCGGCGCGGTTGAGCGGCAGCAGCCCGCCCTGGCCGTCGCCGATTGCGCGGTAGCCAAACCCCGGCAGCGCCAGGCGTTTGGCTACCGCGATGCAAAACGCCTCCATGGAGATCGGCTGCCCTTGCGCCGTTTTCGCGGTCGCCGGCGTCACTATCGGCCAGCGTGCAGTGGTGGCCTTGCTGGCGACTCCCCCCCAGGGGGCGCTGAACCCCCAGCTCTCAAAGTTATGGGTATCCGGGACGATATAGTCGGCCAGCGCCGTCGTTTCGTTGATAAACGCATCGATGGCGATAAACAGCGGCAAACGCGCCGGATCTTTCAGCCGCTCTTCCGCCACGCCGCGCAACCCGGCGATACCGTACAAGGGGTTAGTCATGTTCGAGATCCAGGCCTTCAGCCCGTACGGATACCCCGCCAGCGCCGACGTCAGCAGCTCGGTCAACTGCCCGGCGACGAACGGATACCAGGGCGCCCTGGCAGGCCAGGGTGAAACGCCCGCCGCCACTTTTTCCCGGTATTCGTCGGAGGTTTCATAAGCGGCCTTGCTGCGCGCGATATTCAACCCCTTCGGTTTTACCAGGCCGGGAAACTCGACCAGGTTATAGCGCGGCCCCTCGGCGAAGCCGTTGAATTTGCCGCCTCCGACAAACACCCCGCCCGCCAGGCTCAGGTTACCGATCAACACGTTGAGCATCATCACCGACCAGGTATTGTAAAACCCGTTTGCCGCCATCATCCCGCCATGGGCGATCACCGCCGCCTTGCGCCCGTGGGCGGTAAAGGCTTCGGCCAGCGCCGCGATACGCGCCACCGGCACGCCGCATTCCCGGCTGTACGCCTCCGGCGACAGTTTGTCGGCGGCCTCTTTCAGACACTGGAAACCGCTTTTCACCGCCACCTGCGCGCCGTCGTGCAGCGTCACCGTGCGGGTTACCCACAGTTCGGCGCGGTCGCACGCCTCGGCCGGCACCAGTTCCCCCGCGCCGTTGACTACCAGCGGCGACGCCGACTCGGTACCGTTCAGATGAGCGAGCGTCAGATGCTGCCCCGCCAGCGGGTGCTCGCTCTCGGCGATCACCAGATGCGTGGCGTTGGTCCAGCTCTTCTCGCCGGCGCGTTGCATGGCGGCCTCCGACGGGATGGCGAGATAGCCGGCCTGATAACGCCGGTTGTCGAGGATCCAACGGATCATCGCCATCGCCAGCGCCGAGTCGGTGCCCGGCAGCACCGGGATCCAATGGCCATGATCGTCCGCCAGCGTGGTGGTCAGCGGCAGCGCCGGCGCCACTACCGCATAGCGGAACTCGCTGCGCAATCTGGCGCTGGCCAACTGCCGGGCCTGGCGCTTGAACGGGTTGCCGGACTGCGCCGGCGAGGTGCCCATAAACAGCGCGAATTCGACCTGTTCCCAATCCGGTTTCACGTGCGGGTTCTTGTCCAGATCGTTCATCAACGCGCCGGAACCGGCACGGTAGGCCAGCCCGCAGTATGCGCCGTGCGCGCCGAAGTTTTTGCTGCCGAAACTGTTCTGAGCGAAGCGCCGCAGGAAGCTGTCGCGCCCGTCGTCACCGGCGTTGGTCACCAGCAGCTGGTTGGCTTTCGGCCCCAGCCCCGGCAGCCGAGCGTCGATCGGCGTTTCCAGATCGCGGATCGCCCGCAGGCCGTCCACATGCCCCTCGCCGAACAGATCGCCGCCCTCTACCACTTCAGCGATCAACTGTTCGAAGCTGATGCGTTGCCACTTGCCCTCGCCGCGCTTGCCGACGCGCTTCATCGGCTCCAGTACGCGCATCGGGCTGTAAAGCCCCTCCAGCAGCGTGGCGCCGCGCGCGCAGGCGGTCGAACGGGCATCGAGGCCGCTTTCGCCGCCCAGCTGCGCCAACGCGTCCTGCAGCGGCAAGGCAGAGTCGACGTGCCGTTCCTGAGACAGCGGATGATAAGGGTTGCCGGCGATACGCAGTACCCGGTCGGTCTGCCTATCCACCCGTACCCGCACGCCACATTGCGTCCAGCAACCGAAACATTGGGTCATCGAGATGGCCTGCTGCGAATTGCCTTGCCATTCCGGCACCGCCCGCCCTTCGGGCGGCAGAGAGTTGCCGTTGATGCGATCCAACGTCACCCGCCCTGAGGTGCCGTGAATCAAACCGTCGATCGCCCGTTTGGCGACTTCCCAGTAACTCAGGCCGAAAGCGGACAATCCGCCGAAGGCCAGGCCCACTTTCAACCACTGACGCCGGGTGAGTTTAGCCATGTTGTTTTCTCCGCAGTAAAAACGCCTGTGCTTCACGCACCATGATCATTAACGCCAGCCACAGCCCGAAGGTGCCGACGATCGCCAGCAAGCCGTCGCTGCCGAACGGCAGGCTATAGAAGTGGTAAGACGCGTTGTATTTCGGGACGGTTTGCACTTCGATCAACAGCGTCCAGCGCATCAACCAGTTCAGTCCCAGCGCACAGGTCACCAGCAGCGGCGCACCGCCGCGCGGCAAGCGCCGATAGCCCGCCCAGACGGCGCACGCCAGCGCCAGCCCCCACAACGCAATCCACCCGGCGGCATACCAGCGCGCCATCGCCTGCGTCTGCAGCCAGTGGCGTACCGCCGAGCCGGATAACGTATCGCCGCACACCCACAGCAGGATCGCCCCGCCGAGCAGCAGCAACGTCAACAGCATCCCGCGCGCCAGTGGCGCTTGCAGGCCGGGCCGTTCGCGCAATGTCAGCAGCAGCAAGGCCAAGAGCGCCTGCAGCGCGCTGAGGAACATCACGATCGGAAATGCGTAGCTGAACCAGATTGGGCGGGCGCGCACGACGGAAACCTCACGCCCGGTGTACAACAGCAGGCCGATAGCCACCAGCGCGCAAGCAGGCGCGATCCCACGCAGCAGCGCCACTCGCCTGCCCGTCAGCCGTGTAAATTCGATCGCGAGAAACCACAGGCCGATCAGCAGGGTAAACAGCGGCAAGAACAGCGCACCCCACGGCATCCACGACCAGGGCGTCGGGTAGGCGTAGAAATGCCAAAAGCGAGCGGTTTGATGCAGGTCGGCGGTCAGCGCCAGCGGCGCGGTGATGGCGCACGTCAGCCCGATAAACAGCGCCGTGCGCTCCAAATGTGCGGCGTTGTCTCCACCGCGCCAGCGCCACACGCAGGCCAGCAGCGCGGCGCAGGCGGCAATGCCGATAAAGAAGAAATATTGTACGGCCCACGGCAGCCAGCTCACCGCCTGCGGCTGGCTCAGAACTTCTGCGATCATCAGTTGGCGGCTCATCGTCCCTCCCCCCATAAAGCGACCTGCGCCCGCCCCGGCAGCGGCGTGACGAAGGCGTCATCCAGCCCCAGATAAAACACATGGGGCGCAGTTTGGTTCTCCGGCTTGAGGACTTTGATCTCGGCCTCGTGGCGCCGCAGCAGCTTGCTCAACGTACTGTGCGGATCGCGCATATCGCCGATGATCCGCGCCCCGCCCACGCACGACTCCACGCACGACTCCACGCACGCCGGCAACAGTCCCGCCTCCAGCCGGTGCACGCAGAAGGTACATTTGTCCGCCGTTTGGGTAGCGTGATTGATAAAACGGGCATCGTACGGACAGGCCTGCACGCAATAGGCGCACCCCACGCAGCGTTTGTTGTCGATCACCACGATCCCGTCCTCGCGTTGGAAGGTGGCCTGTACCGGGCATACCGGCACGCAGGGCGGGTTGTCGCAGTGGTTGCACAGCCTGGGCAGCAGCACGTTGGTCGCCACCTCTTCGCCTTCGAGGCTGACCTGGTACTGGTTTACCGTCGTGCGGAACTCGCCGTGCGGCGTCTGGTTTTCAATGGCGCAGCTCACGGTACAGGCCTGGCACCCGACGCAGCGCCGCAGATCGATCAGCATCGCGTAACGGCGGCTCGCATCTCCCTCGCGCCGCGTCGGTGCTAACGTCAGCCCGGCCTCCGCCACGGGGATCAGCGAAGCCCCCGCCGTCAACACGCCCAGCCGCTGCAAAAACTGCCGTTTACCGAAATCCATGCGCCTCTCCCACGTCCTGGGCATCACCCCGATCACGCTATTGATGCCCGTTAGATGAATAAACAATGTCGATGATTTACAGTGTAAAAATGACATTGGGCTCAGCTCTATTGTGGTTAACCACATACCGAACCTAACGTTGATCTAAAACAAGTGACGGCAGGCAGATTGCCCATCAGGAGGGGCCGTGAAGGTCGTGTTATTACTGTTCAGTCTCGGCTGGGGGATGGCGGCACAGGCGGACGAGTGGTCGGTCGGCGTGCTGGCGATGCGCGGCGATGCGGCGACCGCGCGTGACTGGCAGCCGCTGATCGACAGTCTCAACGGCAGCGTCGGCAGTGAACGCTTCCGCCTGCAGCCGCTCGATCTGGCGCAGATGCGCGAAGCGGTCAATCGGGGCAGCGTGCAGTTCGTGGTCACTAATCCGGCGCAGTTCGTGCAGTTGAACAGCCACTATCATCTGCGCTGGCTGGCGTCGTTGCGCGCCGCCAACGGCGATCGGGCAACGGGCAACATCATCGGCAGCGTGATTTTGGTGCGGCGCGACAGCGGCATTACGACGCCGCAGGCGCTGATGGGCAAAACGGTGGGCGCCATCGATCCGCAGGCCTTCGGCGGCTATCTGACCGGTTATAAGGCGCTCAGCGACGCCGGCATACGGCCCGAGCGCGATTTTCACCTGCGCTTTACCGGCTTCCCTGCCGACGCCCTGATCTATCTGTTGCGCGAACGCGCCATTCAGGCCGCCATCGTCCCGGTCTGCCTGCTGGAGAAAATGGATAAGGAAGGCCTGATCAATCCGGCGGATTTTCGCCCGCTGTTGCAACAGGCCACGTCGGTTCCCTGCGTCACCAGCACGCCGCTTTACCCCAACTGGTCGTTCGCCGCCCTGCCCGGTCTGGATAACTCACTGGTGGATGCGGTGGCAAGAGCCTTGCTGACCGCACCGCCGCAGTCTCCCTTTCAGTGGGGCGCACCGGCCTCGACCAGCGAGGTGGAAGCGCTGCTGCGCGCCGTCAATCGACACCCGGAACAGCGGCGGCTATGGCTGGATATCAAGAGCTGGCTGATCCAGCATCAGACGGCCGTCGGACTGTCGCTGGCGGTGCTGTCGCTGTTGATCGTCAACCATATCTGGATCGCGCTGCTGGTACGCCGGCGCGGGCGGCAACTGCTCCATGCCGGAGAGCAACTGCGGCGACAGGAGCAGGCGCTGGAGAATGCCAGGCAGCTGAACGTGCTGGGGGAAATGGCCTCCGGCTTCGCACACGAGCTCAATCAACCGCTGGCGGCTATTCGCCACTATGCGCAGGGATGCCTGATCCAACTGCGTAAAACGGACACCGGGCATCCGCTGCTGGGGCCGCTGGAAAATATCGACCGGCAGGCGCAGCGCGGCGGCGAGACGATTCATAACCTGCGCCAGTGGGTGCGGCCCACCGATGAGGCGATAGATCAAACGAGCTGGCGGCCCACTGCGGTAAGCGAAACCGCCGAGCGGGTGTGGACACTGCTGCGCCTGACGCAGCGCTATCCCGACCTGACGTTGTTCAACAATGTGGCACCTTCGCTGACGCTAACCCTGCCGCCGGCGCTGCTGGAACAGCTGCTGGTGAACCTGCTGCTGAATGCGGCGCAGGCCGGGGCCAATGCCGTCTGGCTTTCCGCCGCCGCGGGCGAACGGGCGATCGAGTTGCATCTGCAGGACAACGCGGGCGGCATGACAACGGCCGGGCTGGAACAGGCTTTTCGCCCCTTCAACACCACCAAAGCCGGCGGCATGGGGTTGGGGTTAGCCATTTGCCGGCGCCTGGCCCGCTATGGCGGCGGCGAAATCCGCCTGGCTAATCGCCCGGCCCCCGACAGCCGCAATGGGCTGTGCGTAACGCTGCATTTCATATTGAACGATGAGGAAAACCATGTCGCTAATTCATCTGGTGGATGATGACGTCGCCGTCACCGACGCCTGCCATTTTTTGCTGAGCAGCCTCGGCCACAACGTGCACTGCTGGAATGACAGCGCCGGCTTTTTGGCGCAGGCCGACCTGTTTCAGACCGGGATCGTCTTGCTGGACATGCGGATGCCGAAGTTCGATGGCCACCAGGTTTACGGGGAACTGCGCCGCCAGGGCAGCACACTGGCGGTGGTGTTCCTGTCCGGCCATGGCGACGTGCCGATGGCGGTGGAACAGATGAAGCACGGCGCGGTGGATTTCCTGCAAAAACCGATCGCCGCTGAACCGCTGATCGCCGCCCTCGAACGGGCGCAGCAGGCCTCCGCCGAGGCCTGGCAATGCCATGAAACTTGCGGCCGCTACCGCACGCTCACGCCGAAAGAACGCGACATCGCGCATCTGGTGGTGCGAGGCATGATGAACAGGGAAATGGCGGAACGGCTGAATATCGCCCTGCGCACCGTGGAGGTTCACCGGGCGAAAGTGATGGAGAAAATGCAGGCCGCCAGCCTGGCGGAATTGGTGATTCAGCTGCAGGCTTTACCGCACGCCGCGCACGAATGAACGCATCGTGCAAAATTCCGCTCCCCCTCTTGCCAACCGACCTTCCTCAGGCCAGAATACTGTACATTAAATCAGTATTTACAGGTGAGTCATGTTTGTAGAATTGGTGTACGACAAACGCAACGTCGCTGGGTTACCCAACGCCGCCGAGATTATTCGCAACGAGCTGGAAAAACGCGTGCATGCGCTGTTCCCGGGGGCGGACGTACGCGTGAAGCCGATGCAGGCCAACGGCCTGAACTCCGACGCCAGCAAAAGCGATCGTGAGAAGTTGAACCGAATGTTGGAAGAGATGTTCGAAGAAGCGGATCAGTGGCTGGTCACTGAGATTTGAACCCTACCTGATAGCCGGCTCATCCTCCGGCTATATTTCTGCCAGAATAAGCCATCGGCTCCTTCCCCTCCGTGATGAATGTCCAAGCTCCATGCGGCAGATGAAAACCCGCCTAATAGGTTAATTTGATCCTCCGGTGTCAGCATGCAGCGCATAACAAAAAGCCCCAGCATCTCTGCTGGGGCCTCTGTCATGGTGCCGGCTACCGGAATCGAACTGGTGACCTACTGATTACAAGTCAGTTGCTCTACCTACTGAGCTAAGCCGGCTGAATTTGGCGGAAGGACAGAGATTCGAACTCTGGGAGCTGTTACACTCGACGGTTTTCAAGACCGTTGCCTTAAACCACTCGGCCATCCTTCCAATGGGCGCTGATATTAGCGATACCGTTATGAAATGTCTATCGTTTTCATGCAAAAAAATGGGATTGGCGGCGCAGTTGCCTAAACTTCAGGCCTTAAACGCTTAAAAAATGAAAAGCCCCGCGCAAGCGAGGCTTTTTGGGCCGGCCGAAACGCGATTACTTCGGCTGCGAATCGTAGTCTGAACAGGTTTGATAGCCCTTGTTCATGACATGGCCCGTGTCGTTGTAGCTGACAAAGTACGTCTGCACCTTGCCGTCGCGCGGCGCCACCGCATAGGTGTCGCAGGTGCCCTGCGCATGAACCAGCGTGGCAGTGGTCGACGGCGGACCGGCGATAGCCCGCACCTGCTGCTTGGTCATCCCTACTTTGACATCGCTGACCACCGGCTCATTGACATAACTGGCTGCACGATCATAGGTGGTGCAACCGGCAAGAATGGAAAATACCGCCGCAGTGCCGACGGCCAAAACCAACTTCTTCGTCATAGCTTGTCCTCTTGGAGTGCATTTGTTGTCCCCTAAGTCTAGAAGCAGGAAGGCTTTTCTACAAATTCCCCTTTGTCGATCGGTGCGCTTTTGCCCTCAGGAGGCCATCGCCAACACGCCATCAGATTCAAAAACCGAAATCGCTCAGCGCCGGAACAGCGTCCGGGCGCCGACCGAGCGGCCAATAAAAACGCCGATCCTGTTCGCGGATCGGCATGTCATTGATGCAGGCATGGCGGTTGATCATCAGCCCCTCCTGATTGAACTCCCAATTCTCATTGCCGAAACTGCGATACCAGTTGCCGGAATCGTCGCGCCATTCATAGGCGAAACGCACCGCGATGCGGGCGCCATCAAACGCCCACAGCTCCTTAATCAGCCGATACTCCAGTTCTTTCGCCCATTTGCGTTGCAAAAAGCCGACCACCGCTGCGCGGCCATCGACAAACTCCGCGCGGTTACGCCAGTGGGTATCGAGGGAATACACCTGCGATACGCGTTCAGGATCGCGGCTGTTCCAGGCATCCTCCGCCAACCGCACCTTCTCGATGGCGGATTGGCGGGTAAAAGGCGGCAATGGGGGTTTAATGCTCATGTTCATCTCCTGGGTGAAAGCAAGTAGACAACTCTGTCTACTACATTACGCTAGCGCAAGTAGACAGAGTTGTCTACAATCACTCAAAAATAGCCTGGGAGAAAATGATGACCGCCGATCTCGACGCCTTGCCCGCCCGCCAGCGCATCCTGCTGACGGCGCACGATCTGTTTTATCAAGAAGGGATCCGAGCCACCGGTATCGATCGGATCATCAAGGAATCGGGCGTGACCAAGGTGACGTTTTACCGCCACTTTCCCAGCAAGAACGACTTGATTACGGCGTTTTTGACCTATCGCCATCAGCAGTGGTTAGCCTGGTTCAGCACAGCGTTGACCAGGCATGTGGCGCAGAGCGGCGGATTGCTGCCGGCCCTGGCGCCCTGCCTGGCGGAATGGTTCGACGATCCGCGCTTTCGCGGCTGCGCGTTTATCAATACGGCGGTGGAGCTTGCCGACCTGCTGCCGGAAAGCCTGCACATCGCCGGCCAGCATAAGCGGCGGATGGCGGACGAGCTGGCACGTCACCTGCCCGCCGGCCCACAGCGGGAACAGCACGCAGCGATGTTGGCGATGCTGATCGACGGTGCCATCGTCAGAGTGCAGATAGAGCGGCAACCGCAGGCCGCGCTGCAGGTGCTGAATGCCGCGTTGGACATGTTAGCGCAAGGCGGGTTCGATCAGTAATTGGCCCAAATGCCCGGCGTCACCAGTTCCAACAGGTGGGCGTCGGGATCGCGAAAATAAATGCTCTCCCCGCCGTGTTCCCAGCGCATCCGCCCCTCAATCTCCACGCCGTTGGCCATCAGATGCCGCTCCCAGTGCGGCAATTGCTCTTTCGCCACCGCCAGCCCGATATGCGCCGGCCCCACGCCATCGTGCGCGGGAATAAACCCGGTCGGATAGTGCGCCCCGCTTAGCGAATCGCCCTCGATAAACAGCAACAGTACGCTCCGATCGCCGACGTTATAGGCGCGAAACCGTTCGTTGGCGACCATCGTCGGCAGCTTCAGCACCTCCCGGTAAAAAACGTCCGCGCATTCAATATCGCTGACGTACAACACCGTTTCGATCACCTTATCGATCTTGAGTTCCATATCACCTCCGCTCTGTTTGCTGTACTGACAGCGTAGGCCGGATGGAGGCGATCGGAAGCGCTTCCCGTGCCGGCAACGGCTCAATTCGTGCTTTTTACCGGCAAAAAAAACGCGGCCCGAAGGCCGCGCTGTGTCATTCACACGCTGGTGCTTAGAACTGGTAAACCAGGCCCACGGCAACTACGTTGTCGGTGTTGATGCCGGCAGCGTCGGTGAAATCGTTGTTGTCCACCAGGTTGATTTTGTAATCAACATAAGTAGACATGTTTTTGTTGAAGAAGTAGGTCGCACCCAGGTCGACGAATTTGACCAGATCTTGATCGCCGTAGTCCTTGCCGTTGCCGGCACGGCCCAGGTCTTTACCTTTGGTCTGGTTATAACCCACGAACGGACGCAGACCGAAGTCGAACTGGTAGTGCGCGTAGGCTTCGAAGCTCTGCGCCTTGTTAGCGTAGCCATAAACGCTGCTATCGGAACTACCGAAACGCGCCGCGTTGTAGGACTGGGTGAACATCACCGCCAGGTAAACATCGTTGGCGTCATATTTCAGACCGCCGGAGTACCCTTCAGCCTTGTCGCCGCGGCCCATGATGTTCTGGTGACCGTTACCGCCATTCTGCTCGCTGGTGCGGCGAGAGTTGAAGAAGGCGCCCGCGGCGCTGATGCCGTAGCCCATGTCATAGCTCATGGACATACCGTAGCCTTCGCCGTTTTGACCCAGAACGTCACGACCGTTGTTGGTCTCTTCGCCGTTGCCGTTTTTACCCTGGTACTGCAGGGCGAAGTTCAGGCCGTCAACCAGACCGAAGAAGTCGTTGTTACGGTAGGTCGCCAGGCCACTGGAGCGCTGGAACATGAACTGGTCGGCGCCATAGGTCATACCGTCGAACTCAGGCTGCAAGTCGGTATACGCCGCGACGTCGTACAGCACGCCGGTGTTACGGCCGTAGTCGAAGGAGCCGTAGTCGCCGAATTTCAGACCGGCGAAGCCGTAACGGGTGAAGTTTTTGTTGTCCTGGCTTTCAGCGTGGTTCAGGTTCGCCTGATATTCCCACTGGCCGTAACCGGTCAGTTGATCGCTGATTTGCGTTTCGCCGCGCAGGCCAAAACGCATATAAGACTGATCGCCGTCCACGCCGTTGTTGCTGGAGAAATAGTGAAGACCGTCGACTTTACCGTACAAATCCAGTTTATTACCGTCTTTGTTGTAGATTTCCGCCGCGCCTGCTGTGCCTGCAACCAGCAGTGCGGGTACCATCAGAGAGAGTACTCGAAGTTTCATCGTTATTATCCTCGTTAATTATGTCGAGCTACGGCCACTGCCCTTTTCGAGCATTATTAGCACGACTGTGCATTACCATTCTGGTAACAAGGGTTATATTAATCCAGAAAGAAAATGATACCAAGTATCCGATAGTGTTTCATTGTAATTAATAAAGGTTTCAAAATGTAAATACGCGCGAACTTTCACAAAACCTTACAGACAAACAAAATAAAGCACTTAAAGACAAAGAATAGATTAATTGATAAAAAATCATGTAGTTATACATATCTTTAAGAAAAAAAAGCCAACCATACAATCGAGCCAACCAATAAGCACATTGTGCCAAAACGTTGCCCGCACGCAGCCGCTATAATCACCTCGCTATCATCATTATTTTCATTATTACCTTCATTATCCGAGATCCGAGGATAATTTCTGCATTCCTTTAACCGGCTTCTGGCCGGTTTTTTATTTCCCTCCACACGTCCCTCACCATTTCGACTCGTACAAATAGCACGCAAATAAATAACCTTATGATATAGTTTCATTAATTTACTTTCGCACTAATTGCTAATCTCTTCCCTTATTTTAGTCTACAAATTGTAATTGCTTTTCATTTCATGCTTTATCTCGCCGATTATTTCCCGCCGCAGGCATAATTAGCCGCAGAGTTTCCGTTCTGGTAATCTGAAAAAAATGCACCCTCAGCGAGTAAAATTCATGATGCCCTTTCAACCCGACGCGCTATGGCGGCGGCTACAAACCTCTCCCTTCCGCGCTCGCTTCCGTTTAAATGCCAAAGACCAAACGTATCTCGACGGCAAGGGATTGCCGCTGATACTCAGCCATGCCCGCGACTTTATCGACCGCCGCCTGGCCGCCGCCCATCCTAAAAACGACGGCAAGCAAACGCCGATGCGTGGCCACCCGGTGTTCGTCGCCCAGCACGCTACCGCCACCTGTTGCCGAGGTTGTCTGGAAAAGTGGCACGGCATACCACAGGGCGTCGCACTGGACGAGCAGCAAAAGGACTATATTGTCCAGGCTATCGCGCTCTGGCTGGTGCGCAGAGGCGGTGCCAGGAACCTGTCTGGCGCGAATATTTTCGACCCGGATCGCGGATTGTGATAAAAACTGTCAGTAACTTTCACCATTCTTTTGACCCAAGATCCTGACGCTTACATGACAGCCACCTTGTGCAATGAACAGCAAACGCCCGGCGTTCCTCAACAGATCGCCACCCGTCTGGCCTTTTTCGTCGCCGGTCTCGGCATGGCCGCCTGGGCGCCGCTGGTCCCCTTCGCCAAAGCGCGCATCGGTATCGATGACGGCTCGCTCGGCCTATTGCTGCTCTGTATCGGCGCCGGCTCCATGCTGGCGATGCCGCTGACCGGTTTCCTGACCGGCAAACTGGGCTGTCGCGCGGTGATCCTGATGGCGGGACTCGGGTTATGCATCGATCTGCCGCTGCTGGCGCTGATGGACTCCCTCGGCGGCATGGCCGTGGCACTGCTGCTGTTCGGTGCGGCGATCGGCATGATCGACGTGGCGATGAACGTTCAGGCGGTGATCGTCGAACGCGCCAGCGGCAAGGCGATGATGTCCGGCTTTCACGGTTTCTTCAGCATCGGCGGCATTGCCGGCGCCGGCGGCGTCAGCGCGTTGCTGTGGCTGGGGTTGACGCCGCTGCAATCCACCCTGCTCACCGTGCTGGCGGTGATAGGCCTGCTGGCGCTTGCCAGCCGCCATCTGCTGCGTGAGAGCGGCGCCGACGACGGCGGGCCGATGTTCGTCTTGCCGCGCGGCTGGGTGATGTTCATCGGCATTCTGTGCTTTATCATGTTTTTGGCGGAAGGATCGATGCTCGACTGGAGCGCACTGTTCCTCACCACCTTGCGGGGCGTCGAGCATAGCCAGGCCGGCCTGGGCTACGCGCTGTTTTCCATCACCATGACGCTCGGCCGCCTCAATGGCGATCGGGTGGTGAACTCGCTGGGCCGCTACCGAGTGCTGCTGCTGGGCAGCCTGTGTGCCGCTTTCGGTCTGAGCCTGGCCATCGCCTTCAACCACGCCACCGTGTCGCTGGTCGGCTTCATGCTGGTCGGCCTCGGTGCCTCGAACGTCGTGCCGATCCTGTTCAGCGCCGCAGGCAACCAGCGTGACATGCCGGCCAATTTGGCGATCGCCTCCGTGACCACCGTCGGCTATGCCGGTATTCTGGCCGGCCCGGCGCTGATCGGCTTCATCGCTCAGTTTTCCAGCCTGACGGTGGCCTTCGCCTGCGTAGCCGCTCTGCTGTTGGCGGTGACCGCCAGCGCCAGGGCCGTCACTCGCTGATTCAGGAATGCGCAGCCACTATGCAAAATAAACAACTGACCATAAGCTCCAGCAACATTACCCGCTGCTTCCTGCTATTTATCGTGCTGCTGACGATCGGCATCGGCCTGTATGGTTACAATTACACCAATGCCTGGCTGGCGGAAAAGAAGTACGCGCTGAACGGCATCGCCGGTTCGCTGCAAAAGCGTATCGATACCTACCGCTATATGACCTATCAGGTCTATGACAAATTCGGCAATGCGCCGGCGCAGAATGTCGATCCCGGTTTGCAGGAAACTCGCCTGCGGCCCGACGTCTATTATGTCGAGAAGCCGCACAAGAAAACGGACGCGGTGATCTTCGGCAGCCATGACGAAAACACGCTGGCGATGATCGCCAACATCTCGGACTACCTGGACACCCGCTGGGGCGCCAAAACCGAGAACTACGCCATGTATTACCTCAATGGTCAGGACAACAGCCTCAGCCTGATCACCACCCAGCCGCTCAAAGAGCTGGCTTCGCGCTTTCGGGAAAGCTACCTGACCACCTCGGCGGACGAACGCCGCGCCGAGATGCTACAGCAGGCCAACATGCTCGACGAGCGCGAGAGCTTTTCCGATCTGCGCAAGCAGCGCTTCCAGAACGCCTATTCGTTCTCAATTCGCACCACTTTCAATCAGCCAGGGCATCTGGCGACGGTGATCGCCTTCGATTTGCCAATCAACGACATCATTCCGGCCAATCTGGCCCGCGCCAGTTTCCTGCTGCTGCCGGACGATGTCGATCTCGACGACAGCGTCATCCCGGCGGAAACCGTCCTCGGCACCCATGCGACGATGAGCGGCGGTTGGGTGGAGTTCAGCGCCGCCCTGCCCAATGCGCCGCTGAAGGTGGTGTATCGCGTTTCGGCCATCAATCTGGCCATCGATCTGCTGCGTAACAACATCTGGCTGATCGCGGTCAACCTGCTGCTGCTGGCGCTGTCGATGCTGAGCATCTACTTTATCCGTCGCCAGTATATTCGCCCGAGCGAAAACATGGCGGTGGAACTGGAAGCCGAGCGCGCGCTGAATCAGGAGATCGTCTCCAGCCTGCCCTCCGGCCTGCTGGTCTACAGCTTCGCCAACAATACGGTGATCGCCAGCAACAAAATCGCCGAGCACCTGTTACCACACCTCAGTCTGCAGAAGATCGCCCATATGGCCGAACAGCATCACGGGGTGATCCAGGCGACGGTCAACAACGAGGTGTATGAAATCCGCATCTTCCGCAGCCAGCTGTCGCCGGACACCTACCTGTTCCTGATGCACGATCAGGATAAAGAGGTGATGGTGAACAAGCGGCTGCAGCAGGCGCGGCGCGAATACGACAAAAACGTTCAGGCGCGCAAGCTGATGCTGCACAATCTGGGCATCGAGCTGAATCAGCCGGTACGCCAGATGCACGATCTGGTCGACCGTCTGCACAGCCGGCCGGATGAGGAACAACAGCAGGCGTTGCTGGGCCAACTGACGGCGGCGTCGGCTTCGGTGCTGGAGTTGATCGATAACATCACCCTGCTGACCCGGCTGGAAACCCAGGATTGGCAACCCACGCGCGAGCCGTTCAACCCGACGGCGATGATCGACGAGTTGCTGCAGGAGGCCCTGCCCGCCCTTAACCAGAAGGGGCTGGCGCTGTTCAAGCATTTCCAGCTGGACGTCGAGCAGAACTATATCGGCGACGCCAACGCGCTGCGTAAGGTGATCTCGCTGCTGGTGCATTACGCCATTATCACCACCGCCTGCGGCAAGATATCTCTGGTTGTCGACCATGAGCCCGAGCACCCGGATCGCCTGATTTTCCAAATCAACGACACCGGCTCCGGCATCTCCAACGAAGAGATCAGCAACCTCAACTATCCGTTCCTCAGCCAGACGCTGGTGGACCGCTTCAACCACGGTTCCGGGCTCACCTTCTTCCTGTGCAACCAACTGTGCAAAAAGCTTAATGGCCAGTTGGACATTCGCAGCAAGGTGGATATCGGCACTCGCTACACCATTCGCGTCGCCATGGAGATGGAGAAAAAAGAGCCGCAGGAGCAGGAAAAGCTGCTCGACGGCGTCACCGCCCTGCTGGACGTCACGTCGGATGAAGTGCGCGGCATCGTGACCCGTCTGCTGCAGGCCTACGGCGCCGACTGTCTCGTCGCCGAAGATCGCGCGGTCAACCGCGATTATGACGTGCTGCTGACCGATAACCCACAGCGCGCCGATGATTACACCCTGTTGTTGGCGAGCGATGAGCCGGGCTGGCAAGCACTGGATAAACGCTACATTCGGGTGAACTATAATCTGAACGGCGCATTAATCGACGCCGTGCTGATGCTGATCGAACAGCAAATGGCCGCGCTGGAACAGGAAGAAAGCCCGCTTTCATTGAGCTCAGAAGATATCCAACTCTATGAAAAACAATTGAAATCAAGTGATTACTATGGACTGTTTGTCGATACAGTACCCGACGATGTCAAAAAACTGTATACTGAGGCGGGCAGCAGTGATTTCAATGCGCTGTCACAAACCGCACACCGCCTAAAAGGCGTGTTTGCCATGTTAAATCTGCTTCCCGGCAAGCAGCTGTGCGAATCGTTAGAACAGCGCATCGCAGAAGGTGATGCGCCCGAGATCGAGAATAACATCAGTCAGATTGATTTTTTCGTCAGCAGACTGCTGAAGCAAGGTAGCCAACAACATGAATAACCTGAACGTAATTATTGCTGATGACCATCCTATCGTACTGTTTGGCATCCGGAAGTCACTTGAGCAAATTGAATGGGTGAATGTCGTTGGGGAGTTCGAAGACTCAACCGCACTGATCAACAATCTGTCCAAGCTGGACGCCAACGTGCTGATCACCGATCTATCGATGCCGGGTGACAAGTATGGCGACGGCATCACGCTGATTAAATACATCAAGCGCCACTATCCGCAGTTGTCGATCATCGTGCTGACCATGAACAACAACCCGGCGATCCTGAGCGCGGTATTGGATCTGGATATCGAAGGCATCGTGCTGAAACAAGGCGCGCCGACCGATCTGCCGAAGGCGCTGGCCGCCCTGCAGAAAGGCAAGAAGTTCACGCCGGAAAGCGTCTCTAAACTGCTGGAGAAGATCAGCGCCAGCGGCTATGGCGACAAACGCCTGTCGCCGAAAGAGAGCGAAGTGCTGCGTCTGTTCGCCGAAGGTTTCCTGGTAACCGAAATCGCCAAGAAGCTCAACCGCAGCATCAAAACCATCAGCAGCCAGAAGAAATCGGCCATGATGAAGCTGGGCGTCGAAAACGACATCGCCCTGCTCAACTATCTCTCGTCCGTCAGCATGACGCCGTTGGACAAAGACTAAAGCCCGCCTCACGGCAGGTTAACGCCAAACAGGCACGGCATCCGCCGTGCCTGTTTGCTTTTCAAGCCTCGCTGCGGCTGTAGCGCACCTGTTGGCTGTAGTAAGCCAGCGTCTGCTCCAACGTCTCCAGCGTGACCGGTTTCGACAGGCAATTATCCATACCCGCCTCGAGGCAGCGCTGCTTCTCTTCCGCCAACGCGTTCGCCGTCACGCCGATCACCGGCGCGCTGAACTGCATCTGCCGCAGCTCCTGCGTCAGACGATAGCCGTCCATATTCGGCATATTGACGTCGGTCAGCACAATATCGACGTGGTGCTGTTTCAGCACGCCGAGCGCGTCGACGCCATCGTTGGCGGTCACCACCTGATACCCCAGCGATCCCAGCTGATCGGACAGCAGACGACGGTTGATCGGATGATCGTCAACCACCAGCAGATGAATATCGCCGTTGTCCGCCGCGCTGGCCTTGGCAGGCACCGGCAGCTGCACCAGCGCCTCTGCCGCGCCGCTGCCGACGCCGAACAACCGGTTGAGCAAGCTCAGCGTTTCACGCGGCGTGGAGGTGCTGTGCATCCAATAACCCGGCCGTGTTTCCTGCGATGGGCCGATATGCTCGGTGGAGAATTGGATCTGAGCCAGCAGCGGCGTGTCCAGCATCAGCGGATGATCGCTGAGCATCACCTCTCCGGCGGCGGTCTCTTGGCCATCATAGCGCTGGATATCGGCGCCGTAGCCCCCCAGAATCGCCATCAGGTAGCTTTCCAGCCGCTGATTGCGGATATCCAGCCACAGTCGGCGGCCCTGCCAGGTATCGCTGGCCTGCGGGATGGGGAACTGAGCGTTGAACAGCGGAATGCGGATGCTGAACAAGCTGCCCAGGCCCGGTTCGGATTCCACGGCGATATCGCCGTCCATCAGGTTGATCAGTTTCTCACAGATCGCCAACCCCAGGCCGGTTCCCTGGAAATGGCGCTGCACGCCGGTGCCCACCTGGAAGAACGGATCGAACAGGCGCGAGATCTCCTTCTCCGGGATGCCGACACCGGTATCGCGCACGCTGAACTCCAGGTAGCTGCCGCGGGTGCAGACCTGCAGCACGATACAGCCGGTATCGGTGAACTTGATGGCGTTGTTCACCAGATTGGAAAGCACCTGCTGCAGCCGCACCGGATCGCCGAAAATGCGCTCCGGCACGTTCTGTTCGATAAAGCAGTACAGCCCCAGACGTTTCTTGACCACCAGCGGCAAATAGTTGCCGGCGATATGGGTGATCACCTCCAGGCAGGAAAACTCGCGCGGTTCTATCTTCAGCTGCTCGGACTCAATTTTGGAGAAGTCGAGAATATCGCTGATGATTTTCAACAGCAGACCGGAGGAGTTGTTCATCGCATTGACCAGCCGATCGACCCCTTGCGGCAGCGCCTTGGTCTGCAGCAGATCGAGGTTGCCGATAATGCCGTACAGCGGCGTGCGCAGCTCATGGCTGACGGTGGCCAGGAACATCGATTTGGACTGGCTGGCTTGCTCCGCCGCCGCCGCCATCTCCTGCAACGACTCTTCCATCTTCACGCGGGCGCTGACGTCCACCAGCACGCAAATCGCCACCTCTTCGTTACGGTAGCGCGAGTGGACAAAGCTGATCTGCAGGTTGTTGTTGTTGCTTGTCATCACATCGACGAAATTCGCCTGCTGTTCGCAAATGATGCGCGTAATGCGATCGCGATCTTCGTGGGTCAACAGGTTGATGTAGTTGTGCGCCAGTTCGTTACTCAGGATATTGGTGCCGTCGCTGATGCGCAGGATACAGATGCCCACCGGCGCCGAAGCGACGATCTTGCGGTTGAACTGCTCGTGCTCTTCCAGGCGAAACGCATTGTCCTCCGCGGGCAGGAACATCTTGCGCTCAAACAGCCACGCCAGCGTGAACAGCACGATGGCCGACAACAGGTTCAGCAACAGCGCGTTGAGGATCAACATTTTGAAGCGTTCCACCACGCTTTTCACCGGCAGCGCATAGACGATGCTCAGCGAAGAAGGCGGCAGCGCTTTCTTCAGGATCAGGTCGCGATAATTGTCGACATAGCCGAAGTAGGCATGCTCTGCGGGATAGCTGTTGAGCGAAGCGGCATAGCGATCGCCGTCCGCCAGGCGCAGCACCGGCTCGTTGTTCTCATCCAGCAGCGTGACGCCAATCGGCAGGTTGCCGGCGGTGACGAAATCTTCCAGCCGAACGGTTTGTTCGATGCCCAGCAACGCCTCCAGCTTATTACCGATATAGATCGGCGTCAGCACATACAGATAGCCGACGTCCGGCCGCTGCGCGCTGGGGCTAACCCAATACAGGTTGTTGTCTTTGTCCAGATTCTTGGCATTGCGGTATTTCAGAATGCGCTCGTGCAGCGACTTCAGCACGTTTTCCCGATTGGCGCTCGCGTTGCCGCCGCCGAACTCCGCCATACACAGGCTGTCACCGCCGATGAAGAACACCCGGTTGAGGTCGTAGGCCGCCACGAAGTTCTCTTTCCAATACTGGATCAGGCCGCTCAGCGAATCGAGCGAACTGCGGTAGGTGGTGCTCAGCGCGCAGTTGGACTCCGGGTACAGCGGAAAGAATTGCGGCGGGCTGCCCTTGCCGGGAAACACGCCGCTGAACATGTCCAGGCTACTGACCGATCCGTTGAGACGGTTCTCCGCCATATACTTGATGTCGCGGATGATGTCGGCCGAATGACGGATGTAGCCCTGCGCCTGATCGAAGTTGAGGTTGTAGTCCTGCCGGATATCCGATTCTTTCTGATGCAGGATATTCAGAATATAAAAGGTGGTGAGCAGCGCTCCCAACGACCACAGCAAAATCGCCAGCACCCGGAACAGATAGCGGGATATCTTCAGCGTAGTTCGAAAAGAGGCTAAGTATTTCAATCGGATACCATACGAAAGTCAGTGGCGGCGCGCGTTGTCGCCGGCGCGGCGGCCGGCGGCTCGGTGCGCCAATTAAACCATATAACTGAAAAAGGGCCTAGCATCGCTGCCAGGCCCTTTTGTCTCAGTGCATTACGGTGTCGGCATGCCGACGCCCTCACCTTGCTTTAAACGTTGTCGTCGTCCATCGGCTCAGCCGCGTCGTCGCCATCGTCCAGCGGCGTGGTGTCTTCTTCCACCGCTTCCGCGCCCGGTTCCAGGCTGTCCAGCTCTTCGTCTTCCACCGGTTCGGCCACGCGCTGCAGACCGACGACGTTTTCGTCCTCTGCCGTGCGGATCAACGTCACGCCCTGGGTGTTACGGCCCACCACGCTGACTTCCGAAACGCGGGTACGCACCAGCGTGCCGGCATCGGTGATCATCATGATCTGGTCGCTGGTTTCCACCTGCACGGCACCGACCACCTGGCCATTACGCTCGCTCACCTTGATGGAGATAACCCCCTGAGTGGCGCGTGACTTGGTCGGGTACTCGGTCACGGCGGTACGTTTACCGAAGCCGTTCTGCGTGACGGTCAGGATGTCGCCTTCGCCGCGCGGCACGATCAGGGAGATCACGCTGTCGCCTTCACCGAGGTTGATGCCGCGCACGCCGGTTGCGGTACGGCCCATCGAACGCACTTGCGTTTCCGGGAAGCGCACCACTTTACCGTTGGCGGAGAACAGCATCACTTCGTTGCTGCCGTCGGTCAGATCGACACCGATCAGCTCGTCGCCCTCGTTGAGGTTAACGGCGATGATGCCGGCGCTGCGCGGACGGCTGAACTCGGTCAGCGCGGTTTTCTTCACGGTACCGCTGGCGGTGGCCATGAACACGTGGCGCCCTTCTTCATACTCGCGCACCGGCAGGATGGCGGTGATACGCTCATCGGCTTCCAGCGGCAACAGGTTGACGATTGGGCGACCGCGTGCGCCACGGCTGGCTTCAGGCAGTTGGTACACCTTCATCCAGTACAGGCGGCCACGGCTGGAGAAGCACAGGATCGTATCGTGGGTGTTGGCCACCAGCAGGCGATCGATAAAGTCTTCTTCTTTAATACGCGCGGCGGACTTGCCTTTGCCGCCGCGGCGCTGAGCTTCATAGTCGGACAGCGGCTGATACTTCACGTAGCCCTGATGAGACAGAGTCACCACCACGTCTTCCTGGTTGATCAGGTCTTCGATGTTGATGTCGGAAGTATTGGCGGTGATCTCGGTACGGCGGCCGTCGTTGTACAGCTCTTTGACTGCCACCAACTCTTCGCGGATCACTTCCATCAGGCGCTCTGGGCTTTCCAGAATAAAGATCAGCTCGGCGATAAAGTTGAGCAGCTCTTTATATTCTTCCAGCAGCTTTTCGTGCTCCAGGCCGGTCAGTTTCTGCAGACGCAGATCCAGAATCGCCTGAGCCTGCTGCTCGGTCAGGTAGTACTTGCCGTCACGGATGCCGAACTCCGGCTCCAGCCACTCAGGGCGGGCGGCGTCGTCACCGGCGCGTTCCAGCATGGCGCTGACGTTGCCCAGATCCCACGGCTGCGCCACCAGCGCGACTTTCGCTTCCGCCGGCGTCGGCGCACGGCGAATCAGCTCGATGATCGGATCGATGTTGGCCAGCGCGATGGCCAGCGCTTCCAGGATATGGGCGCGGTCGCGGGCCTTGCGCAGTTCGAAGATGGTGCGGCGGGTGACCACTTCGCGGCGGTGACGCACGAAGGCTTCGAGGATGTCTTTCAGGTTCAGCAGCTTAGGCTGGCCCTGATGCAGCGCGACCATGTTGATGCCGAAGGTGACCTGCAGTTGCGTCAGCGCATACAGGTTGTTCAGCACCACTTCGCCGACCGCGTCGCGTTTGACTTCGATCACGATGCGCATGCCGTCTTTATCAGACTCGTCGCGCAGCGCGCTGATGCCTTCCACGCGCTTTTCTTTCACCAGCTCGGCGATCTTCTCGATCAGACGCGCCTTGTTCACCTGATACGGGATCTCGTGAACGATGATGGTTTCGCGGCCGGTTTTAGCATCGGCTTCCACTTCCGCGCGCGCGCGCAGGTAGATTTTGCCGCGCCCGGTGCGATAGGCCTCTTCAATGCCGCGACGGCCGTTGATGATCGCCGCCGTCGGGAAGTCTGGCCCCGGAATGTGCTCCATCAGCCCTTCGATGCTGATGTTTTCATCATCGATATAGGCCAGGCAACCGTTGACGACTTCAGCGAGGTTGTGCGGTGGAATATTGGTGGCCATGCCCACGGCGATGCCCGACGAGCCGTTGACCAGCAGGTTCGGGATCTTGGTCGGCATGACGGCCGGGATCTGCTCTGTGCCATCATAGTTAGGCACGAAGTCGACGGTTTCTTTTTCCAGGTCCGCCAACAGTTCGTGAGCAATCTTGGACATGCGCACTTCGGTATAACGCATCGCCGCGGCGGAGTCGCCGTCGACGGAACCGAAGTTACCCTGGCCGTCCACCAGCATGTAGCGCAGTGAAAACGGCTGAGCCATACGCACGATAGTGTCGTAAACCGCGCTGTCACCGTGCGGGTGATATTTACCGATCACGTCCCCGACGACACGGGCCGATTTCTTGTATGGTTTATTCCAGTCGTTACCCAATACGCTCATCGCGTACAGAACGCGGCGGTGAACCGGTTTCAGTCCATCACGAACATCTGGCAGCGCACGTCCGACAATAACGGACATCGCATAGTCCAGATACGAGTTTTTCAACTCGTCTTCGATGTTTACCGGTGTGATTTCTCTGGCAAGGTCGCTCATGGAGCTGCTATCCCTCTACTAATGATTCATCTGCCCGCTGCCATAGTGGCAAAGGTGTAAAACTATATCACAAAGCACGCTTTACGGGAAAATAACCGCCGCTGTTTCACGGAAATTGTGCAGATAAGTGCGCTAAAAACGCATCGGCGCAGACGATGCCGCGCCGGAACATGTATAATCCGCGCAACGAGAACAAGGAGCCAGACCAGCCCATGAACGCAGAATCATCCAGCCGAGTGCAAAACGTTGACCACCAGGAAATCGCCAAGTTCGAGGCCGTCGCCTCTCGCTGGTGGGATCTGGAAGGCGAGTTCAAACCGCTGCACCGCATCAACCCGCTGCGCCTGAACTACATCATGCAGCGCGCCGGCGGCATTTTTGACAAGCAGGTGCTCGATGTGGGCTGCGGCGGCGGCATTCTGGCAGAAAGCATGGCGCGCGAAGGCGCCAAGGTGACCGGGTTGGACATGGGCGCGGAGCCGCTGCAGGTCGCCCGGCTGCACGCGCTGGAAAGCGGCATGGACGTCACCTATGTGCAGGAGACGGTGGAAAGCCACGCCCAGGCCAACCCGCAACGCTACGACGTGGTCACCTGCATGGAGATGCTGGAGCACGTGCCGGATCCGGCCTCGGTGGTGCGCGCCTGCGCCCATCTGGTGAAACCGGGCGGCCACGTATTCTTCTCCACCATCAACCGCAACACCAAAGCCTGGCTGATGGCGGTGATCGGCGCAGAGTACGTGCTGAAGATGGTGCCGCAGGGCACCCACGATCATAAGAAGTTCATTCGCCCTTCCGAACTGATCGGCTGGGTCGACGGCACGCCGCTGCGCGAAAAGCACATGATCGGCCTGCATTACAACCCAATCACCGATCATTTCAAGCTTGGGCGCAACGTTGACGTGAACTACATGGTGCACACCCAGCACGAAGGCTAAGCGTTGTAAACCGCGCCGGCCCTGCATTACCGGGGGGCGGCGCCATTGGCACATTCGGAAAAATACCTAATTTCCACGACTTCGATCAAAATAGCCGTTGTAAACAGTTTTTTAGAATATTAAATCAGATCAATATGCCGTTTTTTTCTAACGTTTAATAAAGCGCCAAACGATCGGTTTTTTCAGTTTTTCAGTAAAATCTGATCGCGCTTATTGACAAGCTTGTCGCGCCAGTCACGGCGCGCACTGCGAACGGCAAGTTACATTTCACCCCCAAGTTATCCACAAATTAGGCCAGTTTTGTTCACTTGCAAACGCCGTTTTTTCTCACTATCTTGTTACCTCACCGACATACAACCCCTATATATAGTGTTTACATACTGAGCAGAGCGACTACACTTCTGCTTAGGGGCACCATACGGACAGGTAAAACACCACATGAACCAAAGTCTGCTTGTAACTAAACGCGATGGCCGTAAAGAGCGCATCAATCTCGACAAAATCCACCGGGTCATTGATTGGGCCGCAGAGGGATTACACAACGTCTCGGTTTCTCAAGTAGAGTTGCGTTCACACATTCAGTTTTATGACGGCATCAAAACCGCCGACATTCATGAAACCATCATCAAAGCCGCAGCCGACCTGATCTCCCGCGATGCGCCGGACTATCAGTACCTGGCCGCTCGCCTGGCGATCTTCCACCTGCGCAAAAAGGCTTATGGCCAGTTCGAGCCGCCGAAGCTGCACGCCCACGTCACTCGCATGGTCGAGATGGGCAAATACGATAAGCATCTGCTGGAAGACTACAGCGCTGAAGAGTTCGAGCAGATGGATTCCTTTATCGATCATTGGCGCGACATGAACTTCTCCTATGCCGCCGTCAAGCAGCTGGAAGGCAAGTACCTGGTGCAGAACCGCGTCAGCGGCGAGATCTACGAAAGCGCCCAGTTCCTGTACTTACTGGTGTCCGCGTGCCTGTTCTCCAACTACCCGCGTGAAACCCGTCTGGACTACGTAAAGCGTTTCTACGACGCGATTTCCACCTTCAAGATTTCGCTGCCTACGCCGATCATGTCCGGCGTGCGCACGCCAACCCGCCAGTTCAGCTCCTGCGTGCTGATCGAGTGCGGCGACAGCCTGGACTCCATCAACGCCACCTCCAGCGCCATTGTGAAATACGTTTCTCAGCGCGCCGGCATCGGCATCAACGCCGGCCGCATCCGCGCACTGGGCAGCCCGATCCGTGGCGGTGAAGCCTTCCATACCGGCTGTATCCCGTTCTACAAACATTTCCAGACCGCCGTCAAATCCTGCTCTCAGGGCGGCGTGCGCGGTGGCGCGGCAACGCTGTTCTACCCGATGTGGCACCTGGAAGTGGAAAGCCTGCTGGTGTTGAAAAACAACCGCGGCGTTGAAGGTAACCGCGTGCGTCACATGGACTACGGCGTGCAGTTGAACCGCCTGATGTACCAGCGTCTGATCAAGGGCGAAGACATCACCCTGTTCAGCCCGTCCGATGTGCCGGGGCTGTACGACGCATTCTTCGCCGATCAGGACGAATTCGAGCGCCTGTACACTCAGTACGAGAAAGACGACAGCATTCGCCAGAAGCGTGTGAAAGCGGTTGAGCTGTTCTCGCTGATGATGCAAGAGCGCGCCTCTACCGGCCGCATCTACATCCAGAACGTCGACCACTGCAACACCCACAGCCCGTTCGATCCGCAGATCGCGCCGGTGCGTCAGTCCAACCTGTGCCTGGAAATCGCGCTGCCGACCAAGCCGCTGGAAGACGTCAACGACGAAAACGGCGAGATTGCGCTGTGCACCCTGTCCGCTTTCAACCTGGGCGCGATCGACAGCCTGGACGATCTGGAAGAATTGGCGACCCTGGCGGTGCGTTCACTCGACGCCCTGCTGGATTATCAGGATTATCCGATCAAGGCTGCGCACCGTGGCGCGATGGGCCGCCGCACCCTGGGCATCGGCGTCATCAACTTCGCTTATTACCTGGCGAAGAACGGCGTGCGCTACTCCGACGGCAGCGCCAACAACCTGACGCACAAAACGTTCGAAGCCATTCAGTACTACCTGCTGAAAGCCTCCAACCGTCTGGCTCAGGAGCAAGGCGCTTGCCCGTGGTTCAAAGAAACCACCTATTCGCAGGGCATCCTGCCGATCGACACCTACAAGAAAGATTTGGATGCGGTCTGCAACGAGCCGCTGCACTACGACTGGGAAACCCTGCGTAAAGAGATCCAGGAAACCGGCCTGCGCAACTCGACCCTGTCTGCGCTGATGCCATCGGAAACCTCTTCGCAGATTTCCAACGCCACCAACGGCATCGAGCCGCCGCGCGGCCACATCAGCATCAAGGCGTCGAAAGACGGCATCCTGCGCCAGGTGGTGCCGGAGTATGAGCGTCTGAAAGACAACTACGAGCTGCTGTGGGAAATGCCGAGCAACGACGGCTATCTGCAGCTGGTGGGGCTGATGCAGAAATTCATCGACCAGTCGATTTCGGCCAACACCAACTACGATCCGACCCGCTTCCCGGGCGGCAAGGTGCCGATGAAGCAGCTGTTGAAAGACCTGCTCACCACCTACAAGTTCGGCGTGAAAACGCTGTACTACCAAAACACCCGCGACGGCGCGGAAGACGCCCAGGAAGATTTGCAGCCTGCCAAGGCCGGCGATGACGACTGCGAAAGCGGCGCCTGCAAGATCTAAAGTTTGACCTAGCGGGCCGGAATTTTCCGGCCCCTTCATTTAGCCACGTTACGATGGATTCAGGCTTATGGCTTACACCACTTTTTCTCAGACCAAAAACGACCAGCTGCAAGAGCCGATGTTCTTCGGCCAGTCGGTAAACGTTGCGCGTTTCGACCAGCAAAAGCATGAAATCTTCGAAAAACTGATCGAAAAACAGCTCTCCTTCTTCTGGCGCCCGGAAGAAGTTGACGTCTCCCGCGATCGCATCGATTACCAGGCGCTGCCGGAGCACGAGAAGCACATCTTCATCAGCAACCTGAAGTATCAGACGCTGCTGGATTCCATCCAGGGCCGCAGCCCGAACGTCGCGCTGCTGCCGCTGATCTCGATCCCTGAGCTGGAAACCTGGGTGGAAACCTGGTCGTTCTCCGAGACCATCCACTCCCGTTCCTACACCCATATCATCCGCAATATCGTCAACGATCCGGCGCTGGTGTTCGACGATATCGTCACCAACGAAGAGATCAAAAAGCGCGCGAAAGACATTTCCGGTTACTACGACGACCTGATCGAGATGACCAGCTACTATCACCTGCTGGGTGAAGGCACCCACCAGGTGAACGGTAAAACCGTCACCGTCAATCTGCGTGCGCTGAAAAAGCAGCTGTACCTGTGCCTGATGAGCGTGAACGCGCTGGAAGCGATCCGCTTCTACGTCAGCTTTGCCTGCTCCTTCGCGTTCGCCGAGCGCGAACTGATGGAAGGCAACGCCAAAATCATCAAGCTGATCGCCCGCGACGAAGCGTTGCACCTGACCGGCACCCAGCACATGCTGAACCTGATGCGTTCCGGCGCCGACGATCCGGAAATGGCAGAGATCGCCGAAGAATGCCAGCAACAGTGCTACGATCTGTTCGTGCTGGCCGCCCAACAGGAAAAAGAGTGGGCGGAATACCTGTTCCGCGACGGTTCGATGATCGGCCTGAACAAAGACATCCTGTGCCAGTATGTGGAGTACATCACCAATATCCGCATGCAGGCGGTCGGCCTCGGTCTGCCGTTCGAAACCCGCTCCAACCCGATCCCGTGGATCAACGCCTGGTTGGTGTCCGACAACGTACAGGTGGCGCCGCAGGAAGTGGAAGTGAGCTCCTACCTGGTTGGCCAGATCGACTCGGAGATCAACGCCGACGACCTGAGCGACTTCGAACTGTAAGCGATGGCGACGCCAATCGTAACGCTGCGCGCCGCCGGCACGCAGCTCTCCTGCCCCAATAGTGAAAACTGCCTGCTCGACGTGCTGGAACTGCACGACGTGCAGGTGGAGTACCAGTGCCGATCCGGCTATTGCGGCGCCTGCCGTCTGAAACTGGTGAAAGGCGAAGTGGCCTATCGCCAACAGCCGCTGGCGTTTATCAACGCCGGTGAGATCCTGCCCTGCTGCTGCATGCCGCTGACGGATATCGAACTGGAAATGTAAAGTCGGGTGCCGGAAACCGCGCCTGGAGACCAGAAGGCGGGGTTGCCCCGCCCTATGATTACCGCTTCACCTCACACGCCAACCTGATCAGGATAGTGATATTTTCCTGGTAGATTTTCAGCTCGCACAGCGAGTCTCTTATCATCCAGATAAATAACAAAACCGTAATACATACAACGGTTAGCGAGTGAAACACATGCTTTAAGCGCATGCTTGCCTCCTTGCTGTGAAGGGGCTACCATAACGGTGTCTAGGCGTTAGGGCAGCCCCATTCTGATTGAGAGTCAGTCTGGGGCTTTCATCTATCCGCCTTGTCACACAATGCCCAAGACGAACAGTCTCAAGCACCCGCCAAAAGAGTAACAGCATTCGCTCGCCGCGAATATCCCCTGTAAGATTATGATTAACCAGGGATATATAACTATCTTCAAAGTATTTCGCTTAGCGCCCCTTTCCTGCCGAGGCGGAAAAATAACGCGCCGGAGAATCGCCAAAGGCTTTACGAAACATGGCGATAAAATTGCTCGGCGAGGCATATCCCAGCGTTTCCGCAATCTGCAGCACCGTTTCGCCTTCGGCCAGCTTCGCCAATGCATATGACAACCGGGCCTGCTGACGCCACTGGGCAAAACTCAACCCCGTCTCGCCGATCATCAGCCGCCGCAGAGTGCGTGGCGACATCGCTCCCCACTCGGCCCAGGCTTCCAGCGAACGCTCGCTCCCCGGCTGCGCCAGCAAGGCTTGCAGAACGCCGGCCAGGCGCGGATGGGACGACATCGGCAAATGCAGCGGTTCCGTCGGCGCCAGACGTATCTCATCCCGCATCACTTGCGCCATGCGATCCTGCTCCAGGGTGAGCGCACTGTGCTTATCCCAGCCTTCTGCTCGCAGAGCCAGCGCCTGCAGCACGGCGCTAATGCCGACGACGCAGGGTTTATTCGACAGATCGTTGCAGGCCTCCGGCGCCAGCAGCAAACTCCAGCCGCTCAGCGCGCCGCAGACCTGCACCCGGTGCTCCGTCGCCGGCGGGATCCACCCCGCTCGCTGCGGCGGCAGCACCCAATCGCCGCGCGCCGTGCGTACATGCAGCAAACCGCTTTCGACGCACAGCAACTGCCCGCGCACATGCTGATGCCAGTCGTATTCGCGCGTGCCCAACCGATACTCCTGGCCTACCGCGTCGCGGCCACCAAGGGCGATCAGCCAGGGGCCCGCCGACCATTCGCTGCAGTCAGCGTCGGCGAAGTGAGGGTTATCGTTCATATTGGCCACTTATCACTATTTTTAGTCCAAATGCCGTTATACCAACCTTTCCCTGCGCCGACATAATGAAATGCTTCCGGCCGCTCCCGTCTGTGGCCACTGACTCACGAGGGAACATGATGACAACACTCAGCATTGGCATTATCGGCGCCGGGCCAGGCGGTCTGTGTCTGGCCCAGGGGCTGCGCCGCTTCGGCATCCACGCCACGGTGTTTGAACGCGACACCACGCCGCAGGCGCGCGATCAGGGCTACCGGCTGCGCATCGATCCGACGGGCCAGCAGGCACTGGCCGCCTGCCTGCCGCCGGCGCACTACCGGTTGCTCTGCGCCGGCAGCGCGCAAAACAGCGGCGAGAGCAATCTGTGGGATCCACAGTTTGCCCCGCTCAACGCCCGACGCCCCGAGCACTGGCTGCCCTCCAGCCCGCCGCAGGCGCAGGAACCGAGCGGCGACCTCGGCGTTCATCGGCAAACGCTGCGCGAAATCCTGCTCGCCGGTCTGCAAGAGCAGGTGCGTTTCGGTTATACCCTGCGTGAATTTGCACAAACGCCGCAGGGCGTGGAACTTCAGTTCGCCAACGGCGAGCAAGTGCGGGTCGATGTGCTGATCGCCGCCGACGGCGTCAACTCGCTGGTGCGGCGGCGCTGCCTGCCGGAGGCTACGCCCGAAGACAGCGGTGCGGTCACCCTTTACGGCAAAACGCCGCTCGATGCGGCGACCCGTGCCCGATTGGCCCCCGAACTGCTGCACGGCGTGTCGGTCGTCTTCGCCGATGGCTTATCGCTGGTGATTGAACCGATGCGCTTTCAGGCGCCCATGGCGCAGCTGGCAGCCGACTATGCGCCGGATTGCCACCTCACGCCGGTCGGCGACTATCTCTATTGGGCCTGTATCGGATCGGCTGCACGGCTCGGCGGGCCGGTGCGGACGGAGGGAAGCGCGGCGCTGCAGGCGCGCGTACGGCATATCTCGCAGGGATGGGCGCCCGCCTTGCAAACGGCGCTAACTCTGGCGGATCCCCTGTCGCTCAGCGTGCGGGCGGTGCAGGTCACGAAGGCGATGCCGGTGTGGCACAGCGAACGCATCGCCTTTCTCGGCGACGCCGTGCACGCCATGAGCCCGGCGGGAGGGCTCGGCGCCAACACTGCATTGGCGGACGCCGCCAGCCTGGCGATGCATCTGGCGCAGGCCGGCAGCGCCGCGCAGGCGCTCAAGGACTATGGTGCAGATCTGCAAACGCGGGGCGCGGCGGCGATACGCCTTTCACATCTGGCGTCCGAACGGCTGCAGCAAAACAGTGACGCCGGCGACTCAGCGCCATGACCGTCACTCGATAATTTCCACCACCTCCAGCCAGGCGTTTTTACCGCATGCCTGGCCCCCATTCAGCCAACGGCGCAGCATATCCAGCGCCAGCATTGCCACCGACTCCTGCCGCAGTCGCAGGCCGTGGCGCGACGCACGATAACGCACGGTCTGGCCAATCCCGCCGCGCGGCGTGTGCAGCGCAATGCTCACCTGCTCGTCACGCATGGCGCTGACCGCCAACGCCAACGGCGCACCGGTCAATTCCGCCAGCGAGCGGGCGCGCGCCAGCGTCGTTTCCAGCGTTTCGATGCAATGCGCCGGCAGCAGCTCGCCCCCCGCCAGCGGCGCCCCTTCGCTTTGCATCTGCAGATTGATCAACCCAGCGCTGAACTGCTCGCTCAACGCCAGCTTAAGCCCTTGCTGATTCAGGCGCTGCGTCAGCGTCGCCGGCAACCCGGCGGTGCCTTCAAAGATGCAGTTGTCCCCCGCCACCTCGCGCACGCGTCGCCAGGCCTGCTCCATTTCCGCACGCCGGCTTTCCGGCCCGGTCAGTTTCAGCTCGATGATCGGGCTGGAGGAACGGTAACCCAGCACCACTTCCGGCGGCAGCGGCATACTGTCCAGCTCGGCGGCCAGATCGCTCTCGGAGGTGCCGAACGTCGTCAGGCGCAAACACAGCGGCGGCGCCGGCAAGGTGAAGCGCTGCCGCAGGCGCGGCACGATCTGCTGTTCGACCATCACTTTGAATTCCGACGGCACGCCGGGGGTGAAGAACATCTGACACTTGTTCAGCTGCAGCGCGAACCCACAGGCGGTGCCCACCGGGTTATCCAGTATTTCCGCGTTGGCCGGGATCTGCGCCTGCTTGCGGTTGGAAGGGGCCATCGGCCGCCCGCGTCCGGCGAAATAGGCTTCCATGCGCGCCAGCCAGTCGGCCCGTTCAACCAGTTCGACGCCACAGGCTTTCGCGGCGGCCAGCGCGCTGAGATCGTCGCTGGTCGGCCCCAGGCCGCCGTTGACGATCAGCACATCGGCGATATGGCTTCGTTCCTGCAGGATCTCGATCAACGCAGAGAGGCTGTCCCCGACCGTTTCCCGCCCGCTCATCGGCACGCCCTGCTGGAACAGGTAGTCCGCCAGCCAGGCGGCGTTGGTATCAATAATTTGCCCGTGCAGCACTTCATCGCCGGTGCTGAGCATCTCCACCCTTAACATTGATCTCTCCCACATTTTTTGGTCATTCCACTATAGAAGCCCGTAAATAACTTTTCACTAGCCGCCTGCGGATAATTTCAGCCATGGGCCCGTTCCTCATGCGCCATGCAGCCCGCCGCAATGTAAACATTAATGTACATTATGCGTAACGCCGGTTTGACACAAATTAGGGCTTCCACTATCCTGCCATCCTCATAAATCGTTACCTATAATTTTCAAAATCTTTCGGCTGGTAGAGAAAAAACGTGAAGAATCGCACTCTTGGCAGTGTTTTTATCGTGGCGGGCACCACCATTGGCGCCGGGATGCTGGCGATGCCGCTGGCAGCGGCCGGCGTCGGCTTCGGCGTCACGCTGGCCTTACTGGTCGGGCTGTGGCTGTTGATGTGTTACACCGCGCTGCTGCTGGTAGAGGTCTACCAGCATGAGCAGGCGGATACCGGTCTGGGCACCCTCGCCAAACGTTATCTCGGCGGCGGCGGCCAGTGGCTGACCAGCTTCAGCATGATGTTTCTGATGTACGCCCTCACCGCCGCCTATATCAGCGGCGCCGGCGAATTGCTCGCCACCAGCATCAGCCAATGGACATCCCAGGACTTCCCGGTGTCGCTCGGCGTTCTGTTGTTTACTCTGGTGGCCGGCGGCGTGGTGTGCATCGGCACCCACTCGGTCGATTTGTTCAACCGCATCCTGTTCAGCGCCAAAGTGGTGTTCCTGGTGGTGATGCTCGGCCTGATGTTGCCGAATATCCACCAGACCAACCTGATGACGTTGCCGCTGGAGCAAGGCCTGGCGCTGTCGGCCATTCCGGTGATTTTCACCTCCTTCGGCTTCCACGGCAGCGTGCCGAGCATCGTCAACTACATGGGCGGCAACATTCGCAAACTGCGGTGGGTGTTTATCATCGGCAGCGCGATCCCGCTGATCGCCTATATTTTCTGGCAGTTGGCGACACTGGGCAGCATCAGCTCCGACACCTTCGTCGGCATCCTGGCGCAGCAGGCCGGGCTGAACGGCCTGTTGCAGGCGGTGCGCGACGCGGTCGCTTCGCCGCACGTTGAACTGGCGGTGCACCTGTTCGCCGATCTGGCGCTGGCAACCTCGTTCCTCGGCGTGGCGCTCGGGCTGTTCGATTTCCTGGCCGACCTGTTCAAGCGGCAAGACAACGTGCGTGGCCGCCTGCAAACCGGCGCCATCACCTTCCTGCCGCCGCTGGCCTTCGCGCTGTTCTACCCGCGCGGCTTCGTGCTGGCGTTGGGATTCGCCGCCATCGCTCTGTCGGTGCTGGCCCTGCTGTTGCCTTCACTGCTGGTGTGGAAAACGCGCCAAACACATCAGGCGCAGTATCGCGTCTGGGGCGGTACGCCTGCGTTGGCATTGGTGTTTGTCTGCGGGGTAACGGTAATCGCCATTCAACTGGGCATCGCCAGCGGCATGCTGCCTGCGGTAGGGTAAGCGGAACAGAAAGAACAAAGGGGCCTGAATGGCCCCTTTTTCGTAGCGTCAGAAGCTCAGACCTACGCCAACGTAAGGGCCATCGGCCAGCGTATTGTCGCGACGCCCGTCTTTGCCTTCCATCTGCATGTAACGGTAGCCCACGTCCACGCTCAGCGGGCGGAACTTCCAGCGCAGACCGCCGCTGGCTTCGTTATAGGCCTTCACGCCGCTGGTGAAAGAGTCAGGGGCAAAGTAACCTTCGCCGTGCAGGCTGAAGTAGCGGTTGATCTCCCACTCCAGGCCGCCGCCCAGCGCCACCGCCCCGCCGCTCTTCCCGTCTTTCGGGCTGAGGTACAGCGCTTTGGCGCCCACGGTCGCCGTCAACGGCCCCAGCGGCACCCCGAAGTTCAGCCCCACGCTGCCGACGTTGCCGTCGTGGTCGCTGCGCGCCCAGTTGCCGGTCAGGCCCAGACCAGAAGAGCCGGTGCTCATGCCAACGCCCAGGTTGGTGTAGTGTTGCCCGGCTTCGCCCGACACGCTGATGGCGTTCGCCGCGCCGGTCACCAACAGCAATCCTGCCGCGCACGCGACCCAAGTCTTTTTCATCATCTTTCCCTCTGGTTTGTCATCCGTACCGAATGATCGAATCAACGCATAATAATAACGTCACGAGTCTATACCAAAGCGCAATGAGTATTTAAGGGATAAAAGCGAAAAAATTCGTCAATAATCAAATAAATGTAAATATTTGCAAACAACAATCCATATTCGTCAAGGCAATGCCAACGATAACCGAGACCTATTTGCCGCCGCTCGGCAATAGAGCTACAACTAGTAGTGGCTTTGACCAAGGTCAGGGGAAGAAGCCCCGACAAAGGACTATGCTGATGAACGCTTAAACCGCCCGAGTCTTTACTTAACTGCACTACGATAAGGAGCAAGTGATGAGCAAGAAAGGACTGACCACCGCAGCCGGCGCCCCGGTTGTCGATAACAATAACGTGATCACCGCAGGCAAACGCGGCCCGATGCTGTTGCAGGACGTGTGGTTCCTGGAAAAACTGGCCCACTTCGACCGTGAAGTTATCCCCGAGCGCCGCATGCACGCCAAAGGATCCGGCGCCTATGGCACCTTTACCGTCACCCACGACATCACCCGCTACACGCGCGCCAAGATCTTCTCCGAAGTCGGCAAACAGACCGACATGTTTATCCGCTTCTCCACCGTCGCCGGTGAGCGCGGCGCCGCCGATGCCGAACGCGACATTCGCGGCTTCGCCATGAAGTTCTATACCGAAGAAGGCAACTGGGATTTGGTGGGTAACGATACGCCGGTGTTCTATCTGCGCGATCCGCTGAAATTCCCCGATCTCAACCACGTGGTGAAACGCGATCCGCATACCAACCTGCGCAACCCCGTCTACAAGTGGGACTTCTTCTCCCACCTGCCAGAATCGCTGCACCAGTTGACCATCGACTTCAGCGATCGCGGCATTCCGAAATCTTACCGTCATATGCACGGTTTCGGCAGCCACACCTTCAGCTTTATCAATGCCGCCAACGAACGTTTCTGGGTGAAATTCCACTTCCGCTGCGAGCAAGGCATTGAAAACCTGATGGATGACGAAGCGGAAGCGATCATCGCCAAGGATCGCGAAAGCTCACAGCGCGATCTGTTCGACGCGATCAAACGCGGTGACTTCCCGCGCTGGAAGCTGCAAATTCAGATCATGCCGGAACACGAAGCCTCGCAGACGCCGTATAACCCGTTCGATCTGACCAAGGTGTGGCCGCACGGCGACTATCCGCTGATCGACGTCGGCTATTTCGAGCTGAACCGCAACCCCGACAACTACTTCTCAGAGGTTGAACAGGTGGCGATGAACCCCGCCAACGTGGTGCCGGGCATCAGTTTCTCGCCGGATAAAATGCTGCAGGGCCGTCTGTTCTCCTATGGCGATGCGCACCGCTACCGCTTGGGCGTCAACCACCACCAGATCCCGGTGAACGGCGCCAAATGCCCGTTCCACAACTATCATCGCGACGGCGCGATGCGCGTGGACGGCAACAGCGGCAACGGTGCCACCTACGAACCGAACAGCTTCGGCCTGTTCCAGGAGCAGCCGGACTTCAGCGAACCGCCGCTGAGCATTGAGGGCGCGGCCGACCACTGGAATCATCGTGAAGACGACGATTACTACAGCCAGCCGCGCGCGCTGTTCAACCTGCTGAGCGCCGAAGAGCACCAGCGCATGTTCACCCGCATCGCCGGCGAACTGTCGCAGGTGCCGGAACACATCCAGCGCCGTCAGGTCGAGCTGTTCACCAAGGTGCACCCGGACTACGGCGCTGGCGTCGCCAGGGCGTTGGGGTTGAAATAACCCCCTGCTGCCATCCACTCAGCCGCCCTTCGGGCGGCTTTTTTATGCCTGAGAGAGACGCTGCGCCACCCACTGCTGCAACTGGCGGCGCGAAATTTTGATGCCGCCGTTTTTCAGCTCGTCAGGCAGCGGGAGCAACGCCGCCGGGCGTTGGAAATTGGCCAGCTTATCCTGCGACCAGGCGAGCAACGCCGCCAGCGACAGTGACGGTTCGCCGTCGATCACCGCCACCGGCCGCTGGCCGAACTCGGCGTCCGCCACCGGCACCACAAACACCTGCGTGATCTGCGGATGCGCCGCCAGCACGCGTTCGATATCCTCCGGCTGCACCCCTTCACCGCCGCTGAAAAACAGGTTGTCCAACCGGCCGAGAATACGCAGTTCTCCCTCGGCCATCGCGCCGCGATCGCGGGTCGCAAACCAGCCCTGTTCATCGGCCAGCGGCTGCAGATGGCCATGACGCCAGTAGCCGAGCGCCAGGCTGTCGGCGCGGATCCAGACTTCTTCGTCCACCAGTTTTACCTCACGGCCGCCGAGCGGCAGGCCGACGCCTGGCCGCGCATCGGCGCGCTTGGCGCACACCGTGGAAGCCAGTTCGGTCAGCCCGTAGCCGCACCAGCAGCGGATCCCCGCCGCCTCCGCCCGTTCGGTCAGCGCCACCGGGATCATTGCGCCGCCGAGCAGCACCTCTTTCAGCGTCATGCCCGTCAGCGGTTGCGCCAGCAGCCGCCAGAGCTGTGTCGGCACCAGCGAGGCGTGCGTGCAGCCCGCCAATGCCTCGGCCAACGGATGCATCTCGCGCACCGCCAGCCGTGCGCCCGCCGCCAGCCAGCGCCAGACAATGCCCTGGCCGGAGACGTGAAACAGCGGCAGTGACAGCAGCCAGCAATCCTCGCGCTGAAAATCCATCAGCCGCAACACCCCGGCGGCGCTGGCCAAATGGTTGGCGTAGCTGTGTGCCGCCGCTTTCGGCATACCGCTGGAGCCCGAGGTCAGCGTCAGCGTCGCCAGACGCCGCACATCCCACGTCGGCAGGTTCGACCAACGCGGCTCGGTCGAGGGCGGCGTCAATCGAATCACCTCTTCCGGCAGCGCCGGCAACGGATCCGGGCCGAAGGCAAAGGTGATGTCCAATTCGGGCAACAGCTGCGTCAGCAGCGGCGTCGGCAAGGCGGGATTGAGCGGCAACAGGCGCGCACCGCATTGCAGCAGCGCCAGGTAGGCCAACAGCAGCGGATAGCTGTTTTTACCGCACAGCGCCACGCCGCAACCCGGCTCCACGCCCTGGTGCTGAAAATCCGCCGCCAGCTCATCCACCTGGCTTTGCAACGCCAGCCAGCTCAGCGGCCGTTCGCCGAGCAGCAGCGCCGTCGCCTGCGGTTGAAGGCGTGCCCAGTACCGCCACGGCCAATCGCTTAACGGCGCCATAGGCACTCCAGCGCCGAAATATCCAACAGCGGCAATGCGCTGCCGGGCCACGGCCGCAGCACCTGTGCCTGCATCAGCCCCAGCGTGTCCAGCCCCGGCACGGTGTCCGGCGTCAGCCAGCGGGCGATGCGCGCCAGCTGGGTCAACCCCAGGCTGGACTCGATGCTGGAGCTGATCACCGCCGTCAGCCCCGCCGCATGCGCCTGCGCCACCAGCGCCTGGCAGCACGTCAGGCTACCGACCAGCGTCGGCTTGATCACGATGGCCGCCACACCCGGCTCGGCCTGCACCACAAAATCCGCCTCACGCACGCTCTCATCCCAGGCAATGGCAATGCCGGTCGCCTGGGCGAAATCGCGCGATTCATCACGGGTCTTGCAGGGCTCTTCCAAAAAGGCGATGCGATCGCGCCACGCCGGGTTGACGTATTTGGCGAAGCCGTCGGCTTTGGCGCGGGTCCAGCTGCGGTTGGCATCCAGCCGCAGCCGCAGATCCGGCAGCGCCTCCAGCAGCACGTTGACGATCATGCCGTCGCGCACCGCTTCATACAGCCCCACCTTCACTTTCGCGACTTTCTCGCCCGGCAAGGCGCTCAATATCTCGAACAGCTCGTCCGGATCGCCGGTGCACAGCGGCGCCTTGCGGAAATCCGCCTGCGTCGGCAAGCGCTGCTCCAGCTCGGCCTGCGCGCAGCTAATCCCAAAGGCCACCGAGGGCAGCGTGCTGTCATCCGGTTCGTTGCCCGCCAACCAGGCCTGCAGCCAGTCCAACGCGGCCTGTTCGGCCTGCGCCAACGTTTCTCGGCTGAATTCCGGCAGCGGCGCGATCTCGCCCCAGCCTTCACGCTCGCCCTGACGCAGCTGCACCACCCATCCGTCACGCGTTTTCAACCGCTGATTGCGCAGCACCACGCCCGCCTCCATCGGCAGGCTGTAACGGTAAAGCGCCGCGCTGCGGTTTACCCCGCTCATTACGGGTTACGCTTGAATTTGCTGAAGTCCGGCTGACGCTTCTCGTTGAACGCGTTGCGCCCTTCCTGCCCTTCGTCGGTCATGTAGAACAGCATGGTGGCGTTGCCCGCCAGCTCCTGCAAACCAGCCTGGCCGTCGCAGTCGGCGTTCAGCGCCGCCTTCAGGCAGCGCAGCGCCATCGGGCTGTTCTGCAACATTTCTCGGCACCAGCGCACCGTCTCTTTTTCCAGATCGGCCAACGGCACCACGGTATTGACCAGGCCCATGTCCAACGCGGCAGCGGCATCGTACTGGCGGCACAGGAACCAGATTTCACGCGCCTTCTTCTGGCCGACGATGCGCGCCATGTAAGACGCGCCCCAGCCGCCGTCGAACGAGCCCACTTTCGGGCCAGTCTGGCCGAAGATGGCGTTATCCGCCGCGATGGTCAGATCGCACATCATGTGCAGCACGTGGCCGCCGCCGATCGAATAACCGGCCACCATCGCCACTACCGGTTTCGGGCAGGTGCGGATCTGGCGCTGGAAGTCCAGCACGTTGAGGTGATGCACGCCGCTGTCGTCGCGATAGCCGCCGTAGTCGCCGCGTACTTTCTGATCGCCGCCGGAGCAGAAGGCCTTATCGCCGGCGCCGGTCAGAATAATGACGCCGATACCGTCGTCGTAACGGGCGTTGGCCAGCGCGTCGATCATCTCTTTAACCGTTTGCGGGCGAAACGCATTGCGCACCTGCGGCCGGTTAATGGTGATTTTGGCGATGCCGTCGGCGGACTTGTGATACAGAATATCGTCGAAATCGCCGGTGCAATCCTGCCAGGCGATGGCGGCATACAGCTGTTCTTCATTCGGATAAAGCATGTTCGGTTCCTTTAACCAGGGTTAACGAGAAAGGTCTGCAGCTCGGCGACGAAATCCTGCGGATTGGCCAGATGCGCGTTGTGCCCAGCCTGCGGCACGATGCGCAACGGCAACCCGGCGTCGCGCGCCAGCCGTTGAAATTTGGGGTCGTTCTCACCGCACAGCACCTGCAGCGGCACGCTCAGTTGGCGCAGCTGCGGCGCCAGATAGGGCTGCCGCCCGAGCGAGGTGGCTTCGAGCATGTCGGCGATCGCCGGGCCGTTATTGACCGAGCGCGCGGCGATCAGCGCCTGGCGGTGCACGTGGCTGAGCTCTTTGAACACCGGCTGCTGGTACCAGTCCGCCAGGACCTCGGCGATCGGCTCACTGCGAAAACGCGCCGCCCACAGCGCATCCTGCTCGCAGCGCCGGCGGCGCTGTTCTTCGCCCTCCAGCCCTGGGTTGCCACCCTCGACGATCACCCCTTGCAGGCCGGCATGGCGGCCGTGGCAAGCGTGATACATGGCGATGCGCCCGCCGAGCGAATAGCCCACCAGCCAATAACGTTCGATATTGCGCAGTTGCAGCGTAGCGGCGATTTGCGCACTGATGTCGTCGAAACCGCGGCAGGTCACCGCCACGGAATCGCCGTGGCCAGGCAGATCGATGGCCAACGACGGCCATTCCGGGCAGCGCGCGGCGATCACGCGCCATTCATTGTTGTTGCCGAGCAGGCCGTGCAGCCACACCAGCCACGGGCGGCCCGCTTCGCCCTGTTGCAAAATTCGCGTCGCCAGCATCATTGCACCGCCATCTGTTGCACCAGGTATTGCAGGCTTTCGGCCCCCGTGCTCGGCGGCACCTGCAGCTCTATCAGCGTGGCGCCGCCGCGCCGCCAGCCTTGCTCAACTGCCTGTTGCAGCTGGCTCCAGTTCTCCGGCCGCGCGTAGTCAAGCTGGAACATCGCCGCCGCGTGGCTGAACTCGACGTTCTGCGGCATGCAGTAAAAGCGCTGACGATCCTCTTCCGGCGTCGGCAGCAGCGAGAAAATTTGGCCGCCGTTATTATTGACGACGATCAGCACCGTCGGCGCCGAACAGTGGCGTAGCAGCGCCAGCGCATTGAGGTCATACAGTGCGGAAAGGTCGCCCACCATCGCCAACGTCGGCCTGGCAGTGGCGCGCTGCACGCCGGCGGCGGTGGAAATCAGACCGTCGATACCGCTGGCGCCGCGGTTGCTGAATACCGGGTAAGCGGCAGGCAGCGTCGTTAACGCGTCGATCAGCCGCACCACCAGGCTGTTGCCGAGAAACAGCTGGCCGTTCTCCGGCAGCAGTTCCGGCAGGCGGTGCGCCAGCTGCGCTTCGCCAAAGTTATCGTGCAGATGCGTGGACGCCGCCGTCAGCGCCTTATCCGCCAGCGCGGCCAACCCGGCAGCCCACGGCGCGCGCGGTTGCGCCGGATGCTGCGTCAACCACTGCACCACGCCGGCGCGCAGGCGCCGTCCCCGGTGCTGGGCCGGATCGAGCCGCCCCGGCAGCTCGTCAATGATCCAATACTCTTCCGGCCGGCACTGCGCCTGCCACCGCAGCAGGCGTTTGCCGGTCAGGCTGCCGCCGAACTGCACCACCAGCTGCGCATCTTGCAGTACGCGTTGCGCCTGCGGATCAGCGAGCCACAAATCGGCGCAGGGCAGCGGTTGCCCGGTCTGCGACAGCACGTCGCCGATCAGCGGCCAGCCCAGCGTTGCGGCCCATTCGGCCACCTGTGCGCCCTCTTGCGCGCTCATGCGGCCGGCGAGCACCACGCCGCGCTTTTGCCGCCAGAAGAACCAGTCCGGCTGCGGCTGCGGCAATGGCGCCGCATGTGTCTCGCTTTCCTGCAGCCACGGACGATCGCTCTGCCACCAGTCGCCCAGCGCGGCGGACCAATCGGCATAGTGACGTTCGTCGCCGCCGTACAGCGGTTCAGCGAACGGGCAGTTGATATGCAAAGCGCCGTGCTGCAAGCGCGCCATCGCGCTGTCGACGCTGGAGGCCAGCCACGCGGCCGGAATATCCGGCGTTGGGCGCGGCAGCTCGATCGCCAGCGTCGGGTGGCTGCTGTAGAGGCCGTTTTGACGGATCGCCTGATTGGCGCCGCAGTCGATCAACTCCGGTGGCCGATCGGCGGTGAGAAACACCAGCCGCTCACCGGTCAGGCCGGCTTCGATCAACGCGGGATAAAGGTTCGCCGCCGCGGTGCCGGACGTGACGATCACCGCCACCGGCTCACGCGCCGCCTTCGCCAGCCCAAGCGCCAGATGGCCGAGCCCGCGCTCATCAAAATGGGTATGACAGATAAACGATCGGTTGGCTGCGGCGGCCAACGTCAGCGGCGTGGAGCGCGATCCCGGAGCGATACAAACATGCCGCACCCCATGGCGGGCCAGCGCCTCGAGCAGCACAGCCGCCCACCGGCGATTAAAAACACTTGTCGACATAGTTCGCTCACAAGTCAGTTAGCAGAGATCGTCTCCGGCGCAGTCGACGGACGCCGCGCCTGTAGTTACGCTCTGTATTATATGAGGTGTTATTTTCACGGCTTTTGCGCCAGCGCAAGAACGCCGTATATCCCTGGGTGTTTACACCAGATAATTATTTGATTTAGAACAAAAAATAAACAATAAACACACAAACACTTTACACTTGCGGCGGCGCCAGCTCAATCCGTCCATACAAAAACAAGGGAAATAGAGACGCTCCGACGGCGGCTTGCGGGAAGTATAGGCGGGATCAGGGAAAGCTAGCGGGGAAACGGCGAGATGAACAACACTGCCTGCAGAAAAGCACGAGGCGGCCTGCGCCGCCCCGATGCCGTGATTTATTTACGGGCCAGCAGCAGCCCCAGCACCAGCCCGACGGTGGCGCCGATACCTACGCTGTGCCAGGGTTTATCCCGCACGTAGTCGTCGGTGCGGTGCACCGCTTCTTTGGCGCGCGCGTAGTAGGATTCACCGGTGTTCGCCCAGCGCGCCTTGACCTCACTCAGCGCCTGCTCGGCGTGCGACTTGATGTCGACGTAAGCCTGATCCGCGCGATCGCCGGTGTATTGCAGCACTTCTTCCAGCGTCTCGGTCAGCATTCTCAGATCGTCATCCAGCGTAGTTTGCTCAGCATCCGTATGTCTTGCCATCGTGAGATCTCCGTGGTTGAAAAATTAAGCGTTCCTACACTATAGACAAGGATCGCCGCCTGCGGCCATCGGACTTTTACCCTAAAACACCAATTGCACCTTGGCGGCCTGGCGCTTATCGCCGGCAAACTCCAGCGCCTGCGCCAGCTGCCCGCTGGCAAACTCCGCCGACAGCAACGGCAGCGGATCGACCACGCCGTCGGCCAGCCACGCCACCGCCAACGCAAACTCCGCCACGAAGCGGAAGGATCCGAGCAGGTTCAACTCCTTGGCGATCAACAACATCAGCGGGAAATCGGGGAAGCTGCCGCCCATGCCCACCTGCACCACGGTGCCTTTGGCGCGGGTGATCTCCAGGCAGCGCTGCAGCGACTGCGGGTGCCCCGCCACTTCGAAGGCGACGTCGAAATACCCCTTGTCCTGCTGATAATCGCTCACATCGTCGTCCGCGGCATGCAGACACCGATCGGCCCCCATTTGCCTGGCGATCGCCAGGCAGCGCGGGCTGAGATCGGCACAGACAATCTCGGCGGCGCCCAGCGCTTTCAGCGCCGCCACCAGCAAGCAGCCGATCGGGCCGACGCCGGACACGAAGATCTTTTTCCCCGCCACGTCGCCGGGCTGCTTCGCCGCGTGGACAGCCACCGCCAGCGGCTCGGCAAACACCATCACCCTGTCGTCGCGATCGGCACCGTAAGGGACACACTGCGCGCTATCCACCACTTTGTATTGGGTAAAAGCCCCGTCAACGTGCGGAAAATACATCGCGCTGCCGAAAAAACGCATCTCGACGCATTGATTGCTTTGCTGCGCCAGACAGTATTTGCACTGCCCGCAGGGTTTGCTGGGATTGAGCGCCACCTTCTGCCCGACCGGCAGCCGCGGTGAATCGCTGGCGACCACCTCGCCGATCACCTCATGGCCCAGCACCATCGGCTGACGCACCTGAAAATTGCCGACCTTGCCTTCCTGGAAGTAATGCAGATCCGAGCCGCAGATGCCGCCGCGGCTGATTTTCACCAGCGTTCCCTGCCCCCGGTAATCCACTTCTTGCGCGATCACCGCCACATCTCGTTTGCCATTGACCACGCAGGACTGGGTTTGAATTTTCATCTCAAGACTCCACGAAAAAAGATTACACCGCCGCCGACATGCCGCCATCGACAAACAGCAGCTGCCCGTTGACGAAGGCGGAGGCGTCGGCGGCCAGGAACACCGCCGCGCCGATCAGCTCCTGCGGATCCCCCCAGCGCGCGGCGGGCGTACGCTGGGTCAGCCAGGCGGTGAAGGCCGGATCGTCGGCCAGCGCCTGCGTCATCTCGGTTTTGAAGTAGCCGGGGGCAATGCCGTTAACCTGAATGTTGTAGCGCGCCAGCTCCACGCACATGCCGCGCGTCAACATTTTCACCGCGCCCTTGGACGCCGCATAAGGGGTGATGGTGTCGCGGCCCAGCTCGCTTTGCATCGAACCGATATTGACTATCTTGCCGCGCCGGCGCGGCACCATGTAACGGGCCACGGTCTGTGACACGATGAAGACCGCTTTCTGGTTGACGGCGATGATGTCGTCCCAGTCTTGCTCCGGGAACTCGGTGAAGGGATGACGGCGCTGGATGCCGGCGTTGTTGATCAAGACGTCTATCGCGCCGATGTCCGCTTCGATACGGTCGATGGCGGCATGCACCGCCTGGGAATCGGTGACGTCGAACGCCGCCGCATCCGCACGCAGCCCCTCTTCGCGCAGGCGATCGGCGGCATGCCGGGCATGTTCTTCGGTGGTGGCGTTGACCAGAATATGTGCGCCTTGCTGCGCCAGGCCGCGCGCCAGCAGAAAACCGATGCCGCGCGAGGCGCCGGTGATCAAGACGGTTTTGTTATCCAGAGAAAATAGATTGTTCATGGTGATTCCCGGCCATCAGGCCTCCAATCGGACAGGCCTCTATCTCAGCCGATTGTTACCGGTAAAAACGTGATAGGAATCACTGAAAATCATGTTACGAAACCCTGTTACCCTTAACGTGATCTCACGCAGGCAGTTCGCGGGTAAAAATCATCTATCCAATTGAAAAATAGCTATTTTCAATAGAAGCGCATTCGTTGTTATCGCCAAATCGATTTGTTAACATACCGCTATCCGCCCTTGCCGCACCGCCCGTGAAGGCCACCGAATGAAACACCCTCGCGTTACGCTACAGGACATCGCACAATTGGCCGGCGTGACCAAAATGACCGTCAGCCGTTTTCTGCGCACGCCGGAAAAAGTGGCGGCCGACACCGCCGAACGCATTGCGCAGGTCATGCGGGAGCTGAACGTCACAGATGCCGATACCGCACAGGCCGGCAGAAAACCGCGCATCGGCGTACTGATCCCCTCCTTCAACAACCAGATCTTCGCCGACCTGCTGGCCGGCATCGAATCCGTTACCCAAGCGCGGGGTTACCAAACGCTGGTGGTGAACTACGATTACAGCCCGCAGCAGGAAGAAGAGCAGATCGCACAGCTGCTGAGCTACCCGATCGCCGGGCTTATCCTCACCGACTCTGCGCATACCTTGCGCGCAGAGACCTACCTCGGCGCCGCCAAAATCCCCCTCGCGCAGGTGATGGATCTCGACGCGCCGCCAGGGCGGATTGCGGTGGGGTTCGATAATGAACAGGCGGGATATGACATGACCGAAGCGCTGCTCGCCAGCGGCAAACGGCATATCGTTTACTTTGGCGCCATGTCGGACGCCCGCGACAATAAACGCTATCGGGGTTACTGCCGCGCCATGGCGTCTCAGGGGCAAACGCCGTGTCAGATCACGCCGCATCGGGTCTCTTCGGTTTCGATCGGCGCCGACATGCTGGCGATGGCGTTCGAACGCTACCCGCAGCTCGACGGTATCCTGTGCACCAACGACGATCTGGCGGTGGGCGTGTTGCAGGCCTGCCTGCGCCTCGGCGTGCGCGTGCCGCAAGAGGTTGCGTTATCGGGTTTTCACGGCCTGGATATTGGCCAGGCGACCACGCCGGGCATCGCCAGCGTGATCACGCCGCGCTTTGAGATGGGGAAAACCGCCGCCGAAATGCTGCTGCTGCGGATCGCGGGCGAACCCTGCGCCGAGCGCCACGATCTGCACTACCACCTCTCACTCGGCGGCACCGTTTGAGCCGGCATTCGGGCTGACCGGCTGTGCGGCACGGGCTTTTTCGCTGCGCGCCGCCCACCACAACCCGCTGTTTTTCATCGCATAGCCGAACAGCAGGCCGACCAGCAGGGACAGCGTCACCAGCGGCCAATCGCCGCCGCCGGCGAAGGTCGCACAGGCGCCGATAAAGGTGCCGGGCACGAACCCCAGCCACTGCTGTTTGGCCTGAATGCACATCAGGAACGCCACGACGCCGGTCAGCAGATACCCCAAGAGATTCCACTGCGGCGCCAGTTCGCTGCCGTGGATGATCGCCATTGCCCAGAAGACACCGCTGCAGCAGGTCAACGCGCCGATCAACAGCCCTTTCAGCCCGCCCTGCGGGCAGGCGAAATACGCCGTGCAGCCGAGAAAACCGGCCCAACCGATCAGCCCCAGGCTGACGGCAACCCATCCCCACACGCCGGACAGGATCCCGGTCGTAACGGCAATGGCGAAAAGAACGTTCATAAAGTGACCCGCGGCAAAAATAAAGCGCGCAGTTTACCCGAAGCGCGTTATTTTTTCGTGATTAAAATCACGATAAAAATGCAAATATGGAAATGAAAATACCGCAAAAGTGAGATTTATCACAAAAAAAAGCCAGCGTGACGAGCACGCTGGAATAACACAACACCAGGGAAATCACGATCTCAAATGAAATGCCAACATGCGACGCCAGTCGCCCCCTCCCGAACGCAGGTTTCAGCGTGGGAAGCCCGCACGCGTTACCATGACGCTCAACATCAAACAAATCACGGCGCTGCTCAGGAATAACAAGTGGGTCGCCAAATGCAAATCGGCATGGTCGATCACAACGCCCAACAGAATCGGCACCCAGTTAGCGATATAAGCGATCACGTAGAACAGGGAGATCAAACGCGCATGACTGGCTTTCGGTGAAATCAGATTCACCAGCGTGGCGCTGCCGACGAAGATCGCGCCATAGGCGTAACCGGCGATCACCATGCCTGCGGCGGCCAGCGCCAGCGAATGGATCTGAATCGCCACGGCGAACACGCCGACCGACAAAGCCTGGGCCAGGCAGCCGAACAACAGCGAATGGCGGGCGTTGATGCGACGACTCAAAATCTGGCTGATGCCGGCAATCACCAGATAGACGGCGACCACATAGCCAAAGACGCCACGGTTCTGCATATTCAACAGTTTTTCGGCGACGCTCGGCCCTATCGCCAGAATGCTGGCGGCGACCGCCCAGCAAATAAACAGCGCCCCGGCACACAAGAAGAATTTACCGCCGGTCGCGCGCAGGCCATCTGCCAGAGAACGCTTCGCCATCGGCGCGTTTTCCGCCGCTGCGCTACCGGCCTGCGCCGCCACCGCTTCTCGCGGCCAGCGCAGCATCACGCCCAATGCGGCGACGGCGGCAATGGCCATGATGATGATGAACGGCAACGACGTGGTATGAAAACCGGTCTGCAGTGCGACGCCGCTAAAGATAGGGCCCAGGGCCAATCCGGTGGTAAAGGACAGCGTCGCGATCAACGCCGCATTTTTTCCGCCGTCCTGCGGCCCGAATCGCACCAACGCGATATTCGCCGCACCGGTCAGGGCGCCGGTGCCGACACCGGCCAGCAGCCGTGCCATAAACATCATGAAGAATGACGACGCCACCGAAAACAGCAGCGCACCAAGCAACACCACCAATAGCGCCGGCACGATCATGCTGCGCAGGTCTTTTACTTTCCCCGCCATATTGCCTACGCCGAACAGCGAAATCAGCACGCCGGCGGCATAAGCGCCGTAGATAATCGTCAGGCTGACCGAACTCAACGCCAGCTCATGTTGATAAAGCGGATAAAGCGGCGTCGGCGCACTGCTGTTCAACAGCGCTGACATCAATGCCAACGCCAGAAACAGCAAAATAGCGAAATGCGATGTTCCCGACTTCGCTTTAGCCGTTTCTTCAACGGCGATACTTTCTGACATGTTCAACTCCCGAATCGATCAGGCATTCGCCCTAAATAAATGCGCCTTCCCGCTTGCCACGCGGCTTCAGGAAGCGCGCTTATCATAGCGTTGGGCTATTACGCCCAAAATAGCCAAGAATGCATCATCGTGATTCATTAATGCAGCATCGCAGCGTCGGGCATGCATTTCTGCAGCATGCGACGGCGCCAAACGATGGCGCAACCGCCCAATGCCACGCCATACACCGCATGGTTGGCCAGGCTGGCGATCAGCAAAGCCGGATTTTTACTGGCCATTCCCCAAAGACCCAAACCCACCGAGGGGTAAATGAAGCACAGCGAGATCAGCGAACAGGCCAGGCCATACGTCAGCGCCCCGACCAACAGGACGCCCCCCGGCTTAAGGCGCGGGCAGACCAGGCAATAGAACGAGATCGCCAGGCTAATGCCGGCAAAATAGTGCGCGCCGTAGCCCATCACCAGAGCCGCAGGCGCATCGGGGATGTCGCCTGGCCGCAAAAACCAAAATTGCCCCTGCAGCCATTGATTCATCAGTTTGCCGATGAAGGCCAGGTTGAGCTTGCCGATGAGACCGGCGCTGGAGGCGACACTGTTCACCCCATCCATCGCCAGCGTCGCCACCATGCCAAACAAGACCGCCATCGCCATGACGCCAACCGGACGCATGTTCATTGTTTCGTTCCTTATCACGTTATGCCACCGCCTGCTCAGGCTTGGCCGAGGCACGCTTGCGCACCGCCAACGCGCCGGACAGTACGATCAGCGCCATACCGGCGGCGGCGATATAAGACAGCTGCTCGCCAAATATCAGATAACCAAGCAGCGTAGAGAAAATGATGGTGCTGTAAGAGAGGGTGCTGACAATCACCGCATTGCCGCCCCCGTAGGCGCGCGTCATGGCGATCTGCCCCAGACTGCCGAAGACGCCGATGGCGCAGACGCACAGCAGCATTGCACCGTCCAGCAAGGAAAAACCCAGCAACGCGGTCATCAGGCCGCCAACCAACGTTCCCACCAGCGAGAAATAGAACACCACGCGCAGTTCCGGCTCGCCGCGCCGCACCAGCTTACCGACGTTAAAGTAAGCCAGCGCAGTCAACAGACCGGCCGCCAGCCCGACCAGCGTGGCTACGTACTCTCCGTTGGGGGAGTCGGGGCGCAGCAATATCAAAATGCCGGCAAAGCCCAACAGCACGGAAAACAACAGCCGACCGGTCAGCTGCCCTCGGGTCGTGATGAACGCGATCGCCGACTGAAAGAGGGGATTGGTGTAACCCAGCGTGGTGGCGGTGGCGATCGGCAGATGTATCAGCGAATAAAAACCGCAGTACATCGCAGCATTGCCTATCGCCGCCCGCTTCATATGCAATCCGAGATGACGGGTGCGAAAACCGAGGCGCTGGATCTTGATCAGCGCTGCGACGATCAGCACATTGATGAGAGAACGATAAAAAATGATGTCGAAAAATCCGACTGTCGTCGACGCCAACTTGATGCAAGCACCCATCAGCGCAAAGAACCCGCTGGCGACGACCATCCACAAAGCTACCATGATCTTCTCTTATTAACGGCCTTTGGTCAGGGCCGTATCAACACTACCCGGCGGCTTTCACCGTCAACGGTTTATCGTCCGCACAAGCGAAGAACACCAGCATTTCGGCGCCCTGATCGCCGGAAACGCCCTGATGCACGATATCCACGGTATCGGTAAACGAATCCCCCTGCCGGAACGTGCGGCGTTCACCGGTTTTCCGGACCGTGAGCGAAACGCTGCCGCCGCTCATATACACAGCGCTGATGCAAGGATGGGTATGCCAGGCCAACACCTTGTTCGGCTCTACCGTCACCTTCAGCATGGTGATCTGCGGTGCGCCGGCGGGATACTGACGATATGCCGAGCCCTCCCACGCACTTTCGGTCTTGAGCAACGTCGTTTTGACGATGCCTTCGCCATGCCCCTCGGCAGCGTGAACCGGCCCCTGAAATACGGCCAACAATGCCAAAATGCCCCATTTAACCATCTGATCGCTCCATGACTACCGCAAGTAAAAATGCCAGGCGCCACGCGCGGTGAACCTGGCGGGTTGAAAAAACAGCGTTGCCCTACAGTTCGTTGATGCGCTGCTCGTATTCCGCGATGCTCTCGGCGTAGTAGCGGTTAGGCGCCGCAAAGTTGCCTACCATCACTTCGATGAGGTACGGCCCCGGATGTTTCGCCGCGGCGCCGAGGGCCTCGTCCAGATCCTCCAGCGTCTCCGCCTTCGCGGAGGCGACCCCCAGGCTGTTGGCAAACGCTTTCCAGTCATGGTTGGGCAAGGCGGTATAGTCAGCTGAAATACCGCGGTTTTGCAGCGTGTCGATATGCATGGCGCCGTGCGCGCTGTTGTTCATCACCACGAACACCACCTTCACGCCATAACGCGCGGCGGTCTGAATTTCGATGCCGTGCATCAACATGCAACCGTCGCCGGTCACCACGACGCAATCCCGCTGCGGTGCCGCCAGCTTGATACCGATGCCCGCGCAAATGGCCCACCCCATCGGCGCCAGGGAGCTGGAGGTGTGGTAATCCCCCCGCCCGGCCGCCAGCCAGTGATGCGCCATGAAAATGCGGTGTGCGCCCGAATCGACCACGACGTTGGTATCCGGGTTCATGCGGCTGCGAATGAGTTTAATCGCCTCGCCGGGGTACAGCCGGCTTTCGCCCTGGGCGATGCGCGCCTGCAACGTCGGCTGCGGCTGTTCCAGCGGCAGTGCGCGAACCGCGTCCAACCAGGCGTCGCGTAAGCGTGCCGCGTCGCCAAGCCGCGCGTCCTCATCGCCAACCGCGGCCAACAAACAGTGCAACGTACCGCTCAGGCTGGAAAATATCTGCAGATCCGGCTGGAAATGCGAGCTCACCTTGTCGAAGTCTTCGTCGATCGCCACCAGCGTTTTATTGCCGTGCAGTCTCGGGTTCCAGTTCAGGCTGTCGCGCTGGCTGAGATCGCAGCCCAGCACCAGCAACACGTCGACGCCTTCACCGTTGAGGGTTTCTACCGCGCGGGCATGCCCGGCAAAACCGTAGACCCCTAATGCCAGAGCGTGCCCTTCGGGAAACGCGCCCTTGCCCGACAACGTCGTGGCGACAGGCAAGCGGTATTTTTCCGCCAGCCGCAACAACAGCGCGGCATCCTGCGGATTGTTCATCCGGTTACCCACCAGGCAGGCGACGTTGAGGCCACGCAGCAGGTAATCATGCAGCAGTTGTTCCACTGCCTGCACGTCCACGGCCGCTTCACGGTGCTGCGACACGCGTTCAGGCCGATCGCGACGATCGCCGAGCGCGGTTTTCTTCTGCATGTCGACCGGCACGCTCAGGTAGGCGCGCCCTTTCCGCTGTGGGTTCAGGCTGGAGAGGCTGCGGCGCAGCTCATGCTGCAAGGTCAGGTTGTTTTTCGTTTCTATCGCGGCGCAAAGCAGCGGTTTGACGATGGTCAGCTCATCGATACCGCTGTTGCTGCCGTCTTGAAAAGCGCCCTGCGCCTCATGATAGGTGGCGATGCTGCCGGCCAGGTACAGCACGGGGATCTTATCGGCTTGCGCAGCGGCCATCGCCGGCAGGAAATTCATGGTGCCGGGACCGGAAATGCCCAGACAAACGCCAAACTTTCGGCTGGCGCGGGCATAGCCATCGGCCATAAATCCGCATGCGGTTTCATGGGCACCGACGATGCCGACAATCTCGGAACGGTCAATAGAAGTGATTAACGGGTAAACCAGTTTGCCAGGGACCAAAAAGATATGTTGAATGCCGCGCGCTGCAAGGCCTTGAATAATAACATCGGCGTTGTTGCGTTCCATCTTCTCGGCGCCTGGCGCCACGGTAACTCTGACTCCGTCCTCCGTCGCCAGCGCAACGGGGGGGCACAGCATCTCTGCGTGAGACTCCATTTTTTTATATCCAGTCATATCATCGTGAGCTAACTTGATTCAGAGTCGATCCCACTCGGCGGTCGCCCAGAAATAATGGGAACCGGCTCTTATTCGTATTGCTTATGCATTAGGGTAGCCTTGGTGTAAAATGTGCGTCGGGTCGCAGCATAAGCGCCGATAAGAATAAGCATTGCCAGACAAAAATAAAGGTGCAAAACCGCTTCACGGTGATGCATTTATACATATCCTGAAACATTATAAATAATGATGATACGAAGCCTTTTTTTCGGTCTCCACACCAGAATAAACACCGCATCACACCGTGTCCTTCCTCCTCTCGCCAGTCTGTACAGAGGAGGTGCGCAATGAACTGGGACGACGCCCGATTTTTTCTCGCCGTCGCACGCTGCGGCACGCTACGCAAAGCCGCCAGCCAGCTGCATGTCGATCAAGCGACCGTCGGTCGACGGCTGTCCGCTTTCGAAGATGCGCTCGGCTCCAAGCTGTTTATCCGCACGCCGAAATCCTTCGCCCTCAGCCCGCTGGGGGAGGAAATGCTGGCGGACGTGATGAAGATGGAAAATGCGGTGCAGGCGATCAACCGTAAAGCCGCCAGCGGTGACGAAAGCCTGTGCGGCAACGTGCGCATCGCCACCACCGATACCCTGGCCGAAGCCTTCGTGATGCCGGCGCTGCAAGATCTGCGGGAACGCTATCCGGCCATCACCGTCACGCTGCTGACGGCGGTCAACATCGCCGATATTTCTTACCACGGCGCAGATCTGGCGATCCGCGGCGCCCGTCCCGATGACGATGAGCTGATCATCAAACGGTTAGCCACCATCGAAATGGGCCTGTATGCCACCCAGCACTATTTGGCGCGGCGCGGCATGCCGGTCAGGGGTGAGCAGCTGCGCGGCCACGATCTGCTGATGTTCCCGCGCGAGCTGGTGCCGCGCCACTGGAACAATTTCTGCGGCGAGGCCCTGCACGAGCCCAACGTCGTGCTGCAATGCAATTCGCAGCTGCTGCTGCGCTCCGCCACCCGCAGCGGGCTGGGCATCGGCCTGCTCTCCGCTTTTTTGGCGGACAAAGACCCGGAGCTGGTGCGCCTGTTCCCGGAGAATAAAGACTGGGTGGATATCTGGCTGGTGCTGCATCCCGATTTGCAACGCGCCGCCCGCGTGCGCGCGGTGGTGCAGGCGCTGGAAACCTCGTTTAGCGCCCATTACGGCTGAGTGCCGTTTCCCCATAAAAAAAGGTCGCCGAAGCGACCTTTTTACCGTCTGAAGCGTTATCAGAACGTCGGCTGCGCCATCTGCACCAGCGAAATCAGCGGCTGCGGATAGACACCCAACAGCAGTACCAGAGCGGCTGAGATCAGCACCACGACGCCACCGGCGGTCAACGCCCAGTTGTTCGGGGTATCGCGCTGCAGCGATTCCGGCGCGCTGAGGAACAGGCTGACAGTCACGCGCAGGTAGTAGTACAGGCCGATGGCGCTGCCTACCACGACTGCGCCGGTCAGCCACCACAGGTGTGCGCTGACGCCCATCGCGATCACGAAGAACTTACCGATAAAGCCCAGCGTCATCGGGATACCAGCCAGCGACAGCATCATCACCGTCATCACCGCGGACAAGATTGGCTTATGCCAGAACAGACCACGGTAAGAGAACAGCGAATCCGCATCCGGGCCGCGGTACGGGCTGGACATCAGGCTGACCACGCCGAAGGCGCCCAGGCTGCTGAACAGGTAACCGGCCAGGTAAACGCCGGCGGTTTCCAGCGACAGCTGATGGGTTTGCACCGCAATCAGCGCCACCAGCAGGTAGCCCAGGTGGGCGATCGACGAGTAACCCAGCAGACGCTTGATGTTGGTCTGGCTGATGGCCATCAGGTTGCCGAACAAGATAGAGCAGAACGCGATGATCGACAGCACCATGCGCAGCGCTTCGTTGTCGGCGGCCGGGGCATACAGGAACAGACGCATCACGACCGCGAAGATCGCGATCTTGCTGGCGGTCGCCAGGAAGGTCGAGACCGGCGCAGGCGCGCCCTGATACACGTCCGGCGTCCACAGTTGGAACGGCACCAGCGACAGCTTGAAGCCCAGACCGACGATCATCATGCCCATACCGGCCAGGATCAGCGGCTGGTGCATCATGTTTTCCTGCAGGCTCTTACCGAGGCCGGCCAGCGACAGATCGCCGGACTCGGCATACAGCAGCGCCATGCCGAACAGCAGGAACGACGAGGCGGCGGCGGACAGCAGCATGTACTTGATGGCGGCTTCCAGCGGGCGCTTCTGGCGGTAGGCATAGCCCACCAGGCCGAACAGCGGCAGCGAGATCAGCTCGATACCGATGAACAGCGAAGCCAGATGGTTGGCGCTCGCCAGCAGGATGCCACCCATGGCGGCGATCAGCACCAGCAGGTAGAACTCTTCGCGGTTATCCGGATAGCCGACCAGCCACGGATACGCGAAGGTGCAGGTTGCCAGACTCGCCAGCAGCACCAGCCCGGTGTAGAACATCGAGTAACCGTCAACCCGCAGCAGCGGGGTGACGTCCATTGGGCCTGCCTGGCCGACAAAGTACAGCGAAAGCAGCGCCAGGTTGAGACCGATCACGGTCAGGGTGGCGTTGATAAAGTGGTCGCGTCGCCACGCAATGCCTAGCATCACAACCACCACCGTCAATCCGACGATCAACAGCGGCAGCAGTGCGATCAGTTGTTGAGGAGTTATTGTCATGGCGAATTACGGCCTTGTTGTTGAAATTGCTGAAACTGACGAACCAAACCAATGTTGCACGTTGCTCATCGCCGCGTTGGAAGTATCCAGAATCGGCTGCGGGTAAACCCCCAGCAGAACCAGCAACACCACCAGCAGCAGAATGATGAACAGCTCGCGCGCGGTCATGCCCTGCAGCGGCTGGTCGGATTTAGGCGCACCGTAATAAGCGCGCTGCATCATGATCAGCGAGTAAACCGAAGCGAACACCAGACCGAAGGTAGAAATCACGGTGATCACCGGCACCACCTGGTAGCTGCCGAACAGAATCATGAATTCGCCGACGAAGTTACCGGTACCCGGCATCCCCAGCGTAGCCACGGCGAAGAACAGCGACAGTGCAGGGATGAATTTGATCCGCCCCCACAGGCCGCCCATCTGACGCATGTCGCGGGTATGCAGACGCTCATACAGCTGGCCGCAGATGATAAACATACCGGCGGCGGACAGGCCGTGCGCGATCATCTGGATCACCGCGCCCTGGTAAGCCAGCTGGCTGCCGGTGTAGATGGCGATCAGCACGAAGCCCATGTGCGATACCGAGGTGTAGGCGATAAGACGCTTGATGTCGGTTTGCGCGAACGCCATCCAGGCGCCGTAGAAGATGCCGATCACGCCCAGCCACATGGCGATTGGCGCAAACTCGTGCGAAGCCTCAGGGAACAGCGGCAGGCTGAAACGCAGCAGGCCGTAGGCCGCGGTTTTCAGCAAGATGCCCGCCAGGTCGACGGAACCTGCGGTCGGTGCCTGGCTGTGCGCGTCCGGCAACCAGCCGTGCAGCGGCACCACCGGCATTTTCACCGCGAAGGCGATGAAGAAGCCCAGCATCAACAGATATTGCACGTTGTGGGACATCGGCGTTTGCAGCAGGTCTTCGTAATCGAAGGTCCACACGCCGGTCGCGTTGTAGTGCACGAACACCAGGCCCAGGATCGCAATCAGCATCACCAGACCGCTGGCCTGGGTGTAGATGAAGAACTTGGTCGCCGCGGTGATACGGGTTTTACCGTCCGACGCCTTGTGGCCCCACAGCGCGATCAGGAAGTACATCGGCACCAACATCATTTCCCAGAAGAAGAAGAACAGGAACATGTCGATGGCGAGGAACACGCCGATAACGCCGCCCAGGATCCACAGCAGGTTGAGGTGGAAGAAGCCCTGATACTTCTGGATTTCACGCCAGGAACAGAGGATCGCCAGCACGCCCAGCAGACCGGTCAACACCACCATCAGCAGCGACAGGCCGTCCAGCGCCAGGTGGATGGAGATGCCGAAGCGCGGGATCCACGGCAGCAGGAATTCGCTCTGCCACTGCGGAATGCCTTTCGGCGTAGTCAAGGTATAGCCGCCCTGCATCCACAGCTGCAGAGAGAGCGCCAACGTCAGCCCCATTGCGATCAGCGCTATCCAGCGCGGCACCTTAGTACCGAAGCGCTCAAGCTGCCAGCACAGCAGACCGCCGATAAAGGGGATAAGAATTAGCCAAGGTAATAGCATGGCGTTTTGTGTCCCTTATACGAATAATTTCAAACTTTGTACGTAGCGCCTGCCCGGCGCTACGCCCGAAAAATGCGTCTGTTTAAATTATTCAATTAAACCAAAATCAACAGAGCCAATACGACCACTGCACCCACACCCATAGACGCTATATACCAACGCACCTGACCGTTCTCGCTCACCGTCAGACCGCGGTTCCCCCAGCGGGAGAAGACGGCCGGCAGGTTCATCAGCGAGTTCAGCGGATCGCGCTGCAGCAGCTTCGCAATGCCAAGGTACGGCTTGACGAACACTTTGTCATACAGCCAGTCGAAGCCCCAGGCATGGAACCACCAGGTCGAGAAGAAACGCCCCGGCGCGCTGTTGGCGATGCTGTTGACCAGGCTGCGTTTGCCCAGCCACAGCGCGGCCGCCAGCAGAATGCCGACGATAGCCACCACGCCGGAGGTGATTTCAAGCGTCAGCACGCTGCCGTGCGCCAGCTCGGTCGTCTCCGGCAGCACGCCCTGCAACGGCGGCACGATCATCGCGCCGACGAAGGTGGACAGCACCAGCAGAACCAACAGCGGCAGGTGGTGAGTGATGCCTTTACCGGCATGCGCTTTGATTTTCTCTTCGCCATGGAACACGATGAAAATCATACGGAAGGTGTACAGCGAGGTCATGAACGCGCCGACCAGGCCGGCCACCATCAGATTGATGTGGCCGTTGGCCATCGCGCCCGCCAGGATCTCGTCCTTACTGAAGAAGCCGGCCGTGACCAGCGGCAACGCAGACAACGCCGCGCCACCCACCAGGAAGCAGACATACACCAGCGGGATGCTCTTGCGCAGGCCGCCCATCTTGAAGATGTTTTGCTCGTGGTGGCAAGCCAGGATCACCGAACCGGACGACAGGAACAGCAGCGCCTTGAAGAACGCGTGGGTCATCAGGTGGAAGATCGCCGCGTCCCATGCCTGCACGCCCAGCGCCAGGAACATGTAACCGATCTGGCTCATGGTGGAGTAAGCGAGCACGCGCTTGATGTCGGTCTGCACCAGCGCGGCGAAGCCGGCCAGCAGCAGAGTGACCGCACCGACGATGCCCACCAGGTGCAGCACTTCCGGCGCCATCAGGAACAGGCCGTGCGTACGGGCGATCAGATAGACGCCCGCGGTCACCATGGTCGCCGCGTGGATCAGTGCGGAAACCGGGGTTGGGCCCGCCATCGCGTCCGCCAACCAGGTTTGCAACGGCAGCTGCGCCGATTTACCGACCGCACCGCCCAGCAGCATCAGGGTCGCCCAGGTGATGGCCGTGTCACCCACCGCCAGTTTCTGCGGCGCCAGGATCATCAGCTCGCGGATGTTCAGCGTGCCCAGCTCGTTGTAGAGGATGAACAGCGCGAACGCCAGGAACACGTCGCCCACGCGGGTCACGATGAAGGCTTTCATCGCCGCCGCGCCGTTGGCCGGGTCTTTGTAGTAGAAACCGATCAACAGGTAGCTGCACAGGCCCACGCCTTCCCAACCCAGATACATCAGCAGCAGGTTGTCTGCCAGCACCAAGACCACCATGCTGGCGATAAACAGGTTGGTGTAAGCGAAGAAGCGCGAATAGCCCTCTTCACCGCGCATGTACCAAGAAGCGAACATGTGGATGAAGAAGCCGACGCCGGTGACCACCGACAGCATGGTCAGCGACAGGCCGTCCAGCACCAGGGTCACGCCGATATTGAAGTTGCCGACGGCCATCCAGGTCCACAGGCTTTGTTCGAACAACTGCACGCCGGCGGCTTTCTGGGCGAGGAAATCCATCGCCACATACACCGTGACCAGCGCAGCCAGGCCGATAGAGCCCACGCCGACGGTGGCCGCCGTGTTCTCAGACCAACGACCGCGGGAAAATGCCAACAGCAGGAACCCGATCAGCGGTAGCAGAATTGTTAAATATAATAGGTTCATCCGCGCATCTCACTGACAGTATCAATATTCAGGGTATGACGACGACGGTAGAGCTGCAGCAACAGCGCCAGGCCGATACTGGCCTCGGCTGCCGCCAGGCTGATCGCCAGGATGTACATCACCTGCCCGTCCGCCTGGCCCCAGTAGCTTCCCGCCACGATAAACGCCAACGCCGCAGCGTTGATCATCACTTCCAGGCTGATCAGCATAAACAGCAGGTTGCGGCGCACCAGCAGCCCGGTCAGCCCGAGCACAAACAGGATAGCCGCCAGGATCAGGCCGTGTTGAAGAGGGATCATGCTTGCTCCTCCGATTTTCTTCTCGCCATTTCGCCACTCGCCGGCGCGTTGCTCAGCACCTCGCCGGGCTTGTGCTCGCGGCCGATATGGAAGGCGACAACCAGACCCGCCAACAGCAGCATTGAAGCCAGCTCAACCGCCAGTACGTAAGGCCCGAACAGGCTGATGCCCACCGCCTTCGCGTCGACCATCTCGCCGCTGATACCCTGGTCGGATACGCTGCGGATCGCGACGATCAATACCACCAGCAGCGCCAGCGACAACAGGCCAGGTCCGATCCACACCGTCGGCTTCATCCAGTCGCGCTCTTGCTGCTGCACGTTGCCGAGGTTCAGCATCATCACCACGAACACGAACAGCACCATGATGGCGCCCGCATAGACGATGATTTCCAACGCGGCGGCAAAGTAGGCGCCGAGCGAGAAGAAGACTGCCGAGATCGCCAATAACGAGACGATCAGATACAGCAGCGCATGTACAGGGTTGGTATGGGTGATCACGCGAATCGTCGCGGCCACCGCAATCAAACCTGCCAGGTAAAATGCAATTTCCATGCTTGCTGGCTCCTTAGGGCAACAGACCTTTGACGTCGATCGGTTTGGCTTCGTTTTCGGCTTCGCCTTTGGCTTTGCCGTCAATCGCCATACCGGCCATCCGGTAGAAGTTATATTCCGGATATTTACCCGGCCCCGAGATCAACAGATCTTCTTTTTCGTACACCAGATCCTGACGCTTGTACTCACCCAGTTCGAAATCCGGCGTCAGCTGGATAGCGGTAGTCGGGCAAGCCTCTTCGCACAGGCCACAGAAAATGCAGCGCGAGAAGTTGATGCGGAAGAACTCCGGATACCAACGGCCGTCTTTCTGCTCCGCTTTTTGCAGCGAGATACAGCCGACAGGGCAGGCAACCGCACACAGGTTACAGGCGACGCAGCGCTCTTCGCCGTCCGGATCGCGCGTCAGCACGATGCGGCCGCGGTAGCGCGGCGGCAGGTAAACCGGTTCTTCCGGATACATCTGGGTTTCGCGCTTGGCGAAGGCATGCAGGCCAATCATCCAAATGCTGCGCACCTGGGTGCCGAAACCAACCACTAACTCTTTCAATGTCATGGTTTATTCACCCCTTATTGAGCGTTGTACAAAATGACCGCGGCGGTTGCCAGCAGGTTCAGCAGCGTCAGCGGCAGGCACACTTTCCAGCCGAAGGACATCACCTGGTCATAACGCGGACGCGGCAGCGCGGCACGGATCAGGATGAACATCATCATGAAGAAGGCCGTTTTCAACGCGAACCAGATGAATGGCGGCAGGAACGGACCCTGCCAGCCGCCGAAGAACAACGTCACAATCAGGGCGGACACGGTGACGATACCGATGTATTCCCCCACGAAGAACAGACCGAACTTCATGCCGGAATATTCGATGTGGTAACCGTCGGCCAGTTCCTGCTCGGCTTCCGGCTGGTCAAACGGGTGACGGTGACACACCGCCACGCCGGCGATCGCGAAGGTCACGAAGCCAAAGAACTGCGGGATGACGTTCCAGACGTGCGCCTGGGATTCAACGATGGCCTGCATGTTGAACGAATCCGCCTGCATCACCACGCCCATCAGCGACAGGCCGATGAACACTTCGTAGCTCAGGGTTTGCGCGGAGGCGCGCATCGCGCCCAACAGCGAGTATTTGTTGTTGCTCGACCATCCGGCGAACAGCACGGCGTACACCGCCAGGCCGGCCATCATCAGGAAGAACAGAATACCGATGTTGAGATCGGACACCGCCCAGGTCGGGCTGACCGGAACGATGGCAAATGCCAGCAACAGGGAAGTAAAGGCGATCATCGGCGCCAGGGTGAAGATCACCCGGTCGGAGAATCTCGGAACCCAGTCTTCCTTGAAGAACATTTTGATCATGTCGGCGACGAGCTGCAGCGAGCCGCCCCAGCCTACGCGGTTCGGTCCGTAGCGGTTCTGGAACAGGCCGAGCAGGCGGCGTTCGCCGAAGCTCATGAATGCCCCGCACGCCACGACCACCAACAGGATCACGACCGCTTTAAGAATGGCGATCAGAATGTCGATCACCTCAGGGGTAAACCAGCTCATCGTGCCGCCTCCCGCAGATTGTCTACCTTAGCACCCACCAAGATCGGCGGGATCCCTGGCAAGCCGAGCGGCAAACCAACCTGGCCCTGGGTCAGGGTTTCACTCAGACGCACCGGCAGACGCAGGGTCTGGCCCGCACAGCTGAACTCCACCAGGCTGCCCGCGTTGACGCCAAGCGTCGCCGCGTCGGCCGGGTTGACCATCACGTAGGCTTCCGGCATGCGCTGCTGGATCACGTGAGAGCGCTGCGACATTTCATCGCTGCCGAACAGGTGGTAGTAAGGCGCGACACGCCAGCCATCGACCGGATTGAACGCGGCAGGCACGCGGTCGAAGTAACCGAGGCTGCCCTCCCCCGCTTCGATCAGGCGTACACCCGGATCGCCGTGGCGCAGTTTGCCGCCCACTTCGGCCTGGAACTTGTTCCATGCCTGCGGTGAGTTCCAGCCTGGCGCCCAGGCGAACGGGATCTGCTGACGATCGGCCAGCGGGCTGTTGTTCCCTTCCATCGAGAAGGCGAACATGGTGTCTTTATCCTGCGGCTGACGCGGCTCGTGCACGCTGATGTTGGCGCGCATGGCGGTACGGCCGCTGGAGCGGTGCGGCGAACGCGCCAGCTTCTGACCGCGAATGCGGAAAGTCGCGTCTGGCGCGGCGTCGACGATGCCCTGCAGCTGCGGCAACGCGGCGACGCAAGCGGCGATCACGTCATCAAGCTGGGTCCAATCCACGTGGCGGCTGGTGTAGGTGGAGTGCAGCGAGTGCATCCAGCGCCAGCTTTCCAGCATCACGGTGAACTGATTCTTCTTGGCGTCGTCGTAGTAAGCCGGATCGTATACCTGGAAGAAGCGCTGCGCGCGGCCTTCCTGGTTGATCAGCGTACCGTCGCTCTCGGCAAAGCTGGCTGATGAGAGGATCAGGTTGGCTTTGTCCATGATCGCGGTGCGCTGGTGGTCGGCGACGATCAGGTTGTTGACCTTGGTCAACGCTGCGTCCACCTGCGCCGCCGGCGCATGACGATAGAGATCGTTTTCCATCACGATGGCGGTGTCTGCTGCGCCGCTCGCCAGCTGTTCGAGCGCCTGATCGAGCGAGCCGCCGCCGATCATCGCCAGGCCCATGCTGTTGGCTGCGCCCGCCACGAAGGTGATGCCGACATCGGAACCGCGGCCCTTCAACGCTTTGGCGATGTTGGCCGCCGCTTCGATGATGGCTTCGCTGCCGGCGTTGCTGCCGGTCACGATCAGCGGTTTGCGTGCGCCGGTCAGCGCCTGCACGATGATATCGACTTTCTTGTTCAGGCCGTCAGCCAGATCGTTCACCGCCGGCGCCGCGCTGTCCAGCGCGTGAGCGATGGCGAAGCCGAAGCGCGCCTGCTCGTCTACCGGCGCGCGGTAGTTCCAGGCGGCGATGTCGTCCAGACGGGTGTTGTCGACGTTGGTGGTGAACAGCGGGTACTTGGCGTGCTGACCGATGTTCTGCACCGCCGCGATCTGCCAGTCGGCCACGCGTTGCGCCGCCGCCATCGCGCGGGCTTTCCCCTTGACGGCCTGGCGCACGGACAGCGCGATGCGCGCGCCGGTTTGCGTCAGGTCTTCGCCCAGCACCAGCACCGCGTCGTAATCTTCGATCTCACGCAGCGCCGGCGTATGGACGCCGCCGTTTTTCAGCACGTTCAGCATCAGCGCCAGGCGTGATTGCTCCGCCTGAGCGATACCGGTGTAGTAGTTCTCGGCGCCGACCAGTTCGCGCAGCGCGAAGTTGCTTTCCAGGCTGGCGCGCGGGGAGCCGATGCCGATGGTTTTCTTCGCCTGACGCAGGATGTCCGCCGCGCCCTGCATCGCCTGCTCTGCGTTCAGGGTGATCCAGTCACCACCGCGCAGCTGCTGCGGTTGACGCGGACGATCTTTCTGGTTGACGTAGCCGTAACCGAAACGGCCGCGGTCGCACAGGAAGTAGTGGTTCACGCTGCCGTTGTAACGGTTTTCGATACGGCGCAATTCGCCATAGCGCTCGCCCGGGCTGGTATTACAGCCGATGCTGCACTGCTGGCAAATGCTCGGCGCAAACTGCATGTCCCATTTACGGTTGTAGCGTTCGGAGTGCGTTTTGTCGGTGAATACGCCGGTCGGGCACACTTCCACCAGGTTGCCGGAGAACTCGCTTTCCAGCGTGCCGCTTTCCGGACGACCGAAGTAGACGTTGTCGTGCGCGCCGTACACGCCGAAGTCGGTGCCGTCCGCATAGTCTTTGTAGTAACGCACGCAGCGGTAGCAGGCGATGCAGCGGTTCATCTCGTGCGAGATAAACGGCCCCAGCTCCTGGTTATTGTGGGTGCGCTTGGTGAAGCGGTAGCGGCGGAAGCTGTGGCCGGTCATTACCGTCATATCCTGCAGGTGACAGTTACCGCCTTCTTCACAGACCGGGCAATCGTGCGGGTGGTTGGTCATCAACCACTCGACCACGCTTTCACGGAACTGCTTCGCTTCGCCGTCATCGATGGAGATGAAGGTACCATCGGATGCCGGGGTCATACAGGACATCACCAAACGGCCGCGCGTATCTTCCGCGTTTTGGTATTGCTTTACCGCACATTGGCGGCAAGCGCCGACGCTTCCCAGCGCCGGATGCCAGCAAAAGTAAGGAATATCAAGGCCGAGGGAGAGACAAGCCTGCAGCAGGTTGTCCGCCCCGTCTACCTCATACTCTTTGCCGTCTACATGAATCGTAGCCATAGTCAGCATGCTTCCAAGTGGCCTGCCTTGCGGCAGGCGTTAATCAAAAATTCTGGCCGTGTTCGGGCAAGTTCGGCTTACCAGCGCTGCTTCAGCAGATTGTTCGGCTGAATGCCGCCAATCGCATGGGCGTTGCCGAAGTGTTGCACGGCGATACCCGCCTCGAACTCTTCACGGAAATATTTAATCGCGCTTTGCAGTGGCTCTACGGCACCTGGCGCGTGGGCGCAGAAGGTTTTGCCCGGGCCGAGGGAACGGCACAGCTGTTCGAGGGTTTCGATATCCCCCGGCTGCCCTTCGCCGTTTTCCAACGCACGCAGGATCTTCACGCTCCACGGCAGGCCGTCGCGGCATGGCGTACACCAGCCGCAGGACTCGCGGGCGAAGAACTCTTCCAGGTTACGCACCAGCGGCACCATGCCGATCTCGTGGTCTACCGCCATCGCCAGCGCGGTGCCGAGACGGCTGCCGGCTTTGCCGATCGCGCCGTATTCCATCGGCAGATCGAGATGATCGGCGGTCAGGAAGTCGGTCCCCGCGCCGCCCGGCTGCCAGGCTTTGAAGCGCAGACCGTCACGCATGCCGCCGGCGTAGTCTTCCAAGATCTCGCGCGCGGTAGTGCCGAACGGCAGCTCCCAGACGCCCGGATTTTTCACCCGGCCGGAGAAGCCCATCAGCTTGGTGCCTTTGTCTTCACTGCCGGAGATGCCGGTGTACCACTCCACGCCGTTCGCCAAAATGGCCGGCACGTTGCACAACGTTTCGACGTTGTTGACGCAGGTCGGCTTGCCCCACACGCCGGCGCTGGCCGGGAATGGCGGCTTGGAACGCGGATTGGCGCGGCGGCCTTCCAGCGAGTTGATCAGCGCGGTTTCTTCGCCGCAGATATAACGGCCGGCGCCGGTGTGCACGATCAGCTCGAAATCGAACCCGGTGCCGAGAATGTTCTTGCCCAGATAGCCGGCTTCGGTGGCTTCCGCGATGGCGCGACGCAGATGCGCCGCCGCTTCGATGTACTCACCGCGCAGGAAGATGTACCCACGGTAGGCTTTCAGCGCGAACGCGGAGATCAGCATGCCTTCCACCAGCAGGTGCGGCAGCTGCTCCATCAGCAGGCGGTCTTTGTAGGTGCCCGGCTCCATCTCATCGGCGTTACACAGCAGGTAACGGATGTTCATGGATTCGTCCTTCGGCATCAGGCTCCACTTCAAACCGGTGGAGAAGCCCGCGCCGCCGCGGCCCTTCAGCCCGGAGTCTTTCACCAGGCCGACGATCTCATCCGGTGCCAGGCCTTTGAGGGCCTTTTCCGCGCCGGCATAGCCGTTTTTGCTGCGGTACTCGTCCAGCCACAGCGGCTGCTTGTCATCGCGCAGACGCCAGGTCAGCGGATGCGTTTCGGGAGTGCGTACAATGTGCTTGGTCATTGATACTGCTCCAGTAGCGTCTCGATATCTTCGGGCTTCAGCTGACTGTGAGTGTCGTCATCAATCATCATGGTCGGCCCTTTATCGCAGTTGCCCAGACAGCAGGTCGGCAACAGCGTGAAGCGGCCATCAAAGGTGGTTTGACCCGGCTTGATGTTCAGCTTCTTCTCGATAGCGGCCTGAATGCCCTGGTAACCGGTGATGTGACAAACAACGCTGTCACAATAACGGATCACGTGACGTCCTACTGGCTGACGGAAAATCTGGCTGTAGAACGTGGCCACGCCTTCTACATCGCTGGCGGGGATGCCCAGCACTTCCGCGATGGCGTAAATCGCACCGTCCGGAACCCAGCCGCGCTGCTTCTGCACAATTTTCAGTGCTTCGATGGAAGCGGCGCGCGGATCCTCGTAATGGTGTTTTTCGTGCTCGATCGCATCACGTTCTTCTGCGCTCAGTACAAATGCATCAACGCCGCTCTGAGGAGCGGCTGCATTGATGGGCTCGAGCGCATCGTTGACTGCGTGATTGTCTTTTTGAGAGTGCATAGTTAGCGGTCCACATCTGACATTACAAAATCGATACTACCCAGATAGACGATCAGGTCGGAAACCAGGCTGCCTCGGATGACCGATGGGATCTGCTGCAGGTGCGCAAAGCTCGGCGTACGGACCCGGGTGCGGTAGCTCATGGTGCTGCCGTCGCTGGTCAGGTAGTAGCTGTTGATCCCTTTGGTGGCTTCAATCATCTGGAATGATTCGTTGGCTGGCATCACCGGGCCCCAGGAAACCTGCAGGAAGTGGGTGATCAGCGTTTCAATGTGCTGCAGCGTGCGCTCTTTCGGCGGCGGCGTGGTCAGCGGGTGATCGGCCTTGAACGGGCCTTCCGGCATGTTGTTCAGGCACTGTTCGAGGATGCGCAGGCTCTGACGCAGCTCTTCCACCTTCAGCATCACGCGGGTGTAGCAGTCGCTGTTGCCGTCGCCCACCGGCACTTCAAAGTCGAAGTTCTCGTAGCCGGAGTACGGACGCCATTTGCGCACGTCGAACTCCACGCCGGTGGCGCGCAGGCCTGCGCCGGTCACGCCCCACTCCAGCGCTTCTTTGGCGTTGTAAGACGCTACGCCGATGGAACGGCCTTTCAGGATGCTGTTCTTCAGCGCCGCTTTCACGTAGGAATCCAAACGCTTCGGCATCCAGTCGAGGAATTCACGCAGCAGGCGATCCCAGCCGCGCGGCAAATCGTGCGCGACGCCGCCGATGCGGAACCAGGCCGGGTGCATACGGAAACCGGTGATCGCCTCCACCAGATCATAGATTTTCTGACGGTCGGTAAAGGCGAAGAACACCGGGGTCATCGCGCCGACGTCCTGAATGAAGGTGGAGATGTACAGCAGGTGGCTGTTGATGCGGAACAGTTCGGACAGCATCACACGGATGGTGTCGACGCGCTCCGGCACCTTGATGCCGGCCAGCTTTTCAACCGCCAGCACGTAAGGCATTTCGTTCACGCAGCCGCCGAGGTACTCGATGCGGTCGGTGTACGGAATGTAGCTGTGCCAGGATTGACGCTCGCCCATCTTCTCGGCGCCGCGGTGGTGATAGCCGATGTCCGGCACGCAGTCGACGATCTCTTCGCCGTCCAGCTGCAGAATGATGCGGAACGCACCGTGCGCGGACGGGTGGTTCGGGCCGAGGTTGAGGAACATGAAGTCTTCGTTCTCGGTGCCGCGCTTCATGCCCCAGTCTTCCGGCTTGAAGGTCAGCGCTTCCATCTCCAGATCTTCTTTCTGCTTGGTCAGCACGAAAGGATCGAATTCGGTGGCGCGCGCCGGGTAGTCCTTACGCAGCGGGTGCCCTTCCCAGGTCTGCGGCATCATGATGCGCGACAGGTGCGGGTGGCCGTCGAAGGTGATGCCGAACATTTCCCAGGTTTCGCGCTCGTACCAGTTGGCGTTCGGGAACACCTTGGTCGCCGTCGGCACGTGCAGGTCTTTTTCAGACAGCGCCACCTTCAGCATGATGTCGCGGTTGCGTTCGATGGAAATCAGATGGTAGAAAACGGAGAAATCCGCAGCGGGCAGGCCGTCGCGGTGGGTGCGAAGACGTTCGTCCACGCCATGCAGATCGAACAGCATGACATACGGCTTCGGCTGTTTTCTCAGGAACGTCATTACTTCCAGCAACTGGTCAGGTTTAACCCATACCACGGGCATGCCGGTACGGGTGGCCTGAACAGTAAAGGCTTCCGGCCCAAAACGGTTGCGCAGTTCGCCGATCACCGGGTCGTCAAGGTGATCTCGGGTCTGCCAGGCAGGCAAGGCGTCGTGCGTCGTCAAATCTGTCATAATTTTTTTTCACCACACTAAAGGGTTATTCGCCGCAAGTTTCACTTTTCGCTGTGTTAACCAATAGCGCACTAAGATGGACGTTAAATGAACGTCTTAAATCTCGTCAGGCGTCCGGAGGTTGGTCACCGCGATGCGCTCGCCGTGTTTACGCTCTCTTTCAGACTGCATATTGGCGCGGTAAACGCCCTGATCGCCGACAACCCACGACAGCGGGCGACGTTCTTTGCCGATGGATTCCTGCAGCAGCATCAGCGCTTGCATGTAGGCTTCTGGACGCGGCGGGCAGCCGGGAATGTACACATCGACCGGCAGGAACTTGTCCACGCCCTGCACCACGGAATAGATGTCGTACATGCCGCCGGAGTTGGCGCAGGCGCCCATCGAGATCACCCACTTAGGTTCCAGCATCTGCTCGTACAAGCGTTGAATGACCGGGGCCATTTTGGTGAAGCAGGTACCGGCCACCACCATCAGGTCAGCCTGACGCGGGGAGGCGCGCAGTACTTCCGCACCGAAACGCGCCACGTCGTGAACGGCGGTAAACGACGTCACCATCTCCACGTAACAGCACGAAAGGCCGAAGTTATACGGCCAAATAGAGTTTTTACGCCCCCAGTTCACCATGTCATGCAGCGCATGTTCGAGTTTACCCATGTAAACCGTGCGGTGGACCTGTTGTTCCAGGGGATCGGCGACGATCTCCTGTTTTTGCAGGGGATAACGGTCGTTCTCACCGTTCGGGTCTATGCGGGTGAGCGTATAGTCCATCTTAATGCCTCGCTGTTACTGCGGATGACTGTTGGTGTTAGTGATCGTGCTCGGTTTGCTGCGGCGTTGGGAACGCGCCGGAGTCCAATCCAATGCGCCAATGCGCACCAGATAAACCAGACCGGCCAATAGCACCAAAATGAAAATGGCGGCTTCGATAAAGCCTACCCAACCGCTCTCGCGAACCGAGACCGACCAGGCATACAGGTATAAGGCTTCAACGTCGAAAATAACGAAGAACATGGCCACCAGGTAGAACTTGGCGGATAAGCGCATGCGCGCCGTGCCGACCGAGTCGATGCCTGATTCAAACGGGGTGTGTTTGGCGCGCGCCCGGGCTCTCCCGCCCAAGAAGAACGCACCCAGCAGCATTAAGCCGCAAAGCCCGATAGCCACGACGAGAAATACGGCGAGCGCCCAGTGATGAGCGATAACTTCAGTGGTTGTTGACATACTCTATGCTTACTCATCAAAAGTGGCGTCGATCGCACTGCTCTTGTCACCGGCAGTTAGTGCGCCACATCGATTTAAGGGAAGGATAAATAACCACACAAACAAACTGCTTTTACAGCGAGTTAGGCAGCGTTTTTCTGTGGGCTTTTTACTCCTTTCTATAACCTTTTGTCAACTTTGACAAAAGTATCTACACACTAGTTTACATACGTATCATTTGATTAACATTTGATGCGCCAGGGACAGGCTAAATCGTGTCAGTTAATTTTTGTGTAGAAACAGATAGATATAAACCAACATGCACATTTCAGTTTTACTATACCATTGTCTCAGGAATTCCCTGTTCTTCCACTCACTACCTAGGGGTATTTTTTTGATCCAGGACACGTTTTCAGCATAAATCCTCAAAAAAAGTGTGGCCCTTTAACAATTTTCCTCAAATTAAGCCGCAAAAACGGCCGCTATAAGCTAACAAAATAACCATGCTATTACCATGCCTTTAACCCATTCAATCTTATTGCTCAAAAAACAAACTCCGCATCTTAAACCCGGCCAAACTCTCTTTTCAGTAACGCTTAAAAGTTATTAAAACAGCCAACTCATAACAAAATTGCACTTAAACCTATATAACAGTAAATATCACCAAAAAAACGGCCAAAAAAAACCTCCGCCCAAGCAGAGGTTTTTCATCAGATATCACACCGCGGCGTTATTCTTCTTCGTCCACCAGGCTGGCGTCATCCTGATCGCCCTGGAGACCGGCTTCCGCGCCGTTGAAGCCATAGCCGTCATTGCCGCCCTGCATCGCGCTGAAGATAGCCATTGCCAGCTCGTTGCTGCACTGCGCGTTTTTGCACAGCGCATACTGGGTATCCGGCAGCGGCGGCAAACCTTCCACCGCGCCCAGCACCCGCAGATCGGGGCTCATCATCTCGATCGGCCGCGCGGTCACGCCCAGGCCGGCCTTACAGGCCGCCCGCACCGCGGACAGCGTGGAGGCGACGTAGGCGATACGCCACGGGATACCGGCTTCATCCAACTGTTTGATCGCCAGTGCGCGGAACGGGCTTGGCTCATCCATCACCACCAACGGGATCGGTTCGCCGGCCTGATAGTGGTAATCGGCGGCGCAGTACCACAGCGTCGGCGACGTGCGCAGTACGATATGCGGGTGCCCGGCCGGATCGGCCGTGGTCACCGCCAGATCGATCTCGCCCTCTTCCAGCAGATCGACCATCGTCGTGCTGCGCTTTACGCGCACGTCAATGGCCAGCTTGGGATAGATGGCGGTCACGCGGTTCAACAGGAAAGGCAAAATGGTATCGGCGGTGTCGTCGGAAGCGCCGATGGTCAGAACACCTTTAATATTGTTGTACATCAGCGAGGTACAGGCTTCGTCGTTAAAGCGCAGGATTTTCCTGGCATAACCGAGAAGCTGAATACCATGCTCAGTCAGGAGTTTGTTGCGCCCATGGCGGGCAAACAGTTCTTTGCCGACCAGTTGCTCTAATCGCTGCATTTGTTGACTGACGGCTGATTGAGTACGGCAAACGGCAACAGCCGCCGCTGCGAAGGTATTCAAATCAGCAACCGCAACAAAGGTTCTTAGCAGATCGAGGTCGAGATTAAGTATCGGACGATTTGCAGTTGTCATAGTGTATTCTTCACTTTTTTAAATTCTAATTTACGAACTACTACCCTGGTGTGTTTCTCAGACGCCGTTGAAAAGGACGGAGCCTTTTATGACAGTACCCCACTCATAAGTGGAGGGCAAAAAAATTACTTATGATTCGTTACCTCTATCGCTTTTTAAAATGCGATCTATCGATGATGCTTATAGAACGCGGGGGGCTGAATACCGGTGGAAAGGGAAAACCCCCACCGAACCTGAGATTTTACTCATTCATACTGCCTAATTTCCACTCCATTCGTGCTACTGAGAACCCTTATCAACCGGTGTTCAGACTGCATTACAGAGCAAAAAAGATAAATAATTAATGACACCAACTTCGTGTTAATACTCAATGAATTTAATAAATTCAATCAGTAAGATTTTTACTTTAAATAATAATCCTACAACCACATAAACAATGCTTAAGCTAAAATATAAAGTAAAGCTAATGTAAATATGCCATTTTCTTAGTGTGGTGCGCTTACTGACACCCCGCTATCAGACAACTCCGGTATTATCGTTCCTTTACAGTTTATTGAAGCCCATTCTCACTTTCGGCTTATCAGTTCACTGCTGCCGACCGCGATCGCCGGCACGTCCCGTTTATCGACGCGTGATTTTACAGAACAAAACCCTAGTAAAATTATAGTTCATGAAATTATGAACCACAAAATAACTTTACCTTTGCTTATCATAACTAAAATCCCCCGTTACGACATGCATTTGCACCAAAGGCGTGCAAAACCCTTCAAAAGCAACTACGCCAGGAGTACATTGGGCGGGTTGCGGCGTCCCACGGTAGGAGCGCCCCTATCCCAGCAAAAGGCTCAACTTTTTATGTCCCCCATTGAGAAATCCAGCAAACTGGACAACGTCTGCTATGACATTCGCGGCCCGGTGCTTAAAGAAGCTAAACGTCTTGAAGAAGAAGGCAACAAAGTCCTGAAACTGAACATCGGCAACCCTGCCCCGTTCGGTTTCGACGCCCCGGACGAAATCCTGGTCGACGTGATCCGCAATCTGCCCACGGCGCAAGGCTACTCCGACTCCAAGGGCCTCTTCTCGGCGCGTAAAGCGATCATGCAGCACTATCAGGCGCGCAACATGCGTGACGTGACCGTTGAGGATATCTACATTGGCAATGGCGTCTCTGAGCTGATCGTCCAATCCATGCAAGCGCTGCTCAACAGCGGCGACGAAATGCTGGTGCCGGCGCCGGACTACCCGCTGTGGACCGCCGCGGTATCGCTGTCCGGCGGCAAGGCCGTGCACTACCTGTGTGATGAGCAGGCCGGCTGGTTCCCGGATCTGGACGACATCATCAGCAAGATCACCCCGCGCACCCGCGGCATTGTGATCATCAACCCGAACAACCCGACCGGCGCGGTTTACAGCAAAGCGCTGCTGGAACAGATCGTCGAGATCGCCCGTCAACACAATCTGATCATCTTCGCCGACGAGATCTACGACAAGATCCTGTATGACGAAGCCGAGCATCATTCGATCGCCGCGCTGGCGCCGGATCTGCTGACCGTGACCTTCAACGGCCTGTCGAAAACCTACCGCGTGGCGGGCTTCCGCCAGGGCTGGATGGTACTGAACGGGCCGAAGAAGCACGCCAAAGGCTATATCGAAGGGCTGGAGATGCTGGCTTCGATGCGCCTGTGCGCCAACGTGCCGATGCAACACGCCATTCAGACCGCGCTGGGCGGTTATCAGAGCATCAGCGAATTCATTCAGCCCGGTGGCCGCCTGTACGAACAGCGCAACCGCACCTGGGAACTGCTCAACGACATTCCGGGCGTCTCTTGCGTGAAGCCGCAGGGCGCGCTGTACATGTTCCCGCGCATCGACGCCAAGCGCTTCAACATCCACGACGACCAGAAACTGGTGCTGGATCTGCTACTGCAGGAAAAAGTGCTGCTGGTGCAGGGCACCGCGTTCAACTGGCCTTACCCGGATCACGTGCGCATCGTCACCCTGCCGCGCGTGGACGAACTGGAAATGGCGGTCGGCAAGCTGGGCCGCTTCCTGGAAGGTTACCACCAGTAATCGCCTGGGGCGCAGCGCCTTGCTGCGCCCTTCTCTCATTGCCCGGTTGCAAAATTCGCCGTCACTGCTTCACAATGGTGCCCTCACTTGCCGTTAAAGAGAGCACCATGAGCCAGAGCCATTTCTTCGCCCATCTGTCCCGCCTGAAACTGATCAACCGCTGGCCGCTGATGCGCAACGTGCGTACCGAAAACGTCTCCGAACACAGTCTGCAGGTGGCTTTCGTCGCCCATGCGTTGGCGGTGATCAAGAACCGCAAATTCAACGGCAACCTCAACGCCGACCGCGTTGCGCTACTGGCGATGTATCACGACGCCAGCGAAGTGATCACCGGCGACATGCCGACGCCGATCAAGTACTACAATCCGCAGATCGCCCATGAATACAAGAAGATCGAAAAGATCGCCCAGCAAAAGCTGCTGGACATGATCCCCGCTGAGCTGCGCAACGATTTCCGCACCATTCTCGATGAGCACTACTACAGCGAAGATGAAAAGCAGGTGGTAAAGCAGGCAGACGCGCTGTGCGCCTACCTGAAATGCCTGGAAGAACTCTCTGCCGGCAACAACGAATTCACCCTGGCCAAGGCGCGGCTGGATAAAACCCTGGAACAGCGCCGCAGCCCGGAAATGGACTACTTCATGGACGTATTCATTCCCAGCTTCAGCCTGTCATTGGACGAAATCAGCCTCGACAGTTCGCTGTAACCCCGCCGGCGCAGCCCCGCTGCGCCGTTAAAAACCGTAAAGCCACGGCACCACAATCACGCTGACCACCATCACCAGCAGGGTAAACGGCACGCCGAGACGTACGAAATCGCCGAATTTGTAATTGCCCGGCCCCAGCACCAGCGTGTTGACCGGTGAAGAGACCGGCGTCATAAAGGCGGCGGACGCGGCGATGGCGATAATCATCGCGAACGGGTATGGCGAGACGCCCATTTCGCGCGCGGCGGCAATGGCAATCGGCGCCATCAGCACCGCCGTCGCGGTGTTGGAAATAAACAGGCCGATGGTGGCGCACAAGACGAACAGACACAGCAGCATCACACGCGGCCCCGCGCCGCCGGCGACGTCCATCAGCCCGCTGACGATCAGATCCACCCCGCCGGTCTTTTGCAGCGCCTGCGCGAACGGCATCATCCCGACGATCAAAATGATGCTCGGCCAATGGATCGATTTATAGGCGCTCTCCATGTCGATACAGCGGAACTTGCCCATCAGCAGGCAGGCGATCAGCGCCGCGATCGGGTTGGGGATTTCGTCGGTCAACATCATCGCCACCATCAACGCCAGGCAAAACAGCGCGTGCGGTGCCTGCGTGATGGCCGGCGCCACTTCGTCCACTTCGGCCGGCAGGTTGAGCACGATAAAGTCGTGGGTTTTGGCCTGCAGCTGACGGATCGCCTTCCAGTCGCCGATCACCAGCAAAATGTCGCCCAGCTCCAGCGGCTCGTCCACCAGCTTGCCGCCCAGCGTCTCGCCGTGGCGGCGGATGCCCACCACGTTCAGATCGTAGCGGCTGCGGAACGCCGCTTCGCGCAGGCTTTTGCCCAGCAGCGCCGAGTCCGGGATCAGCGACACTTCGGCCATGCCGACGTTGCGCGACTGTTCCGAGAAGTAATCGCCGCGCAGCACCATCGGCTCCAGCCGCTGCTCGCCGCAGAATTCGCGCAGATCGACCTGACTGTCCGACATGTCGATCAAGAGGACATCGCCCTCGCGCAGCTCGGTGCTGCCGGAGGCGCTGACCATCACCCGCCGGAAGCGTTTCCAGCGCTCGATGCCCACCACGTTGGCGCCATAGCGCGCACGCAGATGCAGTTCATCCAGCGAACGCCCGATCAGCGGCGAAGCGTTGCGGACAGCCAGCCGCCGCGCGCGGCCAGTCAGCTTGTAGTCGCGGATCAAATCGCGGAAGGTGCGGCGCTGCCAGTCGTCACCGGCTTTGCCCGTTTCACCGCTGCCCAGCCAACGCCGGGCGATCAGCATGTAGCCGACACCCAGCGCCAGCACCACCAGGCCAATGGGCGTCACGCTGAAGAAACCGAAACCATGGATGCCTTCACGCACCAGTTCGCTGTTGACCACCATGTTGGGCGGCGTGGCCACCAGCGTCATCATGCCGCTGATCAGCCCGGCAAAGCTGAGCGGCATCATCAGCCGCCCCGGCGCGATCTTCATTCTGGCCGTCACGCTGAGCACCACCGGGATAAAGATCGCCACCACGCCGGTCGAGCTCATGAACGCGCCCAGCCCGGCGACTGTCACCATCAGCAGCATCAACATTTTGGTTTCGCTGCTGCCGGCCACTTTCACCAGCCAGTCACCCACCTGGTAAGCCACGCCGGTGCGTACCAGCCCTTCACCGATCACGAACAGCGCCGCAATCAAAATCACGTTGGGATCGCTGAAACCGACCGTCGCCTCCTGCAGGCTGAGCGTGCCGCTCAGCACAAAGGCGATGATCACCAACAGCGCCACCACGTCCATGCGCAGCTTATTGGTGGTAAACAGCACGATGGCAATCAGCAGTAAACTCAGCACCCACAGTAATTCGCTGTTCAAAACGGCCTCATCCGACAAATGTCCAAGGGTCTAAAAAATAGCATAAAAAAACCCCGCCGAAGCGGGGTCTAATCAATTAGGGTGAAGATAATGCCGCTCAGGCCAGCCGGCGAACGATCGCGCCCTGCGCCGTTTTATCGACGGCGATCTGCGCCAGCGAATCCAGCCGCAGGTCGACCTGCTCCAACTTCGGCGCATCGGCCGGCGCGTTGACCGCGATCACCTGACAGCCCGCCGCCAGGCCGGAGAGAATACCGGCCGGCGCGTCTTCAACCACCACGCACTCGTGCGGTGCCAGCCCCAGGCGCTCGGCGCCCAGCAGGTAGGCGTCGGGCTGTGGCTTACCGTGTTTAACCTGCTCGGCGGTGATGAACACCTCCGGCTGCGGCAAATCGCCGGCCTGGCGGCGAGCGCCGGCCACCGGCACCGAACCGGAGGTGACGATCGCCCAAGGGATGCCGAGCGCGTTCAGGCGCTCCAGCAGCGCAATCGCACCCGGCAGCGCGCGAACGCCGTCGGTATCCTGCGCTTCGGCCTGCTCCAGCAACTCGAACTCGCGCTGAATTTCCGCTTCGCTTTCGCCCGGCATAAAGTGGCGCAGAGAAGTAATGGCCTGTTTACCGTGAATGAAGTCCAGCACCGCTTGCGGGTTAACGCCGCGGCGCTCGGCCCAGTGCGTCCAGGCGCGCTCTACCGCCGGCAATGAATCCACCAGGGTGCCATCAAGATCGAACAGAAAACCCTTACACTCCACAGAAAACCTCTTCTTAATCAAGCATTGATGATTTGCGCTATCTCAACGGCGCTCAAGTGATACTGGCGCGGACAGGCCAGCCAGATCGCCAGCATGCGCTGGTATTTTTCCCACATTTTGGTCTGGGCGTTGAAACCGTGGCTGCCGGAATCGAAGTGAGTATAACGCCCCTCGGTGCTGACCAGGAAACGCACGTAGCTCAGGTAGCGCGCTTCGGTGGCGGCGTCGAAGCCGAGAAACGCCAGGCGGCGCTCGTCCAGATCCTGCTTCTCTTTCAGGTTGCCCCAGGAAACCTGCAGCGCATGGTGCATCTCCATCACGTTGATGATGGTGCGGCACACCTCTTCGCTCAGTTCACCGAAGTCGCGATCCAGTTCGCGCATTTGCAAACCGAAGCCGCGTTCGACGATGGTTTGCAACCGGCGATAACGGTCGCCGTTGTCCGGATCGAGCAGGGTCATCATCTTGTACTGGTTCGACAGAATCAGCCGCTGGGCATTGGTCATTTCCATCAGGATTTCCTCATTTCTGTGTGATGGCGGGAGCATCGCACAGCGCAAGAACGCAGGAAATCACAACTCGACCGTTCTTTGATTTAAACCGGGGTTATTGGCGCTTTGACGAGAAAGGCCGCACAACGCGGCCTGTCTTCATTTACAGATCGTCGAGGAAGGTTTTGTCCAGCTGCTTGAAAGCGCGCTTGAGCAAATCGGCCAACGTCTGATAGGTCGGCGTGCCCTCCAGCGGGGCCACCGCCTGCCCGGCTTCCGTCAGCTTGTTACGCACCTCATGGAACCATTGCAGCAGCGTCGGCGGCAGCGGTGTGACCGAACGGCGCCCCAGCCACCACAGCCCCTGCATCGGCAGGCTGCAGGCGAACAGCGCGGTGGCGATCGCCGGGCCGAGCTGACCGCCGAGCGCGATCTGCCAGGTCAGCGTGAAAATCGCCAACGGCGGCATGAAACGGATAGCGAAACGGGTGGCACGCGCAACGCGGTTCTCCGGAAAGACCGGTGCCAGACGTTTGTCCGACGGCCAGGTTTTCATATAATGCTGCCCGCGCTGGAAGACCTGAAACCAGCTTACGGAACCGGACGGTTTGCTCGTCATTGCGTACCTCAACGTCACGTAAAGAAACTAAAAGCGTGCTGCCAGAGACCATACTAAAAAATTTGAAGCTTTAAATTTATTTTGTGTTTACACCGGGCTATCGGTATCCTAAGCCGGCCTTGTGGCCGGTAGAAGATGACGTAATTTTTGTCAACTTTTAGCCCTATAAAAATCAAGATTATTTAAACCGCAGAGAAATCATCGGTTTTTCCATCATCCTGTGATTTGTGCACTTCACATGATGTTAATCATAAATGTCATCGGCACTATGCGCTACGCTTGTTGTCTGATTGACGATTAATTCACCACGTGTTTTCGATTTACTTTTAACAACACGACTATTTAAGTAGGTACTTCCATGTCGAGTAAGCTAGTACTGGTTCTTAACTGCGGCAGTTCTTCTCTGAAATTCGCCATCATCGATGCCGTTAACGGCGACGAATTCCTCTCCGGTTTGGCCGAGTGTTTCCACCTGCCTGAAGCTCGCATCAAGTGGAAAATGGACGGCGCCAAACACGAAGCTGCCCTGGGGGCCGGCGCTGCACACAGCGAAGCGCTGAACTTCATTGTTAATACTATTCTGGCACAAAAACCAGAGCTTTCCGCGCAGCTGACCGCCATCGGCCACCGCATCGTGCACGGCGGCGAGAAGTTCACCGCTTCCGCCGTGATCAACGACGAAGTTCTGCAGGGTATCAAAGATTCCGTGCCGTTTGCACCACTGCACAACCCGGCTCACCTGATCGGCATCGCGGAAGCGCTGAAATCCTTCCCTAACCTGGCCGACAAGAACGTTGCCGTGTTCGATACCGCGTTCCACCAGACCATGCCGGAAGAATCTTACCTGTACGCCCTGCCGTACAGCCTGTACCGCGACCACGGCGTTCGCCGCTACGGCGCGCACGGCACCAGCCACTTCTACGTGACTCAAGAAGCCGCGAAGATGCTGAACAAGCCGGTGGAAGAAGTGAACGTGATCACTTGCCACCTGGGCAACGGCGGCTCCGTCACCGCCGTGCGCAACGGCCAGTGCGTTGATACCTCCATGGGCCTGACCCCGCTGGAAGGCCTGGTGATGGGCACCCGTAGCGGTGACATCGATCCGGCTATCATCTTCCACCTGCACGATTCTCTGGGCATGAGCGTTGACCAGATCAACAAGATGCTGACCAAAGAATCCGGCCTGCTGGGCCTGACCGAAGTCACCAGCGACTGCCGTTATGTTGAAGACAACTACGACAGCAAAGCCGACGCCAAACGCGCCATGGACGTGTTCTGCCACCGCCTGGCCAAATACATCGGCGCATACAGCGCGCTGATGGAAGGCCGTCTGGACGCGGTGATCTTCACCGGCGGCATCGGCGAGAACGCCGGCATGGTGCGTGAGCTGACCCTGAACAAACTGGGCCTGCTGGGCTTCGAAATCGACCACGACCGCAACATGGCCGCTCGCTTCGGCAAATCCGGCGCCATCACCAAAGACGGCAGCCGCCTGGCGCTGGTGATCCCGACCAACGAAGAGTTGGTCATCGCGCAGGACGCATCCCGCCTGACCGCGTAATGCTCTCAAAACACCGTCAGCCCAGGCTGACGGTGTTGTTTTAGCCTCATGTTAATCGTGAAGAGGACTATTCTGTGTCACGTACTATTATGTTGATCCCCACCGGCACCAGCGTCGGCCTGACCAGCGTCAGCCTGGGTGTCATCCGCTCCATGGAGCAAAAAGGCGTTCGTCTGAGCGTGTTCAAGCCTATCGCTCAACCGCGCACCGGCGACAACGCACTCGACCAGACCACCACCATCATCCGCAGCAACTCCACCATTCCGGCGGCCGAACCGCTGCGCATGGACTACGTTGAGGGCCTGCTGAGCTCCAACCAGCAAGACGTGCTGATGGAAGAGATCGTGGCGCGTTACCACGAGAACACCAAAGACGCGGAAGTGGTGCTGATCGAAGGCCTGGTGCCAACCCGTAAGCATCAGTTCGCCAACGCGCTGAACTACGAGATCGCCAAAACCCTGAACGCCGAGATCGTCTTCGTGCTGGCGCTGGGCAACGACTCCCCGGCGCAGCTGAAAGAGCGCATCGAACTGGCGCGCACCAGCTTCGGCGGCAGCAAGAACAAAAACATCACCGGCGTGATCATCAACAAGCTGAACGCACCGGTCGACGATCAGGGCCGCACCCGTCCTGACCTGTCCGAAATCTTCGACGACTCCACCAAAGCCAGCATCGCCCACGTCGATCCTGCGCAGCTGTTCGCCAACAGCCCGCTGCCGGTTCTGGGCTGCGTGCCGTGGAGCTTCGATCTGATCGCCACCCGCGCCATCGACATGGCTCGCCACCTGAAGGCCCGCGTGGTCAACGAAGGCGACATCATGACTCGCCGCGTGAAGTCCGTGACCTTCTGTGCGCGCAGCATCCCGCACATGCTGGAACACTTCCGCCCGGGCTCTCTGCTGGTGACCTCCGCGGACCGTCCTGACGTGCTGGTCTCCGCCTGCCTGGCGGCGATGAACGGCGTAGAAATCGGCGCCATCCTGCTGACCGGCGGCTACGCCATCGACGAGCCGATCAAGAAGCTGTGCGAACGCGCCTTCCAGACCGGCCTGCCGGTGTTCATGGTCGACACCAACACCTGGCAGACCTCGCTGAGCCTGCAGAGCTTCAACCTCGAAGTGCCGGCGGACGACCACCAGCGCATCGAGAAAGTGCAGAACTACGTGGCCAGCCACATCAACACCGAGTGGATCGACTCGCTGACCGCCACCTCCGAGCGTTCACGCCGCCTGTCTCCACCGGCGTTCCGTTACGAGCTGACCGAGCTGGCGCGTAAAGCCGGCAAACGCATCGTGCTGCCGGAAGGCGACGAGCCGCGCACCGTGAAAGCGGCGGCCATCTGCGCCGAACGCGGCATCGCGGAATGCGTGCTGCTCGGCAACCCGGACGAGATCCAGCGCGTCGCGGCAGCGCAAGGCGTTGAGCTGGGCAAAGGCATCGAAATCGTCGATCCGGTCGCCGTGCGTGAAAACTACGTGCCGCGTCTGGTTGAGCTGCGCAAGAGCAAGGGCATGACCGAAGTGGTCGCGCGCGAGCAGCTGGAAGACAACGTGGTGCTCGGCACCCTGATGCTGGAACAAGGCGAAGTCGACGGTCTGGTCTCCGGCGCGGTTCACACCACCGCCAACACCATCCGTCCGCCGTTACAGCTGATCAAAACCGCGCCGGGCAGCTCGCTGGTGTCCTCCGTGTTCTTCATGCTGCTGCCTGACCAGGTACTGGTCTACGGCGACTGCGCGATCAACCCGGATCCAACCGCCGAGCAGCTGTCTGAAATCGCCATCCAGTCTGCGGATTCCGCCGCGGCCTTCGGCATCGAGCCGCGCGTAGCGATGATCTCCTACTCCACCGGCAACTCCGGTGCGGGCAGCGACGTCGAGAAAGTGCGCGAAGCGACCCGTCTGGCGCAGGAAAAACGCCCGGACCTGATCATCGACGGCCCGCTGCAGTACGACGCCGCCATCATGGCCGACGTTGCCAAGTCCAAGGCGCCGAACTCACCGGTAGCCGGCCAGGCGACCGTGTTCATCTTCCCGGATCTGAACACCGGCAACACCACCTACAAAGCGGTACAGCGTTCCGCTGACCTGGTCTCCATCGGGCCGATGCTGCAAGGCATGCGCAAGCCGGTGAACGACCTGTCGCGCGGCGCGCTGGTTGACGATATCGTCTACACCGTTGCGCTGACGGCGATCCAGTCTTCCCAGGCTGACGCCGCCGCCAAGGCGTAATAAACCGTTAAAAAAAGCCAGTCAGGTGATCCTGACTGGCTTTTTTGTGCCTGATACTTTTGGTGATGAGGTTGTCTTAGACAATACCCGCCAAGTCCGCTGCACCCACCATCATCGCCAGGCACTGATGCCTCTTGCAGAAAAATCAATGGTAGGCATGATGGGTGTTTGGCTTTTCGTGGCATAGAAAAATGCCGAATTCGTAAAGGAATACACCTTGCCGGAAAAATTGATGGTGACGCGGTTGCCCTCGCCACGGATACTTGCATCAGCCCGATCCGCCGTCAAAACTGGCGTGCTTTGACTCAGTACGTTGATAGGGTCCCCATCCAGGCTTCCGTTCAAATAGTAACGATACACATCCGTGTCGGTGGCCCCCGCATTCTGGTACTCGGTGACATAGAGCCAAATTTCGTCGGTCAACTGCTTTTTGCTGTAGAGCTTATCGTCATAAGTATCGCGGGTGGCATACCAATACCCCGCAAAGCCAACGACAATAACCAACAAAACCGTCGTCAATAGCCGATGAGCCCATTTAGTAACCATGCCGAGTTGCATAATCAATTCCTTGTTTGATCCAATATTGATCCTGAGGGTCATCACCATACGGCGGGCGTTGATACCACTGACTCCATTCTGGCCGCGATGTTCCTGCCCGTGACTGAGCAAATCCAGCGCCCATCAACAAAATATCTGCGGGAATTCCAGCCGCGGTACCGGTTGCACCATAATTGAAATTACCAAAGTTAGCCAATGCGCGATTTTGCTGCTTGTAATCCCAAGGGCCCCGATTTTTTACCTGATGGTAGAACCAATAGTAAGTACCAGGCAACGCCATGTTGCGTGGTTGCCCCTGCCTGCGCGCCTCACGCAATTTTCTGGCAAGAATAGTAAAACCGCCTGGCGGCAGTAATGGAATCACGGCCATAATCTCCTCCTTGAGAGCCGAATGTAATTTATGGTGCAGAAACCCAACGGCACTCTCTCAAGCGTTATGCCTATCACTTCGCTTCACACACATTGCCGTTCTTGTCATTTCATTCATCCCTCTTTGGCTTTATTACTCCGCGCTGGCAATAACCTGCAAAATCTTGCCGTCGCTGATTTTCAGCGAGAAACTGCGCTGCCAGAAACGTTTGGAATCTGCATCCTGAGGATCTATGGTGCTGATTGCCACGGTGTAGGGCACATCGCTCTCAAATGCCTTGAACGAGTATGGGATACATTGGCCGGGCGTTATCGTCTCAACGGGCTTCGGTGGTAGAGTGGTCCTGCGCCAGAGCTCATGCGTTTGACTATCCAACCGTTGTTCAATAGCAATGCTGACCAGACTGGCCCTGCCACTCTGTGTTGAGTAGGCTTGCGGTAAAGAGAAACAGAGATCATTTCCCCGCAGCGTAATGTCCGCAGCGTAAAAACGTTGCTTTTCAAGCATACAGCCACTGAGCAACATCATCATGATGAGGGTATAGAAAGAGCGGGATAACGTGATCTCGCCTAGCGTCAGCCTTCTGAACGAGCCTCTTGTTGTTATCATTATTCACTCCATGAATATAACTTATTGTATTTATTAGATTGTTTTTATTATCTCTTTTTACCCAAGCATTGGCCATCTATTATCCATTAAAAACAAAAAGCCCCCTAAGGGGCTTCTCAGTTGATAACGTGTGAGTCATAACTCAGATACTGGGCAGGAAGGTATGTGTTTTATCCAGAGCACCAGACCTCATTCGTTACAGCAGTTGTTATTGACTCGAGAACTATTTTTGCAGCAACTGCCCAACAGCCTCCAGAATATGCTCGGCGGTCAGACCGTACTCCTGCTGTAGAAATGCCTGGGTGCCCACCTGGCCGTAACGCTCCTTCACCCCCACGCGCCGCATCGGTGTCGGGCACTCTTCCGCCAGCACCTCCGCCACCGCCGACCCCAGCCCGTTATGAATGCTGTGGTTTTCACAGGTGACGATGCGCCCGGTTTTGGCCGCATAGGTTTTGATCAGTTCACGGTCGATAGGCTTGAGGGTGAACATATCGATCACCGCCGCGCTGACGCCCTGCTGCGCCAGCATCTGCGCCGCCTTCAGCGCCTCCGCCACCATGATGCCATTGGCAATCAGCGTAATGTCGTCGCCGTCGCGCAGCAGGTTGCCCTTGCCGATGGTAAAGCGCGAGCCCTCCTGGTAGATGCGCGTCGCCTGCTTGCGAATGGTGCGCACCCAGTAGAAGCCGCGCAGATCCATCAGCTGGCGCAGAATGTCGGCGAACATGGTGGCGTCGGTCACCTCCAGCACCACCGAATGCGCCAGCCCGCGCACGATGCCCATATCCTCGAACGACATGTGGGTGCCACCGTTGTGGCAGGCGCTCACCCCTGCGTCGGAGGCGATCACCTTGACGTTGTTGCGCTGATAATCCAGCGACATGAACAGCTGATCGAAACAGCGGCGGCTGGCGAAGGCGGTAAAGGTATGCACAAACGGCACCCGGCCGGTGAGCGACAGCCCGGCGGCGACGCCGATCACGTTGGCCTCCATGATGCCGCAGTTGATCACGTGCTGCGGGTGATCCTTGTGCACGCCGTCCATCGCCATCGAGCTCATCAAATCGGCTTCCAGCGCGATGATCGGCGCGCCCGCCTCAATCTGCCGACGCACCGCGCCGGCGTAGACTTTGCGCATTTCGACGGCGTCGTTTTCCAACTGCGTCACTACGTTAAACATGGGCGGCCTCCAGTTCGGCGATGGCTTTTTCGATTTCCTGCTGCACGTCCGGCGTCAGGCGCAGGTGGTGAGAGTTCGACAAGTTTTCCAGATAGGTCACGCCCTGCCCTTTGATGCTGTCGAGCACGATCGCCAGCGGCCGCTGTTCGCCGCCGCGCGCCGGCGCTACCGCCGCCAGCAGCGCCGCGATGTCATCGCCCTTGATGGTCTGCACCTCAAAGCCGAAGGCGCGGAACTTGGCGGCCAGATCGAACGGTTGGATCACCTCGTCCAGCGCGCCGTCCAGCTGTTGCTTGTTGTAATCGATGAACAGCGTCAGGTTGTTCAGATTGTGGTGGGCGATAAACTGGAACGCCTCCCAGCACTGCCCTTCATTCAGTTCCCCATCGCCGAGGATGCTGAACACCCGATTGCGGCGCCCCGCCAGCCGATGGGATAACGCCATGCCGGCGGCGATCGACACGCCCTGTCCCAGCGAACCGGTGGTGGCGTCCACGCCGCGCGTTCGCAGTCGGTCCGGGTGGCTTGGCAGACGCGTGCCGTTCTGGTTGAGGGTCTTCAGCTCCGCCAGCGGGAAGTAGCCCTTGATCGCCAGCGTGCTGTACAGCGCCGGGCCGGCGTGCCCTTTCGACAGCACGAAATCATCGCGCTCCGGCCAGTCCGGATCCGCCGGATCGATGCGCATCACGCTGCCGTACAGCACCGCCAGCGTCTCCACCACCGACATGCAGCCGCCGTAGTGGCCGAAGCCCAGCCCGGTCAGCGCTTTCAGCGTTTCCAGGCGGATCGTCCGCGCCAGGGTATGCAGCTCTTCAATTTCCGTTTCGCTCGTTGTGTAGTTCATCAGTCTGCCCTCGTTATTTCTCGACGCGGTCAGCGGCCGGCGCGCCTTTGCGTTTTCCCAGGAAGTTATGCGCCACCAACAGCGCGAACACGGCGACGATCGCCAGCATGATCATCTCCTTCGACATAAAGCGCGCCATGTTGCCCAGCAGGATGCCGATCACGCCGAAGTCGGCGTCGGAGAAGGTGGTGTTGGCAAAGCCCAACGCCCCCAGCACCGGCAGCAGCAATACCGGCAGGAAGGTGATCAGCAGCCCGTTGGCGAAGGCGCCCAGCATCGCGCCGCGCCGCCCGCCGGTCGCGTTGCCGAACACCCCGGCGGTAGCGCCGGTGAAAAAGTGCGGCACCACGCCGGGCAGGATCAGCACCATCTTCAGCTGCCCCAGCAGGAACAGCCCGGCCAATCCGCCAAGGAAGCTGAACAGGAAGCCGATCAGCACCGCGTTAGGGGCATAGGGATAGACCACCGGGCAATCCAGCGCCGGCCGCGCGTTAGGCACCAGCTTTTCCGAGAAGCCGGTGAACGCCGGCACGATCTCCGCCAGAATCAAGCGCACGCCTTGCAGGATGATGAACACCCCGGCGGCGAAGGTGATGGCCTGAATGATCGAATACACCAGGTAGTTCTGGCCGCCGCTGAGCTCGCTTTCCACATAGGCCCGGCCGGCGCAGATCGCCAGGATCAGGTAGATGACGATCATGGTCATCGAGATCGAAATGGAGCTGTCGCGCAGGAAGCTGAGGTTTTTCGGCAGGTTCATCTCTTCGGTCGAGCGCGAGTTTTTACCCACCTTCGAGCCGATCCAGCCGGACAGCACGTAGCCCAGGGTGCCGAAGTGGCCGAAGGCGATATCGTCATTGCCGGTGATGCGGCGCATATAGCGCTGGGCGATCGCCGGGAAGAACGCCATCACCAGCCCCAGGGTCAGCGCGCCGGTAAACACCAACTGCACGCCCTCGAAGCCCGCCACCGTCAGGATGATGCCGATCATGCAGGCCATGTAGAAGGTGTGGTGGCCGGTCAGGAAGATGTATTTCAGCCGGGTGAAGCGCGCCACCACGATATTCGCCACCATGCCGAACGCCATGATCAGCGCGGTGGAGGCGCCGTATTTCTCCAGCGCGATGGAGACGATCGCTTCGTTATTCGGAATGATGCCCTGAATATTGAACGCATGTTCGAACATGCCGCCCAGCGGATTGAGCGACCCGACCAATACCGTGGCGCCGCCGCCCAAAACGATAAAGCCGAGAATGGTTTTTACCGTGCCTTTCACCACATCGGAAAACGATTTCTTTTGCGCCAGCAAACCGATCAGCGCAATAAGCCCGACCAGCACCGAAGGCACCTTTAATATATCCACCACAAACTTAAGCGTTTCCTGGATAAACATATCCACCTCGCCAATCGTTTTATTCAGATGATTGAGTGGGCTTCGAAGTAAGCGCGCAGCTTGGCTTCCAGCTCATTAATGTCGATGATGTTGCTGATCACCACCAGCTGCTCGGCCGGTACGCTGGCGCTGTCGGCGATGTCTTTCGCCATCACGAACACGTCGGCGGCGCCGGGGGTGGCGGACGACAGATCGGAATGTTCGACCTCGGCCTCCACGCCCATCTTTTTCAGCACCTTTTTAATGTTCATTTCCACCATAAAACTGCTGCCGAGACCGGAACCGCAAATCGCCATGATTTTCATAATATCCACCTGTTGAATTTAGCGTGTAGGGTAGCGCCGCCGGTCATATTCCCGGCGTTGTTAGCATTAATAGTGTTCCTGGTGATTAAGCGTTAATAGCGGGCGATAATATCCTCGATTTGCCGTTTATCTTTGGCGTGAAATAACGCCTCCATGGCCTGATTGTCTGAAAATAATTCCGCCAGTTGCGAAATCAACTCGATGTGGCTGTCGCCGTCGGGCGCCGAAAGCATCACCACCACCTGAACCGGATCGTTATCTGCGGAATGAAAGTTCACCCCCTGATGGATCTTCAACAGCGATAATCCCAGCGCGTTGGCGCCCTCTTCGGGCCGGGCGTGCGGCATGGCGATGCCCGGCGCCAGAACAAAGTAAGGGCCGAGCTTCTCCTGCTGATGAAAGATGGCCGTCAGGTAATTCGGCGTAATCACGCCGTCTTGCAGCAGCGGCTGCGCGCTCAGCGTTACCGCCTGGCGCCAGTCCTCCACCCGTTCGCACAGCTGTATATGATCGGCGGTCAGCCACTCTTTCAGCACGTTACCCTCCTAAAGGTTGATGGTTTCGGCCGGTGATTAATTCACCGACGACGCTAAAACTTTAATCAACCCCTCCCGGCCACACAGTGATGGATATCACAAAGATAGCGCTACCAAAGCGCTATCATGCAGATCTGTGATAGCGCTATCAAAACGCCGCGCCGCGGCATGGCGTTAACCACAATTTTTTCTCGCTCTTTCGGGTAACGGGGTAGAATGTGCCGCATACGGGGATCGTCGAAGCCGCGCCGTCGGCTTCCCGCCCTCACCATTTTTATGCGCCGCGCGCGCATTTCAGTCGGGATTAGGCATGTCGATCGGTAAAAAACGACGCAGCACGGGCAGGGTGACGTTGGCTGACGTAGCGCAGCTGGCAGGCGTCGGCACCATGACGGTGTCGCGCGCGCTGCGCACGCCGGAGCAGGTTTCAGACAAACTGCGCGAGAAGATTGAAGCCGCGGTAAGCGAACTGGGGTATCTGCCCAACCTGGCCGCCAGTTCGCTGGCGTCGGCCTCGTCCTACACCATCGCCATGGTGGTGCCCAGCCTGTCCGAATCCGGCTGCGCCGAGATGTTCGCCGGCCTGCAGAAAGTGCTGCAGCCGGCCGGTTATCACATCATGCTGGCGGAATCGCAGCACCATCTGGAGCGCGAAGAGAAGCTGCTGGAGACCCTGCTCTCTTACAACCTGGCTGCGGCGGTGCTGCTCAGCGTCGAGCATTCGCAAAACGCCCGCAACGCGCTGATCGCCGCCAACATTCCGGTGGTGGAGATCGGCGCCGTGCGCGCCGATCCGATCGATATGAGCATCGGCATCGACTACGTGGCGGCCATGTATCAGCTGACGCAAACGGTGATCGCCAGCGGCTATCAGAACATCGGGCTGCTGTGCGCCAACCAGGAACAGTGGATTTTCCAGCAGCACCTGCAGGGCTGGCACAAGGCGCTGCTGCGCAACCATATGTCGCCGCATCGGGTGATCAACGCCGCGCAGCCCGCCAGCTTCAGCACCGGCGCGCAGCAGCTGCCGGAATTCTTGCTGGCCTGGCCGGAGCTGGACGCGCTGGTGTGCGCCTCGGACGAACTGGCCGGCGGCGCGCTGTATGAATGCCAGCGGCGGCGCATCAAGGTGCCGGACAATCTGGCGGTGGTGGGGTTCGGCAACAGCGAGTTCAGCCGGGTCTGCCAGCCACCGCTGACCACCATGACCATTCCACATCGCGACATCGGCATTCAGGCCGGCCAGGCGCTGCTGGCGCGGCTGAACGAGCAGCCCTGGCTGCCGGCAGGCTCCCTGCCCGCCACGCTGTGCCGCCGCGACAGCTGCTGAATCCGCGCCATAAAAAAAGCCGGTCGATGACCGGCTTTCTCACGCGTTGGCGTCTCAGTGGTTGTCGAGCGGCTTACCGTAATCCTGCTCGTTGTTGCGCGTCAGCCACAGCGACAGCGCCTTCAGCGAATCCGGGGTAAACTCGTCGCAGCGCGCGGTGATCTCTTCCGGCGTCAGCCAGCACACCTCGGCCACTTCTTCTTCCTGCAGCGCGAACGGGCCGTGCGAAACGCAGCTGAACAGCGCGCCCCACACCCGGCACTGCTCTTCTTCGAAGTAGAACAGACCGTGTTCGGCGAAAGGCACGCCGGCGATACCCAGCTCTTCTTCCGCCTCGCGGCGCGCCGAGTCCAGCACGTTTTCACCGCTTTGCACTACGCCACCCGCCGTCGCGTCCAACCAGCCCGGGTAGAAGTCCTTGATCTCGGTGCGACGCTGCACCAGAATTTTTCCCATCCCATCATGCACCACAATATAGGTAGCACGATGACGCAGCCGCTCCGCCCGCATCTGTTGACGACTGGATTGCGCGATCACCTCGTTTTGCTCGTCGACGATATCAACCCATTCGGTATCTGCAGCCTGACCCTGTTCCGCCATCCTCTAAAACCTTCTATTTTGGCGCGATGCATCCCGCGCGCTGGTTAATCAATGAGTGTTTTTCAAAGATTTTTATTGTGTGTGTATAAATTAGTGCGTTTAGCGTGTTAACGCCACCTCCGCGACGACCTTGCCGTCGTCGAGCGTCAGCACGCGCAAAGTGCCCCGATCCAACATGCCGTAGCTGGCCGGAAAGCCCCCTTTGGGAATGCTGACCGAGCCCGGATTGAAGCAATAGATCTCACCCTGCCGCTCCGCCTGCGGCAGATGCGTATGGCCGTAGGCCAGGACGTCACCGCGGGATAACGGCGGCAGTGCCGAGGGATGATAAAGGTGACCGTGGGTCAAAAACAATCGTCTTTTTTGCAGTAAAACCTGTTGCCAGGGCGCCTCGATGGGAAACGTCAGCAGCATCTGATCGACCTCGCTGTCGCAATTGCCGCGAACGGCGATGATCTTGTCGCTATAGCGATTCAATCGTTCGGCAACCTGAGCGGGCTGATACCCGGCCGGCAGCGCGTTGCGCGGGCCGTGATTCAGCAAATCACCCAGAAGAATCAGCCAGTCGGCGCCGTTTTGTTCAAACAATTCCAGCACGCGTTCGGTGGCCGGCAGCGATCCGTGGATATCCGAGGCGAACATCAGCTTCATAACCTTGTCCTATAGAGGGAAATAAGCGCCATTTTACCGCGACGGCGCCGTGCGGCAAACCGCCGCCCGCCCCGGTGGAGAATTGTGATCCAACCGCGCAGATAGCATCGGACGAATCCCACATAGCCTGCTATCCTTAGCTGCTATTGTTGGATCTCTGATATACCTTTGTGCGCGGCGAAGACCGCAGCAACGTGTAATGAATTACAGATCACCTTACCGCAGGAGGCAACATGATTGACCTGTATTACGCGCCTACTCCCAATGGTCACAAGATCACCTTGTTTTTGGAAGAGGTCGGCTTACCCTACCGTATCCATCGCGTAAACATCAGCGCCGGCGAGCAGTACAAACCGGACTTTCTGAGCATTTCTCCCAACAACAAAATCCCGGCGATCGTCGATCAGCAACCGGTGGACGGCGGCGCGCCAATCAGCCTGTTCGAGTCCGGGGAAATCCTGCTGTATCTGGCGGAGAAAACCGGCAAGCTGTTGAGCAAGGGCCTGCGCGAGCGTGCCGCCACCCTGCAGTGGCTGTTCTGGCAGGTGGCCGGGTTCGGGCCGATGCTCGGGCAGAATCACCACTTCAACCACTACGCGCCGCAGCCGGTGCCTTACGCCATCGAGCGCTACCAGCTGGAAACCAAACGGCTGTATGGCGTGCTGGAAGCCGAGCTGCAAAAGCATCCGTACCTGGGCGGCGACAACTACAGCATCGCCGATATCGCCACCTACCCGTGGGTGGTGTCGCATCCGCGCCAGCGCATCGATCTGGCGGATTACCCGGCGGTGCGCAACTGGTTCGAACGCATCAACAACCGCCCGGCGACCGAGCGCGCCTATAAGCTGGCCGAACAGGGCTAACCCCGCTCCCCGACTCCCCGCCGCCGGGGAGTCACATCGCCCCTGCGTTATCATTTCCCTACTTTCCGTGTATTCTGAACGCCAATAATCAGATCTATGGAGAATCTCTGATGTCTTTCAGTCAACCCGACGCCGTTATTCGCATTAAAAATCTGCGGTTGCGCACGTTCATCGGTATCAAGGAAGAGGAAATCAACAACCGACAGGACGTCCTGATCAACGTGGCGATCCACTACCCGGCGGACAAGGCGCGCAACAGCGAAGACATCGCCGACGCGCTCAACTACCGCACCATCACCAAAGCGATCATCCGTCATGTGGAAGATAACCGCTTCGCGCTGCTGGAAAAATTAACGCAGGATGTGCTCGATATCGTAAAAGAACACGCCTGGGTGACCTATGCTGAAGTGGAGATAGATAAACTTCTGGCCCTGCGCTACGCCGATTCGGTCTCCATGACCATGAGCTACCGCCGGGACTAACTCAGGGAGGTCGACCATGCGGATCCTGATCACCGGCGCAACGGGATTGATAGGCAGCAGCCTGACGGCCAGGCTGCTGGCGCTTTCTCACCACATTACGGTGCTGACACGAGACGAACGGCGAGCCCGGGCCCGGCTGGGCGACCAGCCGAGCTATTGGCAAACGCTGGACGACCGGCAGTCGCTGGATGACTTCGATGCGGTGATCAATTTGGCCGGCGAACCTATCGCCGACAAGCGCTGGAGCGCGCAGCAGAAAGAGCGGCTGTGCCGCAGCCGCTGGGATCTGACCGAACGGTTGGCGCAGCTTATCAAGGCCGGCAGCACGCCGCCCGGCGTGCTGATTTCCGGTTCCGCCGTCGGCTACTATGGCGACCAGGGGCAGGCGGTGGTCACCGAAGAGGAGCCGCCGCACGACGAATTCACCCACCAACTGTGCCAACGCTGGGAAGCGCTGGCGCTGCAAGCGCAGAGCGACGCCACCCGCGTCTGCCTGCTGCGCACCGGCGTAGTGCTGGCGCCACAGGGCGGCGCGCTGGCTAAAATGCTGCCGCCGTTCCGCTTCGGGCTGGGCGGCCCGATCGGCGACGGCCGCCAATACCTGCCGTGGATCCATCTCGAAGACATGATCAACGGCATTCTTTATCTGCTGGATCACGCCACTCTGACCGGCCCGTTCAACATGGTCGCTCCCTACCCGGTGCATAACGAGCAGTTCGCCGCCCAATTGGCCAACGTGCTCGATCGCCCGGCGTTTCTGCGGGTGCCGGCGTTCGTCATGCGTTTGTTGATGGGGGAAGCGGCGGTACTGGTGCTCGGCGGCCAGCGGGCGGTGCCGAAGCGGCTGGAGGAGGCAGGCTTCCACTTCCGCTATCTGGAGTTGGAACAGGCACTGGATGACGTGATTAATCAGCGGGCCGAAGCCCGCTGACCTGAAGTTACTTCAACGCGCCGGACAGGAACTGCTGCAGGCGCGGGCTTTTGGGGTTGCCGAACAGCTCGGCCGGCGGCCCCTGCTCTTCAATCAATCCTTTGTGCAGGAAAATCACGTGGTTGGAAACGTGGCGCGCAAACTCCATTTCGTGAGTCACCACCACCATGGTTTTCCCCTCCTCCGCCAGCTTCTGCATGATGCGCAGCACCTCGCCCACCAGCTCGGGATCCAGCGCCGACGTCGGTTCGTCAAACAGCAGCACTTCCGGCTCCATCGCCAACGCGCGGGCGATAGAAACGCGCTGCTGCTGGCCGCCCGACAGGTGCACCGGGTATTTGCCGCGCGCCCGCTCATCGATGCCCACCTTATCCAGATAGCGAACCGCGCGATCGTGCGCTTCGGCCTTGCTCACCCCCAGCACCTGCACCGGCGCTTCCATCACGTTCTCCAGCACCGTCATGTGGCTCCACAGGTTGAAATGCTGGAACACCATGGTCAGGCGGGTGCGCAGCAGCTGCAGCTGCTTCTTGTCGAACACCTTCAGCTGGCCGTCTTTGTCGCGCACCATGCGAATGTCTTCGTTGTTCAGGCTGATCGAGCCTTCGCTCGGCTTCTCGAGGAAGTTGATGCAGCGCAGAAAGGTGCTTTTGCCGGAGCCGGAGGAGCCGATGATGCTGATCACATCCCCGGCGTTGGCAGCCAGCGAGACGCCCTTCAGCACTTCGTGGTCGCCATAGCGTTTGTGCAGTTCGGTGACGGCTAATTTATTCTCAGACATGGTTTTTCTTCCCGTCATTTATCAGTGACTAACGTGTGCCATCCAGCGTTTTTCAGCTTTGCGGAACAGGCTGATTAACACGTAGGAGATGATCAGGTATAGCACCGCCGCGATGCCGAAAGCGTAGAACGGCTGATAGGTCGCGGCGTTGATGTCGCGCGCGATCTTCAGCAGATCCGGCACGGTGGCGGTAAACGCCAGCGCGGTGGAGTGCAGCATCAGGATCACTTCGTTGCTGTAAGCCGGCAGCGCGGTGCGCAGCGCCGAAGGTAAAATGATGCAGCGATACATCTTGAAGCGCGAGAAACCGTAGGCGTTGGCGGCCTCGATTTCACCGTGCGGCACCGAGCGGATCGCCCCGGCGAAGATCTCGGTGGTATAGGCGCAGGTGTTGAGCGTCAGCGCCAGGATGGTGCAGTTGAGCCCGCTGCGGAAAAACGCATTGAGAAACTCGCTGCCGCGCACGATCTCAAGGCTGTACATGCCGGAGTAGAACACCAGCAGCTGCACGTACAGCGGCGTACCGCGAAACACATAGGTGTAGAGCCACACCGGGAAACGCACCCAGCGGATGGAAGAGACGCGCGCCACCGCCATCGGGATCGCCAGCAGCCCGCCCATCACCACCGAGGCGATCAGCAGCCACAGCGTTACCGCCACGCCGGTGAAGCGGTAGCCGTCGCTCCACAGCAGCGACTGCCAATACTGTTGCAGGATCTCAATCATAGCTCGGCCCTCTTGACGCCCAGTGAGTAACGCCGTTCAAGCCACAGCAGCACGCCGTTGGAAACGGTAGTGAAGATCAGGTAAACCACGCCGGCTACGATGGCGAAGAAGAACGGCTGATAGGTGCCTTTCCCCGCCAGCTGCGTGGCTTTTACCACGTCGTTCAGGCCGAGGATCGACACCAGCGCCGTCGCCTTCAGGATTACCTGCCAGTTGTTGCCGATGCCCGGCAAAGCGAAGCGCATCATCGCCGGGAACAGAATGCGCCGGAAGATCTGCGCGCCGCTGAAGCCGTAGGCCGTCGCCGCTTCGATCTGCCCTTTCGGCACCGCCAGATAGGCGCCGCGGAAGGTCTCGGTAAAATAAGCGCCGTAGATAAAGCCGAGGGTAATGATGCCTGCGCCGAGCGGATCGATATCGATCTGCGAGAAGCCCAGCAGCGTAGTGATGTTGTTCAGCGCGATTTGCAGACCGTAAAAGATCAGCAGCATCAGCACCAGATCGGGCACGCCGCGGATCAGCGTGGTATAGGCGCCGAACAGACCGGAGATAAAGGGGTTATGAGACAGTTTGCCACCGGCGCCGATCAGGCCGATCACCACCGCCAGCAACACGGAACTGAGGGCCAGCTCCAATGTCACCAGAGCCCCCTCGAAAATCAGTTGGGAATAGCCTTGCAGCATCTACTTCACCCTGTGGTCTAGGATCCGAACCATCGGGGCCGGCACGCGGCCCCGCAGTCACAGCATGGAACGGTAAGCGGATTACCCGCCGTAGACGTCAAAGTCGAAGTACTTTTTCGCGTATTTGTCGTAGGTGCCGTCTTTGCGCATCTCGGCGAAGGCTTTGTCCAGCGCCGCTTTCAGCTCGGTATCGGTCTTGCGCAGCCCCATGCCGGTGCCGACGCCGAAGAACTTGTCATCCTTCACCGATTCGCCGGCGAACGCATAGTCTTTGCCCGGCGGCTGTTTCAGGAAGCCGTCGCTGCCCGCCACTTCATCCTGGAAGGCGGCGTCGATACGGCCGGAAGCCAGATCGGCGTAAACCAGATCCTGGTTCTGGTAAGGCACCACGGTGATGCCCTTCGGCTGCCACATGGCGTTGGCGTAGGCTTCCTGGGTAGTGCCCTGCAACACGCCCACACTCTTGCCTTTCAGGGCGTCCACGGTAGGCAACAGCTTGGAGCCCTTCGGCGCGATCAGACGCGCGTTGGCAGCATACAGCTTGTCGGTAAAGGCGATTTCCTGCTGGCGTTTTTCAGTGATGGACAGCGAAGAGATGATGGCGTCGATTTTCTTCGCCTTGAGGGATGGGATCAGCGCGTCGAAGTCGCTCTCCACGAAGGTGCATTGGGTATTGATGCGTTTGCACAGCTCTTTGGCCAAATCGATGTCAAAGCCGACCAATTCGCCTTTGGCGTTTTTGGATTCAAACGGTGCGTAAGTCGGATCGGTGCCAATCTTCAGCGTGGAAGGAATGGCGGCAAAGGCGCTGCTGGCGGCGCTCAAAGCCAGAACTAACGGCAAAATCAAAACCCGCTTTTTCATAAATTACCCTCAAATTGATTTTTTTGATGCCACTACGGGCATTACTTTCCCCACCAAATCAATTTGCAGTAATCGTGCCACATTCGATGCTACGGGCGGAGGGAACGGCTCCGGCCTACACAATACTGTTTCCTGGGACGATAACCGCAAAATTAAATCGGCCGGTCGGGGCCGCGCCACTGGCAGCCGCGACAAGGCGGCGCCATGAAACAGTGAGCGTGATGAAGTGGGATCATTATGGTGCATACTCCGCCCCAATTCAGTGCGGTGTTGCACAAATGTGCCAATTTAGGGATAAAACTGTTAATTGACACCCTGCCAGCGGGTGAACAGATCGGTCGGCAGTTCGATATCAAACTGATCGATCACCCGATTGACGGTCTGATCGATGATGTCTTCCACGCTTTTCGGCTGGTGGTAAAACGCCGGCACCGGCGGCATGATCACCGCGCCCATCTCCGCCGCCTGGGTCATCAACCGCAGGTGCCCCAGATGCAGCGGCGTTTCCCGCACGCACAGCACCAAACGACGGCGCTCTTTGAGCACCACGTCGGCGGCGCGGGTCAGCAGCCCGTCGCTGTAGCTGTTGACGATGCCGGACAGGGTTTTGATCGAGCAGGGCAGGATCGCCATACCCAGGGTTTTGAAGGAGCCGGAGGAGATGCCGGCGGCGATGTCGCGCGCATCGTGCACCACGTCGGCCAGCGCCTGCACTTCCCGCAGGCTGTACGGCGTTTCCAGCGCCAGCGTCTGCCTTGCTGCGTTGCTCATCACCAAATGGGTTTCCACCTCTGCGACGTCGCGCAAAACCTGTAACAGGCGCACGCCGTAGATAGCGCCGCTGGCGCCGGAAATGCCGATGATGAGTCGTTTCATGGAAAATGGCCTCTGCCGTAAAAAGTAAGATCAGGCAGACTTTGCCGCAATGGCGAGGGATAAGCAAGTCGGAGGAGCAAGGCGCACCGCCGCAGACGCGGCGATGCACCTTGAGGGATCAACGCAGGGGGTTAGCCTTCGTTGTGCAGTTCCAGATTTTCCGCTTCGGTTTGCACCCGCAGCGCCTTGGCGTCGTCGCTGCGCAGCGACTCCAGGTATTCCAGATAGCTTTGGTCGACGTCTTTGGTCACGTAGATGCCGTTGAACACCGAGCATTCGAACTGGGTGATGTCCGGGTTTTCTTCGCGCACCGCTTCGATCAGATCGTCCAGGTCCTGGAAAATCAGCCCGTCGGCGCCGATGATCTGGCGGATCTCATCCACTTCACGCCCGTGGGCAATCAGTTCGTTGGCGCTTGGCATGTCGATGCCGTAGACGTTCGGGAAACGCACTTCCGGCGCGGCGGAAGCCAGGTACACGCGCTTGGCACCCGCTTCGCGCGCCATTTCGACGATCTGTTCCGACGTGGTGCCGCGCACGATGGAGTCATCCACCAGCAGCACGTTCTTGTCGCGGAACTCGGCGCGGTTGGCGTTCAGCTTGCGGCGCACCGACTGACGACGCGCCTGCTGGCCCGGCATGATAAAGGTGCGGCCGACGTAGCGGTTCTTCACGAAGCCCTGGCGGTATGGCTTCTCGAGAATGCGTGCGATCTCCAGCGCGATGTCGCAGGAGGTTTCCGGAATCGGGATCACCACGTCGATGTCCAGATCTTCCCACTCGCGGGCGATCTTTTCGCCCAGCTTCTGGCCCATGCGCACACGGGCGCTGTAGACCGAGATCTTGTCCATAAAGGAGTCCGGGCGCGCGAAATAAACGTATTCGAACAGGCACGGGTTGGTTTTCGGGTTCTCTGCGCACTGGCGAGTGAACAGCTGGCCCTTGGTGGTGATGTACACCGCTTCACCCGGCGCCACGTCGCGCAGGAATTCAAAGCCCAGGGTATCCAGCGCCACGCTCTCGGAAGCCACCATGTACTCGCTGCGGCCATCTTCCAGCGTGCGCTTGCCGATCACCAGCGGGCGAATGCCGTTCGGATCGCGGAACGCCAGCAGGCCGTGGCCGATGATCATCGCTACGCAGGCGTAAGCGCCGCGCAGTTGCTGATGCATGGCGGCGACCGCGGTAAAGATGTTGTCAGCCTCCAGCGGGTAATGCGGGAAACGGTCCAGCTCGCTGGCCAGCACGTTCAGCAGGATTTCCGAGTCGGAGGTGGTGTTGACATGGCGGCGGCCGCTTTCGAACAGCTTTTGGCGCAGCTCATGGGCGTTGGTCAGGTTACCGTTGTGGGCCAGCGTAATGCCGAACGGCGAGTTGACGTAGAAAGGCTGGGCCTCAGAGGCGCTCGAGCTGCCGGCCGTCGGGTAACGCACATGGCCAATGCCCATGTTGCCCTGCAAGCGTTGCATATGGCGCGCCTCAAACACATCCTTCACCAGACCGTTGGCTTTACGCAAACGGAACCCATTGTGGGCGTCAATGGTGACGATGCCTGCGGCATCCTGGCCCCGGTGCTGAAGCACCGTCAGCGCATCATAAATCGACTGGTTTACCGGCATGAAACCGGCGATACCGACAATACCGCACATGTTGTCTTTTCCTCATCAGCGCTACCGCCCCGGCAATTGGGTCGGCAAGAAACTCGACGTGCTCTGCAGGTAGTCAAAGAACCACCTGATGACGTAACTGAACTGGGGAATGAGCTGCGACTGTTTCCAGTCGGCACTCTGTGAAAAGCCGGTAAAGGTGTCCAGGAAGAACAGGATCGCCGCGACGATCAACACTCCGCGCAGCGCGCCGAAGCAGATGCCCAACACCCGGTCGGTGCCCGACAACCCGGTTTTCTCTACCAGTGAGCTAATCACATAGTTAACAATAGCCCCTACGATCAAGGTCGCGATGAACAAAATCGCGATCGCGATACCGTTTCGCACCAGTTCATCTTCAAAACGAGTGAAATAGACCGCAAGGTAAGAGTAGAAATGGCTGGCAACAAAAAACGCACATCCCCATGTCACAAGTGACAATGCTTCGCGAACAAACCCTCGGATCAGGCTCACCAGAGCCGAAAATCCAATCACCGCTATAATGACGTAATCAATCCAGACCATGAACTATTCCAATGATGAATCGCCCCTGCATCCAATTCGCGGCGAATTCTAACAGAAAAAGAAAACGTTTGCGTAGGGGATTTCCTACCACGTTACAAATAAAAAGCGGCGATCAAAAAATTCCCAATCGCCGCGCCTACATAGGTGATTTCGCCTGTAAAAGGCGCGGTTTTTCTTGCGATCTCTCCACCACTCCTTAATTCAGGGGCGCATCCTGCTGCGCCCCTGCGGGGTTTTAACGGCCGTACGGTTTCACCTGCCCGCTCAGCCCGCTGATCGAGTTCAGCGACGGCAGCGCCGCCTGCAGCTTCTGCCTGGAGGCATCCGGGCCGACGTAGATGCGGGTGATCTGCCCCTGCACCGGCGTTGACGGCACGGTAAAGGCGCGATAGCCCGAGAGGCGCAGCGAGGCGACAATCTCGTTCGCCTTGGCGGCGTTTTTCAACGCCCCGAGCTGCACGACATAGGCTTGCCCTGCCGGCGCTTTTTCTTCCGTCGGTTTCGGCTGCGGCGCCGGTTCAGGCTTCGGCGTCGGTTCAGGTTTCGGCGCCGGCTTCACTTCCACCGGCTTCGGTTGCGGTGTCGGTTTCGGCTTCACTTCTACCGGTTTGGTTTCCACCGGTTTCGGCTTAGGCTGTGGCACCGGCTGAGGACGCGTTTCGACCGGCGGCGGCGCCACCTGCGTCGGTTGCTGAGCGCTCTGCCGCACTGCCTGTTGCGCCGCCGCTTCGTTGGCCGCCTGCTGCTCGACCAGCGCGCCCGCCCCTTCCGGCGGCTGCGCCGGCAGCGGTTGCGTCACCGGCGGCAGCACGTCGTTCTCCTCGACGTCGCCCGCCTTCGGCACCAACGGAATGGCCGCGAATTCATCCTCGTAATGCTTCTTTTTGCCGTCCAGCAGCCCTGGCAGGATGATTACCCCCAGCGCCACCAGAATCACGGTTCCGACCAGTCGGTTCTGAAATTTACTCGCCACTCACACTCCCCGCATCTCGTCTAACGCCGCCATCACCTGCGCCACGGTGTGGAACGATCCACAGACGATCACAATATCCTGTTTATCAGCATCCTGCATAGCCTGCCGCCAGGCAGTTTCGACATCATTAAAGCGGCGCGGTTCCGTCAGATGTTGCGCCAGCTGTTCGACGCTGGCGCCGCGCGGCCCGTCGAGCGGCGCGCAGTACCATTCATCCACCTGCTCGCTGAGGCAGGCCAGCGTGCCGGCGATGTCCTTGTCCGACAGCATGCCCACCACCGCGCGCACCTTGCCGCCGTCGCGCGGCAGTTTGGCCAGGCGCCCGGCCAGATAGCCGGCGGCGTGCGGGTTGTGCGCCACGTCGAGGATCAGCATCGGCTCCCGCCGCACGATCTGGAAACGCCCCGGCAGCGTCGCCTGCTGCAGCCCGGTGAAAATCGCGCGTTCGTCGATTTCCAGCGGGGAGCAGTTCAGCGCCGCCAGCGCGGTAGCGGCGTTGGCCAGCGGTACGTTCGGCGTCGGCAGATCGGTCAGCAGCGTGTCGCCACCCTGCCACTGCCAGCGATCGCCCTGCTCGCTGAAGCGCCAGGCTTCACCGCGGCGATACAGCGGCGCGCTCAGCGTTTCGGCAACCTGACGAATGCTCTCCGGCATGTCGGGTTCGCCCACCACCGCCGGCTTGCCGCTGCGGAAAATGCCGGCCTTTTCACGGCCGATGCTTTCGCGATCGTTGCCCAGCCAGTCGGTATGATCGAGCGCGATGCTGGTGATCACCGCCACGCTCGGATCGACGATGTTGGTCGCGTCGAGACGCCCGCCCAGGCCCACTTCCAGGATCACCACGTCGAGCCGCGCCTGTTTGAACAGCTGCAGCGCCGACAGGGTGCCGAATTCGAAATAGGTCAGCGACGTTTCGCCGCGGCCGGCCTCAATGGCGGCGAACGAGCGGCTGTGCTCCGCTTCGCTCAACTCTTCCCCCTGAATGCGCACGCGTTCGGTATAGCGCACCAGATGCGGCGAACTGTAGACGCCGACGCGCAGGCCGGCGGCCAGCAGAATGGCTTCGAGGGTGCGACAGGTGGTGCCTTTGCCGTTGGTGCCGGCAACGGTGAACACCGTGGGAGCAGGGGTCAGTAAATCCAGATGCGCCGCGACGCGCTGTACGCGCTCAAGGCCGAGTTCGATCGCCTGGCTGTGCAGACGTTCCAGATAGTAAAGCCACGAGCTCAATGGCGACGTGGCTTGGGGAATTTGGTGGTTTTGCATGAGTCCCGTCACTGAACTTGGGTTCATTAATCCATCAGGGCACCACCCTCACCGCGGTAAAGGCGATGCGCTTCGTTACCGCCGCCAATCCGCAAGCCATGGCGCGATAGGCCACGGCCGGCAGGGAACGGGTTCAGCCGTCACTTAGCCACAAAGTGGCGGCTGAACCCGGGCGGGATCTGTCTTTGCCTCAGGCGTCGGCCTGCGGCTCCGGCTCAACGACCGGCGCGGCCTCATCGAAATGCGGCTGCGGCTGATTGGTCAGCTTGGACAGAATGCTCGCCAACGTCTGGCGCATTTCCGGACGGCGAACGATCATGTCGATCGCGCCTTTTTCGATCAGGAACTCGCTGCGCTGGAAGCCCGGCGGCAGTTTCTCGCGCACGGTCTGCTCGATGACGCGCGGGCCGGCAAAACCGATCAGCGCTTTCGGCTCGGCGATGTTGATGTCGCCCAGCATCGCCAGGCTGGCGGAGACGCCGCCCATGGTCGGGTCGGTCAGCACGGAGATGTACGGCAAGCCGCGCTCCTGCATTTTGGCCAACGCCGCGCTGGTTTTCGCCATCTGCATCAGCGACATCAGCGCTTCCTGCATGCGCGCGCCGCCGCTGGCGGAGAAGCACACCAGCGGACAGTTGTCCTCCAGCGCCTGCTCAACCGCACGCACGAAACGCGCGCCGACCACGGAAGACATCGAGCCGCCGATGAAGGCGAATTCGAAGGACGCAGCGACGATCGGCATGCCGTACAGCGTGCCCTTCATCACTACCAGCGCGTCTTTCTCGCCGGTCGCTTTCTGTGCGGCGACCAGACGATCTTTATAGCGCTTGGAATCCTTGAATTTCAGAACGTCCTTCGGCTCCAGATCGCTGCCCAGCTCCACTTCGCTGCCTTCGTCCAGCAGGGTATGCAGACGCGCGCGCGCGCCCATACGCATGTGGTGGTCGCACTTCGGACACACTTCCAGATTACGCTCCAGCTCGGCGCGGTAGAGAACCTGGCCGCAGCTGTCGCATTTGGTCCAGACCCCTTCAGGAATGCTCGCCTTACGGGTTTGTGTGATATTGCTCTTGTTAAGAATTCGTTCAATCCAGCTCATCGATGACCTTTCTGTTTGAACCTGGCACACGCCAGTCCGCTGTTCATGCTTTAACAATCCCCCCGAAAACACCCCAATGAAAAAATGCCCGTTCGCGGCGCGGCAAGCGCGGCGACTGAGGCATCGGCTTCAGGGTTGTTCGCAGGAACAGACCATAATGTCGCTCATTAAACCATATCGGCCCGACGCTGTGGACAAAAAACTGGTCGAACCGACAGGTTAAGCGATGTTTTTACTGTTTTTGCTGGCGGGCGGCCGCGCGCTTGTGGCGCCAAATTTCAATCACGCCCGGCAGAATCGAAACGATGATGATCCCGACGATCAACAGTTTCAGGTTCTCCTGCACCACCGGCAGATCGCCGAACAGGTAGCCAGCATAAGTGAAGAGCAGCACCCAAACCAGTGCGCCAATCACGTTATAGGCGGCGAAGTGGCGATAGGACATATGCCCCATACCGGCGACGAACGGCGCAAAAGTACGCACGATCGGCACGAATCGCGCCAGAATGATCGTTTTCCCGCCGTGCTTCTCATAGAACTGGTGCGTCTTGTCCAGATAGCTACGGCGGAAAATTTTCGAATTCGGGTTGCTGAACAGCTTCTCGCCGAACAACCGCCCGATAGTGTAGTTCACCGCATCACCGAGGATCGCCGCCACCACCATCAACGCCACCATGGTGTGCACGTTCAGATCGTTGGTCGGCAACGCCGCCAGCGCGCCGGCGACAAACAGCAAAGAATCCCCCGGCAGGAACGGCGTCACCACCAGACCGGTTTCGCAAAACAGGATCAGGAACAGAATAGCGTAGACCCACATGCCGTATTGTGCGACCAGTTCGGCCAGATGCACATCAATATGCAGAATGAAATCAATAATAAACTTGATGATGTCCATAAATTCTCTCATTGATACCGGGTGTTTCAATCACCCGGCAGAAGCACAAGGGAGCGACGCTTTCAGGCGTGCCGGCGTTTAATCGTCGGGCAAAAACAGCGGCCCCATCGGCGGCCGCGGTAGACCAAAGTGGTCGGGATAATCCACGGCAACCAGATACAGCCCCTCGGCTCGCGCCGTCGCCGCCGCCAGATTGCGATCTTTCAGCGCCAGCAACTCGGCCATCCAGTTCTCATCCTGATTGCCGCAGCCGATCTCCATCAGGCTGCCGACGATGTTGCGAACCATGTGATGCACAAAGGCATTCGCCTTGATATCTACCACAATATATTCGCCGTAGCGCGTAACCTTAACGTGTTTTACGCAGCGCCACGGGGTGCGCGACTGACACTGCACCGCGCGGAACGAAGTGAAGTCGTTCTCGCCCAGCAGCGCCTGCGCCGCCCGATGCATGCGATCGGCGTCCAGCGGGTGATAAAAATGTGTCACTCCCTGTTGCAGCACCGCCGGCCGGTAGCGATGGTTGAAAATAATATAGCGGTAGCGGCGCGCGGTGGCGCTGAAACGCGCGTGAAAATCGTCGGCGACGGGGCTCACCCAACGCACCGCGATATCCGGCGGCAGATGGGTGTTTACCCCCATAGTCCAGGCGGCGTCCTTGCGGCGCGCGGAGGTTTCGAAATGCACCACCTGCCCGGTAGCGTGTACCCCGGCGTCGGTACGCCCGGCGCACAGCACGGTAATCGGCGCATCCGCCACCTTGCTCAACGCCTGCTCCAGGCGTTGCTGCACGCTGGCCACTTCTTGCTGCCGCTGCCAGCCGTAGTACCGGCTGCCGTCATATTCGATGCCCAGCGCGATCTTCAACGTCGGCTGAGCGGGCGAGACCACCTCAGACATCAGTACATCTGCTCCTGCACCAGACGCTCGGCGGTTTCGACAGCCATCAACGCGCCGCCGAAGCGCACGTTGTCCGCCACCGTCCAGAACTGGAGCAGCTCGGGGATACCGTAATCGTTACGCAGACAACCGATGCTGAGCGCATCGCTGCCGGAGGCATCGGTGACCTGAGTCGGGTAATCGTCCTCTTCGCTCAGTTGAATGTCTTCAACCTCTTCGAGTTCGCTGCGCGCCTCTTCGGCGGACAGCGGGCGCAGCGCTTCCAGGTGCACCACCTGCGCGTGGCCGTAAAACACCGGCGACTGCACGCAGCTCACCGAAATCGGCAGCCCTTCATCCTGCAACACCTTGCGCACCTGATCGACGATCAGGCGTTCTTCGCGCACGCTGCCCTGCTCGTCGGCAATCAGCGGCAACAGGTTGAACGCCAGCTGCTTACCGAAAATGCCTTCTTCGGCCGGAATACCGTTCAGCAGGCGCGCGCTCTGGCCTGCCAAATCGTCCACCGCCGCCTTGCCGCGCGACGATACCGACATCAGCGTGGTGACATGCAGACGCGACAGCCCCGCCTGTTCGGTCAGCGGTTTGGTCGCCGTCAGCAGCTGGCTGACCATGCTGTCGGCCACCGCCACGATATTGCGGTTGCGGTAATCCGCCAGCACCTGCGGGTTGACGCCCGGCACCACCAGCGGTACATCCGGCTCCATGGCGAACAGGCCGCTGGTGTCGATCACCAGGCAGCCCATGTTGCCGGCTTCTTCGGCATAGCGCGCGGAAGCTTCGCTGCCGGCGACGAAGAAGGCCAGCTGGGCCTGCGACCAGTCGAACTCTTCGGCGTTTTGCACCAGAAGAGACTTGCCGTTGAAGCGCACATTGGCGCCCGCGCCGCGTTCGCTTGCCAGAGGATAGAGCTCACCCACCGGGAACTGGCGTTCCTGCAACAATTCCAGCAACGCTTCACCTACCGCGCCAGTGGCGCCGAGCAGCGCGATATTCCAGCCGTCAGACATCGGGTTTTCTCCAGAGTATTTCATTCATAAATGCAGACGGGCAGTGCAGCCACCGCCCGATAATCTTTGCCGCTCACTGTAGCGGCGTTGGCTTAAGACAACCTTATGCGCTACGCCACGCTGAAGCCCAGCTTGCCGAGCAGCTCGGCGCTGGCGCTGTCATCGCATTGCACGGCCAGCGAAGACCACTCGCGGCGTTCCTGGTAGTGCTTGCGCAGGCGATCGAATTCGCCCGGTTGCCCGGCGACTTTGCGCAGCGGCGCATCATCGCGGCGCACATCATACACCAAGTGCATCAATCGTTTTAACCGCGCTTCATCCAGCGGCCCGTTGAGGCGGATCTGGCTGAACTCCGGCACCGGCAGCAGCGAGGCCAGCGCCACCTGCTGCGGCTGTCCCAGATGGCGGCTGAACGCTTCGAACACCTGAGTGGTGCCGCGCGCCTTGCCTTCCAGCGTATACCCGGCGATGTGCGCAGTGCCGATATCCACCCGCGCCAGCAGCGGCAAGGAGAGGTCCGGCTCCGGTTCCCACACGTCCAGCACCGTGCTCAGCTTTTTGCCTTTTTCCAGCGCCTGCAGCAGTGCGGCGTTATCCACCACCGGCCCGCGGCAGGCGTTGATCAGAATGCGGTTGTCCGGCAGCGCCGCCAACAGCTCGGCGTCCGCCAGATGCAGCGAATGGTATTGGCCGGATTTATTCAGCGGCGTATGGAAGGTCAGCACGTTGGCCTCGGCTACCAGCTTCGCCAATGGCCAAAACTCCCCGGCGTCGCCGCGATCGGCGCGCGGCGGATCGCACAGCAGCGTGCGCACGCCCAACGCTTTGAGGCGCGCGTCCAGGCGCGAACCGACGTTGCCCACGCCGACGATGCCGACGGTTTTATCCCGCAGATGGAAGCCATCGCGTTCGGCCAGCAGCATCAAGGCGGAGAACACATACTCAACCACCGCGATGGCGTTGCAGCCCGGCGCGGCGGAAAATCCGATGCCCTGCCCTTGCAGCCAGGCGTCATCGACGTGATCGGTGCCGGCGGTGGCGGTGCCGACAAAGCCGATGCGGCTGCCGGCCAACAAGGCTTCATTGACCTTGGTGACCGAACGCACCATCAGCGCATCGGCATCTGCCAGCGCCTCGCGCGGGATCGGGCGACCCGGCACCGCCTGCACGTCGCCCAGGCGGCTGAACAGCTCGGCCGCGTACGGCATATTTTCATCAACCAGAATCTTCACTGCGTTCTCCGACGGTTTACGGCTATTTGTCTGCGAAATAGTGTGCCACTGAATCAGGCACGGCGAAAGCGCTCAGGGGTGGTGCCGGCGATCTGCTGGAACATGACAATAAACGCCGACGCGGAGCTGTAGCCGACGTCCAGCGCCACGTCCTGCACGGTTTTGCCCTGCTCGAGCAGCGACACGGCGTGCAGAAAACGCAGGCGCTGGCGCCATTCGCTGAACGACATGCCCAGATCCTGTTGGCAGCGGCGCGACAGCGTGCGCTCGGTGGTGTAAACCCGAGCCGCCCACGCCGCCAGCGAGGTGTTGTCCGCCGGGCAATGCTCCAGCGCTTCCAGCACCGGCGCCAAAAACTTGTCGTCCGACGACGGCAGATAGGTTTGCTGGCGCGGCGACAGGCGCAGCTGATCGATCAACACCTGACACAGGCGCAAATCCTCCTCCGCCTGCGGAATGTACTGCTTGCGCGCATAGAAATCCTCGGCGATGGCGCGGAAGATTGGTGTCACGCTCACCAGACAAGGGTCGGCCGGCATGCCGGCACACAGCGCCGGCGTGATGTCCACCATGCGGCACTGCGCCAGCCGCTGGTTATAGCAGGAGTGTTCGATGCCGGCCGGCGCCCACAGCACGAACTCCGGCGGCGCCAGAAAGCGCTGCCCGCCGATGCGCAGCACCATCACCCCGGCTTTGACCCACATCAACTGGCCCCAGGTGTGGCTGTGCGGCTGGAATTCAGTGCGCGCGTTGAACTCCTCGCAGCGGAACTGCACCGGCTTCGGCGCCGGGATCAGCGACTCGGGGAAATGGCGGATTTCTGGCATGGTTTCGTCCCGTGATTTGTCTTGTTTACGCCGATTTTTGTCTGAATATCGCTATATATGATAAACCGGACACGCGTAGACTAGCCAGCATGTTGGACGTTATTGAGAATAATTATCATGAATATGCTCTTCCCGCTGTTGGCCGTGCTGATATGGTCGATTAACGCCGTCGTCAGCAAACTCTCCGCCACCGCCATCGATCCGGCGGCCATCTCGCTCTACCGCTGGCTGCTGGCGCTGATTGCCCTGACGCCGTTCGTGCTGCCGGGCGTACTGCGCAACTGGGCGCAGGTGCGCGCCAACTGGTGGAAGCTGATGATCCTCGGTTTGCTGGGCATGGTGCTGTACCAAAGCCTGGCCTATTACGCGGCGCACAGCGTCAGCGCGCTGTTTATGGGCATCATCGTGTCGCTGATCCCGCTGCTGACCATCCTGATCAGCATCGTACTGCTGCGCATTGCGCCGACCGTCGGCGTGCTGCTCGGCAGCATACTCTCCTTCTGCGGCTTGATCTGGCTGGTCAGCGGCGGTCAGCCCGGCGTGCTGCTGCAGCACGGTATCGGCAAGGGGGAATTGATGATGCTGCTCGCCACCGCCTCTTACGCGCTGTATGGCGTATTGACCAAACGCTGGGCTATCGCGCTACCGAACTGGCAATCGCTGTACGTGCAGATCCTGTTCGGCGTGCTGTTGCTGCTGCCTAATTTCCTGATGGCGGAGGATGTCGGCTTGAACGGCCATAACCTGCCGCTGGTGCTGTTCGCCGGCATTCCGGCTTCGATTATCGCTCCGTTCCTGTGGATCCAGGGCGTGATGCGTCTGGGCGCCAACACCGCCTCGATCTTCATGAACCTGGCGCCGGTGTTTACCGCCGCTATCGCCGTGCTGTTCCTGCATGAGCAACTGCACGGTTACCACCTGATCGGCGGCGGCATCACCTTGCTGGGCGTGATCCTGTCGCAGCGGCTGCGCACGCCGCTGACGCGTAAAGCCAAGGCCCCGGCGGCCGACGTCGAATCCTGCAAAGAACAGGCTTAAGGCAGCAGCCTGAAACGCACCCGCACCAACAGGCCGCCCAGCGCGGCGGAGCTCAACAGCTCCGGGCGGGTGCCGTGATACGCGGTGATATCCTTCACCAGCGCCAGCCCCAGGCCGGCGCCCGGCTGATCGCCCACGTTGTCCAGCCGGTGAAACGGCTGCAGCGCCAGCGCCTTGTCCTGCAAAGCAATGCCGGGGCCGCTGTCTTCTATCTCCAGCACACCTTCCCCCGCCGCCTTATCCTGAGTGAGGCGGGCGGTGACCACGCCCTGACGCGGCGTGTATTTCAGCGCGTTGTCCAGCAGGTTGGCGCACAGCTCGGCCAACAGCAGCGGTTCCCCTGCCACCTGGCACACCGCCTCACCTTCAAACCCGAGATCGATCTGTTTACTGCGCGCCTGCGGCAAGCGGGAAAAGCAGGCGTCGCGCAGCACCTGCGCCAGATTGACCGGCTGCAGCTGGCGCTCGGCCTGGTGCTCGCTGGCCTTCAGGCGTGAGAGATGCAGCAGGCGGTCGGTCAGCGCCACGGTATTATCCAGCGTCGCGCTCATCGCCTGCAGACTTTCGCGCCACTGCTGCGGCCGGTCACTGGCCAACGCGACCCCAACCTGGGTCTTCAACACCGCCAGCGGCGTGCGCAGTTGGTGCGAAGCGTCGGCGCTGAAACGCTCCTGGCGCGCCACCATCAGCCGCAACCGTTCGATGTAGCGATTGAACGCCACCAGCAACGGCTGCATCTCCGACCACGGCAATACCCGCGGCAAGGGCGTCAATTCGCCCGGATCGCGCCTCAACATGATGCCGGAGAGTTTACGCATCGGCTTCAACACCCGCTTGAGCAGCGCGAACGCCAGGATCAGGGTCAACACCACCACCGTGCCCTGGCTCAGCAGCGCCGCGATCATCATCTGCCGCGCCAGGTAACGGCGCGACTCCAGGGTTTCTGCCACCAAAATGGTCGCCATGCCGCTCACGCCCGACTCGTTGATCGGTTGAAACAGCGCCGCCACGCGGATCGGCCGGCCGAGGTATTCCGCATCGTAAAAATGCACCAGCGCCGGGTAGAGCGTGGAACGCGGGATATGGGGCGGCAACGACGGCAAATCGTCATAGCCCGAGATGCTTTTTCCCTGCGGCGAAATCACCTCGTAATACAACTGATCGTTCATGTTGCGCTCGAAGCTGTCGAGCACCACATAGGGCACATCGACCGCCAGCTTGCCTTCGCGCACCACCAGCCGCTCCGCCACGGTGCGCGCCGACGCCAGCAGCGTGCGATCGTAAGCCAGGGTGGCGGCGCTCATGGCGCTGAAATAGTGGGTGTAGATCGAGATACCGCCCAACGCCACCAGCGGCAGGCCAAAAAACAGCAGCAGTTGATAGAACAACGAACGCGGCGCGTTAAACCACCGCATTGCACCGCTCCAGGCTGTAACCCAGACCGCGCAGCGTGATGATTGCCACGTCGCTGCCCTGCAGCTTTTTCCGCAAACGATGCACGTAAAGCTCGATGCTCTCCGGATTGGCCTCGTCGGACAGCGTAAACACCTGCTCGAACAGCTGCTGCTTGGCCACCGGGCGGCCGCGCCGGTGCATCAACGCGGTCAACACCGCCAGTTCGCGCGGCGTCAGCGCCAGCGGCTTGCCCTCCAACAAGAAATAGCCTTCGTCGTGATAGGTCAACGCGCCATACTGCAACGCCGGCTGCGCGGCGCCGACGCTGCGGCGCAGCAGCGCCCGAATACGCGCTTCCAGCTCGTCCAATTCGAACGGCTTGGTGAGATAATCGTCCGCCCCCAGATTCAGGCCCTTTACCCGATCGGCCACGTCGGTGCGCGCCGTCAGCAGCAGCACCGGCAGATCCTGCCCGCGCTTGCGCAGGCGCGCCAGCAAATCCAGGCCGTTCAAACGCGGCAGCGCCACATCCAGCACCGCCAACGCATAGCGTTCGTTGAGCAACAGATGATCGGCGGCCACGCCGTCCGGGGCGACGTCGACGGCAAACCCGGCGCCGGTCAGCGCCTTTTGCAACCAGTGAGACAGCTCGGGGTGATCTTCAACCAATAACAGTCGCATGTTCCCATTCCATTGATTTACCTGAACAACCTGGCGCCGACACGGCGTCCGTTAACAGGCTGATAACAGAGAATGGCATGGAAAATAAGGGGATAAAAGAGCGCCGCGCCGCCCGTTTTGGGAGCTGGCACACAATTATGCGTATATGCGTATGGGGGACGATCGCAGGACGGTATCAGATCAGCGGAATGGGGCTATCGGCAACGGCAATGTCCAGCACCGGGCGCAGCTTGTCGGCGGTAAACGGCGAAGAAACCAGCACGGAGCGATTGTTGGCGGCAAACACCAGATCGATGCCGGTCACGCAGGCGGTCATCTGGCAGGCATACTTTTCACCGTCGGCATTGACGAAATGCAGCTCAAATACGCCAATATCAGCACGCAGTCGCTTCAAACGGCACTGCCCGCTTTCACCGGTCATCTCCGCATAGACCTCCGGCAGCCGTTTAATCGCGCACACTTTGGCGCTGTCCCTGCCACCAAACAATTTCCCTAACAAAAACATATTGCTGCGTCTCTATTCATTTCACTGATCATGATTTTATCGCAGAAGCAGAACGGCAAACCTGATATTACGCAGTATTTTGGCCGGTTTTGCGCCCTGTTCTTGCCTTCATTTCTATGGTAGCGCCCCCGCCATTCGCTCGCAACGAGCGACCCCAATCACAGACTGGAAACTTTTCCGTCCGCTGAAAGGTAAATGAAAGGTTGTTGTTTTAACAATTCCGCAACCGCACCTGGCGGGATTCATAACCAGAACAATACCGAGGGCAAGCCACAATGAAAAAAATAATGACCCGTACCTTTACCGCCGCCGCCCTGCTGCTGGCGGCCAATCAGGCCTTTGCCGTGGAAGCGCCCAAACGCACCGAATGCATCGCGCCGGCCAAGCCCGGTGGCGGCTTCGATCTGACCTGCAAGCTGATTCAGGTGTCGCTGCAGGACACCAAGGCCATCGATAAGCCGATGCGCGTCACCTATATGCCCGGCGGCGTCGGCGCGGTGGCCTACAACGCCATCGTCGCGCAGCGCCCGGCGGAGTTCGGCACCGTGGTGGCCTTCTCCGGCGGCTCGCTGCTCAACCTGGCCCAGGGCAAGTTCGGCCGCTATAACGTGGACGACGTCAAATGGCTGGCGGCGGTCGGTACCGACTACGGCATGATCGCGGTGCGTGCCGACTCGCCATACAAAACCCTGAAAGACCTGATGGACGCCTTCCAAAAAGATCCCAATAGCGTGGTGTTCGGCGCCGGCGCCTCCATCGGCAGCCAGGATTGGATGAAAACCGCGCTGCTGGCACGCGAAGTCGGCGTGGATCCGCGCAAGATGCGCTACGTGGCGTTCGAAGGCGGCGGCGAACCGGTCACCGCGCTGCTGGGCAACCATATCCAGGCGGTTTCCGGTGACCTGAGCGAGATGGTGCCTTATCTGCAGGGTGACAAGATCCGCGTGCTGGCGGTGTATGCCGAGCAACGTTTGCCGGGCCAACTGGCCGACATTCCGACCGCCAAAGAGCAGGGATACAGCCTGGTGTGGCCGATCATTCGCGGCTTCTACGTCGGGCCGAAAGTCAGCGATGAAGAGTATCAATGGTGGATTGACACCTTCCAGAAAATGATGGCGACCGACGAATTCAAGCAGCAGCGCGATCTGCGCGGCCTGTTCGAATTCAACATGACCGGCAAAGAGCTGGACGCCTACGTGAAGAATCAGGTTGCTCAATACCGTGAGCAGGCAAAAGTGTTCGGCCTGGCCAAATAACCGCAGGGGAAAACCATGAGCGATCGTATTTTTGCCGGCTTCTGGCTGCTGCTGTGCATCGGTGGGCTGTTCATCGGCTGGGGCATCCAAAGCGAATACAGCTATGAACCGCTGGGGCCGCGCCCGTTCCCGCTGGCGATCCTCAGCCTGATGGCGCTGTGCGCGGCCCTGCTGCTGCTGCGCCGCCCGCAGGCGGTGGAGTGGCCGCATCACAAGGTGCTGCAACGGCTGCTGGTATTGGTGATCACCCTGGTGCTGTATGCCTGGGGCTTTGAATGGCTGGGCTTTCCGCTGGCCACCGCGCTGCTGACGTTCAGCATCGGCCTGCTGTTTCAGGCCAGCCTGCCGGCGGCGGCCATCTCCGGCGTCGTCATGGGCGCAGCGCTGTATTACGCCTTTGACCAACTTCTCGATGTCACACTGCCGCTCGGCACCTGGCTGAGCTAACGGGAGCGATGATGGATACCTGGATGTATTTGACTCAAGGGTTCGAAGTGGCGCTGGTGCCGCAGAACCTGATTATCGCCCTGATAGGCTGCTTCGTCGGCACCATCGTCGGCCTGCTGCCGGGCCTCGGGCCGATCAACGGCGTGGCGATCCTGCTGCCGTTGGCGTTTGCCCTCAAGCTGCCGGCCGAATCGGCGCTGATCCTGCTGGCGACGGTGTATATCGGCTGCGAGTACGGCGGACGCATCTCGTCGATTCTGCTCAACGTACCGGGCGACGCGGCGGCGATCATGACCGCGCTGGACGGCTACCCGATGGCGCAGCAGGGGCGCGCCGGCGTGGCGCTGTCCATCTCGGCGGTCAGCTCGTTCGTCGGATCGATGATCGCCATCGGCGGCATCATCCTGTTCGCGCCGCTGTTGGCCCGCTGGTCGTTGGCCTTCGGCCCGGCGGAGTATTTCGCCCTGATGGTGTTCGCCATCGCCTGCCTCGGCAGCATGATGAGCCAGAACCCGCTGAAATCGCTGCTGGCGGCGCTGATCGGCCTGGGACTGGCGACGGTGGGCGTCGACGCCAACACCGGCGTTTACCGCTTTACCTTCGACAGCGTGCACCTCTCCGACGGCGTGCAGTTTATCGTGGTGGTGATCGGCCTGTTCTCGGTCAGCGAAATCCTGCTGATGCTGGAAAGCACCAGCGCCGGGCAAAAACTGGTGCGTAAAACCGGCCGGTTGCTGTTCAACCGCAAAGAGGCGGCGCAGTGCGCAGGCCCAACCCTGCGTTCGTCGGTGATCGGCTTCTTCGTCGGCATTCTGCCGGGCGCCGGCGCCACTATCGCCAGTGCGCTGACCTACATGACCGAGAAGAAAATCAGCGGCAACAGCGACACCTTCGGCAAGGGTGACATCCGCGGCGTAGCGGCGCCGGAAGCGGCCAACAACGCCTCGGCCTGCGGTTCGTTCATTCCGATGCTGACGCTGGGGGTGCCGGGCTCCGGCACCACAGCGGTGATGATGGGTGCGCTGACGCTGTACAACATCACCCCCGGCCCGGCGATGTTCACCGAACAGCCGGATATCGTCTGGGGGCTGATCGCCGCGCTGCTGATCGCCAACGTCATTTTGCTGATCATGAACCTGCCGCTGGTCGGCCTGTTCACCCGCATGCTGACCATCCCGCTGTGGTTCCTGGTGCCGGCGATCGCCGCGGTTTCGGCGGTGGGGGTTTATGCGGTGCACAGCACCACCTTCGACCTGCTGCTGATGGTCGGGTTGGGCGTGTTCGGCTACATCCTGCGCAAAATGCACTTCCCGATGTCGCCGCTGATTCTGGGCTTCGTGCTGGGTGAGATGCTGGAGCAAAATCTGCGGCGCGCGTTGTCGATCAGCAACGGCGAGTTCGGCATTCTGTGGAGCAGCAGCATCGCGCAAACGCTGCTGGTACTGGCGGTTGCGGTACTGGCGCTGCCGCCGCTGCTGCGCCTGATGCGCAAACGCCGCCAACCAGCGGCCGAGGTCAAAGCCGAGTAACGCGAAACGGGCGGGGATCCCCCGCCCGTTATGTTTAACGACGCAAGGTCGCAATGCCCCTTTCCAACGCATCGATATCGTCATCGGCGAGCAGCGGTTGAATCACCGCAAAGTCCGCCTCGGACAAGTCATAGAGGCGTAAGGCAAGCAACCGCGCAATGACCTCCGGCGCGAACCGCCAACGGATAAACCGCGCGGGATTACCGCCAACGATGGCATAAGGCTCAACATCGCCGGCCACCACGCTGCCGGCGGCGACGATCGCCCCCTCTCCTATCGATACCCCTGGCATCAGCATCGCCCGCATGCCGATCCAGCAACCATCGCCCAGTCGCGTATCGCCTTTGGGGCTGTACGCCTGCTTGATGGTTGCCATAAACGGATACAGGCTCAGCCAGTCGATGCGATGGGTGTGATTGCCGCCCATCAGGATCACCGCTTCGGCTGCGATGCACACATAATCGCCGATCAACAGGCGGTCTATTTCGCCCAGCGGCTGCCATTGCCGGCTGACCGCGTCGCCGTGCAGATAACGCACCGCCGAGCGTTCGAAGCCGTTATCCCAACAGTCGCTGTAGTAGCTGTGGGTGCCTTTGACGATAATATTCGGATTGGTCACCGTCTGATGCAGCAGCTCGGTGTTGGACCAGTGTTTTTCGGACATGGCGTATTCTCTTGTTACGGGAATAAAAGCCACGGAACGGAATGTCTGTGGCCGTGTTGTCGTTCACTCAACACGGCCATTCAAGCGATAAGCGCTCGCTTCAATCTCGGGTTATTCATCATGACGGCCTCTCTTGCGAGGCGTAATGGTAGCCGATCACGCCTCGGCGGTCTTGCTTTTCAACAGCAGCACCCCGCCCATCACCAGCGCGCTGCCCAGCAGCTGCAGCTGATTCATGCTTTCCCCCAGCAGGAAATAAGCGATCACCGCGGTGAACACCAGCTCCAGCGACAGGATCAGGTTGGCCACCGCCAGCGGCAGCGTTTTCAGGCTGATATTGTACAGCCCGAAGCCCAGCAGCGTCGGCCCGGCGGCCAGCGCCAGCAACAACAGCCAGCCGCTCCACTGAATGCCCTGCGCACCGTGCGACAGGAACCACAGAGAGCCGGCCATGCCGTGGAACGCCGCCAGCGGGAACGCCGTCAGCGCAGCGTTGAACGCCAACTGGTACAGCGCCGAAAAACCGAACACATACAGGATAGTGTTCCACACCGGATAGCCGCGTTCGCTGGCCACCCGCCCGCCGAGGGTATACAGGGTATAGCCGATGCCCGACAACATCCCGACCAGCAGCCCCAGCAGATCGAAGTGGCTGTTCCCCATGCTGTCGCCGTTGCTGACCAGGAAGCAACCGCCCAGGCTGATGGCGATCACCAGCAATTGGCGCAGCGTCAGGCGTTCGCTGTACATCACCCAGCCGAGGAACACGGTAAATCCCACCGAGCAGTAGGTCAGAATGGTCGCCACCGACGCGCCGTTCAGCGCCACCGACAGTGTCCACAGGCTGTTGAATAGTGCCAGCAGCAGCCCGTAAAGCGCGTAGAACACCACCTGTTCACGGCGCAGGCGCGCCCACTGCGGTTTCACCAGCAACAGCAGCGGCAACAGCACCAGCGCCACCAGCGCCGCACGCCAGAACGCCAGCACGAAGGTCGGCAGGTGGTAGTACTCGGTCAGCGCGCGGATGATGATGGCGGTAAAGGCCAGCAGCATGGCGCTGATAATGGCGATGACGTAACCCTGGCTGCTGCCCTGAAAAAGGCGCGCGCCGGGCAGCGCCGGCCGGGCGGAAACGCCTGACGGTAATGACATGAGATCCTCGGAGAAATGGCGACGTAAATGCTCAAGCACAGAGTGTAACGCAGCCATTTTTTCTCACTATAGCCACTTTTCGGTGTTGTCATGCAGGCCACTTTTCTGCGCTTGAAGCCCTGTTGACATGGGGTATAGTAAAAATCACTCTCCATAACCGGGCCAATTTCGCATGCATATCCCGTTGGATCGCGAGCAGGACGTTCCGCTCTATTTACAGATCGAAGAAGCGCTGCGGCGCGCCATCCTCACCGGCGTGTTCGTCGATGGTGACAAACTGCCCTCGACGCGCACGCTGGCGGCCGAGCTGGCGGTCAGCCGTTTAACGGTGGATAACGCCTACGCCGAACTGTCGGCCAAGGGCTTTTTGCATCAGCGGCGCGGCAGCGGCGCCTATGTCGCGCACCCGCAAGCGCAGGCGCGCCCGGCCCGACCGAGCAGCGATGCCCCATTCCCGCTGGAGAGCTTCACCACCCTCACCTCGCGGCTGGACGGCTACGCCGACGCCCCGCTGCCGGAGGGGCTGATCAACTTCGCCGCCGGCGTCGGCAGCCCTAAGGTGTTTCCGCTGGAGGCGTTTCGCAAAGTGCTGCTGTCGGTGCTCAGCCGCCATGCGGAAGAGGCCTTCAGCTACGGGGAATACTGCGGCTACTACCCGCTGCGCGATACGCTGAGCCGCATACTCAGCGCACAGGGCATCCCCACGCAGGCGGAACAGGTGCTGATCACCAACGGTTCGCAGCACGCCATCAGTCTGGTGGTGCAAAGCCTGCTGGCGCCGGGCGATACGGTGATCGTCGAAGAGCCGACCTACGCCGAAGCGCTGGGCCTGCTGCGCCAGCACCGCGTCAATATCGTCACCGTACCGGGCGACCGCCACGGTATGCTGGTCGAGCGGTTGCCCGAGCTGCTGGCGCGCCACCGCCCTAAACTGATCTACACCATCCCCAATTTCCACAACCCGACCGGCCGTTGCCTGAGTGAAGCACGGCGGCGACGCCTGCTGGCGATCGCCCAACAGGCCGGCGTGGTGATCCTGGAAGACGATTTCGTCGGCGATCTGCGTTATCAGGGCAAACAGCTGCCGTCGCTGCGCGCGCTGGCGCCGCCGGGCGCGGTGATCTACGTCAGCACCTTCTCCAAAATGCTGCTGCCCAGCATGCGCATCGGCTATCTGGTGGCGGACAGCGAACACTATCAGCGTTTCGCACGATTGAAACACGTCGACAGCTTCACCAGTTCCAGCCTGATCCAGCGAGCGCTGGACGCGTTCGTCACCGTCGGCCGTTACGACAAGCAGCTGCGGCGCGCCGGGCGCGTCTACCGCCGCCATCTCGAGGTGATGATTGATGCCTTGCAACGGCGGCTACCACCGGGGTGCCGCTTTGAAACGCCGCAGGGAGGTTTGTTTATCTGGCTGACGCTGCCGGCGGCGGTGACCACCGCCGAGCTGATGCCGGTCGCCTGGCGATACGGAGTGACTTTCGCACGCGGCGAATGCTTTTATGCGCAGGAACAGCTGGGCGCGCACGGCCTGCGGCTGAACTTCGCCGCCAACTCGCCGCCGCAGATTGAAGAAGGTATCGCCCGGCTGTGCCGGGCGATTGAGGAGGTGATAACGGAGAAAAACGCCGGTTAGACGGCGGCCCACCACAGCCGCAGCTTCATCCCCCAGTAGCTGGTCCAGCCGGTGGTGCTCTGCACCACCTTGCCCTGCGAGACCACCACGAAGGTCGGCGTCACGCCAATCTGCCACTGCGCCGAGAGCGTACCGGCCGGATCGTTGACCACCGGCAGCGCCAGCCGCTTGCGTGTCAGCCAGTGTTTCACCTGGGTATCGTCGCCCGAGCGCAGCGCGACGGTCAGCACGTTGCCGCCCGCCGCCTGCAAGCGGGCGACGTCCGGCGTAGTGAAACGGCAGACGCCACACCAACTGGCCCAGAAGTAAACCAGCAGTGGCCGCTCATGGCTGAGCTGCGCCAACGACACTCTCTCGCCGTCCAGCGTGGTCAGGGTCTGAGCATCGAAGGCCGGCGGCGCCTGCGGCGCGTTCAGCCAATCCATCACCGTCACCACCGCCAGCGCGATCAGCGCCAGCAGCAGCAACTCGCGCCCCCAGCGCTTGAGCTTAGCCATTGGTGGCCTTCGCCAGCTGCTGCTTCACCATCGCTTCCAGCTCTTCATACGACACCGCCCCCGGCAGCATCCGATCGCCGATCAGCGTCGCCGGCGTCCCCTGCACGCCCAATTGTTCCGCCAGCTCCATATTGGTGCGCAGCGTGGTCATGCTCTGTTCGCTGGGCGCCACCGCCTTGACGCCGGTTTTCTCTTGCGCGGCGGCGATGCTGGTGTTGTCGTGGAAGCCCTTTTTCGCCATCAGCCGCTGGTGCAGAGCCCAGAATTGATCCGGGTGCTGTTGCCAGGTGGTGAGCGCCACGCGCGCCGAACTGACCGAGCTTTCGCCCTTGAACGGCAGCAGCTTCACCACCAGCGCCACGTCCGGGTATTGCTTGACGATCTTCTCCAGCATCGGATCAAAACGCTTGCAGTACGGGCAGTTATAGTCGGTAAAGGTCACCAGCGTCAGTTTGGCGTTGGCGGCGCCGAGGCGCGGGCTGGCCGGATCCTGGTACAACGTTTTGGCGTTCTGCTTGATAGCCTGGCTGATTTGCTGGCCGGCGGTTTGCTGCTGCCAGGCGTCCACCGCCTGCGCCAGAATGTCCGGGTTGGACACCAGCGTTTCGCGGATCATCTCTTTGATACGCGCCTCTTGTGCCGGGGTGAAAGGCTCGGCGGCCCACACTGGGGCGGCGATGATCATCAGTAAAATCAGTAGCTTTTTCATTGTTCGGTTCCTTTGGCATGGGAAAGCGTTTGCAGCACGGCGTCACGGGTCAACAGCGGGGATAACACCTCGCCGTCCGGGCTGCCGGGGCCATAGATTTGGTTGAAAGGCACGGCGACGCTGCCGCGCTTTTGCAGGAAGGCGCTGATGTCGGCCGACGGGCGGCTCCAGTCGCCGCGCAGCGCAACCACGTCGGCGGCGCTCAGCGCGCGCTGTACGTCATCGCGCAGCAGCACATTGAATTTGTTGGCTTTACAGGTCACGCACCAGTCTGCGGTCACGTCGACGAACACCCGCTTATGCTGAGCCAGCGCCTCGGCAATCGCCTGTTCGCTCAGCGGTTGCCACTGCACCCGATCCTGCAACGGCTGGCGCCACAGGCCGGCGGTCAGCGATCCGGCCAGCAAGGCCACGCCCGCCAGCACCAACGTGCCCGCCGCCAGCTTGGCCGCCAACCGTGCACCCTGCTGACGCCACACCGCCAACAGCAACGCCAGCAGCGCCAACGCCCCCAGCCACAGCGTGGCCTGCACGCCGATATGATTGCTCAACAGGCTCAGCAACCACAGCGACGACGCCAGCATCAGCATCCCCATCGCCAGCTTGACGGTATTCATCCAGCGGCCGGGGCGCGGCAAGCGCAGCGCCAGCGATGGCCAGGCGGCGATCAGCAGCCACGGCAGGCTCATGCCGATGCCGAGCGCGATGAACATGCCCCACAGCACCGGCAGCGACGCCGCCAGCGCGAAGGCCACCGCCGTGCCGAGAAACGGCGCCGAGCACGGCGTCGCCAGCAGCGTGGCGAACGCGCCCTGCCAGAAATGGCCGCTCAGACCGTGCCCGTTATGGGTGGCCAGCGACGTGTTCAGATCGGACGAGAGGCGCAGATGGAACAGGCCAAACAGGTTGGCGCTGAACAGCAGCGTCACTAGCACCATAAAACCGATAAACCACGGATTCTGGAACTGAATGCCCCAGCCGAGCGCATGGTTGCCGAGCCGCAGTAACGTCATCAGCAAAGCCACCGCCATAAACGAGGCGACGATACCCAGTGACGACGCCAGGAACTGCAAACGCACGCTGCGCCGATCGCGCCGTTCCACCTGCAGGACGGAGCCGAGCTTAATGCCCAGCACCGGCAGTACGCACGGCATCAGGTTGAGGATCAACCCGCCCGCCAGCGCCATCAATACCGCCTGCCATAACGAGAACGCCGTACCGGCGGGCGCGGCCAGCGGATCGCCAATCGGCAGCGTAATCTGCTGCGCCATGCCGCCGTCGTCGATCACCAGCGTCAGCATTTTACCGCGCAGATCCGGCGCCGCATCGCCCCAACCGTCGCTGACCGGCACTCGCGCCAACAGCTGAGCGCCGTCGGTCTCGACCTTCGGCTTGCCGAGATCGGCATCCGCCAGCGTATCGAAGAACAGCGAGGGCTGCTGCCAGCCAGCGGCACGTTCGGCGGCGATCTGCAGCTCGCCGTTGCGGTAACCGGCCTTGACGCTCTCCGCCACCCCGGCGGCGATCGGCACCTGCCCCATCGCCTGCGCGAAGTCGTGGTTAAACTGCGGATCGTTCGGCGTCGTCAGATCCAGGCTGAACGGGTAGTCGGTCAGAATGCAGACGTTGCTGCAGGTGGATAGCGTCAGGGTGCCCGCCAGCGGGCCGGATACGTGGGCTGACATCACGATCGGCAGCGTGACCCGATCGTGATAGCCCTGGGTGGAAATGCCGGCCACCTCGAAACGCTGCGGCGTCGGCCAGTGCCAGGTCGCCGGCGGCGGATTGCCCTGCCAGACGATAGCCGGCGCGATGCCGCCTTCGCCTGGGGAACGCCAGTAGGTTTTCCAGCCCTTTTGCAGCTCGACCGACAGCAGCAGGCGAGTCTCCCCCGGCAGTGACGTGTCGGCGCGCAGCCGCACCTTGGCATGATCGTTGGCCGGGTTTTGCAGCCAGCCGCTGTCCGCCGCCTGCAAGGCAGGCAGCCACAGCATAAACAGGCAAGCGCAGGCCAGCCTGATAATTTTCAACATGTTAATTCTCCATAAATGATTAATTCACCGCGAAAAACGGGCGATTAACTCATTCACGGAATACGCATAATCGAAGGTGCACCCTGAGGGTGGGCGGTGAAATGGCGCGAGGAGGAGGAATGCGCAGGCGCGCGGCGATGGTCGGCGCCAACAGCGCCAGCAGTAGGCCCAGCCCGAACAGTACGGTTTCGAACATCACCGGCGGCGCGGCCAGCAATGACTTGGCGCTCAGCTCACAGGGCGTCGGCTGCGCTTCGGCGGCGGTGTCACTGGACTGAACGGCGGTAGCTGCCGGGATCCCGAGCGTTTGCTGCAGCGCATGCAGGCCCGCCATGCGCTGGGTCATGCACGTCAGCACCACCAGGCAAGCCAGGCATAAAAACCATTTTGCAATCCGCTGCCGTTTAACCATGCCATCCTCATGTTCGGGTCTGGGGTTATCTTAGCGGCGCGGGCGCGATTAGCAACGTTTTGTCGGTAAAGAAATGTCTGAGCGGCGGTATTGATGGCGGCGATTTACAGGTATCATAGAGGGTAAGCCTGCGCTTTTCGCCGGGTACGATGATGATTCTCTCCTCCAGGCATTCTGCGGGGATACACAGCGAAGGACTGGTGATATGCAACCTTTGAGTGGGCCGGGCACCCCAATCGCCGGCGAACGCCCTCCCTCCCCGGGCAAAACGGCGGCCACTGACGATCAGCCCCTCTCTCCGGCGCAGCGCACGACGCTGGAAAAGCTGATCGTGAAAATCATGGCACTCAGCCCGGCAAAGTCGGCGGAGATCTGGGCATCTCTGCGTCACGATCTCGGCGCCGACAACGGCGGCGAACTGCTGGCGCGCCATTTTCAACCGGCGGAACAGCTGCTGCAAACGCGCCTGACGCAGGCGCAGCAAAACCATGCCGGGCGCCAGCTGTTGCAACAGCTGGCCGAATTGCTGCCGCAGGGCAACAACCGCCAGGCCGTCAGCGACTTTATTCGCCAGCAGTTCGGCCACACGGTGCTGAGCCAGTTGAGCCCGCCGCAGTTGCAGCAGGTGCTGAATCTGTTGCAGACCGGCGGCCTGGCCATTCCCCAGCCGCAGCAAACCGCCACCAGCGATCGCCCGCTGCTGCCCGCAGAGCATCAGAGCCTGCAGCAGCAGATAACCAAACTCAGCGCCGCCACCGGCGAAGCGCCGGCTAAAATCTGGCAAACGCTGTTTGATCTCGCGGGCGTGAAAACCAACGATCCGCTGCCGGCACGCCACTTCCAGCTGCTGAACCAGTTTTTGCAAGTGAAGGTGGCGCTCAGCCCGCAGAGCGCGCCGACGCTGAACAATCTGTTGGCGGCGCTCAAACAGCCGGCGGATGAGCAAGAGCTGCAGCAGATGAACGACTACTGCCAAGCCCGCTTCAACTGCGGCGCCAATTCGCCGCTGACGCATCCGCAAATGAGCGACGCCATTCATCAGCTGTTTGCCCGCCGCCTGGAAAAAGCCGGCCAGGCCCAGCCTATCGTCAGCCACCCTGTCGATCCGCAGCCGCTGCTCAACCCGCTGATCGCCGCCCTGCCTCTGCCGTTGCAAAAAGCGCTCAGCAAGCCGGCCGTGGCGCTGATCCTGCTGCTGATGGCGCTGGCCGTCGTGCTGGCGCTGGTGTTTTAACGCCTCAGGCGCAGCCGCAGTCCGCAACAGCCGCCCGATCGCGCAACGATCCCGGCTGTTCGCCGATGGCCAACGGATGGCCGTCGCGCAGCCAGAAGTCCAGCCCGCCGATCAGCTCCTTCACCCGGAATCCCAGCTTCGCCAGCTTGTAAGCGCCTTTGGTGGAACCGTTGCAGCCGATACCGTCGCAGTAAGTCACATACACTTTTCGGCGATCCAGCTGCGCCGTGCCGGCTTCATCCATCAGGCGATGCGGCAAACTGAGCGCACCGGGAATATGCCCGGCGGCATACAGCGCCTCCGCGCGGGTGTCGATCACTACCATCTCTTCCACGCCATTGCGCAGATCTTCCGCCACGTCCCAGGCATCCGCATAGCGGCTCAGCTTGGTCGCCAGGTAGGCCTGGCTCTCTTCCGGCGCCGCCGGCGGAAAAGCCAGCACCAATGATTCTTTCAACATACCACTCACTCCCGTGCATCAAGACAGATGACAATAGTGCCCCATTTTGGTCTTATGATTGATACCCATTTCCCAACCGTGATAAGGCCCATTATGCGGCACTCGCTGGTCACATTGTTTCAGCAATCGCCCCACGCCGCCGGCACGCTGCGCGATCGCCTGTGCGGCGCATTGCGGCAGGCCATCCACCAGGGTGCATTGAGCGTTGGGCAACGCCTGCCTTCCAGCCGGGTGCTGGCCAGCGATCTGGGCCTCTCGCGGGTAACCGTCGAAGCGGCCTACGGTCAGCTGGAGGCGGAGGGATATCTGCAGCGCCGCGTCGGCCAGGGCACCTTTGTGGCGATTATCATCGCCAAATCGCCGCCGCCGGCGACCGGCGCCGGCATACCGCGCCTTTCGCAGCGCGGCCAACAGATCGTTCAAACCGGCGGCTGCCGCGATCCGCAGCATCCTCAGGCCTTCGCTGCCGGCTCGCCGGATCTGCGTGCGTTTCCGCTGGCCTTGTGGAAGCAACTGACCGCACAGCGCCTGCGGCTACAGGGAGAAAGCCTGCTGCGCTACGGCGACCCGCAGGGTTATTTGCCGCTGCGCGAAGCGATTGCCGCTCACGTCAACCAAACGCGCGGCGTGATCTGCGATGCTCGCCAGGTTATCGTGCTGACCAGTTCGCAGCAGGCGCTGCAGCTGATCGCCACGTTGCTGCTGGACAGCGGCGACAGCGTCTGGATGGAAGAACCGGGTTACACCGGGGCAAGAAACGCCTTTATCAGCGCCGGAGCCGCCCTGACACCGGTCGCGGTGGACAGCGACGGCCTGTGTGCTGACCCCTCCTTGCCCGATCCTCGTTTGATTTATCTGACGCCCTCGCACCAATATCCAACCGGCGCAGCGCTCAGCCTGGCACGCCGATTGGCGTTGCTGGCGCTGGCGGAGAGGCATCAGGCCTGGATCATCGAGGACGATTACGACAGCGAGTTTCATTACGACGGCCTGCCGATACCGGCGATGCAGGGCCTGGATCGCCGTGGCCGGGTGCTGTACCTCGGCACCTTCTCCAAGTCGCTGTTCCCTTCGCTGCGGTTGGCGTACCTGATCGCCCCGCCCGCGCTGGTTGAAGCGTTCGTCACCGCGCGCACGGTGTATGACGGCCACAGCGCGCAGCTGATGCAGGCAGTCACCGCCGAATTCATCCGCCAGGGGCACTTCGCCGCGCATATCCGCTACATGCGCCAGCTCTACCGCAGCCGGCGCGATGTGTTGCTGGCGGAAGTACGCGAAAAACTCGGCCACTTCGCCACGCCCGCTCCCGCCGCCGGTGGCCTACAGCTCAGCGTCTGGCTGCCGCCCGGCCAGGAGGCGGCGCTCAGCCAGCGGGCGCAGCGGCTCGGCATCCTCACGCCCGGGCTGAAGGCGCAATACCAGACGGCACAGGCACAGCGCGACGGCTGGCTGCTGGGTTTTTCGGCCCTGGCGCCGGGCGAGATCCGCAGCGCCGTCGAGCGGCTGGCGCAGATCGCCGTGGCTTAGCGCGGCCCCAATGGCCCCAATGGAACGCCCACCCGCTTATTGCTCGGTCAGGCGCATCTCCGCCACCAGCGGCAGGTGGTCGCTTACCGCCGGCCAATGCACGCCGTTCCAGTCGCCGCTGGCGTTCGGCACCGTCAGGCTGTCCAGATGCCAGCGCTGCGCGTTGCCGGTGAAGAGGTAATCCACCTTGATCTCGGCATTTTCTGCCGGCCAGCTGCGGCCGTCCTGCCCGTTCGGCATGATGTCGTTCCAATAGCGGCTCAGCTCCAGCCAGGTCACGCTGCCCGGCACATCGTTCATGTCGCCGAACAGCAGCTTGATACCACGCACTTCGATGGCGCGATCGTTCAGCTCCCGCACCTGATCCAGACGCATCGTCGGATCTTCCTTGGTATCGAGGTGGGCGTTGAACAGGGTGATCGGCGCCGGGAACTCCGGCACGTCAACCTTGGCGCTGAAGGCGATGCGCTGTTCGCGCTGGCCGGACGGCAGCGGATAGATCACGGCATCGTGCAACGGATACTTCGAGAGAAACGCCAGGCCATATTCGCCGCCATCGTAATCGATCGCCCGGCCGAACACCGCCTGCATACCGGTCAGCTTCGCCAGCTCCGCCGCCTGATCGACCCGGCCGCTGCGGGCGGTGAGTTTATCCACCTCCTGCAGCGCCACCACGTCGACGTTCATCGCGCGAATCGCCTTGGCAATGGCGGTCATGTCGCTGACCTTGCCGGCGGCGATATTGAAGCTGGCGACGCGGATCTTCGGCGCCTGCTCCAGCTCGTAGGTTTTGTTCTTCAGGCCGCCCAACGCGCTGGCCACTTCGCGGCTGTTGGCGTTGCTGTTGGCGTGCCCGGTATCGGCAGACGACCAGGCGCTGTGAGAGATGCCCAGGGACAGTAAAGTGATAAGCAGAGCGTGACCGGTGTGCATGAATTCTCCTTGAGGGACAGATAAGTGTTATGTAGGCGCTTCCCGGCCCACAGCTAACACCGATTTTGCCGCAGAAACCTGCGACTATTTCCTAGTTGCACCGCTATTTTTCGTTTCTGCGCGATGCTTCGCATTCTGGCAGTTTACGCATTGCACCGTTGGACAAACAGCTGATTTCGTTTTAAAACCGGTAGATTGCCAACCGCGAGGAATTCCGATGACCAGCCCGATTGCCGAACAGCTTACCGAACGTTTCTTCCGCTACCTGGCGGTCACCAGCCAGAGCAATGCCGCCGCAACCACCCTGCCCAGCACGCCGGGGCAGCATGAGATGGCGCAGCTGCTGGCGGAAGAGCTGCGCCATCTCGGCCTGGCCGACGTGCAGATAGACGAACACGCCACCGTCACCGCCCGCAAGCCTGGCACCCACCCCGGCGCGCCGCGCATCGGCTTCATCACCCATATCGACACCGTGGACGTCGGCCTGTCGCCCGAGATTCGGCCGCAGCGCCTGCGCTTCACCGGCGAAGATTTATGCCTGAACGCCGAGCAAGACATCTGGCTGCGGGTCGCCGAGCACCCGGAGATCCTACCCTACCGAAACGAAGAGATCCTGTTCAGCGACGGCACCAGCGTGCTGGGCGCCGACAACAAGGCGGCGGTCACCGTGGTGATGACACTGCTGGCCAACCTGGCCGCCGCCGATCGCCACGGCGATATCGTGGTGGCGTTCGTGCCGGATGAAGAGATCGGCCTGCGCGGCGCCAAGGCGCTGGATTTGCAGCGTTTCCCCGTCGATTTCGCCTACACCATCGACTGCTGCGAACTGGGTGAAGTGGTGTACGAAAATTTCAACGCGGCGTCGGCGGAGATCCGCATCGAGGGGGTGACTGCCCACCCTATGTCGGCGAAAAACGTGTTAATCAACCCGATACGCATCGCCAACGACATCATCAACCAATTCGACGAGCAGGATACTCCGGAACACACCGACGGGCGCGAGGGCTATTTCTGGTTCACGGATCTGGCCGCCAATGCCAATCAGGCGACGCTGAAGGTGTCGATTCGCGACTTCGATCGCGCAACCTTCGAGGCGCGCAAAGCTCGCCTTGAGGAGACGGTGCGTCAGGTGGCGGCCGGCTATCCGCGCGCCAACGTCAGCTGCAGCATCAGCGACATCTACAGCAACATCAGCAACGCCATCGGCGAAGATCGGCGCGCCATCGATCTGATCTTCGGCGCCCTTGCCGCCCACGGCATCCCGCCGAAGGTGATCCCGATGCGCGGCGGCACCGACGGCGCGGCGCTCTCGAGCCGCGGCATCCTGACGCCCAATTACTTCACCGGCGCGCATAACTTCCACTCGCGCTTCGAATTTTTACCCGTCAGCGCCTTCGTGAAATCCTACCAAGTGACCCGAAGCATTTGCTTGTTGGCCGCCCGGCAGAGCGGTAATCAGAGTTAGCTCAACAGCCAGCCGACCAGCGCGGCCCACGCCAGCAGCGGCAGCGAGTAATAGTGGAAGCGCAACCAGATCTTGCGCTCCCCCGCCATGCGCAGCGCAATCAGGTTGGCGAGCGATCCGATCGCCAACCCGAAGCCGCCGGCATTGACCGCATAAGCCAACTGCGCGCTGGAAGGCACATAGTTGAGCAGCAAAATAGTGGCCGGCACGTTGCTGACGATCTGCGACAGCCCGACGCCCAGCGCGTACACCCCGCCGTCGCTCAGCCCGGCGATGGCGGCAAACGCCGGCTGAAGCGGCGGCAGGCGGGTAAACAGGCCGACATCGATAAACATGGCGGCGAACACGAAAATCAGGCTCCAGTCGATCAGCAACAGCACCCGGCGCGCCAGCAACAAAAAGCCGGCGAACACCGCCAGCAGCCCATACAGCGGCAGACCGATATCCAGGCACAGCAGGAAGATCGCATACAGCCCCACGCAGCTCAGCAACAGCGGCCGTTGATAGGGGTAGCCCTCGGTATTCGGCGTTTTCACGATGTCGCGCGCCGGGAAGCTGAACCAGGTCAACACCAACAGGCTCAGCATCATCGCGGCGCCAAACGGCGCCATCTGGCCGATGAAACCGAGGAAAGAGAGGCCGGAGCGGCTCCACAGCAGGATATTTTGCGGGTTGCCTATCGGCGTCAGCAGCGAACCGGCGTTCACCGCCAGCGCCTGAAAGATGATCAAACGGCCAACCGGCAGCGCCGACAGCTTTTTCAGCGTGATGGTGAGCGGAATGACGATAAACAGCGCCACGTCGTTGGTCAGAAACGACGACAGCAGCGCGGCGGAAAACACCAGGAACAGCGCCAGCCGCCGTTCGCTGTGCAACCGATTGATAATCTTGCGGCCAACGAAGTCGAAGTAGCCGCTGACCTCAACGCCTTTGGTCAGCAGCATCAGCCCCAACAGAGTAATGAGGGTGCGGCCGTCGATGAAACCGCCCAGCGCCGCCAGTGGCTGCGGATGAAAGGCGAACATCGCTGCGCCGGCCAGCAACAGCACATGCAGGAAGCGGTCTTTGACAAAGGGATGGATAAGCCGGGAAATGGCGGTTGAACTCATGGCGGCAGCTTGAAACCTCAGCGAAAAGCATGAGCGAGACGTTAGCTCAGGCGCAGCCGCAACGCCAGCAAAATGCTATTTTACCTTTATCCACTTTCCATTTGCCGCGCTTTACTTTATTTGTAGCGGCTTTCTCGTTTTCAAAGGACATGTTATGGCTTCCCTGTTCGCCAAAGGGGCATTGCTCAGCGCCTTATGCGCCCTGCTCGCCGCCTGCGACGATGCCTCCTCCCGCCCGCAAATCGATATCGACGGCAAGACCATGGGCACCTTCTACAGCGTTAAAGTCAGCGGTGACGTCGCGATCGGCAAGCAAGCATTGCAGCGGCAGATTGACGCAGTGCTCGAACGGGCCAACGACGATATCTCCACCTACCGCGCCGACTCGGTGCTGTCGCAATTTAACCGTAGCACCAGCCTCGAACCGCAGCCGATCCCGCGCGGCATGGCGGACATCGTGCTGATGGCTCAGCGCATCGGCCGCGATACCGGCGGCGCCATGGACATCACCGTCGGCCCACTGGTGAACCTGTGGGGGTTCGGCCCCGACAAGCATCCGGTCAAGGTGCCGGAACAGGCGCAGATCGACGCGGCGAAGCAGCGCATCGGCCTGCAGCACCTGAAGCTGATCAGCGACAATCGCGGGGAGTGGCTGCAAAAAGATCTGCCGGACATGTATGTCGATCTCTCGACGCTGGGCGAAGGCTACGGCGCCGATGAACTGGTGCGCCTGATGAACCGCAACGGCATTACCAACTACCTGGTATCGGTCGGTGGCGCGGTCTCTTCACGCGGCGTCAACGGCCAGGGCAAACCCTGGCGGGTGGCGATCCAAAAGCCGACCGACCGTGAAAATGCGGTGCAGGCGCTGGTGGATCTGCACGGTTACGGCATCAGCACCGCGGGCAGCTACCGCAACTACTTTGAAGAAAACGGCCAGCGCTACTCCCATGTCATCGATCCGACCACCGGCAGGCCGATCAAGCACCGGCTGGTTTCCGCCACGGTGATCGCCCCCACCGCGCTCGAGGCCGACGGCTGGGATACCGGCCTGATGGTGCTGGGCACGGAGAAAGCGTTGAAGCTTGCCGAAGAGAAAGGGCTGGCGGTCTACCTGATCAGCAAAACCGACGACGGTTTCAGCGCCGTGATGACGCCGCAGTTCAAGGCGTTTTTGGTGCAGTGAAATAAAAAAGCCCGGCACGCAATGGCCGGGCTGGTTGCATGCGCCCGCAGGCGCCGCGCCGATCACTTGGTCAGCGCGATGATGCCGAGGGTCAGACCGGCCACTGCCGCCGCGCCGCCGGCGATCGCGCCCGCGGTTTCCCAGTTATCTTGGGTGGTGCCCTTCATGCAGGTGTTGGTGTGCACCAGACGCCCCTGATCATCGTAGACCGGAACGCAGGGGGAATCGGTGGCGCATCCGGCCAGCACGGCCGACAGTAACCCAACCGCAATTAACTTTTTCATACTTCTTGCCTCAATGTTCGATCACTTTAGAAAGCTACGCCGAGCGATAATCACGCTACCTGGCTATTGTATGCCCAACGCATGTAATGGCGAGGTAATGATGTGTCAGGGGATGTTATTTGGGAAAACTCCGAGCGCCCAGCCGGCGGGGTTCGGGCAGTAAAAAGCCCGCGAAAACGCGGGCTTGATGGCGAGGTGAGGCTCAGGCGGAATTATTTCGCCAGTTTGCGCATCACCAGGGTGGCGTTGGTCCCGCCGAAGCCGAAGCTGTTGGACATCACGGTGGTCAGCTCACGCTGAGTCGGCTGAGTCACGATATTCATGCCGGCCGCCTGCTCATCCAGGGTGTCGATGTTGATGCTCGGCGCGATAAAGCCGTGCTCCAGCATCAGCAGGCTGTAGATCGCTTCCTGCACGCCTGCGGCGCCCAGCGAGTGACCGGTCATCGCCTTGGTGGAGGAGATAGCCGGGGTATTGTCGCCGAACACTTCGCGAATCGCGCCCAGCTCTTTCACGTCGCCTACCGGTGTGGAGGTGCCGTGCACGTTGATGTAGTCGATCGGCGCATCCAGATCCTGCATCGCCATCTTCATGCAGCGCACCGCGCCTTCGCCCGATGGCGCAACCATGTCGGCGCCGTCAGACGTTGCGCCGTAGCCAACGATTTCTGCGTAAATGTGCGCACCGCGCGCCAGCGCGTGCTCCAGTTCTTCAACCACCACCATGCCACCGCCACCGGCGATGACGAAACCGTCACGATCGGCGTCGTAGGTGCGGGAGGCTTTTTCCGGCGTGTCGTTGTACTTGGTGGACAGCGCGCCCATCGCGTCGAACTCGCAGGCCATTTCCCAGCACAGCTCTTCGCCGCCGCCGGCAAACACGATGTCCTGTTTGCCCAGTTGGATTTGCTCAACCGCGTTACCGATGCAGTGTGCGGAGGTCGCGCAAGCGGAGCTGATGGAGTAGTTTACGCCGTGGATTTTGAACGGCGTCGCCAGGCAGGCGGAAACGCCGGAAGCCATGGCTTTGGTGACCACATATGGGCCAACCGCTTTCAGGCCGCGTGGGCTGCGCATCGCATCGGCGCCGAACACCTGGAAGCGCGGAGAACCACCGCCGGAACCGGCGATCAGGCCCACGCGCGGATTGTTTTGATACTCTTCTTCCTTCAGGCCGGAAGAAGCGATCGCTTCTTGCATCGCCAGGAAGGCATAGATGGAAGCATCGCTCATGAAACGCACCGCCTTGCGGTCGATCAGGCCGGTTGTGTCGAGCTTAACTTGCCCCCATACGTGACTACGCATGCCGGAATCTTTCAGTTCCTGGGAGAAAGTGATCCCAGAACGTCCTTCCTGCAGGCTCGCCAGGACCTCCTGCTGGTTATTACCAATGCTGGAGACAACTCCCAGGCCAGTAATCACTGCACGTTTCATTCAATACCTCTTCCACTATTTACCTACGGGATTTTGCATCGCACTTTAGCGTACAGATGTAAGCCGAACAAGTCCGATCAGCGTTTTTCAGCTTTATTGTTGTCCAGTTTGCGCCAGGGCGCCAGCGCCGTTAGAATTCGCGACATCCCTTGAATTTCGAGCTATTGACCGTGAACCACGCCCCCATCCAAACCGCAACGCTAACCTGGAACGAACAGGGTACACCTGTTTCGAAACAGTTTGATGACGTCTATTTTTCCAATCAGGATGGGCTGGAAGAAACCCGCTATGTCTTTCTGCACGGCAACCGGCTGCCGCAGCGTTTCGCCACTCACCCGCGCCCGCTGTTGGTGGTGGCGGAAACCGGATTCGGCACCGGGCTCAATTTCCTGACGCTGTGGCAGGCCTTCGCAGACTTCCGCCAGGGCGAGCCGGACGCCGCGCTGCAGCGCCTGCACTTTATCAGCTTCGAAAAATTCCCCCTGCAGCAGGCCGATCTGGCGGCAGCGCATGCACGCTGGCCGGAGCTGGCACCCTATGCCGACGAGCTGCGCGCCCAATGGCCGCTGCCGCTGCCGGGCTGTCATCGCCTGCTGTTGGCCGAAGGCCGTATTACGCTCGATCTGTGGTTCGGCGACGTCAACGAACTGCTGCCTCAGTTCGACGCCAGCATGAATAACCAGGTCGATGCCTGGTTCCTCGACGGCTTCGCGCCGGCCAAAAATCCCGACATGTGGACCGAGCAACTGTTCGCCGCCATGGCGCGTTTCGCCCGGCCGGAAGGCAGCTTCGCCACCTTTACCGCCGCCGGCTTCGTGCGCCGCGGCTTGCAGCAGGCCGGTTTTCAGGTCAACCGTTGCAAAGGCTTCGGCCAAAAACGTGAGATGCTCGCCGGCGGTCTGCCGGCCGATGCGCAGCCCACGCCCCACCCGGCGCCCTGGTATCGGCGTCCGGCGGCGGACAACACCGCCGACATCGCCCTGATCGGCGGCGGCGTCGCCAGCGCGCTTACCGCGCTGGCCTTATTGCGGCGCGGCGCCACCGTCACGCTGTACTGCGCCGACGAACAGGCGGCCGAGGGCGCTTCCGGCAACCGCCAGGGGGCGATTTATCCTCTGCTGAACGGCAGCGGCGACGCGCTGGAGAGTTTCTTCAGCGCCGCGTTTCCCTTCGCCCGTCGCCAATACGACACCCTGTTGCAACTAGGCGTCATCTTTGATCACCAGTGGTGCGGCGTCAGCCAGCTGGCCTACGACGAAAAGAGCGGCGACAAGATCGCCAATATGCTGAAAACCGACTGGCCGCCAGCGCTGGCGGCGGCAGCCGACCGCGAGACGCTCAGCGAACTGTGCGGCGTCGATACCGGCTTTGGCGGCATCACCTACCCGCAGGGCGGCTGGCTCTGCCCGGCCGAGCTGACGCGCGGCGCTATCGCGCTGGCGCAGCGTCAGGGTCTGGTCTGCCACTACCGGCACGATGCGCAGGCGCTGGCGCGTGAAGAAAACGGCTGGCGTATCGACTTCGCCCACGGTGAATGCCGCCGCCATGCGACGGTGATCCTGGCCAACGGCCACCGGTTGGCCGAGCTGGCACCGACGCAAGCCCTGCCGCTGTATGCGGTACGCGGGCAGGTGTCGCACATCCCAACCTCGCCGGCCCTCGGTCAGTTGAAACAGGTCTTGTGCTACGACGGCTACCTGACGCCGGTCAACGCCAACAACGGCCAACACTGCATCGGCGCCAGCTACCAGCGTGGCGACACCGCCACCGACTACCGCGAACAGGAGCAACAGGAAAACCGCGGGCGCCTGCTGCGCTGCCTGCCGGAACAAGCCTGGCCGCAGCAGGTGGACGTCAGCGCTCACCTGGCGCGCTGCGGCGTGCGCAGCGCCACCCGCGATCATCTGCCGATGGTCGGCGCACTGCCGGACTATCAGGCCACGGTGACGCAGTATCAGGATTTGCAGCGACAGAACCAGCGCGGTGAAACCGTCGCCGATGCGCCGGTCTATCCCGGCCTGTTCGCTATCGGCGGATTGGGATCGCGCGGCCTGTGCTCGGCACCGCTGGCGGCGGAAATTCTGGCGGCGCAGCTGTTCGGCGAACCGTTGCCGGGCGACGCGCGCCTGCTGGCGGCGTTGAATCCGAATCGGATGTGGGTACGGAAGCTGCTGAAAGGACGTGCGGTTTAATTCATGAATGAGGGGCGCGATGATGCGCCCCGGCATGGCGGTCAAGCGGCAGGCGTGGCGGCCTGATAGAGGTTTTCCCACATGCCGCGCACCAGGATCTGATCCGGCGGCGAAAGTTCCCCGGCGGCGATCGCCTTATGCAGGCTCTCTTCCACCCGCGCTTTCAGCGCTTCGGCAGTGTGCTCACCCTGCTCTTCCGCTTCGGCCACCGCCAGCGTCAGATGACCGCGCAGGTAGCCACCGGCAAACAGTTCATCATCGCTGGCGTGCTCTACCATGTCATCAATCAGCGCCAAAATGCGCGCTTCGAATTCTGCGATCATCAAATTTCCTCATTAAATAGCGGGCTGTGGCGTCAGTTGAGATCTTCCGGATACGGAAAATGCTCGGCCGCCAACGGTGGCGTATTGTAGAACGATTGCAACGCCTGAATAAAGCGCGCAGGCCGTGTGGGTATTCCCTGCTCCAGCAGCGCCAATACCCGGGCGCGCACCTTGCGCTGGAACGCGATGCGATCCGGCTCGCAGTCGCCGTTCAGGTTGTCGCAGCTGACGTTGAACGGGAAACCGGCCGCCACGCAAAACATCCATTCCAGCGCCTGCGGTTTGATCTCTACCGCTTCGAATTCACTCTGGGTTTGCGCGTCGCGCCCGTCCGGGCAATACCAGTAACCGAAGTCCACCAATTGTCGGCGCGCTTCGCCGGCGATGCACCAGTGCGAGATTTCGTGCAGGCCGCTGGCGTAGAAGCCATGGGCAAACACGATGCGGTGATACGGCAGTTCGTCGTCGGCCGGCAGGTAGATCGGCTCGTCGTCGCCCTTCACCAGGCGGGTGTTGTAGTCATCGCTGAAGCACTGATTGAAGATCTCGATCAGCTGTTCATAGCGATGACGGGTCTGCATGTCTGACATAAAAACTCTATAACCACAGAAATAAAGAGGCCATTATACTCAATAAGACAGGGCGCGTAAGCCGCGCCCACTTTTCATCTTTAGCCGTGCACCAGGGCGGTCAACCACTGCTGAATTTCCGCGCCGTGATTGTCGTACAGCAGCTTGAGGCTCATCACCAGCGAGACGATCACGATCATCGGCCGAATCAGCTTCTGCCCGCGGGTCAGCACCATGTGGGCGCCCAGACGCGCGCCCAGCACCTGCCCCACCAGCATCACCAGACCGATGCTCCACACCACCTTGCCGCCGATGATGAACAGCGCCAATCCGCCGACGTTGGAGGTGAAGTTCAGCACCTTGGCGTGTGCCGTGGACTTGGCGAGGTTAAAACCGCACAGCGTCACATAGGCCAACGCGTAGAACGATCCGGCGCCGGGGCCGAAGAAGCCGTCGTAAAACCCGACGCAGCCGCCGGCCACCAGCCCGAACGGCAAGGCGCCGAGGCGACGTTGACGATCTTCCTCACCCAGCCGCGGCATCAGCAGGAAGTAGAGGCCGATGCCGATCACCAGCAGCGGCAACATCTGCCGCAACACATCGGCGCGCATATGCTGCACCAGAATGGCGCCGATGATCGAACCGATCAGCGTCAGAAATATCGTCAGCTTTTGATCGTTGAGGTTCACCGCACGCCGACGAATAAAGTACAGGCTGGCGGAGAAGGAGCCGCCGACCGACTGCAGTTTGTTGGTGGCCAACGCCTGGGCCGGGGGAACCCCCACCGCCAGCAAGGCCGGTACCGTCAGCAACCCGCCACCGCCGGCGATGGAGTCGATAAACCCCGCCAGCAGCGCTACTGCAAACAACACCCCGAGCATCTCGGGGCCGATGACGAACCAGTCCATGTATTATTCCGCTGCGAAGTGATTATCCAGCAATGCCTGACAGGTCGGCGGTAACGGCGGCGGCACCGGTTTACCCGGTTTGGCGCTCGGTTGATGCGGCACGAACCAACTCGCCAGTTCGGCGCCGCAGCCGTCGCCCGGCGGCGGCGTATCCTGCTCTTTACATTCAAGGCTGCCCGCCGGGCAACGCAGGCGCACGTGCATGTGCGCGCGGTGACCGAACCACGGCCGCACCTTGTGCAACCAGGCGCGATCGGCGCCGGCATCCAGACACAGACGCTGTTTGATGGCCGGATTGACGAAGATGCGCGTCACATCCGCATCCTGCGCCGCCAGCTTGATCAGCGACTCGATCTGCGGCTGCCATTGGCGCGCCACTACCTGCTTGCCGTCACTTGACACCAGATCGATAGGCTGCGGCTTCAGCAGCTGCTGTGCGCTCCAGCGTTGGCGCGGCAGCTGCAGCCAGATGTCGACGTCGAGCCCCGACTGGTGGCTGGCGTGGCCGCTGCTGAAGCGCCCGCCGGCCGGCATCGCCATGTCGCCGATCAGCACCGTGCCCAGCGCTTTCTGGTTCGCCTGGCTGCTGAGGCGCTGAATAAACGCCAGCAAATCCGGATGGCCGAAATAGCGGCGCTGGTCGGTACGCATCACCTGGTAGTTCGGTGAGTTCAGCGGTAACGGCTGGGCGCCGATGACGCAGCCGTTGGCGAAACCGCCCACCGCCTGCGGCGCGCCGGCCACCGGGTGATCAATTTTCTGCCACGGCGTCAGCGCCATGGCGGAGGCGGAGGCCGTCAAGGCCACCAGGCCCAACATCCAGTTTCTCATGGCGATTACCAGCGAGGCACGTCGGAAACCACATCACCGTTTTGCGCACGCTGGCGCAGCAGGTGATCCATCAGCACGATCGCCATCATCGCTTCGGCGATCGGCACGGCGCGGATGCCCACACACGGATCGTGGCGGCCGCGGGTGACCATTTCCACCGCTTCGCCCTGGCGATTGATGGTACGGCCCGGCACCATGATGCTGGAGGTCGGCTTCAGCGCCAGATGTGCAACCACCGGTTGGCCGCTGCTGATGCCGCCGAGAATGCCGCCGGCATGGTTGCTCTGGAAGCCTTCCGGGGTGATTTCATCGCGGTTTTCGCTGCCGCGCTTGGTCACCACGGCAAACCCGTCGCCGATCTCCACGCCTTTCACCGCGTTGATGCTCATCAGCGCGTGCGCCAGATCGGCGTCGAGGCGGTCAAACACCGGCTCGCCCAGGCCAACCGGCACGTTTTCAGCAATCACACTGACCTTGGCGCCGATGGAGTCGCCCTCTTTTTTCAGCGCGCGCATCAGTTCGTCCAGCGCTTCCAGCTTGTCCGGATCCGGGCAGAAGAACGGGTTCTGTTCGACCTGATCCCAATCTTTCAGCTCGCAGGTCACGTCGCCGATCTGCGCCAGATAGCCACGCACCTGCACGCCGAACTTCTGCTGCAGGTATTTCTTGGCGATAGCACCCGCCGCAACGCGCATGGCGGTTTCACGCGCCGAAGAGCGGCCGCCGCCGCGATAGTCGCGCAGGCCGTATTTCTGCTCGTAGGTGTAGTCGGCATGCCCCGGGCGGAACACGTCTTTGATCGCGCTGTAGTCTTGCGAGCGCTGATCGGTGTTTTCAATGATCAGACCGATGCTGGTGCCGGTGGTCACGCCTTCGAATACGCCGGAGAGAATGCGCACCTGATCCGGTTCGCGACGCTGGGTGGTGTAACGCGAGGTGCCCGGACGACGGCGGTCCAGATCGTGTTGCAAATCGGCTTCGGTGAGCGGGATACCGGGCGGCACGCCGTCGACGATACAACCCAGCGCCACCCCGTGAGATTCACCGAAGGTGGTGACGCGGAAAATCTGCCCAATACTGTTTCCTGCCATCACGGCTCCTTACCGTTAGTCTTTTATCGTTATGAGGCCCGCCTTGCGGGCCCTGAAAATGCGGCTTAGCTGCGATAGAGGCTGAAGTGTTCCTTGCAATCCACCAACTGCTGCTTGGTCAGCATGAACACGCCGTCGCCGCCGTTTTCGAACTCCAGCCAGGTGAACGGAATATCCGGATATTGTTCCATCAGATGTACCATGCTGTTACCCACTTCACAAATCAGCACGCCGTCGTCGGTCAGGTAGTCCGGCGCGCAGGCCAGGATGCGGCGCACCAGCTTCAGGCCGTCGCTGCCCGCCGCCAGGCCCAGCTCCGGCTCAAAGCGGAACTCCTGCGGCAGATCGGACATGTCTTCCGCATCGACGTACGGCGGGTTGGTGACGATCAGATCGTACTGGATCGCGGGAACGTCGCGGAACAGATCGGAACGGATCGGGATCACCTGGTGTTCGACGCCGTGCGCCTGAATGTTGCGCTCGGTCACCGCCAGCACCTCGCTGGAGATGTCCACCGCGTCCACTTCCGCTTCCGGGAAAGCGTAGCCGCAGGCGATGGCGATGCAGCCGCTGCCGGTGCACATGTCGAGGATATGGCGTGGCGGGTGCGGGATCAGCGCGCTGAAGCGATCGTTGATCAGCTCGCCGATCGGCGAACGCGGCACCAGCACGCGTTCATCGACGTAGAATTCCATGCCGCAGAACCAGGCCTTGTTGGTCAGGTAAGCGACCGGGATGCGTTCGTTGACGCGGCGGATCACGCGCTCAACGATGCGATGGCGCTCGCTGGAGGTCAGGCGGGCGGTGTGCATGTCCTCCGGAATGTCCAACGGCAGGAACAGGCTTGGCAGCACCAATTGCACCGCTTCGTCCCACGGATTATCGGTTCCGTGACCATAGTAGATATTGGCGGCGTTGAAGCGGCTTACCGTCCAGCGCAGCATATCTTGAATGGTGTGCAGTTCGTTCACTGCTTCGTCGACGAAAATTTTGTCCAATTTGCCCTCCGGCAGGCGCTGTGTTTCATGATTTAGCCGCATAGTTTGCCATGAAGCCCGCGACAAATCACGCTTGCCCCTCGCGCTTTTCACTCTGGCCCGAGTTTTGCGTCGACAGCGCTCATTCACAAGGTAAACTAGCGAAATAAACGATTTCCGGTGAATGAAGCATGAAGAACAAGCCCCCTCTGAGCAAAGACGAACAACAGCTCTTCAGAGAGTCGGTGGCGGGCGCGAAAAAGCTGCGCCAGGACACCATCGTCCACCGTCCGCCGAAGCCCAAGGTCAAACAGATTGCCCCGCAGCGGCTGCTGCAGGAGCAGGTCGATGCCAGCTATTATTTTTCAGATGAATACCAGCCGCAACTGGAAGAGGAAGGCCCGACGCGCTACGTGCGCCCCGGCAGCAGCCCGTATGAGCTGAAGAAGCTACGACGCGGCGATTATTCGCCGGAGCTGTTTCTCGATTTGCACGGCCTGACCCAGCTGCAGGCCAAGCAGGAGTTGGGGGCGCTGATCGCCGCCTGCAAACGCGAGCACGTGCACTGCGCCTGCGTGATGCACGGGCACGGCAAGCACATTCTCAAACAGCAAACGCCGCTGTGGTTGGCGCAGCATCCCGACGTGCTGGCATTCCACCAGGCGCCGAAGGAATGGGGCGGCAATGCCGCCATCCTGCTGTTGGTGGAGCTGGCCGAGTAGGCCCGCAGAAACGACTCAGGGCGATGTCAGACATCGCCCTGAGTTTATTCCGCACCGCATCTGCGGCTCACACCTTGGCCATCACCTGCGATGGGCTGACCTGCCATTCAAACTTGCCGTAACTGCCGTCTGCCGGCAGATCGACGTTGGCAATCGCTGAGGTCGCGAACATCGGCGGGCACTCGCCCGGGCACAGTTCAGCCACCAGGTAGCCCACCAGCGGCAGGTGCGACACGATCAGCACCGAGCTCACCCCTTGCATCGCCAGCGCCTGCAGATAGCTGCCGACCTGTTCGGCATTGCCGCCCGGCGTCAGCTCGGGCAGCACTTCTTCGCCCTCCGGCAGCGTCAAGGCTTCACGCACCGTCGCCAGCGTCTGTTCGGCCCGCAGATAGGGGCTGACCAGCACGCGTTCAATATCCACAGACTTGGTGTTCAACCAGGCCGCCATCTGACGGGACTCGTCGCGGCCGCACAGGGTAAGGGGCCTTACCGCATCGCTGGCTGCCTCGAGCGCCGCCTCTCCGTGACGCATAATCAAAACTTGCATATTGCACCGCTGTTGTTGACAAAGTAACGCTATACAGAAACGCCGTGCGTGCTGTACCGCCGAGTTTTACAACCCAAAGCCAAAGCTTTAAAACGATAACGCGCCGTCTCTTTATGGCGGCCGGGCATTTTGCCTGAAAGTTTGCCTAAAGAAAATGCTGTTTTTTACAGCAACCCTCCCCTGGCAAACCTCGATTGCTCACAGAACAATCAATTCAACGGGTTAAATTTTAACCTTGCCGCCATGAAATTTATTGATGGCGGTCAAGCTAAGTTACCGCTGCCTGCGCCTTGCTGTACAGCCTCACCGGCTGACGCTGTTGCAAGGAGTGATGGCGATCACAACGCGGCCCTGTTGCAACTATAGTGCAAATCGGGCCGCCCTGCGTTCAGCTCCCCAGCGGGTAAAAGCGCTCGCCCTGCTGCGCCATGCGCTGCAAGCGCTCGCACGGGGCGAAATGCTCGCCGTGCTGCTGACGCAGGTAGTCCAGCGTCTTCACCACTTTCTCGGCGCCGAGCTCGTCCATATAGCGGAACGGGCCGCCGAGGAACGGCGGGAAGCCGATGCCGAACACCGCACCGATATCCCCGTCGCGCGCGCTGCGGATCACGCCTTCATCCAGGCAGCGCGCCGCTTCGTTCAGCATCATCATCACGCAGCGCTGAGCGACGGTCGCCGGCAGCATGTGCGCCTTCGGCGTGACGCCGAGCAGCGTATACAATGAGGTATCCGCACGTTTGCGCCGCTGCCGCTGCTGCCCTTCGCTCGGGTAGAGATAGAAGCCGCGGCCGTTCTTGCGCCCTTTGCGCCCGTCTTTCAGCACCGCATCGAACGCAGCCGGCGCGGCGAAACGCGGCCCCAGCGCCTCGACCAGCACGGGAATGATTTTGGTGCCGACGTCGATGCCCACTTCATCCAGCAGAGTGATGGGGCCGACCGGGAAACCGAAGTCCACCAGCGCCTTGTCCAGCGACTCAATCGGCTCACCTTCCAGCAGGCAGCGCGCCGCTTCGTTGATGTACGGCGCCAGGATGCGGTTGACATAAAAACCGGCGCTGTCGCCCACCACGATGGCGGTCTTGCCCTGCTTGTGCGCCAGCGCCACGGTGGTCGCGATGGTCTCTTCGCTGGTGCCGGCGTGCGGGATCACTTCCACCAGCGGCATTTTATCCACCGGGCTGAAGTAGTGCAGGCCGATCACCTGCTCCGGCCGCTGGGCCTGTTCGGCGATATGACCGATAGGCAACGAGGAAGTATTGGAAGCGAACACGGTATGCGGCGCACAGTTCGCTTCAACCTCAGCCACCATCTTCTGCTTCAGCGCCAGATCTTCAAACACCGCCTCGACCACGATATCCACCTGCTCAAAGCCGGTGTAATCGGTAGAACCGGAGATCAGCATCATCTGCTTTTGCCGTTCCGCCGGGCGCATGCGCTTGCTGCGCACCCGTTTGCCGAGCACGTCCCAGCTGTATTTAAGCGCGTGATTGATGCCGGTTTCATTAATGTCTTTGATGCGAACCGGCAAACCGCCGCGCGTGGCGGTGACGCAGGCGATCCCGCCGCCCATCAGACCGCCACCGAGAATGCCGACGCGATGCAGGGCATGCGGCTTGGCATTACCGCCCCGCTCTTTTTTCAGCGCGGTGGAGGCGAAGAACAGGCTGCGCAGCGCCGCCGACTGCGGCGTCATCGCCAGTTCGCCAAAGGCGCGCGCTTCGGCCTCATAGCCACTGGCGCTGCCGTGATCCAACCCGGTGCGCACCACCTGAATGATGCGCTCCGCCGCCGGGTAGTTGCCGTGGGTTTTCGCCAACGTTTTCTTGCGCACGATGCTGAACAGCAGACTTCTGCCCAGCGGGCCGTTGAGCAGGCGATCCTGCCACGGCAGCTCGCGCTGATGCTTCCAGCCTTGTTTCACCCGCTCGATGGCGGTCTGCAACAGGATCGACTGCGGCACGGCGTCGTCCACCAGCCCCATGCGCAGCGCCTGGCGGGCGCGAATGTGCTTGCCGGTCAGGATCATGTCCAGCGCCTTGGCGGCGCCGATCAGGCGCGGCAAGCGCTGCGTACCGCCGGAGCCCGGCAGCAGGCCCAGCTGCACTTCCGGCAGACCGAGTGCGGTTTTGTCATCCAATGAACAGACGCGGCCGTGGCAGGCCAGCGCCAATTCCAGGCCGCCGCCCAGGCAGGCGCCGTGAATGGCAGCCACCACCGGCACCGGGAAGGCGGCGATCTGCGCCAGCGTGCTCTGCCCTTTCTTGGCCAGCGTTTCCGCCTCTTTGGCGCTGGTGCAGGCGGCAATCATAGTGATGTCGGCGCCGGCGATAAACGAGTCCGGCTTGCCGGAAACGATCACCAGCCCTTCCAGCGCGGTATGCTGCTGCGCCCGGATCAGCACATCGTTCACCTGTTCGACGAACTCGGCCTTGAGCGTATTGACCTTATCGCCCGGCACATCGATGGTGATCACGCCGATGTTGTCGGGGCGAATCGTCAGCTGAAAGGCCGACGGTTTGGCGCGCTGTTCATGCAATGCGTTTTCAAAGCTCATCATTCCACCTCCACGATCATCGCGGCCCCTAATCCGCCGGCGGCGCAGGCGGTGGTCAGGCCCAGCCCGCCGCCGCGGCGTTTCAGCTCACGCAGCGTCTGGGTGATCATGCGCGCGCCGGTGGCGGCGAACGGATGGCCATAGGCGATGGAACCGCCCAAGACGTTGAATTTGTCCATGTCCACCTCGCCGATCGCCTGGCTGCGGCCAAGCTTCTCGCGGGCGAACTCTTCGCTGGCGAACATCTTCAGGTTGGCCAGCGTTTGCGCGGCGAAAGCTTCATGCATGTCGATGAGCGTCAGATCGGCCAGACCGATGCCGGCGCGATCCAGCGCCAGCGGCGTGGCGTAGGAAGGCCCCAGCAGCATGTCCTCCCACACGTCAATAGCGGCGAAAGCGAAGCTGCGCAAATAGCCCAGCGGCTGCAACCCCAGTTCTTTGGCGCGCGATTCGCTCATCATCAATACCGCCGCCGCACCGTCGGTCAGCGGCGTGCTGTTGGCCGCGGTGACGCTGCCATGCTTGCGATCGAACGCCGGTTTCAGCTTGGCGTAGGAGGCCAGGCTGGAATCTTTACGGATGTTGTTGTCTTCAGAAAGCTGCGCGCGGTAAGGCGGCACATAGGCGGTCATCACCTCATCGCGCAGCCACCCCTGCTGCCAGGCCTTGGCCGCCAGCTCGTGGGAACGGTGCGCCAGCGCATCCTGCGCCTCGCGGGTGATGCCGTGGCTCTTCGCCATCTGCTCGGCGGTATCGCCCATGCGCAGGCCGGTGGAATACTCCGCCACCGCCGGCGGCACCGGCATCAGATCGCGGAATTTCAGCCGGCTGAACAGCTTGAGACGCTGCGACAGCGTGCGCGCCTTGTTGACGTCCACCAACGTGCGCGCCAACGCTTTGCTGACGCCGATCGGCAAGACGGAAGAAGAGTCCGCCCCGCCGGCAATGCCGATACTGATGCTGCCGGCCATGATGCTCTCCGCCACGTTGGCAATCGCCTGGAAGCTGGTGGCGCAGGCGCGCGACACGCTGTAGGCGTCGGTATGGACGCTCATGCCAGTACCGAGCACGATTTCACGCGCGATGTTCGGTGCTTCGGGCATTTGCACCACCTGGCCGAACACCAGCTGTTCGATAAGCTGCGGATCGATGCCGCTGCGCGCCAACAGCTCACTCACCGCCGTTTTCCCTAAATCCACCGCCGGAATGCCGTGATAGGCAGTCGCCTGTTTGGCAAAGGGGGTACGCAGTCCATCCACAATCGCAATGCGGTCACCATGACGGGTCACCAAAGGCAGTGCCTTACTCATAAATGCTCCTGAAGAAAATAACGTCAGCGCAATGGGCAGAAAGAGGTCTGACCTGATGAGGTCATTGTTAACCAAACGGTTACATTTGGCAAACCGGCAGAGATCAAAACTGCGAGCAGGCGCACTTTCTATCGGGGGGGGGTGGGGAAAGCAATCCCCGGCGCGCAGCAGGCGGCACCGGGGGGTAAAGCGAGGATTAACGCAGGCCGAGCTGGAAGATCAGGGTTTCCGCCTGGCAGGCGAAGGTGAAATCGGCCTCCAACTGCACGCCGCCGTCAACCGGTTTAATGCTACTGCTGATGTCACAAGGGTCGGATTCTACCGCGCGCGCCTTTTCGCTCAGTGCGGCCAGCATCGCCTCCGCATCTTGTTGATTGCTGAACACCTGGCTGTAGGACGCGGTGCAATCGGTGTTATCCATCACGGTGCCGACATCCACACAGCAACACGCGGCGGTTTCCTGGGCGCTGCATTTATTAATTGCATCTGACATGATTGGTTCTCCTCAAGGGCCTCGGTTATCAGCCCAAATTGCCGTTTTACTCACCGGCACAAAGCCACAAAATTCTGCGGTTATTTTACGCTTCCACGCCGTCAATCACTAGCACTTACTTTTACTGGGTGTTTTAAGTGATGGAAATCACAAATAAAAATGAGCGTCTGCTAAGGAATGGTAAGAATTTTGTTATTTACCGCTGGCTTTTTGTTAAGCAGATCTCTTTTTTGATATCAGATTGTAAATATTTCAAAAACAAACTTGCAACATTTTCACAGGTCAGACCTATACTTCAGCCACTGGTCTGATTTGTCTGAACGATAACGGACCCTACAATCCCGCGCTCCTTGTTACCTCGTGTAACAATAGTTTAAATAATAAACACATAATGAGGTTTTGGTCATGAGCCAGAAAAACCTATTGACTAAATCAGCTCTCGCAGCTGCAGTGGCAATTATTTCTTCAAACGTGTCTGCCGCAGGATTCCAGCTGAATGAGTTCTCATCAGCTGGTTTAGGACGTTCGTATTCTGGCGAAGGCGCCATGGCGGATACGGCGGCCTCGGCGAGCCGCAACCCGGCATTGTTGATGATGTATACCCGCCCGGAACTCTCCATCGGCGCAGTCTTCATCGACCCAGACGTTGACATCACCGGTAAATCGCCTTCCGGTGCCAGCCTGGACTCAAAAAATATCGCCCCTGTCGCCTGGGTGCCGAACCTGCATTATGTTCACCCGATTAACGATCAGTTCGCCGTAGGCGGCTCGGTCACCAGCAACTACGGTCTGGCGACCGAATTCAACGACGGCTATACCGCCGGCGCTTACGGCGGCAAGACCGATCTGACTACCGTTAACCTCAACCTGAGCGGCGCCTACCGTCTGAACCAACACTTCAGCTTCGGTCTGGGCTTCGATGCGGTGTACGCCAAAGCCAAACTGGAACGCTACGCCGGTGAATTGCCGAAGCTGATCGCAGGTTCTGGCCAATTACCGCCGCAGCTAGCCGGCCCGGTATCACAGATCCCGGCTGATACCCAAATTTCGCATCTGAAAGGCGATAAATGGGGTTACGGCTGGAACGCCGGCATCCTGTACGAAGTGGACGAAAATAACCGCTACGGTTTCACCTATCGCTCCGAAGTCAAAATCAAGTTTGACGGCGATTACAAAAGCAGCCTGCCATCGGCCTATAACCCAATTCTGGGTTCCCTCGGCCTGCCTTTGGGCACCAACGGCAGCACCATCCCCGGCTCTCTGGATCTGAACCTGCCAGAGATGTGGGAACTGTCCGGCTACAACAAAGTTGCGCCGCAGTGGGCCATCCACTACAGCCTGGCGTACACCAGCTGGAGCCAGTTCCAGGAGCTGAGAGCTACCGGCAACAACGGCCAGACGCTGTTCGAAAAGCATGAAGGCTTCAAAGACGCTTACCGCATCGCGCTGGGTACCACCTACTTCTACGACGACAACTGGACCTTCCGCGGCGGTGTCGCCTTCGATGACAGCCCGGTGCCGGCACAGAACCGTTCCATCTCCATTCCGGATCAGGATCGCTTCTGGATCAGCGCAGGTACCTCTTACGCGTTCAACAAAGACGCGTCGGTTGACGTCGGCATTTCCTACATGCACGGCCAGAAAGTCACCATCAAAGAAGGCCCTTACACCTTTAACTCTGAAGGTAAAGCCTGGCTGTACGGCGCCAACTTCAACTACCGCTTCTAATCTCGCTTGAGAAAGAAGCCAAAGCGCCCCGTGGGGCGCTTTTTTTTGCCCGTCGCTTGCCGCCGACATAAAAAAAACCCGCCTGACGGCGGGTTTTCATTGGCGTAACGCCCGTGATTACTGCGAGTCGATCTCGTCCAGCTCGCCCTGGATCGCCTTGGCGTTCGGATTCTCTTCCGGCTTGAGCGAGCCGCCGTTGGCGATGAAATCGTGGCGCTGGAAGTAAGCCTCGCGCACCATGATATAAGGATCGGAGGAGTTGCGCAGCAGGCCGTCGGAATCCAGCAGCTGGGCACGGGTTTCGATACCCTCGACCACCCATTTGCCCGCCGACATCCAGAAGGTCAGGTAGCTCAGCATCGGATACAGCGTATCCGCAAAATCGCCGCCTTCGTCACGCAGCGTGAAGCTGCCGTAGCCCGGCAGCATCACGTACGGGCCGTAACCCACATCGTAATGGCCCAGCGTGCTGCCGAAGCGGTTCGGTTCTTCGCGCGCCAGTTTCGGGTTGGCCATGCCGGCCACGTCGATCAGGCCGCCCATCCCGAGCAGGGTGTTCAGGAAGAAACGGTTGAAGTGGATCATCCCGCGGTAAGGGTCGCCCTTCAGGAAGGCGTTGACCATGCTGGCCGGCTCTTCCAGGTTGGAGGTGAAGTTGCTGATGCCGTTACGCGCCGGCATCGGCACGTAGTCGCGCCAGGCCACCGCGACCGGGCGCAGGATATAAGGATCCAGGACGTTGTAGTTGAAGTCGAACATCGTCCGGTTAAATCCTTCCAGAGGATCGGAACGCCCTTGCGGATCGTTGTCTGGCGCGCTGGCACAGCCCACCAGTAATACCGTTGCGAATGCCACCCCAGTCAGGCGAAAGTTCATATTTTTCTCCATAAAAACACGTTCGGTCTTATTTTTCAGGGACCTGCTTGTTTATCTGAACGCTAACCTGCTCTTTACCGCTGAATGTCTGCAGCGAGCTTTCGCCGAACCAGTCTCCCGGCTGCGGCGTGGCCAATCCGTCCTGTGAGAGGCGCACACGCACCTGCACCTGATGCTGTGCCGAGAGTAGACGCTCGGGCATCATGGCGTTGCTGTCATCCAGAGAGAAAGACAGCGGAAAACGGCTCAGCGGCAATTGTTTTACCGCCACCGGTACCGGGCTGGCGCCGTCGGTAACCGAGATGACCAGCGTCCCCTGCGGCGGCAGGGCTTTCGCCGCCTGCGGTGACAGCGAAACGGTCACATTCAGTTTAACAGTTTCTCCGCCGGCCTGGGCTTTTGCTTGTGCAATGCTGCGCTTTATCACTTCCGCGCGCGGATCGTTGGCCGGCAGCAGCTGCAGCATCACCTGCCAGGCGCCGATCGCCTGCTTGAAGTCGCCCTGTTCGAAGGCATTGAACGCCAGCAGGCTCAGCACCCGCGGATCGCCGTGATTTTCTGCGATCATGCGCCGCAACAGCTGCGTCGCCCGCTTGTTATCCTCCGGATCGTTGGAGCGCGTCAAGACCTCGGCATAGCCGAGCCGCACTTCCAGACTATTCGGATCCAATTGATAAGCATGGGCAAACGCCTGCGTGGCTGTGGTAGCGTTGTTCAGCGCCATGCCAACCCGCCCCAGCATCATCCAGTCGTTGATGTTGCGATCGTCCTGCTGCAGCGCGGTGCGCAGCCCCAGCCCGAGACGGGCGATCTCTTCCATGCTCAGCGGTTTGGCGCGCTCATTGGCGACGCGCTCACGCAATTCCGGCATTTGCGCCTGCACCAGACGCCAGTCCAGCACCTGCGCCAACCCGCCGGTTTTCAGATAAAAGCCAACGGTCACCGCCAGCAATAACAGCACGCCCGGCACCAGCGCCCAGCGGTTGATCGGCTGCGCCTGCACCGCCTGCTCGACGGGAATGTCGTTCAACAGGTTCTGTTGCAGCTCTTTGACCAGCTCCGGGCGCTCGGCCACCACGCCCTGCTGCTCGTCCTGCTCCAGCTCGCTGAGGCGATCCTGATAAAAAGCCTTGTTCAACGCATCGCGCGTGGTGGCGCTCTGCTTGCCGTGGCGCATCGCCGGCACCACCAGCAACGCGGCGGCGCCGGCCAGCAACACGCAAATAATCAGCCAAAAAGCCATTAGGGTTTCTTCCTGTCAGTCTCTTGCAACAGCGCCGCCAGGCGCTGCCGTTCCCGTTCGGAGAATGCGTCGTCCACCGTCGCGTCGGGCCGGCGACGGGCGCGCAGGATCACTACCGCCCCGCCGATCAGCACGAACAGCAGCGGGCCGATCCACAAGATCAGCGTCGCCGGCGTTACCGGCGGCTCGTAGGTGACGAAGTTGCCGTAGCGCGCCACCATGTAATCGATGATCTGCTGCTTGCTTTGCCCCTGCATCATCAGCTCGTACACCTTGGTGCGCATGTCGGCGGCGATGATGGCGTTGGAATCGGCAATGCTGTTGTTTTGGCATTTCGGGCAGCGCAGCTGTTCGGTCAACTCGCGATACTGCTGTTCCTGCTCGACGGAGTTGAAGCGATAGGTATCGATCGCCGCGACGGCGCTCCAACTCAGCAGCGCGGCGCACAGCAGGACAATCAGCCTCATGCCTCACCCCCGTACTTTTTATACAGCGGCAGCACTTCCTGCTGCCAGACGCGCTCATTCATGTCGCCGGCGTGGCGATAGCGAATAATCCCCTGGCCGTCGATAAGGAAGGTCTCAGGTGCGCCGTACACCCCAAGATCCAACCCCAGCATGCCGTCGCCGTCGTACAGGCTGAGAGCATAGGGATTGCCGAGGGAATTCAGCCAGGTCACCGCCTTGGCGCGGTCGTCTTTATAGTTCAGGCCGACCACCCGCACGCCGCGCGCCGCCAGCGTATTAAGGTACTGGTGTTCCGCGCGGCAGGTCGGGCACCAGGTGGCCCAGACGTTGAGCAATATCGGCTTACCGTCGCGCAGCACCGCCTGATCGTAAGTTTTGCCGGGCTGATCCAGCGATTCCAGCCTGAAGGTCGGCACCGGTTTGCCGATCAGCGCCGATTCCAGCATGGTCGGATCTTCACCGCCGGCGTTGCGCGTCAGTTGCACCATCAGTGCCGCCACCAGCAGCAGGAAGAGGACCAACGGGATAAACAGCAGCTTACGATTCATGGTTGCGCCTCCAGCTTGCCTTCGCGCTTGAGTTTTTTACTCATGCGGTAACGCGGGTCGAGGATGCACAGCAGGCCGCCGATCGCCATAAAGACGCCGCCGAACCAAATCCAGCGCACGAAGGGTTTGTAATACAGGCGCACTGCCCAGGAACCGTCCTCCAGCTCCTCGCCCAGCGCCGCGTACAGATCGCGGCTGAAACCGCCGTCGATCGCCGCTTCGGTCATCATGCTGCGCGCCACGCTGTAGTAGCGTTTTTCCGCGTGCAGCGTCGCCTCCGGCTTGCCGTTGCGCGTGACGTCGATGATGCCGACGCCGCCGCTGTAGTTCGGACCGCGAATGTCGTGCACGTCGCGGAACACGAAGTGATAGTTGTGGATATCCACGCTGTCGCCGGCCTTCATCCGCACGTCGCGTTCCACGCTGTAGTTCTGGCTGAAGGCGATGCCGATCACCGTCACCGCCACGCCGAGGTGGCCGAGTACCATGCCCCAGTGGCTGCGGGACAGCTGGCGCAGCCCGCGCCAGAAACCGTGACGGTGGGTGGCGCGCTCATGCAGCTCCATCAGCGTCAGGATGATCACCCACAGCGCCATGATCAGGCCCACCACCGTCATGCCGGCGATGCTGTCCTGCAGCAGCCACGGCAGCAGGATTGACAACACCAGCGTCGCCAGCAGCGCCACGCCAAGGCGCCGCCACAGCTTGCCCGGCTCATCGCGGCGCCAGCGCACCAGCGGCCCGATGCCCAACAGCAGCGCCAGCGGCGCCATCAGCCAGGTGAACATGGTGTTGAAGAACGGCTCGCCAATCGAGATGCTGCCCAGCCCCAGCTGTTTGTGCACCAATGGCAGCAGCGTGCCCAACAGCACCACCAGCATGGCGGCGATCAGCAGCACGTTGTTGCCCAACAGGAAGGTCTCGCGCGAGAAGGTCTCGTGCTGCACCCGGCTGCGCACCTGGCCGCCCTTGACCGCGTACAGCAGCAGCGAACCGCCGATCACGATCACCAGATAGGCGAGGATGAACATGCCACGCGCCGGATCGGAGGCGAAGGAGTGCACCGAGACCAGCACGCCGGAGCGCACCAGGAAGGTGCCCAGCAGGCACAGCGAGAAGGCGGTGATCGCCAGCAACACCGTCCAGGCTTTGAACGTGCCGCGTTTTTCGGTCACCGCCAGCGAATGCATCAGCGCGGTGCCGGCCAACCACGGCATAAAGGAGGCATTCTCCACCGGATCCCAGAACCACCAGCCGCCCCAGCCCAGCTCATAGTAGGCCCAGGCCGATCCGAGCACGATACCGAGCGTGAGGAACACCCAGGCGGCGGTAGTCCACGGGCGTGACCAGCGCGCCCAGGCGGTGTCGAGCCGGCCGGCCATCAGCGAGGCGATGGCGAAGGCGAAGGCGACCGAGAAACCGACATAGCCCATATACAGCAGCGGCGGGTGGAAGATCAGGCCGATATCCTGCAGCAGCGGGTTGAGATCGCTGCCGTCGATCGGGAAATTCGGCAGCGTGCGGGTGAACGGATTGGAGGTCATGATGATGAACAACAGGAAACCGGCGGTGATCATCCCCATCACCGACAGCACCCGCGCCACCGCATCCTGCGGCATCGCCCGGCTGCACAACGCCACCGCCAGCGACCAACAACTCAGCAGAAGTACCCACAGCAGCAGCGAACCTTCATGCGCCCCCCAGGTGGCGGCGATACGGTAATACACTGGCAGTTGGGTATTGGAGTTGGTGGCCACGTAGGCGACGGTAAAATCGTTGACCACGAAGGCGTGCACCAGGCACAGGAACGCCAGCGCAATCGCGGCGAACATGCCGTAGGTCAGCGGGCGGGCTACCGCCATCATGCGGCTGTCTTGCCGCGCCGCGCCCCACTGCGGGTAAATGCTCAGCAGCAGCGCGATCGCCAACGCCAGGCACAGCAGAAAACTGCCCAGTTCCGGCATCATGACTTGGCGCCCTCCGCCTGCGGCGCGTTATACGCTTCCGCCGGGCCTTTGTGGTTCTCTTTCATTGCGTCTGCCACTTCAGGCGGCGTGTATTTTTCATCGTGTTTGGCCAGCACTTCGCGCGCATTGACCACGTTGCCCTCACCCAGCACGCCCTGTGCCACCACGCCCTGCCCTTCGCGGAACAGGTCCGGCAGAATGCCGGTGTAGGTCACGCCGATCGCGCCGCGCGCGTCGTAAATCTTGAAGCTGACCTGCAGCGTATTGGGATCGCGTTTCACCGAGCCCGGCATCACCATGCCGCCGATGCGCAGTCGCTGGCCAACCTCGGGCTTCTCATGATTTTCGCCCTTGCCCTGCAGGATTTCACCCGGGGTATAGAACAGATCGATGTTGGAGCGCAGCGCGTACAGCATCAGGGTCGCGGTCAGCGCGATGCCGATCAGCACAACGATCGCCAGATAAAGGCGGCTTTTACGACGTGGATTCACAATGATTTCTCCCGCGGTGGGGCGGATTTTTGTTTTGATTGTTGCGCATGGCGAATGCGCCGCTCGCGCGCCTGACGGCGGCCGATCTCGGCGAGCAACTGCCGCCGTTGCCAGACGGTGTGCGCCACCAGCCCCAACAGCGAAATCAGCGTGGCGGCGACCGCCAGCCAAACATAGAAGGCGTAACCGCCCATGGCGAAAAACGCCGACCAGGAATCGAACGCGGCATTCATGACTGACGCTCCTTATTCACCAGCCCGGCGACCCACGGGCGCTGGCGCTCCTGGAACAGGATCAGATTGCGCAGGCGCATCAGCGTCAGCGTGACGAACAGCAGCAGGTAACCGAGGATCGCCCAGCGCAGCGGGGTGCGCATGCTTGGCGCGATAGACTGCTGCATATTGGTCGAGCCCTGATGCAGCGTATTCCACCATTCGACCGAAAAATGGATGATCGGGATATTCACCACGCCCACCAGCACCAGAATCCCGGCGGCGCGGCCCGCCAGACGGCGGTCTTCAAAGGCGTTGTACAGCGCGATGACGCCCATATAAAGGAACAGCAGCACCAGCTCGGAGGTCAGACGCGCATCCCACACCCACCAGGTGCCCCACATCGGCTTGCCCCAGGCGGAGCCGGTCACCAGCGCGATAAAGGTGAACACCGCGCCGATCGGCGCCATCGCCGCTACCACGGTATCGGACATTTTCATCTGCCACACCAGGCCGATAAACGCCGCCACCGCCATCGAGGCGTAGATACCCATCGACCACATGGCCGCCGGCACGTGAATATAAATGATGCGGAAGCTGTCGCCCTGCTGATAATCCTTCGGCGCGAAACCAAAGCCCCATGCCCAGCCCAGCAGCAGGCAAGCCGCCGCCGCTAGCCCCAGCCAGGGGATAAAGCGGCCGCAGACGTGATACAGCCGTTCAGGCCGCGCCAGTTGATGTAACCATTTCCACATTGTCGTCAGTGCTCACGGTAATTTTTATGCGTCGGCCGCCCCGAGCGATCGAAACGGCGAAAATCTTCTGCGGGGTACGCTCTTGTCGGCCTTGCCCCGTCTGTTCATTCAATCAGTTAGCTAGTGCACGCTCACTCGCAGCGCCGCCGCGGTGGCAAACGGTGCCAATGTCACGCTGCCCGCCAGCATCGCGCCGAGTATCGCCAGGTAACCGTCGATCGGCATGCCCATCGAGGCGGCGTCGATCGCGCCGGTGGCGAAGATCAGCACCGGGATATACAGCGGCAACACCAGCAGGCTGAGCAGCACACCCCCTTTGCGCAGGCCGACTGTCAGCCCCACGCCGATAGCGCCAATCAGGCTCAGCGTCGGCGTGCCGAGCAGCAGCGTCCCCGCCACCGCCAGCCAGGTCTGCATATCGAGCGACAGCAGCAACGCCACCAGCGGCGACAGGATCAGCAGCGGCAGCCCCGTCACGACCCAGTGAGCACACACTTTGCCCAGCACCGTCATCGGCAGCGGCGTCGGCAGCAGCAACAGCTGCTCCAGCGAGCCGTCGAGGAAATCGTCGCGAAACAGCCGCTCCAGCGACAGCAGCGAGGCCAGCAGCGCCGCCACCCACACGATGCCCGGCGCAATCCGCGCCAGCAGCTGCGGCTCCGGGCCAATCCCCAACGGGAACAGCGTGATCACAATCAGGAAAAACCACAGCGGGTTGACGATCTCCGAACCTTTACGGCAGGCGATCTTCAGTTCACGGCGCACCAGGGTCAAAAACATCACAGGCTCCCCGCGTCATGTTCCGCCAAACGAACTTTACCCACCGTTTGGCTGACACCGGCCAAATCCTGATGGGTGGTCAACAATACCATGCCGCCCCGCTGCGCATGTTGTTCAAAAAGGCTAATCAACTCGGCTACGCCCTGCTTGTCGATCGCCGTCAGCGGCTCATCGAGGATCCACAGCGGCGCCGCGCTGAGCCACAGCCGCGCCAGCGCCACGCGCCGCTGCTGCCCGGCGGAAAGCTGCGCCACCGGCAGATCCTCGTAACCCACCAGCCCCACCTGCTCCAGGGCGCGCCAGATGGCCTGATGCTCGGTTGTGCCGCGCACCGCCTGATAAAACTGCAGGTTTTCGAAGGGCGTCAATACGGCTTTGATGCCGGGCTGATGGCCGATAAACAGCAAATCTTGCTGGTAACCCGCACGATCGCGCAGCGTGTTGCGCCCCCGCCAGCAGACCTCGCCGCCGTCCGGCTGCGCCAGGCCGGCGAGAATGCGCAGTAAACTGGTTTTGCCCGCGCCGTTCGGCCCTTCTACCTGAATGATATCGCCCGGATGAACTGAAAAGCTTAGCTCGCTAAACAGGATGCGCTCATCGCGCACGCAACTCAGACTTTTGGCTTCCAGCATCGGGGAACTCATATTTTTCTTTGGGATAGCGAATCATAGCATAAGCCTTTCCCCGCACGCAGCCCGCGGCGGGCGCGCCGACGGGCCAATATGGCGCGCAGGATCAAGAATGCGTGGAAAAAATCGGCGGATTTTAACTCTTGTTACCTTTTTCTGTATTTCGCCGCATTTAGGTCGGGCAACTACGCTTAATAACGTGAACTCACCCTTATTGAGCAGGAGCGACAGCATGAGCGAACAGCAACGCCAGGAACACGAGCCGGATGAAACAATGCAGGTAGAGAGCGAAGAACAGGAACAGGGCAAGCGCGAAATCGAAGTCAGGGAAGAGAATTTGCCGTCGCGCGCGGCGGCGGTGCATGAACAGATCCGGATGGAAGGCGAAAAAGAGCTGGAGCGCGACGGGCTGGCGCTGCTGTGGTCGGCGATCGCCGCCGGTCTGTCGATGGGCGCCTCGCTGGCGGCAAAAGGCATTTTCCACGCCCGTTTGCCGGACGATCCCAGCCGCTTTTTCATCGAGAACCTCGGCTACACCTTCGGTTTCATCATTGTCATCATGGCGCGCCAGCAGTTGTTTACCGAAAACACCGTCACGGCGGTATTGCCAATCATGCATAAACCCACCCCGCGCAACCTGCTGATCCTGCTGCGCCTGTGGGGCGTGGTGCTGCTCGGCAACCTGATCGGCACCGGACTGGCGGCGCTGGCGTTTACCCATATGCCGCTGTTCGACGCCGAAACGCGCGGCGCCTTCATCAGCCTGGGTGAAGAGGTGATGCGCCATACGCCGGGAGAGATGTTCGCCAACGGCATCCTGGCCGGCTGGATCATCGCCACCATGGTGTGGATGATCCCGGCCGCCGGCGCGGCGAAAATTTGGGTGATCGTGCTGATGACCTACCTGGTGGCGATTTGCGATTTGACCCATATCGTGGTCGGCTCGGTCGAGATCCTGTATCTGGTGTTCAACGGCGCGATTGGCTGGCCAGAATTCATTTACCCGTTCGCCCTGCCGACGCTGGCGGGCAACATCATCGGCGGCACCTTTATCTTTGCGCTGATCAGCCACGCGCAGATCCGCAACGATTTGAGCGCCAAAAACCAGGCCGCGCATCGGCAAGAGGAAAAGCGGCGCCACGGCGGGGAAAAACCGTGATCGCCGTCGGTTAGCCGAGGAAATTTCGGCGTGAACTGGCGAGGTATTGAGCAAACGCGCCGCTAAGCGCTTATTCTGCGGGTAAAAAAAGGTATAATGCCCCGGCAGCGTCGGTTGCCGGCCCGCAGCGTCCCCGTAGTTAAACGGATATAACAAGCCCCTCCTAAGGGCTAGTTACTGGTTCGATTCCAGTCGGGGACACCATTACTACATCTCAACACGTCCAAAGAGCTCTATAAAACCCTTCTATAACAATCAGTTCATCTAAAATTTTGTCTAACAACATCCAACGCTGTTTAGTAAAATCCAAGCTTGGGTGTGTATAATATTGCGTATAACTCCAGGTTCGAAGTTTTGGTTATACACATTATGCTACTCACAGATGTACAGATACGACGCGCTAAAGCCCAGGACAAGCCCTACACATTGAACGATGGGAGCGGCCTATCCCTGCTAATTGATACCAACGGCGGTAAGGGCTGGCGTTTCCGCTACCGATTTGCCGGCAAGGCGAAGATGATCTCTTTTGGTGTTTATGGTGCAGTTTCACTTGCTGAAGCTCGAAAGAAGCGCGATGAGGCCCGAAATCAATTAGCCAATGGCATCAACCCTAGCGATGCACGTAGAGCAAATAAAATTGCCCTCGCCCACACCAACAACGATACCTTCGAAGCTATCGCCCGTGAATGGCACAGTTCCAAGCTTCCAACCTGGTCAACAGATTACGCCGATTATGTGATGCGGGGTTTTGAAAACAACGTATTCCCTTACATCGGTAAACGGCCAATCGACCAAATCGCCCCGTTGGAGTTGCTTACCGTTTTGCAAAAGATAGAAAAGCGTGGCGCGCTGGAATTAACAAGTAAGGTCAGAAGGCGCTGTGGTGAAGTTTTCCGTTACGCTGTAGTAACCGGTCGAGCAACCTATAATCCGGCACCAGATCTGGCTAGCGCACTGAATAAGCCCAAGAACGGCCATTATCCTTTCTTAACTGAAAGCGAATTGCCAGAGTTTATGCTCGCACTCAATAACTACCAGGGTAGTAAACTAACGAAATATGCTACACAACTGCTAATCCTAACCGGCGTTCGCACTATAGAACTACGAGCTGCCCAATGGTCAGAATTCGATTTTAAGAATGCATTGTGGGAAGTGCCAAAAGAACGGATGAAGAAGCGTCGCTCCCACCTGGTACCGCTTTCAACCCAAGCTTTAGAGATCCTTGAAAAACTAAAAGTGCTTACTGGACGCTATACGCTGTTGTTTCCTGGTCGTAACGATGTCCGCAAGCCGATGAGCGAAGCCAGCATCAATAAAGTTATCAAGATGCTCGGTTATCACGGCCGTGCTACTGGTCACGGTTTCCGCCATACAATGAGTACCATTTTACACGAGCATGGCTTTGAAAGCGCCTGGATTGAAATGCAGCTTGCGCATGTTGATAAAAACTCTATCCGAGGAACTTACAATCATGCGCAATACTTGGAAGGGCGGAGGGGTATGATGCAATGGTATGCAGCTACAATAGCGCCTTAACAAAAACATACAAATAGTATTATTAGCTCAAATTTGAGCTGGCACTTTGCGGCTCAGAACTATACTCAATCTGACAGTAAACGTTGAGTGAGACGCGGGCATCGTAACATCGTAGTGCAATGATTATCGAGCAGAGGCTCAAGCTGCATGATATTGTAACCTTAATATGCTATTTTTAATTTACACTATCTAGTTGAGGTCTATCTATAATGAATACTTCAGAACATTGCAAAGAGGTTTACGCATACTTCGGGCTAGCTATGTACAGAGCACAATGTGTCGAACAGTCGATAATACAACTGCTCATTTTCTTCGATTTTTTCAAAGAAAAAATACCTAAATTCACCACAAATGATGAGTGGGAAAATGACTTTGATCAATTTGACAAATTCCTTTCTGAAAAAACGATGGGTCAGCTTTTAGGTCTAATAAAAAAACTTGGAGTGCTAAATGAAGACATTAAAAACACACTTTCAATAGCCTTGAAAAAAAGAAATTGGTTAGCTCATTCATATTTTGTTGATCATGCATTAGATTTTATTAATGAATCAGGTCGTCACGATATGATTAAAGAACTTAATCATACAATCGAACTCTTTAACTCAGTTGAAGATATTTTGCAACCCATAACAAAATCAGCCGCACTAAAGTACGGTTTAACAGATGAGGTACTGGAAAAGATACAAAAAGAAATGTGTGAATCCGTTAAAAGTGATCTCTAGAATCAGAGATGGGTCAATTTATTAACCATATAAACTTTGACCCAAAGAGCCCCTTCCACTCAAAACTCGACTATCACACCTGATAATTAATGGCCGGAAAAACTGCTAGGTTAAATCTGATTCAATGAAGATATTTAAAAAACATAAATTCATTATCTAATTGCGTACAAACCATTTTATACGCAATTAATCACAAAGAAGAATAGCTATTTTTTACTATCTACTAAATTCTTCGTACTATCCACCAACTCCTTAACAGCATCAATTAATGACTTGCTCTCGGATGTTTTTACCTTACTATGTTGTATAGGCGTTTTATATATCTCATTAACCGAATTCATGATCAGCTGGTCTTTATTCTCTTCATTTCTCAACTGTGAGGCATAAGAATTCAGAGTCAATGCCACTGCCGATTTGAATGCATACTCTTCCTGAAAATTCCTCTCTCTACTATATTGCGAAATACCAAATAACAGAAGACCAATGGCCGGCAGTGCTTTTAGTGAGTTAATTATAATAACTTGATATGACAGCACTGCTCCCTGACTTGTAGAAAAAAGAATAAATATCCAAATAACTGTAGCACTCGCTAAAATAGGGACAGCCCATTTCCAGAAATTAACAGATGGGGACAATTCTTCTTTACGCTGCTTAAATGTCTCGAAAAGCGACGCACCGACTTCCCTACCAATTAAATCATCAAGGTATTGATTACGCTCTTCAAAATACTCTTCTTTGCCTTGAACAAAATTCAATGACTGTTCAAACGAATCTTTCAACTCATTGTATTTAGTATCTTGATTTGCTATTTTCTTTCCGTATTCAATTATATCATCCTGGAGAGTATTTAACTCCCCCCTCGCTTCACTGAGTAGTTTCTCAGAGTCAACCCGTTTGCTCTCGGTTATATTAAACTGCGAGTTTATCTTTTCAACTGTAGATGTGGCATTATTATGAAGTTCATTTATTGCGATGTTTTGCCTATTCATTTCTGACAAACCAGCTTCGATTTCCCTCAACTCTGACTGCTTAGCAGAGATGAAAGACGACAACTCATCTTTCTTTTTATCTATTTGCGAAACGATTTCAACAAAACTTTCAGAGTAATTGGTTAGGTGATATTTAAGAGTTTCCAAAACCTCCCTGTCTTGTATATTTTTATCTTCGGAGCTTTTGAAGTATTTCCTATTACTTTTTTCCCAAAACCCATTCAAACGTTGATAGTGCACAAGCCTATTTAAACATTGAACACTCGAAGGGAATGATGCTGAACTTATATACGAAACAACACTCGATATATCAGAATGTAAATTACCGTTACTAAACTCATTGTTAAAATTATATTGATATGGAAGTGATTTAAAACCTACATCCATCAATTCTTGTTTGAAGTGCCGGAATACTTTATTAACAATTATGATATATTCACTTATTGTATAATCGCCGATCATCGCTGTATCATAATTTAATTCATCTTTATTAAGGCTTTTTCCTAAAATGTCTTCGAAATTTAGGGCATAAAAACTATCTATATCAGTCTTAATTTGTTCTATCTGTGATTGGTTCATATTTTCCTCAAGTAATTGGGGATTCTTATTAGTTAGTTATTTTTCATTTTATCATATTATACCCTTGCGTAAACGATCTAAGCACGGAAACGGCACTACACCGCACCCGCCTGCACAATTTGGATCAGGAAATTTTTTCAGTTCTGATTTTCTACAAAACATCCCGCCGGGCCGCGCCACGCCTAGGGCTTTGCGAGCAATTCCAAACTGAAAAGATTGAAAAGAATTTCAGTATTTTTCAGTAGACCTCTCAATTTAACCTCCCCCGCGCAATCACAACGATATGATTAAATTAGATTTTTTTATTTTACGTGAGATCGCGCCTATAAAATCACCTCCGCAGCACAATGACGAAAAACGCAAAAGCCGCGCAGGGCGCGGCTTCGCGAGGTGTGGACGTAAACTATCCAACTGAAAAAGCTGTAATCTAAACTGCCGATGCAGCCCCTATGCCGTGGCATATGATGGCATTACTGCTTCGCTACGTAATCGGCGTGTTTGCGCCGCGTAACGACAGGTTTGATGGGGTCGGGTACTCTGTCCTTTGCCTCTTGTGATTCTTTATCCTGAGCCGCCTTAAGCCACCCAATGGTGTCTGCTCGTTGTTCTGGAGTAATCCCCTTAAGCAAACTCTGGATCATCTGACCGTGCGTCAATGCACTAGGACACAGGGTATGGGAAAACGTCACATTAGCCACAAACCGGTGACCACACTCCGGATTGCTACAGGTGCAGTACACATCCGCAAGCATCTTATGCTTGCGATTCGTCTTACTAATAATGGCTTTCGACTCACAATCGGGGCAAACCACCGTAAATGTTCGCATTCCTTTTAACTCCTTCAATCTTTCAACACCGCCAGCCAGGAAAGAAGCCTCTGCAAGCCGGTTTTCACCTTCTCTTTATCCTTTTTGACTGGTAACAGTGGGAACACTGGTAACACCATTGATATATAAGGATAAAACCCGTTACCACTGGCTATTTTCGACTGGTATCAACTGGTAACAGCCACAAAAACGTTACCAGTGTTACCAGTGGATAGATTTCACTGGTAACACCGACAAGCCTTGCCACATCTGGGTGTTACCTCAGTTACCAGTGTTACCAGTCATAAATAAGACTCGCGTAAGAGAATTACCCCAGAACGCTACTGTTAAACTGATAAACCCGTTTCAGCCCCATTTCTGGCAGGCGTATGTTTTTCTGCGTCCGGGTTTCATCCTCTGGCACATCCAGATACCCCGCCGCCGCACATAAACGCGCCACCTTCTTGGCGTCAAACCCCTTGCAGATTTCCTTCCACCCAGACGGCAACACATAAAACGTGGTCACCGCGTCTTCCAGGTTGTCGCCTTTTTTTACCTGGCGAAACCCCACCATATTTCCTGGCCGGCTTTGTGCATCGTACCAATCGGCAAAGCGGCTAAATTGATTGCGCGTCATAAAGTCCCTGACCTGCTCCAGCGCTGCGGCGTCCTCCTGATTGGCGGAGTGGCCCCGGTCATACATCCACGCAGCCAGGCAGCTTTTAGCGGCTTTTAACGCCTCACCTTGCGCCCAACCGGTGATCCCCGCTTCGGTGGCCAATTCTCCGGCCATCGCCACCAGGGCAAAGCGCGTTACCGCTCTGCCAACTTGGTTCCCCGCATTTTCCGGTGTGAGCAGCCGCGTGTAGTCTTTCAGCAAGGATTTGGCCTTATGCGTCATGCCCGGCAGATCCGCTGTCAAACAACGTAACCACTCCCGGAACGGCGCTCCGTGGCTTGTGGTGACAGCCTGCTCCAGATGTTCCGCCAGTGCCTTCCCCCCGCCAAAGCCGTGCAGTTCTTCGAATACGCCATACTTGCCGGTGTCACTGGGAATTTGGATCATCCTGACCTCTACCCCGGCATAGGTGCGCTCCCCCACGTTGGCCGCATGTTCAACCAGGGATAGCTCGCCGGTGGAGAGGAACAACAAACACCACCTATTGGTTTCACGCACGCTTCCGTCTGTTCTAGCTCGTGCCTTGCCCTGACCGTTCGCCAACATATAGGCGATATTGCCGGCCTCACGGCCATCCACTTCGCGGATCTCATCCAGCATCAAGGTGGCATCGTTGCGACGGCTGGCCGTCCCTTCCAGTGCGTTACCAGTCGCACGCCAGGTATGCCAAAAATCCGTACCCCCACAGACCGACGCCGCCACTTTCATGGTCGTGGTTTTGCCATCCGTCGATTCGCCTTTGAGGTGATAGCCACCACCACCGACGCCCACCAGTTTTAACAGGGGAGCAGCAAAGGCCAGGCTGACCGCGAACGCCACTCGCCCATTGCCCACACAGTAACGCCCAATCTGTTCGCGCCATTCATCCAGCGTGCCAGACTGGCGGAAATCACGCCCCTGAACACTGGAGGTTTGCAGGATCACCGATTCCGCACCAATGCCGATCACTTCATCCTGGAGTACGTAAACCGAGCCATGCCAACCGGTTTTGGTGACACACGTCACTTTACGTTCAGGCTTGCATAACGAGATGTACTCCATCAGATGCGCACGCGCCTGGCCGTTGATATTGATGTACGACAGCCCATTGACCAGCAACACGCGCCGCAGCTCTTCCCCGCCACCGCATAACATTTCCATCGGCATCGCCCATTTCCGGCTGATCCCATTGGTATCTTCCCACTCCAGCAAACGGCCATAGTTACTGCCATCTTCATCGCAGGTAATGGCGGTGACCCGCAGCGGGCTGCATATCTTGATATTGCGGATCTCGGTGTCACCGTCCGACTTGTTAACCAGTTTGTCGTACCACAGATATTCCTGGGTAAGCCGGAATCCCTGCGGCAGTTTGGTTTTCCCTTTGCCAAACAGGATCATTTCCTCCCGGAAAGCTTCTTTCGCGCGCTCCAGCCCTTGATCCTGGCGAAAATCGTCCCAATCGGCCTTATGCCGTGTGGGCGGCAACGTAACCCAACCATCTACCGCCTTGGCCGCTTTTTCCGCCCACAATTTGCCGGTGTTTTCTTTCCCGTCGTCAAAATCGTTATCCCCCGCCACAACCAAACGCGCCTCTGGCCACTTTTGCCGCAGTTGCTGCGCCACATTAACCAAGTTGCTGGCGGCAACGGCGGCGACGATCACACCCTCGGTTAGCCTGGCCACGGTCAATGCAGTGGCATAGCCCTCGGTGATAATTACCTGTTCCGGCGGTTCTTGACCTGGTTCATTTACGGCAACGAATGCCCCGGCTAACAGCGAATGAGGCAGCAGGCGCTTTTCTCCCAGGGGGTGGATCAACTGCGCCCCGCGTAATTGCCCTGACACGTCCGTTAATGGCAGCAGAAGTGCCCCTACAGGAAACTCAACGCCACCATAAGAAGCCGTCTGCCCAATCAGCGTGACCGTCTGCCCCTGCAAGCCTTTCTCTGTCAGATACGGGCTTTCGCCCGTTGAACTGCGTGATAACAATGCCTGGTAGCTTTTCTGCATCTTTGCCAATTTCTGCGCATCGGAGGTTTCTTTCCTGGCGGGCAAAATGGGTGACTGTTGCACGGCAGGCAAGGCCAACGCCTGAGCCACCTCCTTCGCCGCACTGGCTGCATCAATCCCGGCGACCAGTTTTACCAAATCCAGGCCATCGCCATGCTGGCAATGCGAACATATCCATGTCCCGCGTCCGTCACGATCATCGAAACGAAAGCGATCCGTTCCACCACATTTAGGGCAAGGGCCATGTTTACCGTTAGCGGGAACCTTGATACTCAACGCCGGGAGGATATGCGGCCAGCGCCCTTTGGCGGCGTTAATGGCCGCTGTAACCGGTTGTTGGCTCATCAGTGCACCTCCCTGGCATTACGGGCGTATAACGTAGCCCCTGGGGGCAACTCGCCATCAGGGGCACCAAAGATAATGTCTCGATACACTTCGCACAGCCGATGATAGCCATAATGGGATAGTTGTACTGGCGCAATCATAAAACCAGGTGCCAGCATGGCCATCAAATCCGCAGCGGCCAACATCCCGCCCTCCATGACGCCAAACTGGTCGATAAAAGGCGCCTCAATATGATAAATAATATTCAACGCGACCTTATCCAGCGTTAGCATCACTTCTTCCCCATCATAAATAAATACCGCTTGACCATTTTTACTTGTCATTGAGTCAATAAAAGCGCAGGCAATATAATGACGCAGCAAGGCAATTTTAAATTCGGGTGATGCGGGGTGATTAATTGATAGCATTATCTTCCCCTTTAATTTTGGTCACGCTCAATAAAATACTGTTATCAAGCACACCATCCAGTTGCCCGGCCAAACATTCAAACAGGGCTGACACCCCTAATGCTGAAACCATTTTTTGATTACTGCTGCCTTGGTGACTCATCAAATCGGCCATAAGTTCACACACCAATGTGGCGCGAATTAATTGCTCACCGCCTTGATCACCCAAAGAATACTTGGAGGTAAGTTTATTGTTGTTCATTTTAGCCCCCTTAACGCCATTCAGTTGCAGGACGTGACGGCAGGCGGCCAGCAAACGCCAGCACATACTCTCTGACTAACGCACGGTGTGCGGCTTGTTCAGAATCGGCAGTAACTTGTAAGCGGCAGGGAATAGCCTTGAGATCAGCGCGACGAACGCCCAAAAACAGATAGGTAAATTTGAAATGTGTGTTGGTTGGGGTAGTGGCCATAGCGGCAACCTCCGTTAGATAGCTGAAACAGCTACCACCAGGGTTCCTACGCCCAAGATTGGTGGTAGCCCAAACGGGGGTAGGAATACCGGCTCTAACGGATACCGGCCAGCCCGAAAGCTGCCCCGCCTGGACTACCATAACGCGATGGATATGATGCACACAGGCCAGAATGACGCCCATACAGACCTGTGAGCACCACACCAAAAACTTTAGGTGTGTCAAAGCTACGATACAAAAAAAGACGCAAAGGGCGTCTGGTATCGCCGTTAGATTACACGGGTTCCTACGCCCGGTTGCCGATTTTGCGACAACGATAAAACTATACCGTGACCACACAGCACCGCGCAAGCCGTTTTTATCCGAACGCTCAAGGTTGACAGTCAATAGGCTGAATGCCATATTCAGCCAAGCAAGAATAAAATACATATTATTTCCTCCACACCGTTTGTTTCGACAGCAAACTTTTTATCAGCCCAGGACACTATTTTTCTGGGCTTTTTATGTGTATTCCTATCTCATTAAGAATGGTTTATTTACGCATGAGGCTTAACGCGTTCTCATCCACAGCGGTATAAAGAAAGCCATTGCCCAATGCATAACCCTCATTGCGCCAATAACTTTGTTCATACACAGTGCGATCATCGACAAATTCCGCTCTAAAATGGCGACTGCCTTTTTGGGTATAAATATACAAATTATCCAGCGTGGTGATTGCCAGGCGTTTTCCCGGCATAAAAGGCGGCACAAAAGCAAAACGTCCTGCGATAGAGCTGGTGAGCATCTGCGCCGCCGCTGTGTCTGCCGGACGGTCAGCCGCATTAAACAAGCGCAAACGCTCTGCTGCCGCCAGTTCTGCCCCGACCATCACCACCAGGCGTGGATCCTCACGGAAACCCTCCGGGATATTTGTCGTAATAAGATGATTTGCCAGCGCATCGAGGTGTGGGAAATCACCACCTTCACCTAACGTGACGGCCTCAGTGATGACCTGCGAGCCGTTATTAAAGGCTTTTGCAATGGCGTGCCACCCAATATTAACGTCCTGCCCTTTGGGATTATTTTCCGGATCAGTGGGATAGGAAATCCGTTCGCCGTTGAGACCAATACGCAACATATCGAGCGAGACAGCCATACCAAAGAATTCAGACACAGCTTGCGTAAAATGCTCCATGCCACCGACATTCGCAATTGCTGACATTTTTCCGTAGGGCAAGGATGCACAGGAATCCGTTTCTACCAAAACATAGTCCGTACCATTAACTGCCAGTCGTTTATTAAAACGTCCTTCAATAGCTCGCCCGGTATGCAAAGAAGCATCGCCAATTTCTATTGCCTGGCCTTTTTCCGCATCAACATCCATCAATGTGATGCCATTCATCATCCAACCAGATTCCAGCATGGCAATACGGAGCTTATTTTCAGCCACATCAGAAATCGTAAATGCTCGATGGTGCCCATAAGGAAAATTGACAGTCTTCATTAAATTTTGGTGATAGCGTTCCGCCACGGCGGGAACAGGAATTGTTGCCATGATATTTTACCTGTAGATGTTTATATTTAAATTAAAGGGATGAGCACATTTCTTGTTGTTTAGACTTTAAGGATAATTCTCCACCCATCATAAGATCGGTATATTCACCTACCGTCATTAATTCCCGCCATTTTTCACCGGATACATTGTAATACTCTACAGCCAAAGCCGCACGTTCTAACCCGCCATTGTTAAGCGCGTATTTATCTGTTGGTGGTGTGCATCTTTGGACTATTTCACGTAATGCTTTTTCCAGGGCATCCATTACTCCCCAGGCATAGATATGAGAACGTAGCCCATCGCTATACACTCCTTTACGGTAGGTGTAGGCAGGAAGAGGCTCCAACGGGATATGCGTTAACACCTTCCCCTTAAACCCTTTTTCCCCGCACATTAACATCTGATCTACAGGCTCGCGCAGTAACCCTAGTAGTCCCCGACGAGCAGCGACAGCGGCCTTAGCTTCAACCAACTTCGCATTTGCCCGTTCGAGTTTGGCGCTTGCCTGTACAATAGCTTCTTTCATGCTGCCATTCCAACGAGATGCGTCACTTACACCACGCTTGGCATTGCCCAATTCGCGCTCACAGAGCATTATTTCATTTTCGATACCGGATACTTTTGACTCGGCATCAAAACAAATTTTCTCACCCTGCTCTATCAGAGCATGAATTTCTTTCGCTGTACAATTAGCACGCGGAGGCATATATCCAGTCAAATTTTCAAACTGCTTCAAAAGAGGCTCCATTTTATGCAATCGATATATTTCAATAGTACGGATTGCATATCCTCCCTGACCATATGATTCATTGAATGGAATAACATGATAATTACAAATTTCTTTTAGGTTATCATCATTCTTAGTGCATTTTATTTTATTCACTTCACATCCCTCCTTGATATATTATTGGAAACCCACCCATTGATTTCACTTTCAACCCAAGCAACAGATCGTTCACCGATAGACACACTCTTCGGAAACTTATCACTCTTCATCTTTTGATATACGGTAGATCTTTTTAGACCGGTAATCATTAGTACATCTGGCAACCTTATTAAGCGAGAAGTTTCATTTCTAACCTGCACTGCGCCCCCTTAGTTATTAATTAAATATAAAATTCGAGTATAGAATTACACTTGATATAAAAAGTGTAAAGCCCCCCTACTCGCCAAAAAACCTCAGACGAATGGCTGATAGGGAAAGGATACGAACGCATACGAACATATATGACTAAATACTAATAAATAATGATAAGCTACCTTTTTGTAAGGTTTTGTAAATACCATTTGATATCTTGGGATCTCATTGGATGCCCATAGATTAACGCCAATTATTCTTGTGTAAAGGGGTGAAAATTGAACATGGAGGCCAAAAAAAGCGCAGTGATAGTATCGCAAGGGTGAGGAGTTACTATTAGTTGTCACGAGTAATCGGTATGTTTACATATTGAACTCACCTCAAATTATGTAAGTTTTTGTAAACCTCATGCAAGAACAAAAAACAACCACACAGCCAACAACTTCAGAAGAGGAGATCCATTATGCGAGTAAGATAATGTATATAGAAATCAGCAAGCATTTAAATTTCACAATATAATCAAATAATTATCATTTAAATTCGATTCCAGTCGGGGACACCATTCTTTCTAATCCAGCCATTCCCCATCCTCCGCACCTGCGATCACTCTTTCCCCTGTTCAGACCCGATTTCCCCCACGCGTTATAATTGGCATTAATTAAAAAACTTAATATCCGTCGGCGTTGAAATCGTCGCCGCCTGCCCTCTGGCCTGCAACTCACCCTTTTCATCATCGAAATCGAACAGCGTCACGCTATTGGTGAATACATTCGTCACATAGAGATGGTTACCACCGGCATCGAAAGCGAGCGCACGCGGCTCAATGCCGCCGGCCTCATAGCGCGTCGGCACGCCTGGCAGACCGTCCCTGCCTATTTTTAATACCAGCAGGTGGTTATCGGTGCCGCGATGGGTGGCAATAAGATATCTGCCGCTCGGGCTCAGGATAATGGCCCCACCGCTTTTCGCCTCCGCCGAATCGAGGCCGCCGTTCAGTTTCACTTTCCCTTGCCGCGTCAATCGATTGTCGTTAACGGCAAACGCCTCGATCTCGCCCGCCATTTCGGTGATGACATAGGCATAGTCGCCTGCCGGCGAGAACACCATGTGCCTTGGGCCGGCGCCGGGCGCAAAGGCGACATCGCGCGAAGCATCCGCCTGCAACGGCTGCGCGTTATCCGAACGATAGCGGTAGGCGTGCAGCTTATCGCCGCCGAGGTCCGCCGCGTACAGGTATTGGCCATCGCGGCTGAAGGTGGTGGAGTGCGCATGCCCGCCTTCCTGGCGCCCCTGCACGATGCCGGAGCCGGGCGTAAACGGATAATGCTGTACGCGTTCACCCAGCCTGCCGTCGCTGCCAATCGGCAATACCGTCACCCCCGCGCCGCCTTTGGCGACGGAATAGTTGGCGACCAACAGAAACTTGCCGTCCGGGCTGAGGGTGGCATGCGTCGGCTGCCGACCCGCGCTGCTCACCGTATTCAGCACCCGCAGGCTGCCAGCCTGGTCTATCGCCAAGGCGGTCACCGTTCCCGCGTCCTCCTCATTGGTGGCATAGGCAAAACGGCCATCGCGGGATGTGACGATCCATGACGGGCTTTTCATCTTAATCACATTGAGCAGCGTTAACGTGCCGTCGCCATTTATCGCCAGATGATAGAGCCCTTCACTGGGGTGCGCCGGTTTCTGCACGGCCGGCGCATCCGGAATATGGGTCCAGGTGCCGACTAACGCTATTTGCTGATGCTCCCGATTATTTGCCATCGCATTTCCTGAAAACATAAAGAGCGTTAATGCCATTGTTAATTGAATGACCTGCCAGCCTAAACCGGCCGCGTTCACTCTGCCAGGCACAGACAACGTTAAAGGTAGCATACATAAAGCGTAATGACGTTCATTCATCGAATCGGGGGATTTCTCTACACTCATGACATCTCCTTTTCTCAACGCTACGCCACAGGAATAAGTATGTCGACATTGACGACTCGACTATTTAAATGTTCGTTTCTATATAGCTCGATAAAAAAGCTTTCTCTCACTTTGACATTAATAGCCGGCAAATAGGCATCATAAATGCCTGCAAAAAAATCAATGTACTCAGGCAGCTCTCCCATAAAAGGGATGACAATATATTTCCCTCTGGGTATGTAGAAATTGAAGATAGAATGAAAAACTTCTTGTTCCTTACCGTTTGAATGCCATTTTCCCGATCTGTTTTTTTCCGCGCTATAAACCTTTCCATGCTTGCTTAACCATTTCTCATTAGTCTGCGTAATGTCACCGGCATCTCTGCATTTTCTTATGGAATGGAAAATCAATGCTTTGTACTGTTTTAATAACTCGATATCATCCGGCATGACCGTGTGATAAAAATAGGGTTTCTTGTCATTGCCATACGGTGGGATCTGGATGGAAAAATCCCATCCCCGGCTGTTTCTAAAGCTGTTGGGCGTTTCGCCAAAGAAACGTTTGAATGCCCGCGTGTAACATTGCTGAGAGGCAAAGCCCGATGCCAGGGCGACATCCAATATGTTCCCTTGGTGTTGTTTAAGCAAGATTGCGGATCGGCTCAGCTTTCTGTGCCTGATATAAGTCCCGAGCGTCATGCCAAAATAATGCTTAAATAACCGTTGCAAATGCCATTTGGAGTACCCTGAGATAATGGACACTTTCTCAACGGATAGCCCCTCTATAATATTCTTCTCCATATACTCTAACACCTGTAAGAGAATATCTTTTCGATAGTCCATATGCGCTCCTTGCTTTTATAAAAATCGTGTCCTTTTCATTAAAATCGTTAACCAACCCAATCAAGTCATTAAGATTAATCCTAAAAAAGTTCACCCTGACAACGCCATTTTCGCGGCATAGGAAAAGCCATTACTTAAATAACTGAAAATGATCATGTTATATCAATCCACCCGCGAAAAATGCGCAGAACAAAAACAATCAACATAAAATGCTTCCGTCAAAGATGCATTTACATCACCAGGGTGAATCACACTTTTTGTTAATTGTTTTATCTTAACGTGTTTTTTTGCACCCCACAGACATGGCTGAATAGGAATTTCATCATCGCAAATTAAATCGTATTTTATTGTTTGGCCGGCTGATAAAATTATTGGGCCTAATACGAAAAAGTATGAACGGTGGCGAAGGAAGATACGGTGGATAAGCGCAAGACCTTAACCTCGGGCCCGATAATCGTAGATCGTCATTGAGAGTTTCTTTTTTATCTTTTCCCGCACAGTAAAGAATCGACGTTTCAACAAACCTTGTTCAATGCCCTATTCCCTCCATGCCAATTGGAGCGCCACTTATGCCCTGGTGAACCGCCTCCCCTTTTCTCGTAAGAGTGCCCTGTCTGCTTACGCAGTGCTTTATTGCCAAAGCACGGCAAAAAGCCCGGCGCGCAAAGCCGGGCTTTTCATTCACGGGCTGATCAATCAGCCAGGTTGTCGATCTCTGCGGACCTGTGCTTGCGCAACAGATACAGCAGCAAAGACACCCGCCGCTCGGTGCGTTCCGGGGTATCCGGCGGCAGGTTGTAGCGCAGGGTATAGCGCTCATTATTCTCGTTGCAAAAATCGATGACGAGCACGGGCGCAGAGGCCCCGACTACTTTTCGATAATTCAGCGAGATGCACGACAGGTTTTTTTTCATCTCAACTCACCGCGACAGTGCGGCGGGTTGATTCGGCAATCCGCCCCACGCCAGCGCTCAGCGCGGCGCCCAACAGCAGCACCAACAGCGACCCCCACGCGGCACGCGACAGCTGTTTGGCCGCTTCATCGGCCGCTTCACGCGCTTTCTGCTCGGCCTCGGCCTTGAGTTTTTCCACTTTCTGCACCGCCTGCTGGTAAGCCTGAGCGTAGTTATCGACGATTTGGCTCGCTTCATCGCGGCTCTTGCCGGTGCGCGCCGCAACGATATTCACCAACGCATCCTTGTCGGCGGCGCTCAACGTCGGCTCACCGGACTGCTTGACACGGTCGAACCACTGTTTGAGCTCGGAGGCGGCCTGTGCCGGATCGGCAGCCGCGTCCATGGCCGATTGCTTGCCATCGGCGGTCGCCCTGTCAGCCTTCTGTTCTAATCGAGCCGGATCCAGCTCCGGCTTACCGGTCTGCTTGAGCGTGGCGTTCAACTGATTTTCCAGGCTTCCCCAGTCGAGGCTGATGCCCTTTTTATCCAGCTGTTGCTTGATGCCTTCGCCCACGTTTGGCGCTGCCGCCGCCAGGCCGTTGCCCGCCAGCGAAAGCCCTTTACCCACCGCGCTGCCCGCCAGCCCCACCACGCCGCTAGCCAATGAAGCTACCAGCCAGGTGGTCAACAAGGTGGTGATCGCCCAGCTCAGCAATCCATGCAAACCGCCGCGGTTCGGCGCAGTGCGGCCGGCGACGAACGCGCCGGCGGCCAGCGACGCCAGCGTTGAAACCAGCAGCCAAATCCCGGTGCCGGTGCCAAAGCCGCTCAGCGGGTTGCCCTTTTGCATCATATCCACGGCCTGGGCACCGATAGCCGTACCCAGCACGCTGAGGATCAGATAAGTCACCAGCGCCACGGCACTCCCGGCCAATATCGAGCCCCATGACACCTGAAACGCAAAGCGATTTGATTCATAGACAGTGGTCATCGTTGTTCCTTATATTTTCTGGACAAGTGATTGCACACACGGCGGATAACCGCGCAGACAAATCCAGTCTGCCGCGCGGCGTCGTCGGCCGTCCCGGTTCATTTGCGCCAGAATGACTAGTGCATTCACACCCTGCGAATACGCACGTTATGCACTAAGCTGCTCAGCGAGTAGCGTAACCCGCGGCCCCCGTCAGAGGCCGCTCCCCCTTCTGTCTAGCGGAGAGCACATGAACCCATCCGTCCTGGCCAGCGAAACCCACCGCGGCCACCTGCAGCAAATCATCTCCGGCTTGTCCGACGGCGTGATCCTGACGGATACCGATCAAACGCTGCTCTGGGCCAACGAAGCCGCGTTGGCCATGCATGGCGTGAGCCACCAGAAAGCCCTGGGGGCCAATGCCGCCGAGTACGCGGCGCGGTTTGCCCTGCGCTATCGCAACAATCACCCGCTGGCGCTGGAACAGTACCCGCTGAACCGGGTTGCCGATGGCGAGACCTTCACCGATGTGGTGGTGGAAGTTCGGCAGGTCGACGATCCGGAGAGTTTCTGGGTACACCGCTTGCGGAGCCTGATTATCACCGATGCGCGAGGGCAGCCGGAGCTGCTGGCGCTGATCCTGAGCGACGCGACGGAGTGGGCCAGCGCCGAACAGCGCTTTGAAAAAACCTTCAACGCCAATCCGGCACCGGCGGTCATTTGTCGGCTAAGCGACCTGCGTTATGTCAAGGTCAATCAGGGGTTCCTCGATATGACCGGTTACCAGCGTGAACAGGTCATGGGGCGTTCGGTTTATGAACTCGACGTTTTAGAACAGGCGGAGCACAAAGAGCTGGCGATTCAGCGCCTGGGGGAAGGCGCCACCATTCCGCAGATGGAGGCCGAGCTGAAACTGCCCGGCGGAGGAAGCAAGCTGGTGGTGGTTGCCGGCCAACCGCTGGACTTCAATGAAGACGACTGCATGCTGTTCACTTTTACCGATCTCGAACCCCGGCGCCAGGCGGAATCGGCGCTGCGGGAAAGTGAAGAGCGGTTCGCCAAGGCATTTCGCCTGAGCCCTGTGCCGACGTTGTTGTGTACGGCGCACGAGCGGCGCGTGCTGGACGTCAACGAAGCCTTCACCCGCACCACCGAGTACGACGCCGAAGCCTTGATCGGCAAGACGGTCGATGAGATCCAATTTATTGACGATCCCGAGGCGAACCGCCGTTTGTTTGCCGCGCTGGAAAAAAGCGGTAACGTCGAAGGGCTGGACATCCGGGTGCGCAAGAAAGGGAGCGAATCGATCGACTGCGTGGCCTCGGCGGATGCCGTCAGCATTCACAATGCGCCCTGTTACCTGCTGGTGCTCATGGACATTACCGAACGCAAACGCTCGGAGCTGGAACTGGTGAGCGCCATCGAAGAAGTGATGCAGGACGCGTCCTGGTTCAGCCAAACCTTGATTGAAAAACTGGCCAACGTGAAAAGCATCAACCGGCCCGATCAGACCGGATTTAACGCCAGCGATCTCACGCCGCGCGAGCGCGATGTGCTGGAATTGATTTGCGAGGGGCTGCCGGACAAGAAAATCGCGGCGCGTCTCAATCTGGCGCTCAACACCATTCGCAATCATGTCGCGACGGTCTATTCCAAACTTGGCGTGCACAGCCGCAGCGAAGCCATCGTCTGGGCCAGAGAGCGCGGGCTGTTTACCGGCGGGCCGGCCACCAGGAACGGCAAGTAGCCTGCAAATGCACTATCTGCACCGATGCAAACGCCCCTTATCGGCACAAAGTGAAGTGCATAACATGGAGGTGCAAATGCAGGCTTTCGCCCTGTGCGGAAGCCAAACGGATCGAACCTTAGGAGCGCATCATAATGAACAGCGAAAAAGCCAATGGCATGATGGAAAAAGTGGCGGGCAAAGCGCAGGAAATAGCGGGCGACGTCACCGGAAACGAACGTTTGCAGGCCGAAGGCGTCACGCGCTATGCAGCGGGCGCGCTGCAAGAAAAATACGGTGACGCCCTGAGCTGCGCCGGCAGCATGATGAAGAAAAACCCCCTCGCCGCGTTAGCCCTCATTGCTGGTGCAGGCCTGTTGGCCGGCCTGCTGCTGCGCCGCCGTTGATGCGCGCCGACAAGCATACCGTTTTTCCCTGAATGCCGCGCCCGGAGGGTAACCACCGGGCGCGGTTCTTTTCGGCCAAAGAGCAAACATAGCGAACATACGGTCTTATCAATTTATTCAATCAATATTTATAGAAATCCATGGCTCGCCTTTGTTTGAATACAGGAAAATATTTCTTCCATACCCTATCTATCACAGCGTCAGAAAATTATGACCTCGGCCATTTCACCCCACGCTCTATTATCATTTTTCTGATGGTCAGACATTCGTCGTTATACTCTCCGCCTTCCTTGCTGTTTTTTATTTCTTTACTGACCATCTCAACTAAGGAAACACCTTTCTTATTTATGGGGTTAGGATTAGCGCCGTTATTAAGAAGATACTTAACATTATCAAATGATGAATACCTAAAAGCATCCATCACCACGGTTTGGCCAAGAACATCTCTTGCTTCTAAGTTCGCACCATATGCAACCAGAACCTTCAGGGTTTCTGCGTTACTGGCTTTTGAAGTTTGAAATATGATAGGTAACTCGTCTACCTTACCCCGAGCATCTGGAGACAATCCCCCATCAAGCAATGCCTTTAACCAAATACCGTTGTCTAATTTTGCCATCCATTCAGCAGGACTGGCACCGCCATTGGGGCGAGGTTGCAGTGGATCGGCTCCGGCCTTTACCAACTCGGTCGCAATCTGCAGCCGTTCCGGCGTAGCATTATCATGAGTCGACGTCGCCAGGGCATAAAACAATAATGTCATATCATGTTCACCGGGGCTGTTCAGATCCGTCTCTTTCGCCAGCCGTTTGATGTCACCGATATTCCCATCGCGGATCGCCTTAGCCAATACAAGCTGTTGACCTGTAAAGTAACCTTCTGGCGGCAAGTCCATTCCTTTCTCCTTACATCCGGTTGTAAGCACCAATCCAATCGCGATGAACAACGCTGCGAACACATTAAAAACTTGTCTCATCGAGTTTCTATATCCTGTGGCCGATTGTGGCGATATCGTCGTCTTTTTCCTGTTCGATGCAGTCTATCACTTGTTGGATGCCATGTCGGTCACCCATATTGCCCACACCGCCATCAAGCGTGTGTTTAACACCAACGGCATCCGGCAAATGCGATGATAATTTTTCCTTCGCGGCCAATAACGCAAGGTTGCCATTAACGTCGATAAAATCTTGCCTGAGATCGAATTCCTGTATCCTCGTCAAAACTTCGCCCTTCACCCGGTAGGCGTTGATAATATCTTCACTGCCCACCAAGGAACCGCCATATTTCTCCACGGTACTCGAATTCAATCCCGCAGCATTAAATGTCCACCCTGGCTTACCACTAGCAATGGATGCAGCAGAAGCCAAACCGCCCCCCAATGAATGCCCTGAAATATCGATTTTTGTTGTAGAGCCATCTAACCGTTTACCTATAGCAACAGCCTTTTTATAATATTCAGACTCAGCCCCCCGACCTTGATTGAAATTATTCGTCCAGTCTTCCAGATTTTTTATCTCCGGCAGTTCACGATCAATAAATATCTTCTTCGCCGCATTCAATTTGCCGTTAGGGAGCTCAGGCATTCTTGATCCGCGAAAGACGACTGTCGGATTCATGTCATCGCCAAACACGGCTCTATCCGGTGCATAAATTCTCGACAAAAAGTTTGCTTCGGTCTCATTATCAAAAAGCATGTCCCTGCGAAGCTCCAATTTTTCTAAAAAACCGCCGTCATTACTCACATCCCGCCATCCTTCAGGCACGCCAGGCGTAGCCGCCAACGGGTTGGTCGTGTTATAGACATTCTGCGCCAGCTTGGCCTTTTCCACCGCGACGTTATTTTGCGCCAGGCGTTGCGCCGCAATCCGCGCATCCGGATAGATACTTCGCTCCCCTCGACCAATCAGATATTTTCTCGCCTGCCAACGCGCCTGTTTGCTCATTGGGCGAACAACCTCTTTGATGACGGTAAGGCTTGAGCCAACGGCGGTGGCCACCGCCTGCATCAGCGGCGGATTTTTAGCGGTGTTTTGTCTCGGGGGCAAGGAAGTTGGTTTAGGCCTGGCGGCGTATCGGCTGATCATCTCTTCATAACGTTGAATTATACGTTCGACGGGGTACTGCGGCGGTAATACAGTGCCGGGATAGCGCTGCAGGCGCCCTTGCGCATTGATGAAAAACGGATATTTGACGGGGCTCCAGGCGCCGATACTGGCATCAACGGCCAGCAAACTGCCGCGTTTTAGTTCGTCAAACACGCCGCGCTTCATGCCGCTATCTTCCCGGTAACTCGATACGCCAATACCGGACTGCGTATTGCGTGTGATAGTGTGCCTGCTCGATATCGACGACATGGACGAACCGCCGAACAGGTAATGCCGCTCCAGCTCATAACGCGCATCGGCGGGATTGAGGATGCGGGCAAATTTCTCCGGCGCCAACGATTCCGACATAAAATAAATCAACTGCACAATGGCCTCCCTTCGGCTTGCTACTGGCTTTCCCTTCGTCTGTCAGTGAACGTCACTGGACGAGCCCGTTTTTCATCATACCTACAGCTCAACTTGACCGATACGTGCGTAAGAAATAACGGCCTTATTTTTTACCGTTTCTCCTTCTACGTCACATTTATCTTTAACAGGTTTATGTCAGACCTCGTCAATTTCTAATTTCAGTCTGCCAGCAGACAAGTCATTTATCGGTTCATGTTATCTCATCATCTTAATCCTTAAAATCTATGACGGTAATCAGTAAACAGGGCCCTGATATATAACCTGAACATATTAATCAACTTGGGTTTATCACTCATGCCATTAAGTGTTAATATTAGCGCATTGCGCGCACGGAGAAATAGCATGTTCCCCAGTAAAAAACATTCACAGCGGGCCACCCCGCTGACCAGCTATCAATTTTCCCGGCTGCATACTTTCGAATGCGTCGCCCGTCATTTATCTTTTGCGCTGGCGGCGCAAGAATTGTCGATCACCCCCAGCGCCGTAAGCCACCGCATTAATCTGCTCGAAAAGGAGTTGGGTTTTCTGCTATTCCAGCGCTTTCATCGCAGAATTACCCTGACGCCGGAGGGCGAGCGCATGCAATGGGCGCTGGACAGCTCCTTCAACACGCTGAATCAGGAAATTCTGGACATCAAAAATCGCGAGCTGACGGGGACGTTGACCCTCTATTCGCACCCCTCTCTGGTGCAATGCCTGCTGCTGCCGCGCATCGGTGACTTTATCGCCCAGCACCCCACCATTCATCTCAACATTCTGACCGGGCAGGAGATCATCAACCTGGCCAACCGCGGCGTGGACTTGGCGATGTACTTCGGCAAACTGCCCTCGGGGCGGCATCTGGACGAGGCCTTTATGCAGGAATCGATGGTGCCGATCTGTACGCCGCAGTACGCCGCCGCACATAGCCTGTACGATGCGCCGGAAAACCTGGCCCGCTGCACGCTACTGCACGATCGCTACAACTCCGGCGAAGATGAGTGGCAAACCTGGTCGCAACACTTTGCGCTGGGGCTGGATACCGACAGCAAAAGCATGGAGTTCGACCGCTCCGATCTCGCGGTGCTGGCCGCCACGCGGCACCTTGGCGTCGCCATGGGGCGGCTCAATCTGGTGCAGGATTGGATCAAAAGCGGCGAGCTGATCATTCCGTTCACCAACATGACCGTGCCCTGCGAGCACTGCTATTTTACCTCGACCATCTCCGAGCGGCAGTGGCCGAAAATCCTCGCGTTCAAGCAGTGGATCATGAAAATCGTCCCTCTGGTTTGATGGCCAGAGGGTTAGCGCTCTATTTTGGGGGAATAAGAAAAATTCAGCGCGCAGGCGTAGAGCCGGCCGGCCTTTGAATAAGAGATATATTTGCGGTTTTTATCCCAGGTAAGCAGGGAATTATTGGCAAAATAATAAACCTCCAATTGCATCCCATTAGCCAACCTCGACCAGCCTCGGCTTCGTATCACAGTAAAATCACCGTTATCGCTGAGCGTAATCAGCGGTACGCCCCAGGCATAGCGGGATATTTGCAGCTGAATAATGAATTGGCTTTCGCAGCTTATTTGGTAGTTTTGTACATCAACATCCATAATTTATATTTTTGGTGCCACCCTTCGGTCAAAATAAATAAGATAAGAACAACTCACCACGATTAACCCCAGTACGATCAGTACAGCACCCAATACAAATTCAATTTGTAGCGGTTCGCCGAGAATGACGCCCCCCGCCAGGATGCCGAATACCGGCGTCATAAAGGTGAGAATGCCCAGCGAGGAAGCCTGATAACGGCGCAGCAGCGAAAACCAGATCAGGTAGCTGAAAAATGACACCACCACGGTCTGGAACAGCAAGCTGTACCAGGCCACCGGGCTCAGGGTGAAATGCAGGTTTCCCGTCGCCAGCGCCGGCAACGACAACAGCACACAGGCGCCCGTCAACTGAAACAGCAGCGTCTGTTTGGCCGGGCACTCCGCCAGGCGCGTGGTGCGGATCACCAGGGTAGAGCCTCCCCAGGCGATCCCCGCCAGCAGGCCATAGAGATCGCCTTTCAGCCGATCGGCCCCGCCGCTTCCCTCAGCCATGCCCGATATGGCCAGCACCACGCCACCAAAGGCGATGAGCATGCCCAGCCACTGCACCGGCGACAGACGCTCCTGAGGAAGGAGAAAATGCAGGCCGAGGGCGGAAAACAGCGGCGCGGTGTACAAAAACACCGCCATATGCGAGGCGCTGGTGTAACGCAGCCCTGCGGAGACAAAAAAGAACTCCAGCGCGAACAATACCCCCACGCTCAAACCGGCGCTCAGCGTGGCGCGATCCCAGGTAAAGCGCTCGCCGCGCCAGCGCGCCAGCAGGTATACCCCCAGTGCGGCGAGGCCCGAGCGAATGGCAATTTGCAGCACCGCCGACACATCCGGCTCGACGGCCTTGATCGCCACCTGTTGCATTCCCCAGATGGCGCATAGCATCACCATCGCGGCGGCAGCCCTGCCGTCGATTCCGATTCTCGCATTCATAATAGGGTTCTCGCCGCCGTGAGAATAATAACGGGCTACCGTCGCGTTATTCTTTATACACCACGATTTCCTGGTAAAGCTTAATAACCTCACCGTCGCTGTCGACGGAGTCGGTATATTCGGTTTGCTGCGCCAAATGAATCACCCTCCATCCTTTTCGCGCCAGTTCAGGGATCGTCAGGCGCCCCACGCCGCGGCAGGAAAACAGGGTATCATCAGACAACCTGAGCTTGCTAACCTCTGCATAATCATAAGCTTGAGAATGACAAACGTGCGACTCCGCCGCCATCGCCGGTAATGAAAATAACCCCACTAACAACATGAACAGATTTCTCATGGCGACCTCCCAATCGCTTATTCCTGCCGACCGATTACGCAGAAAAAGGCTAACGTTAATACGCCGGTGACAGGCTGAAATTAATTATCTCTTGCACGACTAAAATTACAGGCTGACGCCAATGACTGACAAATGAAAAATATAAACCTTGGCGTTAGATGAATTCATCCGAATCGAGAGGCATGAAAAACGGCCCTTCTCACCGCACGAAATGGTCAAAAACCGGCCAATAATTAGCAAGAAAAGTAATTCTTTATCCCACCGTTTATGTTACAAATGCGGCCCGCCGCTAAAACACCAAAAAAAACCGTCAAAATGCGTGAAAACGCAGCGTTCTGCGCAAAACATCGGCATGGCGGCGCTGATGGGGGCGGTCATACATAAAACAGGGATAACACATGGCAATGAAATTGCGCGTATTGACTCAAGCGGTGGCGCTGGGTCTGGCGATCGGCAGCGCGTCGTTCGCCGCTCAGGCGGAAATCACCCTGCTGAAGCAGGATCCGCAGGCCGGCGATCCGCTCAGCCGCCTGAACTTCACCGTTGGCGGCAGTATCCGTCCGCAGTTCAACAACATGACGGGCGACGGTGACAAGGGCTCCTACAAGCGTAACGGCTTCGACGGCGGCACCCGCTTCCGTTTCGCGGCGGACTACTACCTGTTCGACGATATCAGCTGGATCAGCTACTACGAGCTGGGCGTAAACATTCCTGCGCTGTTCGACTGGGATCATCACTATGCCGACGGCGCGAGAAACACCAGCCGCCGCATGCTGTACACCGGCCTGAAAAGTAACACCTGGGGCCAGATGACCTTCGGCCAGCAGAACAGCGTTTACTATGACGTGGTGGGCGCCAAGACCGATATCTGGGACTACGACATGTTGGCCCAGGCGCCGGGCAACGGCATCAACGGCGACTACGACGGCTCTTACCGTTCACGCAAAATGCTGAAGTACAAGAACCGCTTCGGCGATGCGGACGTTTATGCGTCGTACCTGTTCAGCGACAGCGACTACCTGCCGGGCAACGGCCTGCGCTATAAGCGCAAAGGCGGCGGCTCACTGGGCGTGGATTACCACATCACGCAGGATCTGACCTGGGGCACCGCCTGGAACTACACCCGCGCCGAAATGCGCAACCCGTCCACCAGCGGCAGCAAGAGCTATGACCAGAACATTTTCGGCACCGCCATCAGCTGGAAACCGAACAACTGGACCCTCACCTTCGGCGGCGGTTACTACAACGACTTCCTGACCACCAAGAAAGCCGACGTCAATAATTACTTCGCCGGCGATGCGTGGGGTATCGAATACCTGGCCGGTTATACCGTGCCGGTGGGCCAGTACGCGGTGAAATCGGTGATGCCGTACTTTATGGGCGACCGCCTGGAATACATCAGCGGCCGCAACTACCAGCGCATCGACAACGGCCTCGGGGTTACCGTGCAGTTTGACTACGGCTTCCGCGTTGACGTAGAGCACGTGCTGACATCGAGCACCGACAACCTCGGCGATATGACCGTGGTGCGTCTGCGCTACGATTTCTGATTGCTCAGAACGTAAAAAAGGCCGCGCAAGCGGCCTTTTTCGTTGATAGAAGCAGCGGTCAGAAGCCGCCGCGCGCTGCGCGCCCTACCGCTTCGCCCAGCTGCCATACCGCCATGGCGTAATGGGTGCTGTGGTTATAGCGGGTGATAGTGTAGAAGTTCGGCAGGCCGTACCAATACTGGTAGCCGGTGCCGACGTCCAGCCGCAGCAGGCTGGCTTCCTGATTATCGCCGAGCGAACCCTGCGGGCTTAGGCCGGCTTCCGCCAGCGCGGCGACCGAGTAGCGGGTCTTGAAGCCGTTTTCCAACCCCGGCGCCTGGCCGTTGGCCTGAATCGCGACCGGCTCGCCTTTGGACCAACCGTGCGCCTTGAAGTAATTGGCCACGCTGCCGATGGCATCGACCGGATCCCACAGGTTGATATGACCATCACCGTTGAAGTCGACCGCATAGCTCTTGAAGGAAGATGGCATGAACTGCCCATAGCCCATCGCGCCGGCGAAGGAGCCGCGCAGTTCGAGCGGATCGTCGCCTTCGGTGCGCGACATCAGCAGGAAGGTTTCCAGCTCACCGGCGAAGTAATCGGCGCGGCGTGGGTAGTCAAAGGCCAGCGTCGCCAGCGCATCGATAATGCGGGTTTTACCCATTACGCGGCCCCAGCGGGTCTCCACGCCGATAATCCCCACGATGATCTCCGGCGGCACGCCGTATACCTGCCAGGCACGCTGCAGCGCATCCTGATATTGATTCCAGAACACCACGCCGTTTTGCACGTTATCCGGCGTGATGAACTTGTTGCGGTAGCGCAGCCAGGAACCGTTCGGCCCGGTTGGCCCCTGGGTAGACGGCGTCGGCGCCTGCCTGTCCATCAGCCGCAGCACCGAATCCAGGCGCCGTGCCTGCGCCAGCACATCGTGCAGCTGCTGCCGATCAAAGCCGTGTTCCTGTACCATCTTATCGATAAAGCGGGCGGTATTCGGGTTATTGGCGAAGTCTCCACCCAGCGGCGCGCCGCTGTGCGCCGGGCTCAGCAAAAAGCCGCCCTTTACCGGGGTGCCCTGCGGCGTAGCGGTGGGACTGGGTTTCGGCGTGCTGCTACAGGCAGCAAGCAAGGTAATCAGCGGTAAAAGCGCAACCAGGTGACGCATCGGATATCCATATAGCCATGCAAGAGATAAGTGGGAGTTATGTTAATGCATTGTTCAACGCGAACAAACAGGATTATGCCGCCAATTACCGCGTCAGGTAGCCAAACGTGCCAAATTGTGACGTTTTGCACGGAGAAAGGACACCCGGTGCGGCCGCGCGGAATCTCAACCGCGACTAAATGAGAAAAACTATCACCTTGACGTCCCCTTTTACCCCGATAAAATGCCCGGCTGCTTGCCATTCGGCCACCGCCGGGCGGCCAATGATGACGACAACGGACTGTGATGGAATCTCTCGGACAACTCGCCAAAGACCTTTATCGTGGGCGCATCTCGCGCAAACCCTTTGTTTTCTCGCTGGCGATCTTCGCCGTTGGCATCGTGCTGCTGTCGTTTCTGTCGACCTATCTGGATAAAAACCATTTTCGCGCCCATGCGCACGGCGATACCGAGGAATTTGTCTCGGTGTTGCTGTATCTACTGTGCATCATGGTGTGGGCGCTGTTCTGTTTTGGCCTGGTGACGTGGTTTATGGCCAAAACCGCGTTTCGGCTCAACGATATCGGCCTGCCGGGTTGGGCGCTGGCCGTGGCGTGCTATGTTTGCTCGGTGCTCAACAACTACTCCCCCGGCCCGGTGGCGCGCTGGCTGCCGCTGTTCAGCCTGGCCGTCATGATCTGCGCCCTGCTGTTGCCGCCCGACGGGCTGCGCCGCAAGCCGCGTGAACATGCCGATTGAGCGCCATTCCGCTCAAGGCTATGGCTATCCGCCGGCCGCGCCGTCACAATAGCGCCTCATTCAGGCTTCAATCAGGGATTGCCATGTACAGCCACTACCCCGCCCATTACACCTTCGATAGCGACAGCGACGCCTGGCAGATCGGTTTCCACGACTTCCCCGAGTGGCAATCGGCCTGCTATAAACGCGAAGACGTCGAGCTGGAAGCGCAGGAAAGCCTGCTGGCCGCCATTGCCACCGCGATGGACGAAGGGCTGCCTCTGCCAGCCCCTTCCCCTCTGCAAACCGATGACTTGAGGGTACACCTGCCGGCGCTGGTGGCACTGAAGATCGAACTGCACAACGCCATGCTGCGCAAAAACACCGGCAAAGCGGAGCTGGCACGCAAGCTGGGATTCAACGGCGGGCAAATGGAGCGGTTGCTGGATCTCGGTTACGCCTCGAAGGTTGAGGCGTTGGAGCAGGCGCTGTATCTGCTGGGCTACGAAGTGCACGTGACAATAAGCGAAGTTTGCCAATAAGTTAGCGGCAGGTAAGCGAAATATTATCCGATGGGGCTAAATTTACCCCATTGTGCGCCGATATGATCGTTACCTAATCACTTGTCGCAACAACGAAGGCTAAAAATGGAGTGGAGTCGCCGTCATATTTGGGCCGTTATTCTGCTGTCTTGTCTCGTTTTTTGGGCCATTTTGGTGACCGGCATCAACGCCGTCGCTTGAGCGCCGTCCACCGCATTGCAATACCCCGATTTTAAAACCCGCAGCGGCAGGCTACTTCCTGTCGCTTGCCCATAAAAAGCGTTATAGAACAGTCTGCACTGTGCAAAAAACAGCCGAAAATTGTGATCAAAAACACAGTATTGAAATCAGACCAGTATTGAGAGTACATTAGCGCCGATCCTGTCGCGGTTCGGATTTTACCTCACGGAGCATGAGGCGCGACAACCGGACAACCCGCGCTCGAGGACGTTGTTCTTTCGCTTGGAAGAATCCGCCCGACAAGCAGGTTGCCCATAAAATACTCAGCACAACAATCGGGATCATTGCTGGCGAGGACTCCAGACAGGAGTTGTTCAGTGAAATATTTTTTGATGGGCGTGTCATTCATGCTGGTTGCCTGGGTTGGCACCTTCATGTTGATGGTTGCCTGACAGCAGCCTGACCAGGAACACAGCCAAAGGGACGCGCAAGCGTCCCTTTGTCGTTTCGGCTAGCGATCATTTGCCCGGCATCATGCGGCGCAGGGTGTCGTCCTTGCGCAGATAGTGGTGATACAGCGCCGCCAGCGCATGCGCGCCAATGATAAAGTAGCCAACGTTTGCCAGCGTCTCATGAACCGTTTTGACCAGCCGGCGCATCACCGGATCCGGCGTCACCCACTGCGGCACCGGCCAGCCCAGCAAAGACCACGATTTGCCGCCATAGGCCAGGGTTAACATGCCCAGCAGCGGCAACATCAGGAAGACCACGTACAGCAGCCAATGGAAAATCTTGGCGCCTACCTCCTGCCATTCTTCCAGCGGGGGCGTGGTCGGCGGCGTCGCGTGGAAAGAACGCACCGCCAACCGAATCAGCATCAGGGCAAAGACCGATACCCCAAAATTAAAGTGCAAATTTTTGACCATCGGCACCCACGCCTCCGGCACCGAATCCTTCAGCAACATCGCCGAATAAGTGAGGATCACCATCAGCAAAGTCAGCCAATGTAAAACGATCTGCGATCGCGCGTAGCGGTTGCTCATACACTCTGTCCAAAAATAAAACCCAGCGTAGTCGAGCATAATGGGGAAATAATGAAGAAAACCTTGGGACGGCAAAAATAAGGCCGGGCGAACGCCCGGCCTGACAGGATTATTTGGCGCTGCCCGCCTTGCCCGGCTTCAGCAGCCCATCCGCGCGGAACATCGCCTTGATGCCGCGCACCGCCTGGCGGATACGGTCCTGGTTCTCGATCAGCGCGAAGCGCACGTGGGTATCGCCGTAGTCACCGAAGCCGATGCCCGGCGAGACGCAGACCTTGGCTTCCGCCAGCAGGCGCTTGGCGAACTCCAGCGAACCGAGGTGGGCATAAGGCTCGGGAATTTTAGCCCACACGTACATCGACGCCTTCGGGTTTTCCACCATCCAGCCGGCCTCATGCAGCCCCTTCACCAACACGTTGCGGCGCTGCCGATACTGCTCGGCGATATCGCGCACGCACTGCTGATCGCCTTCCAGCGCGGCGATGGCCGCCACCTGCAGCGGCGTAAAGGTGCCGTAGTCGTGATAGCTCTTGATGCGCGCCAGCGCGCTGACCAATTCGGGGTTGCCGACCATGAACCCGATGCGCCAACCGGCCATGTTGTAACTTTTCGACAGGGTGAAGAACTCCACCGCAATGTCTTTTGCCCCCGGCACCTGCATGATCGACGGCGCTTGCCAGCCGTCATAGACGATATCGGCATAGGCCAGATCGTGGATCACCAGCACGTTGTACTGCTTGGCCAGCGCCACCACCCGCTCGAAGAAATCCAGCTCCACGCACTGCGCGGTCGGGTTGGACGGGAAGCCGAGGATCATCATTTTCGGACGCGGAATGGTTTCCCGAATGGCGCGCTCCAGCTCACCGAAGAAATCCACGCCGTCCACCAGCGGCACCGAACGCACCTGAGCGCCGGCGATCACCGCGCCGTAAATGTGGATCGGATAGCTGGGGTTCGGCACCAGTACGGTATCGCCGTGATCGAGGGTCGCCAGCATTAGGTGTGCCAGCCCCTCTTTCGAACCGATAGTGACGATGGCTTCGCTTTCCGGATCGATATCCACCTGATAACGATCGGCATACCAGCGCGAAATGGCGCGGCGCAGGCGCGGAATGCCGCGCGAGGTGGAATAACCGTGGGTGTCGTCGCGCTGGGCGACGGCGCACAGTTTTTCCACGATGTGCGGCGGCGTCGGGCCGTCGGGGTTACCCATGCTGAAGTCGATAATATCCTCGCCGCGACGGCGTGCGGCCATCTTCAGTTCGGCGGTGATGTTGAATACGTAAGGGGGAAGACGTTCAATGCGCGTAAAACGGCGCTGTGGACTGTTATCAGCCATAGGGGATTCCTCGATAGACGTTAGCGCCCGGACCGTCCGAGCGACGCTGGCCAGCGAACTGACCGAATATCGAACATAGCGCAGCGCCGACGAGCTTGTCGATACCCGGCGCGATATTTTTATTTGCCGCCCTGAAACTCCGCCGCCAGCAGCCCGAACAGCCAGTCGTCGCACCACTGCCCCGCCAGACGGAAGTTATCGCGCAGCGTGCCTTCCAGCTGAAAGCCGCACGACTCCAGCAGGCCGCGCGAGGCGAGATTGCCCGCGGTCACGGTGGCGGTCAGCTTGTGAAAGCCGCAGGCGTTCACCGCATAATCCAGCACCGCCCGCAGCGACTCCTTGCCATAGCCCTTGCCCTGCCCGGCAGGCAAGCTCCCGTATCCCACTTCCGCCTGCCGATACGGCACCCACTGCGGGCGAAAACCGGTAATGCCCACCGCCTCTCCGCTGTGCTTCTCACGCATCACCAGGCACAGCCACTGCTCGCCGTGTTTGTCCCAGGCCGGCAGCCGCTCCTCGAACCGGGCGCGGATCTCCGCTTCGCTGCGCGGATCGGAGATGTAACGGATCACCTCGGGATCTTGGTACAGGCGCAGAAACAGCGGCCAATCCTCGGCGGTTATCGACTGTAAGTGCAGACGTTCAGTGACCAGCTTCATAAAATCTCCGAAAAACGAAAAAGAGGAACTTACGAATGAAAGATATCTCTTTATTTTCCCTGATTGGTTGCCGATAATCATTCACGTTAAAACCACAAAACCATAACGTCTTGCCCGATTCCCTACAACCGCTCGCCGCAGTCACTCACGCGGCACGAGGAGAACACCATGGCCTCTTTAGTCATCGACGATATTCCGCAGACGATCGCTAACGTCAAACGCCAGCTGCGCCAGGCATTGCCGAACTACCGCGACGTGTTTCTGGCGCTGGAAGAGAACATCCGCGGCCAGGTCGAACAGATCCGCCGCGAGCTGGCCGCCGGCCACAATCCGGTGCCGCAGATCGACGCGGAAGATATCCTGCAGCAGCGCGTCAACGAGCAGCAGATAGCGCTGATCAAACAGCGCGGTGCCTGTGCCATTCGCGGCGTGTTTCCCCGCGCCAAGGCCGAGGGCTGGAACCGGGAAATCGGCGACTACCTTGAGCGCAACAACTTCGTCGAGCGGTTGAAAAATGCCGCCGAAGACAACTATTTCGGTAAGCTGGCTGCAAGCAAACCGCAGATCTACGGCATCTATTGGTCGAAACCGCAGGTCGAAGCGCGGCAGGACGCGCGCATGCATGCGGTGCAGGTGTTTCTCAACAGCCTGTGGGCTACCGAGAGCAACGGCAAACAGCATTTCGATCCGACCCGCGTCGCCACCTACGCCGATCGCACCCGCCGCCGCCCGCCAAACTCCTCGTCGCTGGGCCTGTCGCCGCACGTCGACAGCGGCACCATCGAGCGCTGGCTGGACGAAAACTTCCGCTATGTGTATCGCCACGTTTTCTCCGGCGACTGGCAGCAGTACGACCCCTTCGCCGCCGACGGCCGCACCGAGGTGCGCGAGATAGCCTCCCCGGCGGTCTGCTCGATGTTCCGCACCTTCCAGGGCTGGACGGCGCTGACGCCGCAGCGCACCAACGCCGGCACGCTGAACCTGGTGCCGATCGCCAACGCCATGGCCTATGTGCTGCTGCGCGCGCTGCAGGACGACGTCGCCGACGACGATCTGTGCGATGCGGCGCCGGGCCGCGCGCTGTCGATATCGGAAAAATGGCATCCCCTTTTGTTAAGTGGGATTTCCCCTATTCCCGATCTGGAGCCGGGCGACACGGTCTTTTGGCACTGCGACGTGATCCACGCGGTGGAGAACGAGCATAACGGCGAGTTCGACAGCAACGTGATGTACATCGCCGCCGCGCCGGGCTGCGAGAAAAACGATGCCTATCTGCAGCGCCAGCTGCCGAGCTTTATCGACGGCAGAACGCCGCCGGACTTCGCCCCCGACGACTTCGAGGTGGATTTCGACGGCCGCGCCACCGCCGACCTGCTGACGCCGCTGGGCAAAACGCAGCTCGGCATGGGCTGATCCCCCGCCCGTGGCGCACGCCACGGGCCCCTTTCGCTGTGGTATACTGCCGCCATCCGTAGGCCGCAGCGAGAACCCGTCGTGCACCCTTTTTTTGAAATGCTGTTGGCGGTGTTTGATCGCGCCGCGCTGATGTTGATCTGTCTGTTTTTCCTGACCCGCACCCGGCTGTTCCGCCAATTGCTGCAAAAAGAAGACCATACGCCGCTCGAGCTCGGCATCGTCACGGCGATCTTCTCGCTGTTCGCACTGTTCAGCACCTACTCCGGCATCAACGTCGAAGGGTCTCTGGTTAACGTGCGCGTCATTGCCATCATGGCCGGCGGTATCCTGTTCGGCCCCTGGGTGGGAATCGTCACCGGCATCGTCGCCGGGCTGCACCGCTATCTGATCGACATCGGCGGCATCACCTCGGTACCTTGTCTTATCACCAGCATCATCGCCGGCATCAGCGCCGGTTACATCAACCTCAAGGTGAAAAAAGAGCAACGCTGGCGCGCCGGCATCGTCGGCGGCATGCTGTGCGAATCCCTCACCATGCTGCTGATCGTGCTGTGGGCCAAGCCGACCGAGCTCGGGCTGGACATCGTGTCGCAGATCGCCCTGCCGATGATCCTCGGCACGGTGTGCATCGGCCTGATCGTGCTGCTGGTACAGAGCGTCGAGGATGAAAAAGAGGTGATCGCCGCGCGCCAGGCCAAGCTGGCGCTGGATATCGCCCACAAGACGCTGCCCTATTTCCGCAACATCAACAGCGAATCGCTGGCCACCATCTGCGATATCATCCGCCAGGACATCCGTGCCGACGCGGTGGCGATCACCGATACCCATCAGGTGCTGGCTTACGTGGGCGTAGGGCGCGAAGCTTACCCGATCGGCCGCGAAGGGCTGAGCCGCGTCACCCGCGAAAGCATTCGCCACGGCAAAATCATCATCAAGAACAACCTGGAAAACCCGGCCGCGCCGCAGATCCACTCGCAGCTGGTGGTGCCGCTGTGGGAAAAAGGCGAAGTGACCGGCGCGCTGAAAATCTACTACTGCCACGCTCACCAGATCACCAACACGCTGAAGGTGATGGCGGTCGGGCTGTCGCAGATCATCTCCACGCAGATGGAGGTTTCCCGCATCGAGCACCTGCGCCAGATGGCGGACAAGGCCGAAATGCGCGCGCTGCAGAGCAAGATTAACCCGCACTTCCTGTTCAACGCGCTGAACGCCATCTCTTCCTCTATTCGCCTGAATCCGGACACCGCGCGCCAGTTGATCATTAACCTGTCGCGCTACCTGCGCTACAACCTGGAGCTGAACGACGAACTGATCGATATCCGCAAGGAGCTGCATCAGATTCAGGACTATATCGCCATCGAACAGGCACGCTTCGGCGCCAAGCTGACGGTGATTTACGACATCGATGACGACGTCTCGGTGCGTATTCCCAGCCTGCTGATCCAGCCGCTGGTGGAGAACGCCATCGTGCACGGCATCCAGCCCTGCAAGGGGAAAGGGGTGGTGGTGATCGCGGTGAAAGATCAGGGCGACCGAGTGAAGATTTCGGTAAAGGATACCGGTAACGGCATCAACCAGGACACCATCGACCGGGTGGCACGCAACGAAATGCCAGGCCACAATATCGGCCTGCTCAACGTGCATCACCGCGTGTCGCTGCTGTACGGTGAAGGGCTGCATATCCGCCGCCTGGAGCCGGGCACCGAAATCGCGTTCTACATCAGCAAAAACGGCGGCAAGCTGCATCAGGAACCGAGCGCGCCGCCGGTCGGGGAGGCCTCATGAAAGCCATCATCGTGGAAGACGAATTCCTCGCGCAGGAAGAACTCAGCTACCTGATCAAGAAACACAGCAATATCGATATCGTCGCCACCTTCGAGGACGGCCTCGACGTCCTGAAATACCTGCAAACCCACCAGGTCGACGCCATTTTCCTCGACATCAACATCCCGTCACTGGACGGCGTGCTGCTGGCGCAAAACATCAGCAAGTTCGCGCATCGCCCGTCGATCGTGTTCATCACCGCCTATAAAGAGCACGCGGTGGAAGCGTTCGAGATCGAGGCGTTCGACTACATCCTCAAGCCCTATCACGAGGCGCGCATCGTCACCATGCTGCAAAAGCTGGAGGCGCTGCATCATCGCCCCGCCGGCGCGGCGGAACCGACCAGCGCGCCGGGCCGCGGCAGCCACAGCATCAACCTGATCAAAGACGAGCGGATCATCGTTACCGACATCAACGACATCTACTACGCCGCCGCCGATGAAAAGGTGACGCGGGTCTATACCCGCCGGGAAGAGTTCGTGATGCCGATGAACATCACCGAGTTTTACAGCCGGTTGCCGGAAGCGCATTTCTTCCGCTGCCACCGCTCTTACTGCGTTAACCTGGCGAAGATCCGCGAGATCGTGCCCTGGTTCAACAATACCTACATTCTGCGGCTGAGCGATCTTGAGTTTGAAGTGCCGGTCAGCCGCAGCAAGGTGAAAGAGTTTCGCAAGCTGATGCGCCTGTAAGCGCTTACCAGCGCGGGCCCGGACGGTAGTAATAGCCGGGCGGCGGCGGTGGCGGCATACGGTAATGCGGCCGATCTCGCCAGTCACGCCGCGGCGGCCCGTAGTAAATTACCCGTGGCGGCGGGCCATAATAGTACCCGCGCGGGCGTTCATACCGGTGATGATCGGCCCACCAGCGCGGATCGCGCCAACGATAGCCGTCCCAGTAGTGGCCACGATTATCGCGATCGCCGATATGCAACGACAGGCCCGGCACGTTCACGCCGATGGACACGTCGGCCTGGCTCGCCAGCGGCAGCGCCAGCAGCGCGGCCAGTAACAACAGCGTTTTTTTCATTTCATGGACTCCTGCAGAGCGGACCTCGTCCGATCGCAGATAACATAGTCCCGCGCTTGCCGCCGCTCTATAGGCGCAATGCCGATTTACGCCTTTCAGACGCATCCTTCACAATTTCACCACAATCGTTCACCCATGATTAACAATAAATCGTTGATATCTTTGATGTAGATCACGTGCTACCCCCGGCATTTCACGCGCTTTTCGGCGCTAAAACGGCAACTCACGCCGTATAACATGCATTTCATTCCTTCCGTCGTGCAACTCATTCCCGATCCGCCGCCCGCCGGGGGTGCCGGCCATATAATAAGCCCATACCGCGGGAACACAGCTTCACCCCGCAAATTTCAGCCAGCGGCTCACGCCCGGCAACGCACACACAGGAAGGAGACCGGCCATGAACACCAAACCGGCAAATCGCAGCTTAATCGTTCTCGGCACCATCATCTGTCAGATGGGTCTGGGCACCATCTACACCTGGAGCCTGTTCAACCAGCCGCTGGTCGACAAGTTCCACTGGGGGCTGGCGGACGTCGCCACCACCTTCTCCATCACCAGTTTCTTCCTGGCCTTCGCCACGCTGTTCGCCGGCAAGCTGCAAGAGCACTTCGGCATCCGCAACCTGACGCTGTGTTCCGGCATTCTGGTCGGCCTGGGCCTTATCGCCAGCGCCCACGTCAGCTCGCTCGACATGATCTACCTGCTGGCCGGCGTGGTGGTGGGCTTTGCGGTCGGTATCGCCTACATCTCCACCCTGTCCAACCTGATTAAGTGGTTCCCGGCCAACAAAGGCCTGATTTCCGGCATCTCCGTCGGCGCCTTCGGCAGCGGCAGCCTGCTGTTCAAATACGTCAACGCCGCCCTGATCGCCGACGTCGGCGTTTCCGGCGCCTTCTTCTACTGGGGCGCCATCGTGATGGGCCTGATCGTCGTCGGCTCCCTGTTGCTGAAAGAGCCGGTGCTGGCGACCAATGCCGCGCAGCAAGGCGCCAACGGGCTGGGAAACGACTACAGTGTGCGTCAGATGCTGGCCACCAAAGAAGCCTATCTGCTGTTCACCATCTTCTTCGCTGCCTGCATGAGCGGCCTGTACCTGATTGGCATCGTGAAAGACATGGGCGTTCAGCTGGCCGGGATGGATTTGGCCACTGCCGCCAACACCGTGTCCGCCGTCGCCATCTTCAACACCGCCGGCCGCATCATCCTGGGCACGCTGTCCGATAAAGTGGGCCGTATGCGCGTCATCAGCTTCACCATGCTGGTTACCGTGCTGGCGATTGTCGCGCTGAGCTTCATGACCCTGAACCACACGCTGTTCTTCATCTGCGTCGGCGCGGTGGCCTTCTGCTTCGGCGGCAACATCACCGTGTTCCCGGCGATTGTCGGCGACTTCTTCGGCCTGAAGAACCACAGCAAGAACTACGGCATCATCTACCAGGGCTTCGGCCTGGGTGCGTTGGCCGGTTCGTTCGTCGCCAAATACTTCGGCGGCTTCCACGCCACCTTCATGGTGATTGGCGTTCTGTCCGCCGCCTCTCTGCTGATTACGCTGTTCATCAAAGCGCCGAAAGCGGTAGAAACGGAAACAGCGGAAACCGCCCAGACGGCGGAGCTGGCCAAAGCCTGATACCCCGCGAAAACGACAAGGGGCGCAACCTGTGGGTTGCGCCCCTTTTTTATTGCCCCGCTCCTGAGCTTACAGGTGCATGCCCAGCGTCTGGCGCAGATGCGCACCGGCACCCAGCAGGCCCGGCTGGCCGTGCGTTATCATGAACACCGGGATTTCGCGCACATAATCGCGGAAGCGCCCCTTGTCTTCGAAAGCGGCGCGGAAACCCGAGGCCTTGAAGAATTCCATAAAGCGCGGCACGATGCCGCCGGCGATGTACACGCCGCCGAAGGTGCCCAGATTCAGCGCCAGGTTGCCACCGAAGCGCCCCATGATCACGCAAAACAGCGACAGCGCGCGGCGGCAGTCGATGCAGCTGTCTGCCAGCGCCCGCTCGGTGATGTCCTTCGGCTCCCATTTTTCCGGCAGGCGGTTATCCGCCTTGACGATGGCGCGATACAGGTTGACCAGGCCAGGCCCGGACAGCACGCGCTCGGCGGAAACGTGCCCCACTTCCGCGCGCAGCACCTCCAGAATGATGTCTTCTTCTTCGCTGTTCGGCGCGAAATCGACATGGCCACCCTCGCCCGGCAGGCTGACCCAGCGGCGACCGACGTGCACCAGGTGGGCAACACCCAGCCCGGTGCCGGCGCCATACACCGCGATCGGTTTGCCCGGTTGCGCATCGCCGCCGCCAAACTGCAGCACGTCATCCGGCGAAAGCATCGGGATCGCCATCGAGACGGCGGTGAAATCGTTGATCACTTCCAGATGGCTCAGCCCCAGGCTGGCCTTCATCGCTTGGATCGAGAACGCCCAGCTGTGGTTGGTCATCGCCACCCAGTCTTCGGTCACCGGGCAGGCAATCGCGATACAGGCGTCCTGCACCTCGATATCGCACGCTTTCAGGTAGTGGCGGATCACCGCCTCCAGGCTGTCGAACTCCAGGCCGGAATAGGTTTTCGCCTGGGTAATTTCACCCGTCGCAACAGTGCACAACGCCAGGCGGGCATTGGTGCCGCCAACATCACCCACGAGGGCATAGGTCATTGATTTCGTCTCCGCAAAATGAAAAATAAAAAGCTGCCCACACTGTAAAATCCTGCTGCAAAAACAACAATCACCCGCCTCGGATCTGCACCCCAATAGCGATCCGGATCACAAAAAACGTTTCAGCTGGCCTGCGACGCCGCGATTTGAAACAAATTGCGGCAAAAAACGCCCCCCGACAACTGTTAACCGTCATCGGCGCCGGGCAATATCAATGCGTGCCTGCACGCCGATAGTCTGGCAAGCTGTGGCCACTGCCCAACCACCCGCTCTCCCAGCCCTGCCGGGAGGCATCGACAAAGGATTATCCATGCTGCATCCGCGCGCCAATGCCATGTTGGCCTTTGCTTTGCCTGCGCTGATTATCGGTTCCGCCTCCAGTCTGGTGCTGCTGCTGGTGATGAAAGTCGCCGCCGCGCTGCAGCAATGGCTGTGGGTAACGCTGCCCGATGCGCTGAGCCTGGACGCCCAGTCGCCCTGGTGGTCGGTCGCGATGCTGACGCTGACCGGCGTGGCGGTCGGCCTTATCGTGCGCTATATGCCGGGCCACGCCGGGCCGGACCCGGCGACGGAATCGCTGATCGGTATGCCGCTGCCGCTCTCCGCCCTGCCGGGGCTGGGGTTGGCGCTGATCGTCGGCCTGGCCGGCGGTGTCAGCCTGGGGCCGGAGAACCCAATCACCGCCATCAATATCGCGCTGGTAGCGGCCGCCGGTGCGCGCCTGCTGCCGAAGGTGCCGCGCATGGACTGGATCATCCTGGCGGCTGCGGGCACCATCGGCGCGATGTTCGGCACGCCGGTCGCCGCCGCGCTGATCTTCTCGCAAACCCTGGCAGGCAATAACGAAACGCCGTTGTGGGATCGGCTGTTCGCCCCGCTGGTCGCCGCAGCCGCCGGCGCAGTCACCACCCAGATGTTCTTCGTGCCCAATTTCGCCCTGCAGCTCGACGCCTATGACGTGACGCGGCTGCCGGACATCTTCAGCGGCGCCATCGTAGCGCTAATCGCCATCGCGCTCGGCATGGTGGCGCTGTGGTGCTTCCCGCACGTTCACCGCCTGTTCCATTCGATGAAGAATCCGGTGTTGATGTTAGGGCTGGGTGGCTTTGTGCTAGGCCTGCTGGCGCTGGTGGGCGGAGAGATTACCCTGTTTAAAGGGCTGGATGAGATGAAGCGCCTCGCGGCAGACGACGGCTATTCCGTGCCGGCGCTGTTGACCATTACCCTGACCAAGCTGGCGGCGCTGGTGATCGCCGCCGCCAGCGGCTTTCGCGGCGGGCGCATCTTCCCGGCGGTGTTCGTCGGCGTGGCGCTGGGGCTGATGCTGCACCAGCACGTTCCCGCAGTGCCGGCGGCGATCACCGTCTCCTGCGCCATCATGGGGCTGGTGCTGGTGGTCACGCGCGACGGCTGGCTCAGCCTGTTCATGGCGGTGGCGGTGGTGCCGGATCTGCACCTGCTGCCGGTGCTGTGCATCGTGATGCTGCCCGCCTGGCTGGCGCTGGCGGGCAAACCGCTGATGCTGGTGAATCGCCGGCAGCCGCCGCACGACGATTAGGCCAACGCGAACGCCGCGGCGGCGCGGGCGTGGATCGCGGTGGTATCGAACACCGGCACCGACGCATCCCGCTCGCTCACCAGCAAGCCTATTTCGGTGCAGCCGAAAATAATCCCCTGCGCGCCCTGCTGCTCCAAATCGCTGATGATCCGGCGATACTCGTCGCGCGAGGCGTCGCGAATTTTACCCAGGCACAGTTCGTCATAGATGATGCGGTGTACGATGTCGCGATCGGCGCTGACCGGCGTCACCACGTCGATGCCGTGCAATTCCTGCAGGCGGCCGCGATAGAAGGTCTGCTCCATGGTAAAGCGTGTGCCCAGCAGCCCGACGCGGCGTATGTTTTTTTCCCGCACCTGCAGCGCCGTGGCATCGGCGATGTGAATCAGCGGCAGGCCGCTGGCCTGCTCGACCGCCTCCGCCACCTTGTGCATGGTGTTGGTGCAGATCACGATAGCTTCGGCACCGGCGGCGCGCAAAGCCACCGCGGCGGCGGCCAGCAATCGGCCGGCACCGTCCCAATCGCCCTGGTGCTGCAAGCGTTCAACCTCTTGAAAATCGACGCTGTAGAGCACGATTTTGGCCGAATGCAGCCCACCGAGGCGCACCTTTACCTGCTCGTTGATGGTGCGGTAATAAGGAATGGTGGATTCCCAGCTCATGCCACCCAGCAAGCCCAACACTTTCATCATTCGTTCCTCAGCATTTCCGACGATCCTCTGACCTTACCTGAGAATCGCCGGGCTGACGACGCCTTATTTGGCGCCGGAATTGATCGGCTGGCGCGCTTCGAACCAGCGCTGGCGCAGCGTGTCGTACAGCCAGTTATAGGCCATGGTGTACGGTAGGAAAAACAGGAAGAAACCGATTTCCAGCATAAACGCCTGCGTCCAGGAGATGCTCAGCATCCAGGCGGCGATCGGCACGCCGATCAGGATAAAACCGGCTTCAAAGCCGACGGCGTGCAACGCACGCACTTTCAGGTTACGCACCACCCGGCTGACCGGCCACAGGCGGTCGAACACCGTGTTGTAAACCATATTCCACAACATAGCGACGGTGGAGAGCATCACCGCCAACGCACCGACCTGCACCATTGAGCGGTTCAGCAGCCACGCGCCCAGCGGGGCGCAAACCATCACGGCGATGGCCTCGAAACCGACGGCGTGGACGATACGTTCAATGAGAGACTTGTTTTGCAGTTGCATACATCACCTTTTTTTCGACAGTTGTTGCGAAAGCCTGGTGATTATCATCGCTTTTTTGGGTAGATTAAAAATAGATTCCATCGATAAAGTAGATAGGTTATGCACTATTCCCCGGAAGCGCTGCACGCATTTGTCGAAGCCGCCGCCCTCGGCTCGTTTTCCGCCGCCGCGCGCAAGCTGCGCAAAAGCCAATCCACCATCAGCACCGCCATCGCCAATCTGGAGGCCGACCTGGCGCTGACGCTGTTCGATCGCGGCGCGCGCCAGCCGGTGCTCACCGCCGCCGGCCGCAAGGTACTGGGGCATGTGCAGGCGATCCTCGCGGCCAGCGAACGGCTCGATGCCCTGAGCATTCAGCTGGCGGGCGAGGTTGAACCCCGCCTGAGCATGGTGTTTTCCGATACCTACCAGCCCAAGCATCACGATCGGTTGATGCAGCTGTTCGAACAGCGCTACCCGGAGATTGAGCTGGAATGGATGATCGCCGAGGAAGGCGACGTTATCGATCTGCTGCAAAGCGGCCGCGCGCATTTGGGCATGGTGGAAGTGCAAAAAAGTTATCCGCCGGATATCGCTTTCTCCCGCTTGCCGGAACAGACCGAAATGGGGCTATTCGTCGCCCATCAGCATCCCCTGGCGCAGGTCGCCGCGCCGACGCCGGAGCAGTTGTCCAGCACCCGTCAGCTGATCCTGAATACCTACACTGGCGCCGAGGCGGCCAGACAGGGTGGCCTGGTCTGGTCGGCGCCCAGCTATCTGCTGTTGCTGGAGATGGCGGAACAAGGATTCGGTTGGGCGGTGTTGCCGCACTGGCTGGTGCAGCAATACGGCCACGGCAGGCTCACCCAGCTGCGGCCGCGCGGCTGGCCAAAACTGATTTCGGTGGATGCGGTATGGTCCAAACTGACCCCGCCGGGCCCGGCGGGGTTCTGGATGCTGGAGCGCCTGCTGGGCGATACCCTGCCTTAAGCGGCGGCGTTGCGCGCCTGAATGGCGCGTGAGACGGTATCGAGCAGTTCCGGCATGTCCATCTTCGGCAGCATCACTTCGATGAAGGCCAGCCGATCGTCGTCCGCTACCTCGCGCAGCGCCTGGCGCAATCCGTCCGGTTCGCTGACCCGCAATGCCCTCACCGGCCGCTCGCCGGCCAACGCCGACGGCAACTGCGTCCAGTTCCAGCGCGCGATGTCGTTATAACGTTGCTCCGGCCCGTGGATGGCGCGCTCGACGGTATATCCCTGATTGTTCAACACGAAGATCACCGGTTTAAGCCCGTCGCGCAGTATCGAGCCCAGTTCCTGCACGGTCAGCTGCGCGGCGCCGTCGCCGATCAGCAATACTGCCCGGCGCAGCGGTTCGGCGGTCTGCACGCCGAACGTCGCCGGCAGGGTATAGCCGATCGACCCCCAGAGCGACTGCACGATCAGGCGGCAGCCGCGCGGTAACGTCAGCGCCGCCGCGCCGAAACAGGCGGTGCCCTGATCGGCCAGCACGATATCCCCGGGCCGCAGGAAATCCTGCATCTGCCGCCAGAAGGCGTGCTGATCCAACCCTTTCCCATCGCCTTCCGGCAGCGCCGGGCGGACGATCGGCGGCAACGGCCAACGCGACGCCATCGACAGGCTCAGGCGATGCAGCGCCTGCACCGCCTCGCGCATCGGAATGCGGCTAAAGCGCTGCCGCCCGACCCAGGCTTCGAACGGTTGAATGTCGATGCATTTTTCCACCGGCAGATGATGCGTGAAACCGGCGGTAATGGTGTCGGTCAAACGTACGCCGACGTTGATCACCACATCGGCGTTTTCGATAAGCTGTTTCACCGCCGGATCGCTGGCGCCGCCGCAGTAAGTCCCGACAAAGCCGGCGCGGTTCTCATCCAGCACGCCTTTGCCGAGCAGCAGCGTAGCGTGCGGAATGTCGACCTCCTGCAGCCACTCGTCCAGCGCCGCTTCGGCGCCGAAGCGATCGGCCAGGAAGTCCGCCAGCAGCGATACTCGCCGCGCCGACAGCAGCTTTTCGCGCGCCGCGGCGATAAACGCCTGCAATGCGCTCTGCGACAGTTTGGCCTGACGCAGCATCAGCGGCGCCGGTTTACTCGGCAGCGGCGCTTGTGCGACGTCGCTGGGCAACATCAGGTAAACCGGGCGATGTTCCAGCAAGGCAACGCCGATCAGGCGGTCTATCTCCATCGCGGCGTTGTCGGCGGTCAGGTCGGCCTGCGCGACGGTCACCTCTTTGGCTATCCGGGCGAAGTGGGTGAAGTCGCCATCCCCCAGCGAATGGTGCAGTAAATCACCGGCGCGCTGGGCGCGCAGTGCCGGCGTGCCGACCACGTGGATCACCGGCAGGTATTCGGCGTAGCTGCCGGCCACCCCGTTCAACGCACTCAGCTCCCCCACGCCAAAGGTGGTGAGCAGCGCGGCCGCCGGTTTGCAGCGCGCATAGCCGTCGGCGGCGTAGGCGGCGTTCAATTCGTTGGCGCAGCCTACCCAGGTGATTTGCGGATGAGCGAGGACGTGATCGAGAAATTGCAGGTTGTAATCCCCCGGCACACCGAAGAAATGACGGATGCCGATTTGGGCCAGACGATCGAGCAGATAATCGGCCACCGTATAGATCTGAGTCATGATCATCACCTGTCTGCAGCTGGAGCGATTATCTTTAAGTATCGAAGATGCCGCTCAAATTTCGAACAATCATTCCTGCCTCGATCGGCAACCTGGCGTTACATGCTGGCGCTGTGATCGCTCCCCCGGCAGCGCGGTGTGAAAACGTATACACTCAGAGTACTTCACCTCTCGCCGACAAGGATAACTATGTCCTACCAAGCCTCCCCATCGCGTTATCAAGATATGGAATACCGGCGCTGCGGCCGCAGCGGGCTGAAGCTGCCCGCCGTCTCACTCGGGCTGTGGCACAACTTCGGCGACGCCACGCTGTACGACAACGCCCGCGCTCTGATCCGCTGCGCCTTCGATCGCGGCATTACCCATTTCGATCTGGCCAACAACTACGGCCCGCCGCCCGGCGCCGCCGAGGAGAACTTTGGCCGCATACTCAACGCCGATCTGCGGGCCTGGCGTGATGAGCTGATCATCTCATCCAAAGCCGGTTACACCATGTGGCCCGGCCCCTACGGCGATTGGGGCTCGAAAAAGTACCTGGTCGCCAGCCTCGATCAGAGCCTGAAGCGCATGGGGCTGGACTATGTGGATATCTTTTATCACCACCGGCCGGATCCGGACACGCCGCTGGAAGAAACCATGGCGGCGCTGGATCTGCTGGTGCGCCAGGGCAAAGCGTTGTACGTCGGCCTGTCCAATTACCCGGCCGAGCGCGCACGGCAGGCGTTCGACATTCTGCAGCGGCTCGGCACGCCGTGCGTGATCCACCAACCCAAGTATTCGATGTTGGAACGCACGCCGGAGGTGGGATTGCTGGATACATTGGCGGAGCATGGCGTTGGATCGATCGCCTTCTCGCCGCTGGCGGGCGGGTTGCTGACCGACCGCTACCTGCACGGCATTCCGCAAGATTCCCGCGCCGCTAGCGGCAGCCGCTTCCTGCAGCCGGAACAACTGACCGCCGAGCGGCTGGACAAGGTGCGCCGCCTCGATGCGCTGGCGCGGCAACGCGGGCAGAAGCTGTCGCAGATGGCGCTGGCCTGGGTGCTGCGCGGCGATCGCGTTACCTCTGTGTTGATCGGCGCCAGCAAGGATGCGCAGATAGAAGACGCGGTAGGCATGCTGGCCAATCGTCATTTCAGTGAAGAAGAGCTCGCGCAGATCGAGCAAATCCTACTGTAATCGTTTACAAATACCGCCGCTCAATCGAGCGGCGATACTCCAGAAAAATCTCAAATCTTGGTCTTCGTCGCCGTTTTCAGAATGGCTCTCAGATTCAACCCTATGCGCCAGCGCTATGATGCCGATATTGCAGCAAAAATAACGATAAGGCCGCTTTTTTAAACTGATGAACGCGCTTCATAAAGTGACAAACGGCCAGGCCGCGCAAGCGGAAAGGAGAAGTCATGTTTAAACCTCTGCTCTTGGCCGCCATCTTGGCGGCGACGGTACTGCCCGCCGCACAGCAAGCACACGCCGAAGGGATCAGCATCGATCTGATGCCGGGCGTTTCACTGCGCATCGGCGATCAGGACAATCGCGGCCGTTACTGGGACGGTTACGACTGGCGCGATCGCGACTGGTGGCAGGGTCATCAGGGGCGCTATCTCGGCGACCGCAGCCGTCGCGGTTACTACTGGGACGGCTATCGCTGGCGCGACCGCGACTACTGGCGCAAACACTATTACTATCATGAAGGGCGCTATCGTAAATACGACAAGCATTACGATAAGCACCATTGGAAGAAAGAGAAAAAGCACCACCACGATCATGACCGCGATCGCTGGCGCCGCCACGGCGATGACGACCGCGATTAACGGCGACGGGCCGGCACCATGCCGGCCCGCGTTTTTTTTCCTACAGCACGCTACCGATCAGCAGATAGCCGTTCAATCCCACCACCACCAGCACGATCAGCTTGCCCAGGTTTTGCACCACTGGGCCGTTGACCATTTCCCCCATCAGCGCCCGATTGCCGGTGAAAGCCAGCAGCGGCACCAGCGCCAGCGCAATGCCGAAGCTGAGCAGCACCTGGCTTAGCACCAGAATGCGCGTCGCGTCCATCCCCAGCATGATGACGATAAACGATGGCAGCATGGTCACCGCGCGCCGCAGCCACAGCGGAATATGGAAATGCACGAACCCCTGCATAACCACCTGCCCCGCCAGCGTGCCCACCACGGTGGAAGAGAGGCCGGCGGCCACCAGGCTCAGGCCGAACACGGTGGCAGCGGCTTGCCCGAGCAGCGGTTGCAGCGTCAGGTAAGCCACGTCGAGATCGGCGATGCCGCTGTGGCCGCTGAAATGAAACGCGGCAGCGGCGGTGGCCATCATCGCCAGGTTGACGAAACCGGCAATGGTCATGGCCACGGCGACGTCGACCTTGGTGGCGGCATAGCGCTCCGCCTTGTCGTGCTCGCCGCCGATTTGGGTGAGCGACGAATGCAGGTAGATCACGTGCGGCATGATGGTGGCGCCCAATACCCCGGCGGCCAGAAATACCGCATCGCCGTTAGGCAGATCGGGCAGCGCCATGCCCTTCAGCAGCGGCGCGAGCTGCGGCTGGGAGAATGCCAACTCGACGATATAAGCGGCGGCGACGAACAGCAGCAGGCCGCCAATCACCCGCTCCAGCGGCTTTTGACCGCGTTTTTGCAGCATCAAAATTAAAAAGGTGGCGATACCGGTCAGCACCGCGCCCTGCAACAGGGACACGCCGAGCAGCAGCTTGAAGCCGATCGCCGCACCGATAAATTCGGCCAGATCGGTCGCCATGGCGATGATCTCCGCCTGCACCCAATAGGCCCACACCGCCGGCCGCGGAAAGCGATCGCGAATATGCTCGGCCAGGTTTTTTCCGGTGGCGATGCCCAGCTTGGCGGACAACAGTTGGATCAGCATCGCCATCACGTTGGCCCAGACGACCACCCACAGCAGGCTGTAGCCGAACGAGGCGCCGGCCTGGATGTTGGTGGCGAAGTTACCGGGATCGATATAGCCGATAGCGGCGATGAAGGCGGGCCCCATCAGCGAGAGTTTGATTTTTCTGGCGGAGCGCCCGGAGGTGGTTTCAACCACGCGACTGTTCAGCATATGTTGAACCCTTACTGAAATTACGTTTATCTCCACTCTATATAAATGATAATAATTATCAAGCGCATTTAGAGCGGTAAAACTTATCTCTGTAATAGCCAACATTAACGGTTTTATCGAAGGGTTCAGCGCTGAGCTTACCGATTTCCGTGCTTTTCTGATGAGATTTTGGCTGCAATACCCCTGAAAGACAGGTTAGCACAAGAATACGAATTTCCTATTGCTGCTTTAACGTCTTGATTTTTTATGCTTTTGCGTAACACTTTAGGAGAACTCCCGCTATGATTTTCCATATTTGCAATAGAAGTCTCGTTTTTAAACGTAGCGTTACATAAAATGACAGCCGAAATTCAGCCTGCCTCAAATTTGGAGCAAACATGTCCCATATTGCGCACTTTGCGTTGGCGATAGTGGTGGTGGCGATCCTGGCCCTGTTGGTGTGCCGCGATCGTAAAAGCATCCGCATTCGCTATGTTATTCAACTACTGGTTATCGAAGTACTGCTGGCCTACTTTTTCCTGCATTCAGAAGCGGGTTTGGGCTTCGTAAAAGGATTTGCCGCGCTGTTTGACAAACTGCTCGGGTTTGCGGGACAAGGGACTGATTTCGTATTCGGCGGCATGGGCGACAAAGGCCTGGCGTTCTTCTTCCTGAAGGTGCTGTGCCCGATCGTCTTCATTTCGGCGCTGATCGGTATTCTGCAGTACATCAAGGTGCTGCCGTTCATCATCCGCATTATCGGTACCGTGCTGTCGAAAGTGAACGGCATGGGCAAGCTGGAGTCGTTCAACGCCGTCAGCTCGCTGATCCTGGGCCAATCCGAAAACTTCATCGCCTACAAGGATATCCTGGGCAAGATGTCGGAAAAGCGCATGTACACCATGGCGGCGACCGCGATGTCTACGGTTTCCATGTCCATCGTCGGCGCCTACATGACCATGCTGGACGCCAAGTTCGTGGTGGCGGCGCTGGTATTGAACATGTTCAGCACCTTTATCGTGCTGTCGCTGGTCAACCCGTACGACACCAATAAAGAAGAAGAGCTGCACCTCGGCAACCTGCATGAAGGCCAGAGCTTCTTCGAAATGCTGGGTGAATATATCCTGGCCGGCTTCAAAGTAGCGATTATCGTTGCCGCGATGCTGATCGGCTTCATCGCCCTGATCGCCGCGCTCAACGGTGTGTTCAGCGCCATCTTCGGCCTGAGTTTCCAGGAAATCCTCGGCTACTTCTTCTATCCGTTCGCCTGGATTATGGGGATTCCTAAACACGAAGCCCTGCAGGTTGGCAGCATCATGGCCACCAAGCTGGTTTCCAACGAGTTCGTGGCAATGATGGAGCTGCAGAAAGTGTCTGCCGAGCTGTCGCCGCGCAGCCTGGGGATCCTGTCGGTGTTCCTGGTGTCCTTCGCCAACTTCTCCTCCATCGGCATCGTGGCCGGTGCGATCAAGGGCTTGAACGAACACCAGGGCAACGTGGTGTCGCGCTTTGGCCTGAAGCTGGTGTACGGCTCTACGCTGGTCAGCATCCTGTCCGCTTCCATCGCGGGTCTGGTACTGGGCTAAGCCTCGAACCGACTGCGATAACAAGGCGCCTGCGGGCGCCTTTTTTGTTGGCTGGCATTCGGCGAAGATGAAAAAAGAAAAGCAAAAAGCCGACCCTAAGGTCGGCTTTTCAAATGGTGGTGGAGCTAGACGGGATCGAACCGTCGACCTCTTGCATGCCATGCAAGCGCTCTCCCAGCTGAGCTATAGCCCCACAAAAGTGGTACGCTTTGACCGGCGTTACGGTATTCCCCAACCTCTCTGAAAAGAAGGTTGGTGGAGCTAGACGGGATCGAACCGTCGACCTCTTGCATGCCATGCAAGCGCTCTCCCAGCTGAGCTATAGCCCCGTTCCACAATCACTTTGTGCTGTGAACGGGGCGCATAATATGAAACCCACTCAAAGCTGTCAACGGCTAAATTGAATTACTGAATCAAGCGTTGAAAAAGCCGCCAAATCAGCATGTTTGGCACCAAAAAATCATCACTTTGCGCAGAGTTCATCCATTTTGCGTGCTACATCTCAAAATGGCAAAAGACCCTGCATATCACGTTGATTTTTAATTAACGGAATGTTAGCGAAATGCGCTTGAGTCGGACTCCCGAGCGGCATAGACTGCCCGCGCCATAAACTTCATTACTATAAACCGAGTCCGTCATGTCTTTGCATTCACCAAAAGAAATCGCCGCCCTCGCCGTTCAGGCCGGGGTAAACAAAAGCCGCGCCCCTCTCGCTAATCTGTTGATTCTGGGCTTTCTCGCCGGCGCCTTTATCGCCACCGGTTTTCTGCTGGATATTCACGTCATCGGCACCCTGCCGGCCGAATGGGGCTCTTTCGGCGCCCTGTTGGGTGCCGCGGTCTTTCCTATCGGTTTGATCCTGACTATTCTGGCCGGCGGCGAACTGCTGACCGGCAACATGATGACCTTGCCGATGGCCTGGTTTGCCCGCGAAATCCCCGCCATCGCCGTGCTGCGCAACTGGTTTTGGGTCACCCTGGCCAACCTGGCCGGCAGCCTGGCCGTCGCCTACTTCTTCGGTCATTTGCTGGGCCTGACCGAAGGCGCGTTCTTGCATAAGACGCTGGCGATCGCGCAGGCCAAAGTGGATGCAGACTTCCTGCACGCCTTCATTTCCGGCGTCGGCTGCAACTGGCTGGTGTGCCTGGCGGTGTGGTTAGCCTTCGCCAGCAAGGATGTGCCGGGCAAAGTGATCGGCATGTGGTTCCCGGTCATGGCTTTTGTCGCCATCGGCTTCCAGCACGTGGTGGCGAATATGTTCATCATCCCGGCGGCCATCTTTGCCGGCGGCATAGGCTGGGAGCAGTATTTGCCCAATTTCGTCGCGGTATTTCTCGGCAACGCGCTGGGCGGCGCCGTTTTTGTCGGGCTGATGTATTTCCTCGCCTACCGCCCGGGTTTGCCGGCCGGCGAGCAAGCCTGACACACCGCCATGGAAAAAGCCCCGGGATCGCTCCACGGGGCTTTTTCATTTATGGCGTCTGGCGTCTCAGCCTAATCAGGCTTGCGCTTCGCGCTCGGCGATGTAAGCCAGCGCCATATCGATACGCTGCAGCGAACGCTTCTGGCCGATCGCATGCACGGTCACGTCCATGCCCGGCGACTGGCCGGCGCCGGTCACCGCGACGCGCAGCGGCATGCCGACTTTACCCATGCCGACGCCCAGCTCATCCGCCGTGCCCTGAATGGCGTCGTGCACATTTTCCGGCGTCCAGACGGTGATGGCGGCCAGCTTGGCGCGCACGGTTTCCAACGGCTGACGCGCCACCGGGCGCAGGTGCTTCTTGGCCGCGTCTGCGTCGAACTCGCTGAAGTCTTCGTAGAAGTAACGGCAGGACTCCGCCATCTCTTTCAGCGTCTTGCAACGCTCGCCCAGCAGCTTGACGAGGTCTTTCAGTTCCGGGCCGTTGCGGGTTTCAAGGCCCAGTTGCTCAACGTGCCATGCCAGATGCACCGCCACTTCTTCCGCCGGCATATGGTTGATGTAGTGGTGGTTCAGCCACTGCAGCTTCTCGGTGTTGAACGCGCTGGCGGATTTGTTGATCGCTTCCAGCGTGAAGAACTCTTTCATCTCATCGATGGAGAAGATCTCCTGATCGCCGTGGGACCAGCCCAGACGCACCAGGTAGTTCAGCAGCGCCTGCGGCAGATAGCCGTCGTCGCGGTACTGCATAACGCCCACCGCGCCGTGACGCTTGGACAGCTTTTTGCCGTCGTCGCCGAGGATCATCGACACGTGCGCGTATTCCGGCACCGGCGCGCCCAGCGCTTTGAGAATGTTGATCTGGCGCGGGGTGTTGTTGATGTGGTCTTCGCCGCGGATCACATGGGTGATTTCCATGTCCCAGTCATCGACGACGACGCAGAAGTTATAGGTTGGCGAACCGTCGGTGCGGCGGATGATCAGATCGTCCAGTTCCTGGTTGCTGAATTCGATCGGGCCGCGAATTTTGTCGTCGAAGATCACCGAGCCTTCCTGCGGGTTGCGGAAGCGCACCACGTGCGGCTCGTCGTCGGTGTGGCTGCACTGACTGTCGCGGCAGTGGCCGTCGTAACGCGGCTTCTCGCCGTTTTCCATCTGCTTCTCGCGCAGCGCTTCCAGACGTTCCTTGGAGCAATAGCATTTATAGGCCGTGCCCTGCTCCAGCATCTCGTCGATGACCGCGTTGTAACGATCGAAACGCTTGGTCTGGAAATACGGGCCTTCATCCCAATCCAGGTTCAACCAGTTCATGCCATCCATAATTGCGTCGATCGCGTCCTGGGTAGAGCGTTCCAAATCGGTATCTTCGATACGCAGAACGAACTCACCGCCCGCATGGCGGCTGAACAACCAAGAGTAAAGTGCGGTACGCGCGCCGCCGACGTGAAGATAGCCGGTCGGGCTCGGTGCAAAACGGGTTTTGATTTTCATTGGGTTCACTGCCTTATTACGCAACGCGTGTCGGCCGTTGCCGACGATTGCTCGGAATTGAAAAAAGAGTGGGCGACATTGTATCACCACGCGCTAATTCCTCAACGCCGACACGATATTGCGCCGGTCTATTTCGCCCGTTTTGCGGCGAGTTTCGCATAGCGTTGCACAAAGAATCGGCGCCGTTGCCGATAATTATCGCGCCCTGCCTAAATTTGCGGCGAACGATTGAAATCATTTTAAAAACCGTTGACTCACTTTGAACTATCCCTATAATGCGACTCCAACAAGACGGGGCGATTAGCTCAGTTGGTAGAGCATCTCCTTTACACGGAGGGGGTCGGCGGTTCGAGCCCGTCATCGCCCACCATCTTGTTGAGAAAAAAATGAGAACGAATGAGGGTGATTAGCTCAGTTGGTAGAGCATCTCCTTTACACGGAGGGGGTCGGCGGTTCGAGCCCGTCATCACCCACCATCATTCTCTCGTTTAGCAGTACCTGGAAGTCCTGAAGTGGGTGATTAGCTCAGTTGGTAGAGCATCTCCTTTACACGGAGGGGGTCAGCGGTTCGAGCCCGTCATCACCCACCACTTCTGCGGGTCGTTAGCTCAGTTGGTAGAGCAGTTGACTTTTAATCAATTGGTCGCAGGTTCGAATCCTGCACGACCCACCAATTCAGAAAAAAGCGCCTTTTGGCGCTTTTTTCGTTTCTGCGCCATCCGACTCTGACTTCATCTCTCGCCGGCATAGTTTACCGAGTCGAGCAGGATGAAGAACCGGAGAGGTTCGAGCATCGCGCAGCGATACGACAACGCGCAGCGTTGCCCGCAGGGTGAGGCCACTGGCCGAATCAATCCTGCACGACCCACCCATTCAGAAAAAAGCGCCTTTGGGCGCTTTTTTCGTTTCTGCCGCACTCACTTTCCCTTTAGCCTTATTCTCACTTTATTCGCCACGCGCTGAGATACGAATGGTTATCATTTTGGCGGCTTGAATGGTAAATTAGCGGGCATCCACCACGCAGCCAATCCGCCGCCGGATTGATACGCCTTAGTTCAAGGAAAGAAAGAGCCCGCTCATGACCCTATCCTTACGCCAGCTGTTCATTGCATTTATCGCCACTTCAAGCCTGCTGCTCAGCGGCTGCGGCCCGGACGACAAGAACGACGGGCAGAAACCGTCCCCCCCCGCTGCCGACAGCAGTTGGCCGCGCACCATCGACAGCGCCAAAGGGAAGTTCACGCTGGAAAAACCGCCGCAGCGCATCGTGTCCACCAGCGTCACCATCACCGGCACGCTGCTGGCGATCGACGCCCCGGTGGTCGCCAGCGCCGCTACCAGCCCAAATCCCCTGGTGGCCGATAAACAAGGCTTCTTTACCCAGTGGAGCGAGGTGGCCAAACAGCGCCACGTCGAACGGCTGTACCAGGTGGAGCCCAATGCCGAAGCCGTCGCCGCCGCCGCGCCCGACTTGATCGTCGTCGCCGCCACCGGCGGGGATTCGGCGCTGAAACTGTATGACCAGCTGTCCGCCATTGCGCCGACGCTGGTGCTCGATTATGGCGACAAGAGCTGGCAGCAGCTGGCCAGCGAGCTCGGCGAGATCACCGGTCACGAAGCCGGCGCCAAACAGGCGGAAGATCGTTTCGAACAGCGCGTGGAGCAAGTGAAGCAGGCGATCACGTTGCCGCCGCAGCCGACCACCCCGCTGGTGTATGCCGACAACGGCCGCGAGGCCATGCTGTGGACACCGGGTTCCGCCCAGGGCAAGCTGCTGACCCAGCTCGGCTTCCAACTGGCTACCCCGCCGGAAAGCGCCAAAGGCAACGCCAGCATGGGTAAACGCCATGACATCATCCAGATCTCCGGCGAAAAAATGGCCGAAGGCCTGAACGGCAAAACGCTGATCCTGTTCGCCACCAATGAGCGCAAAGTGCAAGAGGTGCTGGCCAACCCGTTCCTCAAACATCTGGAACCGGTGGAACAGCGGCACGTCTACGCCGTCGGCAACGACACCTTCCGTCTCGATTACTACAGCGCCACCAACATGCTGAACCAAATCGAACGGCTGTTCAAAAAGCCCTGAACCACGCCGTCGGCAGGTCAGCCTCCTGCCGACGTTTGCCATAAACAGGGCAATCGTTCACATTCAATCAATTGAAATATCAATAGTTATTAACATCGTCAACGCACCTGCGCCACCAACCGGCGGGTGCATGCGGGCGTAAACTCGTGCTACTATTAGCGCCCGCATGAACGCAAATAACAATGAGAATAAAAATCATACAGGAGTTACCGGTGTGAACGTACCCACTCCGACTGAGCGGACGCTTTCGTCCGCACCGCACGCAGCTTACGCCAGTGGCTTCAAACGCATCGCCGGGTTCGGTATCGGCTTGGCGCTGTTGCTGCTGTGCATCATTGCCAGCCTGATGCTGGGTTCCAAAGCCATCCCCTTCCATACCGTCTGGCTCAGCCTGCAGGGCGCCGCGAGCGGTTCCGACAGCACCATCATTCTCAACGCCCGGGTGCCCCGTACGCTGGCAGGCATTTTGGCCGGCATGGCGCTCGGCGCCGCCGGCGCGCTGATTCAGGCGTTGACGCGTAATCCGCTGGCCGATCCCGGCGTGCTCGGCATCAACGCCGGCGCCAGCTTCGCCGTGGTCATCGGCATCATGTTTTTCGGCGCGGCCACCACTGAAAGCTATATGGCCTATGCCTTCGTCGGCGCTGCCCTCACCACCCTGCTGGTCTACCTGATCGGCACGCTGGCGGGCGGGCGCATCAACCCGGTGCGGCTGACGCTGGCCGGCGTGGCGATCGGCGCGGTGCTGATCGGCATCACCACCGGGCTGTCGCTGATCGATCCGCAAACCTTCGACCAACTGCGCTTCTGGCAGGCCGGCACGCTGGATATCCGCACGCTGTCCACGCTGCCGGTTACCGCCCCCGCCATTTTGCTCGGCTGCCTGCTGACGCTGCTCATCGCCCGGCCGCTGAATACCATCGGTATGGGAGAAGATCTGGCTATCGCGCTCGGCGCGCGCGTGGTGCTGACTCAGGTCGTCGCGGTGATCGCCATCACGCTGCTGTGCGGCGCGGCAACCGCCACCGTCGGTCCAATCAGTTTCATCGGCCTGATGGTGCCGCATATCGCCCGCTGGTGGGTCGGCCCCGATCAGCGCTGGATCCTGCCCTACTCCATGCTGCTGGCGCCGATTTTACTGCTGTGCGCCGACGTGGTCGGCCGCCTGCTGGCGGCCGGTGAACTGCGGGTTTCTATCGTGGCGGCCTTCATCGGCGCGCCGGTGCTGATCTGGCTGGTGCGCCGCAAGAAAACGCTGGGGGGTCTGTGATGAGTCTGCCGCACACGCTGCATATCGGCCGCCCGGACGGCGTCATCAACTGGCGCGTGCCGCTGCGCCTGCTGTTGGTCAATCTTTCGTTGCTGGCGTTGTGCCTGGCGATGGCCGTTGCCGCGCTGTGCTACGGCACGCTGCAGCTTTCGCTGGAACAGGTCTTTGCCGCGCTTAGCGGCGAGGCGCCGAAAAACCTGGTCACCGTGGTCACCCAATGGCGCATGCCGCGTATCGCCATGGCGCTGTTGTTAGGTGCCGCGCTCGGCATGAGCGGCGCCATCTTCCAGTCGATTATCCGCAACCCGCTCGGCAGCCCAGACGTGATTGGCTTTAACATGGGGGCTTATACCGGCGCGCTGATCGCCATCACCCTGTTCAACGGCGGCTATTACTACATCGCCGGCGGTGCGCTGGCCGGCGGCATTCTCGCCGCGCTGGCCATCTATCTGCTGGCCTGGCGGCAAGGCATCGCCGGCTTCCGGCTGATCATCGTCGGCATCGCCATCAGCGCGGTGCTGGTCTCCACCAATACCTGGCTGATCATCACCGCCTCGCTCGAGCGCGCCATGGACGCCGCCATGTGGCAGGCCGGTTCGCTCAACGGCATGACCTGGCAGAAAGCCCAGCCCGCCACGGCGTTCATCGTGCTGGCGGCCGCGGCCGCGCTGCTGATGGGCAAACGGCTGCAGCTGTTGGAAATGGGCGATGATACGGCGCGCGCACTGGGCGTGAACGCCGAAGGCAGCCGGCTGTGGCTGATGCTGTTCGGCGTCACCCTCACCGCCGCCGTCACCGCCACCGCCGGGCCGATTTCCTTTATCGCGCTGGCGGCGCCGCAGATCGCCCGCCGCCTGGCCGGACAATCCTCGGTCACCCTGACGTCCTCGGCGCTGATGGGCGCGACGCTGCTGCTCGGCGCCGACGTGGTGTCCCAACATCTTTTTGCGCCGATCCAACTGCCGGTCGGAGTCGTGACCGTCTGCATCGGCGGCCTGTACCTGATTTGGCTGCTCATCCGTGAGGCCCGCAGATAATGAAAAGTGATAACGCCATGAGCCACCGCCTGCACGCCTCGCACCTGAAGCTGGGCTACGACAATAAAATCATCGCTGACGATCTGAGCGTGGCGATCCCCGACGGCGCCTTCACGGTGATCGTCGGGCCGAACGCCTGCGGCAAATCGACGCTGCTGCGCGCCCTGTGCCGCCTGCTGAAGCCCAGCGCCGGCGAGGTGATGCTGGACGGCAAGAATATCAGCAACTTCGCCACCAAGGCGCTGGCGCGCGAGCTTGGCCTGCTGCCGCAAACCTCGATCGCACCGGACAGCATTACCGTGGCAGACCTGGTGTCGCGCGGCCGCTATCCGCACCAAAGCCTGCTGAAACAGTGGACGCAGGCCGACAAACAGGCGGTGGAAGCCGCCATGGCGGCCACCAACGTCAGCCAGTTGGCGGATCGCAGCGTCGACGAGCTGTCCGGCGGGCAGCGCCAGCGCGTCTGGGTGGCGATGGCGTTGGCGCAGCAAACGCCGCTGCTGCTGCTGGATGAACCGACCACCTATCTGGACATCGCGCACCAAATCGAGCTGCTGGATCTGTTCCGCCAGCTCAACCGCGAGCACGGCCAAACCCTCATCGCGGTGCTGCACGATCTCAACCACGCCTGCCGCTATGCCGATCACATCATCGCCATGCGCGACGGCAAGATCGTGGCGGAGGGGAACCCGGCGGAAATCATCACCGCCGAGCTGGTGGAACGGGTGTTCGGCATGCCGTGTATGATCATCGACGATCCGCTGTCCCACACGCCGCTGGTGATCCCGCGCGGCCGCTACCACTGCGACGCGCCGCAGGCATGAAAAAGGCCGGGGTAACCCGGCCTTTTCGTTACTTCTCCAGCGACACCTGCTTGAAGATGTGTTTGCCGAACGGGTCTATTTCGTAGCCTTTCACTTCCTTGCGCACCGGTTCGAAAATGGTCGAGTGCGCGATCATCAGCGCCGGCATCTGATCGTGCATCATCACCTGCGCCTGCTGGTACATCGCCACCCGCTTGGCGTGATCGTTCTCCTCGCGCGCCTGCAGGATCAGCTGGTCGAACGGTTTGTAGCACCATTTCGCCGAGTTGGAGCCGCCGAGCGAAGCGCAGGTGAACAGCGGGCCGAAGAAGTTGTCCGGATCGCCGTTGGCGGTGGTCCAGCCCATCAGCGCGGTCTGGTGCTCGCCGTTTTTAATCCGCTGCAAATATTCGCCCCACTCGAAGGTGACGATTTTGGCACGCATGCCGATTTTAGCCCAGTCGGCCTGGATCATCTCCGCCATGCGTTTGGCGTTGGGGTTGTAAGGCCGCTGCACCGGCATCGCCCACAGATCGATGTCAAACCCCTGCCCCAGCCCGGCCTCCTGCAACAGCTGCTTCGCCCGCTCCGGCGAATACGGGTAGTCTTCAAGCTGCGCGTTGCTGCCCCACTGGGTCGGCGGCAGCAGATTCTTGGCCGGCTGGCCGGCGCCGTGGAACACCGCCTCGATGATCGCCGGCTTGTTGACCGCCAGCGCCAACGCCTGGCGTACCTTGACGTTATCCAACGGTTTTTTCTGGGTATTGAACGCCAGGAAGCCGATATTCAAGCCGGATTTTTCCATCACCTGAAGGTTGCCGTCCTGCCGCATGCGCGCCAGATCCGCCGGGTTGGGGAACGGCATCACCTGGCACTCGTTCTTTTGCAGCTTGGCGTAACGCACCGTCGCATCCGGCGTGATCGAAAACACCAGCCGGTCGATCTTCGGTTTGCCTTCCCAGTAACGATCGAACGCCTTGTAGAGGATTTTCGCGTCCTTCTGGTACTGCACCAGTTGGAACGGCCCGGTGCCGATCGGATCGTTGTCCACCCGCTGCGGCGTGCCGGCCTTCAGCATCGCCTCGGCATATTCCGCCGATAATAGGGTGGCGAAGTACATGCCCAGATCGGCGACGAACGGCGCCTCGGCGCGGGAGAGCTCAAAGCGCACGGTGTAATCGTCCACCTTGACGATCCGGTCGATCAGCGTGCCGAACTCCATCGACTCGAAGTTGGTGTAGGCGCCGTTGGAGACCTTGTGATACGGGTTGTTGGCGTCCTTCTGCCGCATAAACGAGAAGATGACGTCATCGGCGTTGAAATCGCGGGTGGGCGTGAAATATTTATTGCTCTGGAATGCCACGCCCTTGCGCAGGTGGAAGGTATAGCGCTTGCCGTCTTCACTCACCTCCCAGCTTTCCGCCAGGCTGGGTTGCAGCTCGACGGTGCCGGGTTTGAAGTCCACCAGCCGGTTGTAGATCGCCGCCGAACTGGCGTCCACCGTGGTGCCGGAGGTGAACAGCTGCGGGTTGAAGCCTTCCGGCGAGCCTTCGGAACAGTAGACCAGCGTCTTGGCACGCGCGCCGCCGGCAATCGCCAACGCCAGCAGCCCGATCGTTATTGCTTTTCTTTTCATTGCGCTATCCCCAGTGGTGAAAAAACAGCCCAACGGATAGCAATAAATCATGCAGTTAGCGATGTAAAGGACAAAATCCGCGCATAAAAACGGGCAGGCGCGCAAGCGGCCTGCCCCGGTGAAATCGCGCGATGATGAAATTAAATCATCTGGCTGAAGTTCATCTGCGCCATCAGCTTATAGTTGTCGGCATAGTCGACCGGAATGGCCACCACCACCGGCCCCTGGATCGCCATCGCCTTGCGCAGCATCGGCCGCAGATCGTCCACCGACTGCACGGCGAAACCGACCGCACCGCAGGATTCCGCGTAAGCCTTGAAGTCAATCGGCCCAAACTCCACGCCGGATTTACGCTGGTATTTGTTCACTTCCTGCATCTCCACCATGTTGTAGGCATTATCGACCCAGATGACGTGCACGATGTTGTTTTTCAGCCGCACCGCAGTCTCCAGCTCCATGCTCGACTGCATGAATCCGCCGTCGCCGGAGATAGACACCACTTTATCGCCGGGGCGCACCAGCGCCGCGCCGATGGCCCACGGCAGCGCCACCCCCATGGTTTGCTGGCCGTTGGAGATCAACAGCTGGCGGGCGCGGAAGCTGTACAGGTAGCGGGCGATCCAGATATGGAAGCTGCCCATGTCCACGCACAGGGTCACGTCGTCGCTGACGATGTCCTGCAGCTCCTTGACGATGCGCAGCGGGTGGATCGGCATGCCGCCGCGGCGGGCGGCGCGCTCCGCCAGTTCAGTGCGCTGGCGGCCGAGATCGGTGAGGATCAGCTCCACCTCCGGCGGCACGCAGACCGCCTCAGTGAACGTTTCGGTCATCATGTTCAACGTGGCGCTGATGTTGCCCACCAGCTCGACATCCGGCCGATAGCAGGTATCGATATCCGCCGGCAGCACGTCGATGTGCACCAGTTTCAGCCGCCCGTGGCTGTTCCACATGCAGGGATCGTATTCGATCGGATCATAACCGACGCTCACCACCAGATCGGCCTTCTGCAACAGCTGATCGGCTGGCTGGTTGTTGAACAGGCCGACGCGGCCGGCAAAACGGGCGAAGTGGTTGACGTCGATCACCCCGGCCGCCTGATAGGTGCCGACCACCGGCATATGGGTGCGATACAGCAGATGGCGCACCGCTTCGCTGTTCTCCGGCCGGCTGGCCTGCAAACCGAGCAGCAATACCGGGCATTTGGCCTGCCGGATCAGTTTCACCGCCGCCTGAATGTCGTCCGCCGCCGCGGCCCCCATACGCGGCAAGCGGCAGCCGGCCAGCACCGGCGCGCTGACCGGTTCATTGACGATATCCATCGGCAGGCTGACGAACGAGGCCCCCGGCCGGCCGAACTCGGCGCGGCGAAAGGCGTTGGCGATCACCTCGGAAATCGCCGAACCGGCATGCACTTCGGCGCAATACTTGGTCACCGGCCGGAACATGCTGACGGTATCCATGCTCTGGTGCGTCTGTTTCAGGCTGTCGGCACGCTTCACCGCCCCGCCGAAGGCCACCACCGCGTCCCCTTCCGATGTGGCGGTGGCCAGCCCGGTGATCAGGTTGGAGCTGCCCGGCCCGGAGGTGACCAGTGCCACCCCGGCCTTACCGGTCAAGCGGCCGACCGCCGCCGCCATAAAGGCTGCGTTGGCCTCATGCCGCACCACCACCGTTTCGATCGATGGCGCGTCCTCCAGCGAGTCGAACACCCGGTCGATCTTGGCGCCCGGAATGCCGAAAACGTGTTTGACGCCCTGCGCTTCCAGATTTTTCACCACCAAATCGGCGCCGCATTGCCAGTCATTGCCTGTTTTTTCCTGTGCCATGGTTCCACCTCCTAAGAAAACGATCGCCGGGGTTAGCCCTCGGCGGAACGAATCGCGCGATCCAAATCCTCTGGACAGAGGTTGGCGCGCAAGAAATCCGCATCATGCGGTAACTGAAGATTGAGACGCGTGATGACGCCGAACTGCAGGCGGCCATGATCGAGCTGGTAGTCCAGCACGTGGCCGCCGCCGCTGCGGTCGTCGGTAACGAAGTGTTCGTGATAGCCGGCCACGCCGATGCCCTGCATGTAATCCGGCGAGCGGAAACCAACCAGCGTGCCGCGCCGCTGATGGAACGAGAAGGTCGGCTGCTCTTCTATCGCCTCCAGCATCGGGCGATAGGGCCGCTCCTGGCGCGGCACGGTACGGGTTTCCACGTGGCTGAACTCGCCGTCGACCCGCACCGCGCAAAACAGGTTCGGCGAGGCGACCTGCTCGTCGATGCACTGGTGCAGCTGCGCCTTGGTGATCGGCCGGTCGAACTGCTGGCTGACGCTGGGCTGGAAAAAGGTGACGACGGCGAAGGGGGTTTGCTGTTGCAGGCCGGCCGGCCGGGCGCTGCCGTCGGCGCGCAGCTGGTGTATTTCCTGGTCGAAAGCGATCAATTCGCCGTCCAGATGATTGAAGGTGCCGAGGCCGAAATCGCCGTGCTTGAGCAGTTCGGCAATGGTGGTCTCCCCCTCGTAAACCCCGTCGATGAGCGCGCTCATCAGCGAGATTTGATAGATTTCGCCCTCCCCGGCGTTGATCGACTGCCTGGCAAAACCCTGCGCCAAATGGCGCGCACAGGAACACCCGTGTTTTTCGTTCATGACTGACTCCTCCACCAGCGCGGAACCGCGGTTCCGCGCGTTCAAAAGACCCACCGACGGTGGGCCAAGATGCCCCCCAAGGCGCGTTCATCAGTTGGAACGATTCAGCCTGAGGCGACAAAAAAACCGGCACGGCTGGCCGGCAGATATCCAGAGTCAACAGCATGATGATTGAAAGTAAAGACTTACTAATCATTAATGCTGACTCGAATATCAAATTGAACGGTTAATCTGGTGTTGGAGCGACAATCAACTCCGCAGGCGGCTCGCGCGGCCTGGGAAAAACATCTGTTATTTAGAACTAAGCGCCGCGAGGTTTATGCGTTTTCTCTCTATGCGGCCGGGATGAGACGGCGCTGAGGCGCGTCGTCAACCCGCAGCCAGAGTAGCCGCCGCGCCGTCGGCAGAGAAGCAGGTATTCATAAGAAACGCTTTTGCATATAATGCAAAAATGAATGACGCACGCTATGTTGAACACCTGCCAATTTTTCTCGACGTCGCCCGCCTGGGCAGCTTTTCCGCCGCCGCGCGCCGGCTGGGCATGGTGCCCTCTTCGCTGGTGCGCCACATCGACGCCTTGGAAAGCGCGCTCGGCGCCGCGCTGTTCGTGCGCTCCACCCGTGGCCTGCTGCTGACCGACGCCGGCGAGCTGCTGCTGACGCGCGCCGCCGCGCTGATGACGGACATTACCGGCCTTCGCGCCGAGCTGAGCGCGCTGAACGAAACGCCGCAGGGCACGCTGCGCATCAGCTGCCTGCCGACCTTCGGCAAAACCTATGTGCTGCCGCTGCTGCCGACGCTGGCGGAACGCTACCCGCAGCTGTCGGTCGACCTCGATCTGACCGAACGCCTGACCGATCCGACGCAGGAACGGCTCGACGCCGCCCTCCGCATCGGCGAGCAGAAGGACAGCGCGCTGTATGCCAGTCGCATCGCCACCCAACGCTGGGTGATGTGCGCCAGCCCCGCCTACGTCGCCCGCTATGGCCTGCCGGCCGATCTGGAGGCGCTGCCGCAGCATCGGCTGATCGCCCGTTATCACAAGCAGCAGCCGGCCTGCTGGGCCCAGATCCTCGACGCAGCGCTGATGAGCCGCTGCACCATGGCGCTGCGCTGCGACGACTTCACCGCACAGCGCCAGGCCGCGCTGCTCGGCCTCGGCATCGCCTTTCTGCCCAACTGGGTGGTGGGGCCGGACGTGCAGCACGGGCAACTGGTGCAAATGCTGGAAGATCCGCGCCATGAGCAGCAAGGTATCTATCTGCTGCGCCCGATGGCGAAGGTGTCCGCCCGGCTGGCGGCCTTCACCGCCCTGCTGCAGCAAACTATCGGTCAACCGCCCAGCTGGGGATAAAGCGGCGTCACCCGGCCGTGCAGCGCCGGGTTGTCGCTCTCGTCCTTCAGCTCGATGCCGCTCAGCCGCCGCAGGAACGCCTGCTCCAGCAGCCAGGCCAGGCGGAACGCCGCCTGCGGGTAATCCAACCCCTCGGGGCGCACGTTGGAGATACAGTTGCGCTGGGCGTCCGTTCTGCGCGCATTCGGCCCCCAGGTCAAATAGACGCCCAGGCTGTCCGGCGACGACAGCCCCGGCCGTTCGCCGATCAAAACCGCCACCGCCCTGGCCTGCAGGCATTCGCCGATCTCATCCCCCAGCGCCACCCGCGCCTGATGCGCCAGCACCACCGGCGCAACGGTCAGCCCCAGCGTATCGAGATAGGGCCGCAGCGCCTGCAGCAGCGGCAGTGCCTGGCGGTGCACCGCCTTGGAGGAAAGGCCGTCCGCCACTATCAGCAGCAGATCGACGCGGTGCGATGGCACGCCGAGCAGCAGGCTGCGGCTGTCCAGCGCTAATCGCCGCCCCAGATCCGGTCGGCGCAGATAGGCGGCGCGGTCGGCGGCCTGGCTATGTACCGCCAGCGTGGGCCAACCGGCATCGTGGAGATCCGCCGCCAGCCGCTCGCTGTCGAAAGGCTGATGCACCGCGTCGCGCGCCTGGGCATGGGCCAGCCCGAAGCGCAGCAGCTCGTCGGTCGGCAGGCTGGCGCCGGTGCGCCCCAGCGCGATACGCGCATCGGTAAAGGCGCGCAGCGCGTCCCAGCTGTTGGCGTGAACCGGTTTGCTCATGTGCGTTCTCCCTGCAGCGCCAGCAACAGCGGATGATTGGCAGCGGCGTCGCGCAGCCGCCCGCGTTCGTCGGTGATGTTCATCGCCGCCAGCCAGGCGGCGAACTCCGGCGCGTGCTTCAGCCCCAGCAGCTCGCGGATATAGAGCGCGTCATGGAACGACGTGCTTTGGTAGTTGAGCATGATGTCGTCCGCGCCCGGCACGCCGATCAGGAACGTCAAGCCAGCGGCGGCCAACAGCGTCAGCAGCGTATCCATGTCGTCCTGATCGGCTTCGGCATGGTTGGTGTAGCAGACGTCGCAGCCCAGCGGCAGGCCGAGCAGCTTGCCGCAGAAATGGTCCTCCAGCCCGGCGCGGATAATTTGCTTGCCGTCATACAGGTATTCGGGGCCGATAAACCCCACCACGGTGTTGATCAGCAGCGGCGAGAAATGGCGCGCCACCGCATAGGCGCGCGCCTCGCAGGTTTGCTGATCGACGCCGTGATGGGCGTTGGCCGACAGGCAGCTGCCCTGCCCGGTTTCGAAATACATCACGTTGTCGCCCAGCGTGCCCCGCCTAAGGCTCAGCGCCGCCTGCTGCGCTTCCGCCAGCAGCGCCAAGCTGATACCGAAACCGCGATTGGCCGCTTCAGTACCGGCGATCGACTGGAACACCAGATCCACCGGCGCGCCGCGCTCCATCAGCCGCAGCGTGTTGGTCACGTGGGTCAGCACGCAGGATTGGGTGGGAATGGCGAAGCGCTGGATCACGTCGTCCAGCATGTAGTTGAGCTTTTCCAGCAGCGGCAGGCTGTCGCTGGCCGGATTGATGCCGACCACCGCGTCGCCGCTGCCGTACAGCAGGCCGTCCAGCATGCTGGCGGCGATGCCCTGCAGGCTGTCGGTCGGGTGATTGGGCTGCAGCCGCACGCTGAGGTGGCCCGGCAGGCCAATCGTATTGCGAAAGCGCGTCACCACCCGGCACTTCTTCGCCACCAGGATCAGATCCTGATTGCGCATGATCTTGCTCACTGCCGCCGCCATCTCCGGCGTGATGCCGGCCGCCACCTGCGCCAGCATGGCGCTGTCCGCCTGCTCGCTCAGCAGCCAGTCGCGAAAATCGCCGACCGTGAGGTGCGAGATGGGTTCAAAGGCCGCACCATCGTGGCCGTCGATAATCAGGCGCGTCACCTCGTCCTGTTCGTAGGGCACCAGCGCCTGCTGCAGGAACGCCTTGAGCGGCAAGTCCGCCAGCACAATGCGCGCCGCCATACGCTCTTCGGCGCTTTGCGCCGCCACCTCCGCCAGATAATCGCCGGAACGCGCCGGTGAAGCCTTCGCCATCAGCTGACGCAGATCGCCAAAGCGATAGCCGCGTTGGCCCACCGTTGCCTGATACATAGCCCCCTCCCTTGCCCCGAGTGACGTGATAAAAGCCCTGCACCAAGTGTAGTCAGTGGGAAAAGAAAATTATTTTGCACGCGATCGCCGCCATCGCGCTTTCCCCCATTTCACCCGCCGCCGCTTCGGGTTACAGTAGCCGCGAAAAAAGGAGGGGTGATGGATCCGCAACGGCAAATTATCGACTGGCTGCAACAAGATGACGCGCGCATGGCCGCCCTGCGCACCGTGCGCCGGCTCGGCCTGAATGACTGGTGCCTCGGCGCCGGCTTCGTACGCAACCTGGTGTGGGATCGGCGCCACGGCTATAAGGAGCCCACGCCACTCAACGATATCGACGTGATCCACTTCGATGCGCAGCGTGCGGACGCCGAGCGCGATCGCATGCTGGAGGTGCGGCTGCACCAATGGCTGCCGCAGCCGTGGTCGGTCAAGAATCAGGCGCGCATGCACCTGCGCGGCGGCCGGGAACCCTATCGCGACAGCGAAGAGGCCATCAGCTTCTGGACCGAAGTGGAAACGGCGATCGGCGCGCGCCTGAACGCCGACGACAGCATCACGCTGGTGGCCCCCTTCGGCCTCGCGGCGCTGTTCGACGACACCATCACCTTCAACGTGAAAAACGGCGATCGCACGGCCTATGCCCAGCGCGTGCTCGACAAAGGCTGGCTGCAGCGCTGGCCTCACCTGCGGCAGGTAAAGATTTAGCCACCGCTGCCGATACCCTGAACAGCGATAGCCAGACTCAGGGAGAGCATCCATGTCGACCACCATCACCATGATCGTACCGATCAAAAATACCGTTCCCGGCGTCAGCAACGTCTTCAGCGCGCCGGGCCATCAGGGCGAATTGCTGATGGCCAAACCAGTCAACAACCAGCCGCAAGGCGGCAAGATGGAGAAAAACGAACGCGCCAACGGCAATGACGAACCGGTTAATCTCAACGAAAGCCGCGCCTCGGTGCGCATCAAGGCGCTGAACCGGCAGATTCAGGCTCTGCAGCAAAAGCTGGTGGAACTGAAAGACTCCAGCGCCGATCCCAAAGAGATCGAGAAGCAAAAGCAGCTGATCGAAGCGCAGATCAAGATGTTGCAGGCCGAGATCGCGCGCATCCAGAAAGAAGAGATGGAAAAGCAACAGCAGGAGCAAATGAAGAAAGCCGCAGCGCAAGCCGGCGACGGCGTAAACCGCCCGACGCCGCTCAACGCGGTGGACGTCTATATCTGACTCAATATGCCGCGTTTTCCTGCCGGCGCTGGTGCAGCAGCGCCGCCTGCTGACGCGCGACCTGCCAGATGGCCTCCGCCGCCGGCGTCAGCGAGCGATTCTTGCGCCGCACCAGCATCAGCGCGCGGTTGATCTCCGGCACCAGCCGCCGCACCCGGAGCCGCCCCCCTTCCGGTAGCGGCAGCGCCAACGCCGGGAAGATACTGATGCCAATCCCTTCCGCCACCATCGGGAACAGCGTGGCCGGATGGCCGATTTCCTGCACCACCTGCGCCTCGACGCCCTGCTGCCTCAGCGCGCTGTCGATCAGCGGCCGGCTGCCCGACGCATAATCCTGTAACACCAGGCGGCAGCCGTTTAACGCCGACCAACGCACCTCTTGCTGCGCAGCAAACGGGTGGTCGTCTCGGCACAGCAGCAGGAACGGTTCATGCAGCACCGCTTCGCACTCCAGGTCCACCGCCTGCACCGGATCGACCACGATGCCGAAATCCACCTCGGCGTTGCGCACGCTGTGCAGTACCTGCTGCTGCGCCTGATCGCGCAGCATGATGCGGATCTCCGGGTATTCACGCTCGCCGGCGGCGATGCACTGCGGCATCAGATGGGCGGAAATGGTCTGGCTGGTCGCCACCCGCACCGTGCCGCTGCGCTGTACGCCAAAGCTGCGCGCATCCAGCAACGCGGCCTGCAGCTCGTCCAGCAGCCGTTCGACCCGGTTGGCCAGCCGCAGGCCGGCGTCGGTCAACACCACTTCACGCGTGGTGCGATCCAGCAGGCGCACGCCGATCTCCGCCTCCAGCTCTTTCACGCTGTGGCTGACCGCCGATTGCGTCAGGCCAATCGCCTCACCGGCGCGGCTGAAGCTGCCGTGGCGGGCGACAGTGACGAACACCCGCAGCTGTTTGAGTGAGTAATTCATGTTTTTTATTCATAGATAAATTAAATAAATCAATTTAATTATTATATGCCCACGCGGGAGAATAGCCCCATCGATTTTCTACCCGAGCGCATCGCCATGAGATTCCTGCCCGATCGTTTTACCCTGACGCTGATCGCCACCGTGCTGCTGGCGTCGTTCCTGCCGGCGCGCGGCGAGTTCGTCGGCTGGCTCAATGCCCTGACCATCGCCGCCATCGCCCTGCTGTTCTTCATGCACGGCGCCAAGCTGTCGCGCGAGGCCATCCTGGCCGGCAGCAATAACTGGCGGCTGCATTTGTGGGTGATGTTCAGCACCTTCATCATTTTTCCGGCGCTGGGGATGTTGTTCGCCTGGTGGGCGCCGATCGACGTCAGCCCCGAGCTGTACGCCGGTTTCATCTACCTGTGCATCCTGCCCGCCACCGTGCAGTCGGCCATCGCCTTCACCTCGCTGGCGGGCGGCAACGTGGCGGCGGCGGTGTGCAGCGCTTCCGCCTCCAGCCTGCTGGGGATCTTCGTGTCACCGCTGTTGGTCGGCCTGCTGATGAACGTGCACGGCGATACCGGCAGCCTGCGGCAGGTGGGCTCGATCGTGCTGCAGCTGCTGGTGCCGTTCGTCGCCGGCCACCTGCTGCGGCCGCTGATCGGCGGCTGGATCGAGCGCCATCGCCCGCTGATCGGTAAAACCGACCAGACCTCGATTCTGCTGGTGGTGTACGCCGCCTTCAGCGAGGCGGTCACGCACGGCATCTGGCATCAGGTGGGGATCGGTTCGCTGGCGTTTATCGTCGGCGGCAGCATCGTGCTGCTGGCGATCGTGCTGGTGGTGAACACTTACATGGCGCGCTGGCTGGGGTTCAGCAAGGCGGACGAGATCACCATCGTGTTCTGCGGTTCGAAGAAAAGCCTGGCGAACGGCATTCCGATGGCCAATATCCTGTTCCCGGCGGCAACGGTGGGGATCATGGTGCTGCCGCTGATGGTGTTCCATCAGGTGCAGCTGATGACCTGTGCGGTGCTGGCGAAAAGGTATCAGCGCAAGCAGCGGGCGCAACAGGCGGTGCCCAACGCCAACGCGCAGGCGTCACGCGGGTAAAAAAAGACGGGCCAAGGCCCGTCAGTTCAGCTTTTCTTCAGCGGCTTGACCAGGTGGTCAAGCCCTTCGATTTTAATCGCCAGCGTCATCTCCATCAGCATGCCGAGCTTGCCTTTGGGGAATTCGCCCTTGCGGGCGAACCACAGCAAGTACTCTTCGGGCAGGTCGATCAGCACCCGCCCCTGGTACTTGCCGAACGGCATCACGGTATTGGCGATCTCCAGCAGGTTTTCCTTTTCCATCAGTCACCCAGCAGGCGGATCATCTCCGCTTCGTCGATCACGGCGATACCCAGCTCCTGCGCCTTCGCCAGCTTGGAGCCGGCCGCCTCGCCGGCGATCACCAGATCGGTTTTCTTCGACACGCTGCCGCTGACCTTGGCGCCCAGCGCCGTCAGGCGATCTTTGGCCTCGTCGCGCGACAGCTGGCTCAGCGAGCCGGTCAGCACCACGGTTTTGCCGGCGAACGGGCTGTCTATCTCTTCGGCCACCACCATCACCGGCGCCGGCCAGTGGATGCCGATTTCGGCGCCCACCAGCTCGTTGATCACCTGCTGATTGAGCGCTTCATCGAGGAAATTGCGGGTGTGTTTGGCCACCACTTCGCCGACGTCCGGCACCTCTTTCAGCGCTTCGATATCGGCGGCGAACAGCTTCTCGAGCGATCCGAAATGCGCCGCCAGGTTGGCGGCGGTCGCTTCGCCAACCTCGCGAATGCCCAGCGCATACAGGAAGCGAGCAAAGGTGGTCTGTTTGGATTTTTCCAGCGCATTGACCAGATTCTGCGCCGATTTCGGCCCCATGCGATCCAGGCCGGTCAGAATGCCGGCGGACAAGCGGAACAGATCGGCCGGGTTCTTCACGTACTCTTTGTCCACCAGTTGCTCGATGATCTTGTCGCCCATGCCTTCAACGTCCAGCGCGCGGCGGGAAACAAAGTGCTTCAACGCCTCTTTGCGCTGCGCGCCGCAGATAAGACCGCCGGTGCAGCGCGCCACGGCTTCGCCTTCCACGCGCTCAACGTCGGAGCCGCACACCGGGCAGTGCAGCGGGAACACCACTTCGCGCGCATCCTGTGGCCGACGATCTTCCAGCACCCCCACCACCTGCGGGATGACGTCGCCGGCGCGGCGCACGATCACCGTATCGCCGATGCGCAGCCCCAGGCGCTCAATTTCATCGGCGTTGTGCAAGGTGGCATTGCTGACGGTCACCCCGGCCACCAGCACCGGCTCAAGGCGCGCCACCGGCGTAATCGCGCCGGTGCGGCCAACCTGAAACTCCACTTCGCGCACCACGGTGATCTGCTCCTGCGCCGGGAATTTGAACGCCGTCGCCCAGCGCGGCGCACGCGCCACAAATCCCAGCGTTTCCTGCAGATCGATATCGTCAATCTTGATCACCACGCCGTCGATGTCGAAACCGAGCTGCGCGCGGTCCTGCTCGACCTGGCGATAAAACGCCAGCACTTCCTCGCTGCCGGTGCGGCGTTGGGCGCGATCGCTGACCGGCAGGCCCCAGGCCTTGAACTGCATCAGGCGCTCAAAGTGGCTGCGCGGCAGCTCGCCGCCTTCCAGCAGGCCGACGCCGTAGCAGAAGAAGGTCAGCGGGCGTTTGGCGGTAATGCGCGGATCGAGCTGGCGCAACGAGCCGGCGGCAGCGTTGCGCGGGTTGGCGAACACCTTGCCGTCTTTGCGCCTCGCTTCGTCGTTCATCTGTTCAAAACCGGCCTGCGGCATGAACACTTCGCCGCGCACTTCCAGCCGGCGAGGAATGTTGTCGCCGGTCAGGCGCAGCGGGATGGCGCGGATGGTGCGCACGTTGGTGGTGATGTTCTCGCCGGTAGTGCCGTCGCCGCGCGTCGCCGCGCGCACCAGCTCGCCGTCTTCGTACAGCAGGCTGACCGCCAGGCCGTCCAGCTTCAGTTCGCAGCAGAAAGTCAGCGGTTCGCTGCTCTTGAGCCTATCCTGCACGCGCTTGTAAAACGCCAGAAAGCTTTCTTCGTCGAACACGTTGTCCAGCGACAGCATCGGCACTTCATGACGCACCTGGTCGAACGCCGCAAGCGGCGCCGCGCCCACGCGCTGGGTCGGTGAATCGGCGGTGACCCACTCCGGATGCGCGCTCTCCAGCTCGCGCAGTTCGCGCATCAGGCGGTCATACTCCGCATCCGGCACTTCCGGCGCATCCAGCACATGGTACTGGTATTCATGATGGCGCAGTGTGGCTCGTAGTTGATTGATTTGTTGGATTATCGATTCCATGGCTCACCATCAAAGATAAAAAACCCCCGGCTAGCGGGGGCTTTGTTGTTACGGATGTTCAGTGCGCGCGGCAACCCGGTCAGGCGTTGTTTTCCAACACTTCACGGATACGCGCTTTGTAGGTTTCCAGCTTCTGCGGCGTCATCATGCGGCGCTCGTCGTCCAGCACCACGCCGCCCACGTCGTCGGCGATGCGCTGTGCCGACTGCAGCATCAGCTTGAAGTTCTGATTGGCGTCGCCGTAAGACGGCACCATCATGAACATCGACACGCCCGGCGTGGAGAAGTCGGACATCATGTCAGGATCGAACGACCCCGGCTTGACCATGTTCGCCAGGCTGAACAGCACCGGGCCGCTGCCGGCCGGGCTGATATGACGGTGGAAGATGCCCATCTCGCCAAACTGGAAGCCCGCCTGCAACACGCTCTGCAGCAGCACTTCGCCGCCGATTACGCCGCCCTGATGGGCCGCGACGTGCAGCACCAGCACGGTCTCTTTCAGTTTAGCCTGAATGGGCGCAGCCGCCGGTTGCGGTGCAGGTTCCTGCGCCGGCTTCACTTCCGGCGCTTGCTGCACAGGGGCCGGCTCGGCGTGGAATGCCGGTTCCGCCCCCTGCGGCGCCTCATGTTCATGCGGCAGATCGTCGACGCGCGGCTCACGGCGCGCGGCCGGTTGCGGTTGCTGCGGCTCGGCCTGTTCTTCGTCCGGCGCGTAGTTGTTCAGCAGGATGTCATCATACTCCGGCCGCTGAGACAGCGGAGGCGGCGTCTGATGGGCAGCCGGTTGAACGGCGCGGGGCGCTGGCGCAGCCGCCGGAGCAGGCTTCGTCGCGGCCACGGGTTCTTCGCGTGCGGCATCGAAATGGCCGAATGACGGCTCGTCTTGCGGGTGAGCGGCGCGTACGCGCACCTCACCGACGCCTTCTTCGAGATCGTCGATCGGAGTTTGTTCACGTTCCTTTTGGGAACGTTTGGCTGGGCGATCGCGGAAGAGCGCTGACCGTTCTTTGCGACTGGTCCACAGACCGTGCAATAACAGCGCTATTATGGCGATCGCGCCAACAACGATTAATATCAGACGCAAATCCTGCATCATTGCTATCTCTGTTGTTCCAATACATTGCCACCGCGGCAAACATTCACTCTTTAACTCTATTTGCCCGCGCACACAAGTGCAAGTCCGTGCTGAACTTTATGCCAATAAAGATGATTATACTGCCTTTTTCTGCTGGTTTTTCAGCCAACCCTACCCTAGCCAGTGGAAAATCATCCCTATATGATAATGATGCCTGTTCAGACAACGAGATAACTTAAGATATGTCCTATACGCAGCCCCCTTCCCGTTCGACCAGCGGCATTCACTATTTCGCCGAAGGTTGGCGCCTGATTTCGCGCCCGGGGATTAAACGCTATGTGGTCTTGCCGTTGCTGGTCAACGTGCTGCTGATGGGTTCCGCTTTCTGGTGGCTGTTCAGCCGGCTCGGCGACTGGATCCCGACGATGATGAGCCACGTTCCCGACTGGCTGCAATGGTTGAGCTACCTGCTGTGGCCGCTGGCGGTCATTTCGGTGCTGCTGGTGTTCAGCTATCTGTTCAGCACCCTCACCAACCTGATCGCCGCGCCGTTCTGCGGCCTGCTGGCCGAGCAGCTCGAAGGCAGCCTGACCGGCAAACCGCTGCCGGACACCGGCCTGCTCGGCATCGCCAAAGATCTGCCGCGCATCATGGCGCGCGAATGGCGCAAGCTAATGTATTACCTGCCGCGCGCGCTGCTGCTGCTGGCGCTCTACTTCGTGCCCGGCATCGGCCAGACGGTGGCGCCGGTGCTGTGGTTCCTGTTCAGCGCCTGGATGTTGGCGATTCAGTATTGCGACTACCCGTTCGACAACCACAAGGTGAGCTTTGCCGACATGCGTCGCGCCTTGCGCCAGCACAAAACCGACAACCTGCAGTTCGGCGCGCTGGTCAGCCTGTTCACCATGATCCCGATCCTCAACCTGGTGATCCTGCCGGTCGCCGTCTGCGGCGCCACCGCGATGTGGGTCGATCGCTATCGCTCGCAATTCGTCCGATAACCGCCGTTTTTTACCGCCGATAGCGCGGAAATTTTCTACAGGGCGCGCATTTCGCGCCCTTATCATTGTGCTTAAAACTTATTTCCTAATAACATATAGATATACCAATTCTTTACTTCCCTGCCGGTACTGTTAGCGTATGCTTTCGATGTTCCCCACATTTTCATAGAGTTAAAGGACGGGCTATGAGCAAGATATATGAAGACAACTCATTAACAATCGGCCATACGCCGCTGGTTCGTCTGAACCGTATCGGCAACGGACGCATTCTGGCCAAGGTTGAATCACGCAACCCGAGCTTCAGCGTCAAATGCCGCATCGGTGCCAATATGATTTGGGATGCGGAACAACGCGGCGTACTGACCGCCGGTAAAGAGCTGGTGGAGCCGACCAGCGGCAATACCGGCATCGCGCTGGCCTTCGTGGCCGCCGCGCGCGGTTACAAGCTGACGCTGACCATGCCGGAAACCATGAGCATCGAGCGCCGCAAGCTGCTCAAGGCGCTGGGCGCCAATTTGGTGCTGACCGAAGGGGCGAAAGGCATGAAAGGCGCTATCGCCAAAGCCGAAGAGATCGTCGCCACCGACCCGAACCGTTACCTGATCCTGCAACAGTTCAGCAACCCGGCCAACCCGGCCATCCATGAAAAAACCACCGGCCCGGAAATCTGGGAAGACACCGATGGCGACGTCGACGTGTTCATCTCCGGCGTCGGCACCGGCGGCACGCTGACCGGCGTCAGCCGCTACATCAAGCACACCAAAGGCAAGGCCATCACCACCGTGGCGGTCGAGCCGACCGACTCGCCGGTCATCAGCCAGGCGCTGGCCGGTGAAGAGCTGAAACCGGGCCCGCACAAGATCCAGGGCATCGGCGCCGGCTTCATTCCGGGCAACCTCGATCTGGACCTGGTGGATCGCGTCGAGAAAGTCTCCAACGACGAAGCCATCAGCATGGCGCGTCGCCTGATGGACGAAGAAGGCATTCTGGCGGGCATCTCCTCCGGCGCAGCGGTTGCGGCGGCGGTGAAACTGGCCGAAGAACCGGCGTTCGCCGACAAGACCATCGTGGTGATCCTGCCCTCTTCCGGCGAACGTTACCTGAGCACCGCGCTGTTTGCCGATCTGTTCACCGAGCAGGAATTGCAGCAGTAATTCCGCCACTGCACAAATCGCTAAAAAAGCACCCTGCGGGGTGCTTTTTTGTGGACTGGATCAAACTTTATAGCAGTCCAAGATTGCTTTTGCCCGTCGGCTTTAGTATTTAACGGTGCATTATTTCGATGCGCAAAATTAATCACCCCCTGAGCCCGGCCAAGGCTGAATCGATTTACTCATCTGTCGCCGACGCGTCGAATCGGGCATAATGGGGAGCGGATTGGAACGACGTCTAAAGCCGAGTTTTTTGATCTGAAGTGCCTAACGCGTCGTTTTCTGTTGCATCAACGTTCGCCCCTGTCCATAGTCAGGCGCTATAACCAGACAAGCTAAAGTCAGGCCCCTGGGCTAAACTTTAGCTCCACAACATTAATCCAATAAGTTGGGGAAACATCAATGTTCCAGCAAGAAGTTACTATTACCGCTCCGAATGGTCTGCATACTCGCCCTGCCGCTCAGTTCGTTAAAGAAGCCAAAGGCTTCGCGTCTGACATCACCGTGACCTCCAACGGCAAAAGCGCCAGCGCTAAAAGCCTGTTCAAACTGCAAACTCTGGGGCTGACTCAAGGGACCGTAGTGACCATCTCAGCTGAAGGTGAAGACGAGCAGAAAGCCGTTGAGCACTTGGTAAAACTGATGGCAGAGCTTGAGTAATCGGCCCGTCTTTTTAGTTAACACCAGTCAAGAGTAAGGTAGGGTTATGATTTCAGGCATTTTAGTATCACCGGGCATCGCTTTTGGTAAGGCTCTCTTGCTGAAAGAAGACGACATCGTCATCAACCGGAAGAAAATCTCTGCTGATCAAGTAGAGCAGGAAGTCTCGCGTTTTCTGGCCGGCCGCGCGAAAGCGTCCGAACAGCTGGAAGCGATCAAGACCAAAGCTGGCGAAACCTTCGGCGAAGAGAAGGAAGCTATCTTCGAAGGCCACATCATGTTGCTGGAAGACGAAGAGCTTGAGCAGGAAATCATAGCCCTAATCAAAGACGATCTGGCCTCCGCAGACGCCGCCGCCTACACCGTGATCGAAGGTCAGGCGAAAGCGCTGGAAGAGCTGGACGACGAATACCTGAAAGAACGCGCCGCCGACGTGCGCGACATCGGTAAGCGCCTGCTGCAGAACATCCTGGGCATGCCGATCGTCGATCTGGGCTCCATTCAGGACGAAGTGATCCTGGTGGCCACCGATCTGACCCCGTCCGAGACCGCGCAGTTGAACCTGGACAAAGTGCTGGGCTTCATTACCGATCTCGGCGGCCGGACTTCCCACACCTCTATCATGGCGCGCTCCCTGGAGCTGCCGGCGATCGTCGGTACCAGCGACGTGACCAAGCAGGTGAAAAACGACGACTACCTGATTCTGGATGCGGTTAACAACAAAATTTACGTTAACCCGACTGCTGACGTTATCGATCAGCTGAAAGCCGCCCAAAACCAATACATCACCGAGAAAAACGATCTGGCCAAGCTGAAGGACCTGCCGGCGATTACGCTGGACGGCCATCAGGTTGAAGTCTGCGCCAACATCGGCACCGTGCGCGACGTCGCGGGTGCAGAGCGCAACGGCGCGGAAGGCGTCGGCCTGTATCGTACCGAATTCCTGTTCATGGACCGCGACTCGCTGCCGACCGAAGACGAGCAGTTCCAGGCTTATAAAGCCGTGGCGGAAGCCATGGGCTCGCAGGCCGTGATCGTCCGCACCATGGACATCGGCGGCGACAAAGACCTGCCGTACATGAACCTGCCGAAGGAAGAGAACCCGTTCCTCGGCTGGCGCGCCATCCGCATCGCGATGGACCGCCGTGAAATCCTGCACGCCCAGCTGCGCGCCATCCTGCGCGCTTCGGCGTTCGGCAAACTGCGCATCATGTTCCCGATGATCATCTCCGTGGAAGAAGTGCGCGATCTGAAAGGCGAAATCGAGACGCTGAAAGCGCAGCTGCGCGAAGAAGGCAAGGCGTTTGACGAGAGCATCGAAGTGGGCGTGATGGTGGAAACACCGGCTGCGGCGGTCATCGCTCATCACCTGGCGAAAGAAGTCGACTTCTTTAGTATTGGGACAAACGATCTAACCCAGTATACTCTGGCGGTAGATCGCGGCAACGAGCTGATTTCTCATCTCTATAACCCGATGTCCCCATCAGTGCTTGGCCTGATCAAACAGGTTATTGATGCATCTCACGCGGAAGGCAAGTGGACCGGCATGTGCGGCGAACTGGCTGGCGATGAGCGTGCTACACTGTTGTTATTGGGCATGGGGCTGGATGAGTTCAGCATGAGTGCGATTTCAATCCCGCGCATCAAGAAAATTATTCGTAACACGAATTTCGAAGATGTGAAGGCGTTGGCAGCGCAGGCCTTGGCACAGCCAACGGCACAAGACCTGATGAATTGCGTCAATAAATTCATCGAAGAAAAAACGCTCTGCTAAACTTCCACGACACTGGAACGCCGCCCAATTTAATGCTTAGGAGAAGATCATGGGTTTGTTCGATAAACTGAAATCTCTGGTTTCTGATGACAAGAAAGACACGGGCACTATCGAGATCGTCGCTCCCCTTTCTGGCGAAATCGTCAATATCGAAGATGTGCCGGACGTAGTGTTCGCTGAAAAAATCGTTGGCGACGGTATCGCTATTAAACCGGCCGGCAACAAAATGGTTGCTCCGGTTGACGGCACCATCGGCAAGATTTTCGAAACCAACCATGCATTCTCTATCGAATCCGACAGCGGCATTGAGCTGTTCGTCCACTTCGGCATCGATACCGTAGAACTGAAAGGCGAAGGCTTCAAACGCATCGCCGAAGAAGGTCAGCGCGTCAAGAAAGGTGACGTGGTTATCGAGTTCAACCTGCCACTGCTGGAAGAGAAAGCCAAGTCTACCCTGACGCCGGTCGTTATCTCCAACATGGACGAGATCAAAGAGCTGATCAAACTGTCCGGCAGCGTGACCGTTGGCGAAACCCCGATCATCCGCATCAAGAAGTAAGCGCGGATGAGCAAGAAAAACGGCGCCCTCGGCGCCGTTTTTTTATCCCCTTCGTCTTTCGAACCGCAGCGTTGTTGGCCGCACGTGCTCACCCCGGTCACTTACTGGAGTAAGCTCCCGGGGATTCCCCCGCTTGCCGCCTAGCTGCAATTCGAAACCCTTTGGGTATACCGCGGATAATAGACGTTATCGGCGCAGGCAGTTTGAACATGGACAGCGCGCAACCTTCGGAGCGTACACGCAGTACGTGACGAAGGCGAGCACTGCCCTAGTTCAAAATGGCAAGTAAGATAGTCTATTATTGCCAGCGCGGGATGCGCAGGGTTATGACCAGCCCCTCTTTATCGCCGTTGCGCGCCTCAACCTGGCCGCCGTGCGCCAGTACCACCTTGCGGGTGATCGCCAGCCCCAGGCCGTAGCCCTTGCCCGACAGCGCCGACTTCACGCGCACGAACGGATCGAAGATGCTCGACAGCTTCGCCTCCTCGACTCCCGGCCCCTGATCGCTGACCGCGATCTGGAACTGATTATCGACGCGCGTCAGCGCCACCGTCACCCGCTGGCCGTGGCTGGAAAAGCGCAGCGCATTGCGCACGATGTTGTCCACCGCTCGCCGCATCAGCTCCGCATTGCCCTTGACGGTGTACTCCACGTCCGACTCGGCCTGCAGCACGATATCCACGCCGGGCACCTGCGCCTCATAGCGCGCATCGCTCACCACCGCATCCACCAGGCCGTACAGATCGAAATACTCCTCGTCCGGCAGGCTGCTGTGTTCGGTTCGCGACAACGCCAGCAGCTCGCCGATCATTTTGTCCAGCCGCCCCGATTCGTGTTCGATGCGCTTGAGCGAGGTTTCGACGTTGCCGGCATTCTGCCGTGCCAGGCCGATCGCCAACTGCAGGCGCGCCAGCGGCGAACGCAGCTCGTGCGAAACGTCGTGCAACAGCTGCTCGCGGGCGCTGACCAGCAGTTCCAGCCGCTCGGCCATGGTGTCGAAATCGCGCGCCACGTCGGACAGCTCGTCATGGCGGCGCCGCATCTTCGGGAACAGCCGCACCGACAGATCGCCCTGCGCCACCCGATCCAGACCGCCGCGCAGCTGACGCATCGGCCGGGTCAGGTTCCAGGCCAGCACGGCGCTGAACAGCAAACCGCCCAGCCCGCCGACCCACAGCATCGGCGCAGGAATGTTGAAGAAATGGGAGCGCCGCTCCGGCCGATACTCTTCCCGCAACCCGCGCACGTTATAACTCAGCCAGTATCCCTGCCCTTCCCCGGTCTGCACCCAGGCAGAGATCTCTTTCGGCATCCGCCGCCCTTCAAATGCCGGTTCTTCCGGCGTGGGCGGCGGTGGTTGAGTCATTGGCGTCACGGACAGCAAACGCCTGTCGTCCTCGGGCCAGTCGCGCATCAAGGCTTCCAGCGCCGGCATGCCGCCGCTGCGCAACTGGGTGGCGGCCGAGGTCAGCTGCAGGCCGATGACCCGCCGCGCCATGGCGTTCTCCGGCGGCACATAGCGATCGCCATAGAGAGAAAACGCCACCCACAGCGCCTGCGTCATGATGAGAAAGGTCAGCCAAAAGCCGAGCAAAATTTTCCAGAACAGTCTTCCGCGCATGTCAGATTACCGAATGCGATAGCCGATGCTACGCACCGTCTCAATGCTGAGCTTACTGCCGGCCAACGCGCTCAGCTTCTGGCGGATATTGCTGATGTGCACGTCCACGCTGCGATCATAGGCCTCACGCGGGCGCCCCAGCCCCTTCTCGGACAGCTCGTCCTTCGACACCACGCGATCCGGCGCGCGCAGCAACAGCTCCAACAGATTGAACTCCGAAGCGGTCAGATCAAACGCCTTACCGCGCCATTCGCTGCTGCGGGTTGAAGGGTTCAGCGTCAGCTCGCCGAAGCTGATGGCGGCCTCGTCGTCCGCCTCTTGCGGCCGCTCTTCGAAACGGCGCAGCACCGCACGCAGACGCGCCACCAATTCGCGCGGATAGCACGGTTTGGGCATGTAATCGTCGGCGCCCATCTCCAGGCCAATCACCCGATCGATGTTGTCGCCTTTGGCAGTCAGCATGATGATCGGCAGCCGGCTCTTTTTACGCACGTCGCGCAGCACGTCGATGCCGCTCATGTCCGGCAGCATGATGTCGAGGATCATCGCGGTATAGTCGCCCGACAGCGCGCCCTCTACCCCCGCCTTGCCGGTCAGCACCAGCGTGGCGTCGAAGCCTTCGCCCGTCAGGTATTCGCTCAGCATGGTGCCAAGCTCCAGGTCATCGTCGACCAGTAAAATTTTCATGCCTTGCTCCTTCACCGATTTTCGTTATTTTCCCGCCAATTCCGCCGGCCCGCAGCCGGTTTTACTCAATCCTTACACATCGCGGTTCGCGTCTCGCCATCGTTAGTGTGGCTGCTGTCGCGCAATTTCTCTACTTCTGTCAGGGTATTGGCATGCCGACAGGCGCCGGCCACCGCGCAGGCGGGCCGGCTATACCGTCGGTCAAAAGGGAAGTGAGAAGGGTTTTCCCGGCGGAACGCACCGCCGGGAGGGCACATTCAGTCGAACACGCCGGTGGAGAGGTAACGGTCACCGCGATCGCAGACGATCGCCACCACGACGCTGCCGGGATGGGCCGCCGCGACGCGCAGGGCGCCGGCTACCGCGCCGCCGGAGCTGACGCCGCAGAAGATGCCTTCACGCTGCGCCAGCTGGCGCATGGTCTGCTCGGCATCGCGCTGCTCGATATCCAGCACCTGATCCACCAGCTCCGGGCGGAAAATGCCCGGCAGGTAAGCGGGCGCCCAACGGCGAATGCCGGGGATGCTGCTGCCTTCTGCCGGCTGCAGGCCGATGATCTGTACCTGCGGATTCTGGCTCTTCAGGTAACCGCCCACGCCGGTAATGGTGCCGGTGGTGCCCATGCTGGAAACGAAGTGGGTGATGCGCCCTTCGGTCTGGCGCCAGATCTCCGGGCCGGTGGTGGTGAAATGGGCATAGGGATTGTCGAGATTATTGAACTGATCCAGCACCTTACCCTGCCCCTGGCGCTGCATCTCCAGCGCCAGATCGCGCGCCCCTTCCATTCCCTGTTCACGGCTGACCAGGATCAGCTCGGCACCGTAGGCGCGCATCGCCGCCTGCCGCTCCAGGCTCATGTTCTCCGGCATCAGTAGCTTCAGCGTATAGCCTTTCAATGCAGCAATCATCGCCAGCGCAATGCCGGTGTTGCCGCTGGTGGCCTCAATCAGCACGTCGCCGGGCTTGATCTCGCCGCGCAGCTCCGCCTGCTGGATCATCGCCAACGCAGCGCGATCCTTCACCGATCCCGCCGGGTTATTGCCTTCCAGTTTGACCCATACCTCGCTGCCCGCCTGGGCGGCCAGCCGTTGCAGTTGTACCAGCGGGGTGTTCCCGATGCATTGTTCGAGCGTTGTCACGATCTTTGCCTGTGTGTTGGTGTGCGTAAAGTAAAAAGGCAACCCGGGGGTTGCCTTGAAGAAAAGGGCTGCTAAAACCTATCAGGCGCTTTTGGCTAACGCAACAGGTTGCAGCAGTTGATCGCCGGCATACAGCCGCGCATTGAGGCTGCCAACGTAGTAACGGCCGCCGCGCACCGGCGTGGCGTTGCCCTCCGGCAGCACTAGGCTTATCGGTTCCTGATGCCAGCCGATCGGCTGCACCGTCAACTGCCAGAAATGGCCGCGCGGGCTGACTTCCAGCACCTGAACCGGCAGCGGGCAGCGCTCGCTGCTTTCGGTCGCCACTTCCATTTCCCACGGGCGCAGGAACAGATCGACGCTGCCCTGGTGCATCGGCTGGAACGACAGCGGCCACTGGTGCGCGCCGACGAACAGCTGAGAGCCGCGAATTTCGCCGTTCAGGCGGTTCACTTCCCCCATGAATTCCAGCACGAAACGGCTGGCCGGTTCGCGCATGATTTCGACCGGCGACCCGACCTGTTCGATATTGCCCTGGCTCATCACCACGATGCGGTCGGCCACTTCCATCGCCTCTTCCTGATCGTGGGTAACGAATACGCTGGTGAACTTCAGCTCTTCGTGCAGCTGACGCAGCCAACGGCGCAGCTCTTTGCGCACCTGTGCATCCAGCGCACCGAACGGTTCGTCCAGCAGCAGGATTTGCGGTTCCACCGCCAGGGCACGCGCCAGCGCCACGCGCTGTTTCTGGCCGCCGGACAGCTGCGACGGATAGCGGTTGGCCAGGTGGCCCAGCTGCACCATCTCCAGCAGTTGGGTGACTTTCTGTTTGATCGCCGCAGCGTTCGGCCGCTCGCGGCGCGGCAGCACGGTCAGGCCGAAAGCGATGTTGTCGAACACCGTCATGTGGCGGAACAGCGCATAGTGCTGAAACACGAAGCCCACGCGCCTGTCGCGCGCGTGCATGTAGCTGACGTCGGTGCCGTGGAAGCCCAGCTTGCCGCCGCTCTGACTTTCCAGCCCGGCGATGATGCGCAGCAGCGTGGTCTTGCCGGAACCGGACGGCCCGAGCAGCGCCACCATCTCGCCGGAAGCAATATCGAGCGAGATATCGTTCAATACCTTGGTGCGACCGAAGTACTTGTTGATGCCGTTAATCTCAATGCTCATGATTTTCCTCCCGCTCGAGACGCGCGTTTTGACGTTCCAGACGCCACTGCAGCGCGCTCTTCAAAAATAGGGTAACGATCGCCATCAGGGTCAACAGGGCGGCGGCGGTAAAGGAGCCGACGGTGTTGTAATCCTGCTGCAACAGCTCGACCTGCAGCGGCAGGCTGTAGGTTTCGCCGCGAATCGAACCGGACACCACCGACACCGCGCCGAACTCGCCGATGGCGCGCGCGTTGGTCAGCACCACGCCATACAGCAGCGCCCAGCGAATGTTGGGCAGCGTCACGCGGCGGAACATCTGCCAGCCGGACGCCCCCAGCAAAATGGCGGCCTCGTCTTCCTGGCTGCCCTGGCTGAGCATCATCGGCACCAGCTCGCGCACCACGAAGGGGCAGGTGACGAAAATGGTCACCAGCACCATGCCTGGCCAGGAGAACATGATCTGGATGTTATGCGCATCCAGCCAGCCGCCCAGCAGGCCGTTGCTGCCGTAAAACAGCAGGTAAATCAGCCCCGCCACCACAGGTGAAACGGCGAACGGGATATCGATCAGCGTCAGCAGCAGCTGGCGGCCGGGGAAGGTGAAGCGCGTCACCAGCCACGCCAGCAACGTGCCGAACACCAGGTTGAACGGCACGGTGATCAGCGCGATCAAGACCGTCAGCCAAATGGCGTGCAGCATGTCCGGATCGAGCAAGTTGCTCCACATCGCGCCGAATCCTTTGGAAAAGGCCTCGGCGAAAATCGACATCATCGGCACTACCAGCAGCAGCACCGAGAACAGCGCGCCGATGGCGATCAGCGTCCACTTGCCCCAGTTGACGCGCGGGCGCTCGGCGCCGTTGAAGGCGGAAACATCAGCCATCAGTGCCCTCCTCCCAAGCGTCTGCCGAAGCGGCTTTGCAATACGTTAATGCTGAACAGCAGCAGCAGCGACGCCGCCAGGATCACCGAGGCGATGGCGCTGGCCGCCGGGTAATCGAACTCCTGCAAACGCACAAAAATCATCAGCGAGGTCACTTCCGTCTTCCAGGCGATGTTGCCGGCGATGAAAATCACCGCGCCGAACTCGCCCAGGCTGCGGGTAAAGGAGATGGCGGTGCCGGCCAACAATGCCGGCGCCACCTCGGGCAGCACCACGCGGCGGAAGCTCTGCCAGCGCGTGGCGCCCAGCGTCTCGGCCGCCTCTTCGTATTCCGGCCCCAGCTCTTCCAGAACCGGCTGCACGGTGCGCACCACAAACGGCAGGCTGGTGAACGCCATCGCTACCGCGATCCCAAGCCAGGTAAAGGTGACCTTGATATCGAAGTGCGCCAGCCACTGACCATACCAGCCGGTGGTGGAAAACAGGCCGGCCAGCGTCAGGCCGGCCACCGCGGTCGGCAGCGCGAACGGCAGATCGATCAGGCCATCCAGCAGCGAGCGGCCGGGAAAACGGTAGCGCGTCAGGATCCAGGCCATCAGCATACCGAACACCGCATTGAACAGGCTGGCGACGCCGGCCGCCAGCAGCGTCACTTTATACGCCGCCACCACCTGCGGGTTGGAAATCACTTCCCAGTATTGTGCCAGGCTCATCTGCGCCAGCTGCATCACCAACGCGGTGAGCGGCAGCAGCAGGATCAAACAGGTATAAAACAGGCTGCTGCCGAGGCTGAGGCCAAATCCGGGCAGCACCCGCTTACTGGACGACAACGCCAACATTTACTTGCGCCCTGCCGCTAACAGCTGATCCAGCTCGCCGCCGGTGGCGAAGTGGGTTTTCATCACCTGCGGCCAGCCGCCGAATTGATCTTCCACGCGGAACAGTTGGGTGTCCGGAAATTGCCCCTTCGCGGCAGTCATCGCTTTCTGGTCGTACACGCGGTAGTAGAAGCTGGTGATCACCTGCTGCGCCGCCGGGCTGTAGAGATAGTTCAGATAAGCTTTGGCCGCCTGTTCGGTGCCGTTACGCTCGACGTTTTTGTCGACCCAGGCCACCGGGAATTCCGCCAGAATATCGACCGGCGGCACGATCACTTCGTACTTGTCTTCACCGTATTGCTTGCGGATGTTGTTTACTTCGGACTCGAAGCTGATCAGCACGTCGCCCAAGCCGCGTTCGACGAAGGTGGTGGTCGCGCCGCGGCCGCCGGTATCGAACACCAGCACGTTTTTCAGGAAGCGGGTCATGAAGGCGCGGGTCTTGGCCGCGTCGTTGCCGTCGGCCTGGCTGGCGGCGCCCCAGGCGGCCAGATAGGTGTAACGGCCGTTGCCGGAGGTTTTCGGGTTCGGGAACACCAGCTTCACGTCGTCGCGCACCAGATCGTTCCAGGTGTGGATGCCCTTCGGGTTGTCCTTGCGCACCAGAAACGCCATGGTGGAATAGAACGGCGAGCTGTTGTTTGGCAGGCGCGCCTGCCAGTCCGCTGGGATCAGCTGCCCGCGATCGTGCAGGATCTGCACGTCGGTGACCTGGTTGTACGTCACCACGTCGGCGCGCAAACCCTGCAGGATCGCCAGCGCCTGCTTCGACGAGCCGGCATGCGATTGTTTGATGGTCAGCTTGTCGTTCGGATGCTGTTGATTCCACTGCTGTTCAAAGCCGGGATTCAGCGCGACGAACAATTCACGGGAAACGTCATAAGAGCTGTTCAGCAATTCCGTCGCCGACGCGGCGCCGCTCGCCAACAGCGCAGCCGCCAGCCAACCTTTCAGCACGAGATTTTTAACCCGGTTTTGTTTCATTCTGCACCTTATCACTGAGTCATTCCTTCAGGCTTTCGCCTTATTGACGACCAGTGTATTTATAACTCGGTGCGGAGCTGTAACGCTTTTATATACCGTTTAGTGATTTACAAGCATCAAACGCTATAAGGCAGGGGGCACATGGCGTTTTCGGGGCGGGAAAACGGGCCGAAGCCGGGCGTGCCGGCTTCGGCAACGGCGTCAAAGTGACAGCAGGCGCGTCAGCGATGGCGCAAAGTAGTAGCTGCCGGTGACCGCGCGGCTGAAACGCAGCATCGCGTCGCGTTTGCCGTCCAGATCGCCGAACATGCTCAGCAGCTGCTGCTCGATATTGTGCAGGCGCGCGCAATACGCGATGAAGAACAGGCCGTGTTTGCCGCTGGCGGTGCCGTAAGGCAGGCTCTGGCGCAGAATTTTCAGGCCTTTGCCATCCTCTTTCAGATCGACGCGGCTGACGTGCGAGGTATCCGGGCGCTGATCGGCCGGCAGCTCTTCGCTGTCGTGCTTGGTGCGGCCAATGATCTGCTCCTGCTGTTCGGTGGTAAAGCGCTGCCACTGGCGCAGGTTGTGCTCGTAACGTTGCACCAGCACGTAGCTGCCGCCTGCGTCCTCTTCGCCTTCGGCGATCGTCGCCACTGCCGCGCGCTGCTCGCCCTGCGGGTTTTCGGTGCCGTCGATGAAGCCGCTCAGATCGCGCTCTTCCACCCAGCGGAAACCGTGGGTTTCTTCTTCAATCTTGATGACGTTGCCGAACGCCGCCAGCGCGGCCTGCGCCAGCGTGAAATTGACGTCGTGGCGCAGCGACTGGATGTGGATCAGCATGTCGCGCTGGGTGGCCGGCGCCAGCCCTTTGCCGAGCGGCGTGAACGGCTTCAGCTCTTGCGCGCCCTGGCCGCTGGAGAGATCGTGCCAGACGTCGTAGCCGAAAGCGATCACCGCGCCGAGGCGCGCATCGGGAAACTGCTGCTGCAGCTCGCTCAGCGTCTGACAAAACTGCTTGCAGCCCTGGCGCAAGTCGGCGAATTCGCCCTGTACGCTGGCTTCCATAAAAATGGCGAAACGGCAGTGCTCCAGCAGAATGCCGCTCTGAACCTGTGTCATGTTGTTATCCTCAATACCAGAATCCGGCAACAGGTAAGGTATGGCGGTTGACGCGCGGGTTCCCTGTTACAAACGCGCGCTATCATACCGCAAGCACGGGCGATTGCCTTGCAGCAGCGCAAAGAAAATAGGGGTAATGGCTTGAAAAGGCAGGCGCCGTGAACCGGCGCCCGTTGAACATATTACTGCTGCGGCTTGGCGTGCCAGATGATTTTGCTGACCGTCCAGCTTTTCAGGGTGTCGTCCGGCGGGATGATGTCCTGCGCCCCGGCCCACTTGCCGCTGAAGATGTAGGTAACGTACTTGCTCTGCTCCGCCACGCACTCCACTTTGCCGGCGTCTTCGCCGCTGCCCGGTTTACAGGAGCCGAACGCCTTGCTGTACATATCGCCGAACGGCGTGCCGAGCTTGTTGCCCCACTCCGTCGCCACTTTCGGATCCAGCACGTCCACCCGCTGTAGGCGCCCTTTCGGTTCACCGGTGATCACCAGCTTCACCTCGTCGCCGGACAGCGCCTGATAATAAGAGACGATCTGACCGTTGCTGGTCGCCATGCCGCCGCGCAGGCGGTAGTTGCCGTCCAGCCCGTCGTTGATGGCGCTTTCCGACATCGGCGTGCCGGCGTTGAGCTTGCCGACGCCCTTGGCACCGACCTCCAGGCTGCTGCCGAACCAGTTGAACGGCGACAGGCTGGACCAGGAGAAATTGGACATGCTCGAACAGCCGGTCAGTAACAGCGGAAGCCCTAACAACAGGGGGCGAATATTCATCTCTAGCTCCTTAAACATCAATGGCGCGGGGCGGTGGCCCGCCCTTGCCGCACTCGGCGTTTTGCTGCGTGCCAGCCTCTCACAACGGCCTGCACTACGCCAACGGTTGCCAGCTTGGAGTACGGAAAATGCGAAAAGTGCCGCACTTCTCGGCAATTAGTCGGCGTGCTCCGCCGGCGTAAAGCAGGCTTTCAGGCGCGCATTCAACAGCAGATAGCTCAGCGCCAGCGCATCGAGCAGCGCCAACGCCAGCTCCAGCCCCGGCGCATCGCCGTCCTGGCGCCACAGGCTGAACAGCGAGCCGCCGAGCGACGCCAGCACGGAGACAACCAGCCCCCAGCGCCAGCCGTGCCACAGCCGCGGCCATTGGTGGCGGCGGCCGCTCAGCAAAAACGCCAGCGCCGCTGGCAGACCGAGCAGCATGCCGTACCAAAAGCGTTGGGTATCCGGATAAAACAGCGCCAGCAAGCTTTCGCCCTGCTCACGCGAAGCGCCGGCCATCACGAACAGCAGCCAGGTGCGCGCCTGCAGAATCAGCACGGCCCAAAATCCCAGCGGCAGCCGCAGCGCGCCGTGCTGGTCGTAATCATCCGGGGAAAACTGGGGTGAGAATGGCTTCAACGATCGTTCCTTGCCAACAGAATAAAGACTATGGCTACAGATGGGCGCCGGCGATGGGAATTTCAATGCGTCGGCTTAAGAAGCTCTTAAGATCGGCGTGTTTTAATGCTTATCACTCAGCAAGCAACCCGATATCAGCGGGATGTAATTTTCGATAACGATAAGGAAGCGCAACATGAAAAAACTGACTCTGGCCGCTCTGATCGCGCTGTGCAGCGCACCGGTACTGGCGCAACAAGGCGGGTTCCTCGATCCGGCCGCGCCGCAGGCTCAAACGCAAACCACCGCACAAGGCGGTTTCTCCGGCCCCAGCGCGGCGCTGACCACCGTAGACAAGGTGAAATCGCTGAGCGACGACACCTGGGTGATGCTGCAGGGCAACATCGAGCAGCGCATCGGCGACGAAACCTATACCTTCCGCGACGCCACCGGCACCTTGACGGTCGATATCGACCGCAAACGCTGGAACGGCCAAACCGTGACGCCGAAAGACAAGGTACAGTTGGAAGGTAAAGTGGATAAAGACTGGAGCAGCGTCGAAGTGGACGTGAAAACCGTCAAAAAGCTGCCGTAATGCACTGCGGCGGGCGGTGCAACGCCGCCGCCCGCCGCTCGATCAATATTCCTGATCTTCGATCAGCCGCTTGCCCAGGCTGGTGATGCCCTGGATCTCATAGCCGAGCTTCTCGTACATCTCGACCACCGTGTCGTTGTCTTCGCGCACCATAATCTGGATTTTCGGGCAGCCGCGGGCGATCAACTTCTTCTCCAGACGGTTGATCAACGCATTGGCGATGCCGCGCCCGCGATAGTCGGGATGCACCCCGAGGTAATACGCCGAGCCGCGGTGGCCGTCATAGCCGCCCATCACCGAACCGACCACTTCGCCGCCGACTTCCGCCACCAGGAACAGCTCCGGATCGTGGTTCAGCTTGCGCTCGATGTCCATTTCCGGATCGTTCCAGGGCCGCAGCAGATCGCAGCGCTCCCACAGGGTAATGACCTCTTCAAAGTCGTCTTGTCGAAATACGCGAATTTCCATCGATGTTGGCCGCTGTTAATTAAGGTGTTTATCTGATTATCGCGTGATTATTCACTTACGCAATATCAAACTGCGATTTACCGCGCTATTTGCCCGGAAATCGCCGGTAACAGGCGTAATAAATGGAAATAGTTATCGGGTCGATTAATGATTATCAATACGATATAACGTCGCAAAATAGAATCGTCGATGGAGCGTTGCGTAATGAAAAAGCAGGGTAAACAATTCCTCAATTTTAAGCCGCTTGCCGTTTCCCCGACGCGACGCCAACTTTTGCTTTCCGGCCTGGCGGTGGCGCTGTTCGGCGTGAAAAACCACAGCGCCAGGGCGGAAGGCCTGCTGCGCAATCAGCACAGCAAGCCGGCGGCGAAACCGGCCGGCGGCAAAAAACGGGTGATGATCGATCCCGGCCACGGCGGCATCGACTCCGGCGCGGTCGGCCACGAAGGCTCGCAGGAAAAACACATCGTGCTGGAAATCGCCAACCACGTACGCCGTTTTCTGCATGAGCACGACCACGTCGAGGCGCGCCTGACGCGCGAAGAAGACGAGTTCATTCCGCTGTTCCAGCGGGTGGAGATCGCCCACCAGCACCAGGCCGACCTGTTCATTTCGATCCACGCCGACGGCTTTACCAGCCCATCGGCCTCCGGCGCTTCGGTGTTCGCCCTGTCCAACCGCGGCGCCAGCAGCGCCATGGCGCGCTACCTGTCCAACCGTGAAAACGCCGCCGACGACGTGGCAGGCGGCAAGTACAAAGATCAGGACAACTACCTGCAACAGGTGCTGTTCGATCTGGTGCAAACCGACACCATCAACAACAGCCTGACGCTCGGCCGCCACGTGCTCGGCCAAATTCGCCCGGTACACCACCTGCACAGCGACAGCACCGAACAGGCGGCGTTCGCGGTGTTGAAATCCCCGTCCATTCCCTCGGTGCTGGTGGAAACCTCGTTCATCACCAACCCGAACGAAGAGCGGCTGCTGGGCACCACCGCGTTTCGCGAGAAAATAGCCCGCGCCATCGCGGACGGCATCGTTAACTTCTTCGACTACTTCGACGCCCACCAGCGCAAACCCCGCTGATGCCGCGGGCGGCGAATAAGAGTATACTCAGCGCCTTGTTCAGCCAGACGCTATAAAGACCCCGCATGAGTTTACCTAACATCGCTGAAGTAAAATCCTTCCTGCTGGCGCTGCAGGATCACATCTGCGCGCAGCTCGCCCAGGCCGACGGCGGCGCCGTGTTCACCGAAGACCAATGGACGCGTGAAGAAGGCGGCGGTGGCCGCAGCCGCGTGCTGACCAACGGCGCGGTGTTCGAACAGGCGGGGGTCAACTTCTCGCACGTCTCCGGCGCCACCTTGCCGGCCTCGGCGACCGCGCACCGTCCGGAACTGGCTGGGCGCAGCTTCCAGGCGATGGGCGTCTCATTGGTTATCCACCCGCTCAGCCCCTACGTGCCCACCAGCCACGCTAACGTGCGTTTCTTCATCGCCGAAAAACCGGGCGAAGCGCCGGTGTGGTGGTTCGGCGGCGGCTTTGATCTGACGCCGTTCTACGGCTTCGAAGAGGACGCCGTGCACTGGCACCGCACCGCGGCCGATCTGTGTGCGCCGTTCGGCGACGAGGTCTACCCGAAATACAAACAGTGGTGCGACGATTACTTCTTCATCAAGCATCGCAACGAAGCACGCGGCATCGGCGGCCTGTTCTACGACGATCTGAACACCCCGGACTTCGACCACTGCTTCGCCTTCACCCGCGCGGTGGGCCAGGGCTTCCTCGACGCCTATCTGCCGATCGTCGAAAAACGCAAGGCCTTGACCTGGGGCGAGCGCGAGCGCCAGTTCCAGCTGTACCGCCGCGGCCGCTATGTGGAGTTCAACCTGGTGTGGGATCGCGGCACGCTGTTCGGGCTGCAAACCGGCGGGCGCACCGAGTCCATTCTGATGTCGATGCCGCCGCTGGTGCGTTGGGAATATAACTACCAGCCGGAAGGCGACAGCCCGGAAGCGGCGCTGGCGCGCGATTTCCTGCCGGTGCGCGACTGGCTGCAGGAGGCGAAATGATGCAGATTTGGGTCGATGCGGACGCCTGTCCGAACGTGATCAAAGAGGTGTTGTTCCGCGCCGCCGATCGTACCGCCATCACCGTGACGCTGGTGGCGAATCAGCCATTGCGCACGCCGCCCTCGAAGTACATTCGTTCGCTGCAGGTGGCGGCCGGCTTCGACGTGGCCGACAACGAGATCGTGCGCCGCTGCGAAGCGGGCGATCTGGTGATCACCGCCGATATCCCGCTGGCGGCGGAGGTGATAGAGAAAGGTGCGGTAGCGCTGAACCCGCGCGGCGAACGCTATACGCCGGACACCATCCGCGAGCGCCTCAACATGCGCGATTTTATGGATACCCTGCGCGCCAGCGGCATTCAGACCGGCGGCCCGAACGCCCTGAACCAGCGCGACCGCCAGCAGTTCGCCAACGAGCTGGATAAATGGCTGCTGCAGGCGAAACGGGCGCAGTGACTGCGCCCTGCTCTGCTGCGGTTTAGAAGCGTACCTCCCCGCCGAAGATATAAGTCCGCCCACGGGCGGTGTTGGTCGGCGTCTCATACTGCGACTGCGACGGCAGCGAGTTCATCTTGTTCAGCGCGTCCGAATAGTCTCTGTCCATCAGGTTTTGCACGCTGAGCTTCAGCAACAGATTGCGATTCACCTGATAGGTGCCGTATAGATCGATAATGGTCGGAATATGCGGCGCCGGCTCTTTCAGCAACTGCTCATTCTCATCGTAATCAGAGTCCGGCGACAGGCGCACCGATTTGCCGGTGTATTTCACCACCCCGCCCAGCGTCAGTTTCTCGTCCAGCAAGCGTACCCCGCTGTCCAGCGTGAAGTAGAATTCCGGCAGTTCGCTGACATCGCCCGCGCCGAACACGTTGCTGGCCTGGTTGGTCGGCTGGGAGGTATGCTCCTTGCTTAACGACAGCTTGGTGAAGGCGAAACCGGCGTCGTACAGCGCTTCGAGCTCCACCCCGCGCATTTTGACCGGTTCGGGGGCGTTGCTGTACATGGTCATGCTGACGTTGGCGTCCGCGTTATCCCACTCTTCCTGCGTCGCCTGCGAACGGTTGCACTTCTGGCGGTTTTTACACACCAGGTAGGTTTGGCTGGATATGTAGTTTTTGATTCTGGTTTCGAAATAGACCGCTTTCAGCTGGAAACTGTCCTGCTTGAACAACAGATCGTGGGCATTGGCATTGAAACCGCCCTGCCAGGTCTCCGCTTTTTCGCCCTTCAGGAACGGGTTCATCGACTGGCCGCCGCTGTTGGCGAAGAACACCTCCTGGATATTCGGCCCGCGCATCGACTTGCTGTAGCTGACGAACGGCTGCAGCCACGGCGTCACCTGCGCCGACAGCATGACCGACGGGTTGAAGCCGTGTTCATTGCGGTTGATATTGCCGGCGCCCTGCGGGAAGCACTCTACGCGCTCGTCACAGGCCGGCTTATAGCCGGAGAGGCGATAGGCGGTGTAGTTCAGATCGAAATTCCCCTGCCAGATGCCGTAGTTGGCCTGCAACCCGCTGTACAGGCTGGAAATATCTTGCTTGCCCGACATTCCCACCGGCGAACTTTCCGCCTGATTGTCATCCGTCACCAAACCGGAGGCCTTTTTCTTATACTCGTTGCGCACCAGCTTGCCGCCGTAGCTGAAGGCGAAATCGACGTCCTGCAGGCTGAAACGGCTGGTGTTGTTGATATCCAGCGCATCGGAGATGTTTTTCGCCGTGCTGTCGCTGAAGCCCGCCATGTTGTTGGACATAAATTGCTGCTTGCCGCGGCTGGTGCTGGCGGTCAGGTTGAAATCGATCAGTTCCGAGAACGGCGCGTAGTGATATTTAAGGTAGAAATCGTCGCTGTCGATGTGGCGGCGGGTGATTTTATTCTGGTAGCTGCGCGCCGACAGTTCGATGCTGTTGAAGGCATCCGGCTTGATGTCCACCTTAAACAGCTGGGATTTCGGGTTCTGGCGGTAGGTTTTATCGACGTTGAACATCTCGCTGTCGAAACCGGCGCCGTTTTTGTAGTTGGAGGTGATGGAACTGCCGCTGATCGCCGCCATCGCCCCCAGGCTGCCGCCGTCGGCAAAGGCGGCGGTTTTGGCGCCCACGGCGATCATGCCGCTGCGGCCGATGCCGTTATTGCCCACCGAGAATTTGGTGCGCACGCCGAACGGGTTATCGGAAAACACCACGTCGTCCACGCCGATAGTGCGGAAGTTGGCGCTGCCCGCCAGGGCGTTCACTCCAGCGGAGCCGGTGGCATTGCCGCGCGCCACGTCAACGCCGACGATAAAGTTAGGATCGATCAGCGCCCCGAACTGGCTGGTGGGCAATCCCCCGTGCGCTGCGTCGTTCGGCGAGTTGCCGTAGTAGTTTTGGGTGATGCCGTCGACCATGGTGTTGACCCGGCCAAAGCCGCTCAGGCCGCGGATATTGACGCTGACCGAACCCTGGCCGGGATCGATCTGGGTATAGGTGCCCGGCATGCTGCGCAGAATGCTGTCCACTGACTCCAGATTCTTGTTTTCATCGCGCGAGCTGAACGCGCCCGGCCGGGCCAACGCGTCTTTTTCGCTGCTTTTGCCGCTGTCGGCGGCCGAGACGTTGAGCGGGCTGAACGCCACGCTGCCTTTATTATTTTCCGCCTGTTCCTGCGCGGCCGCAGCCTGCCCGTACAGCGCCAGTCCCGCGCCGATCAGGCTCGCTATCATTTTGATTTTCATATATCCCCAGAAATAGCCAATAAGGTTTGATGGCCGACAATGCCCAGCAAAAAGCCCGCCGAAACGCGCGGTAAAAGATTGTTATTGTTTTATTGCGCCGCAGCGTGCCGCGGCGCTGAAGGTTATTTCTGCGCCTGCCGATCCGCCGCCAGAATAAAGGCGTACTCCAGCGCGCCGTTTTCCAGCCGCGCCAGGCGGCCCGACTTGCCGCCGTGGCCGGCGGTCATGTCGGTGGAGAGCAGCAGCAGCGAATCACCCTGCTTGAAGCGCCGCAGCTTCGCCACCCATTTGGCCGGTTCCCAATACTGCACCTGCGAGTCGTACAAGCCGCTGGTAACCAGCAGGTTCGGGTAACGCTGCTTGCGCACGTTGTCGTACGGGCTGTAGGACTTCATCAGCGCATAGGCGGCCGGCTGGTGCGGGTTGCCCCACTCCTCGTATTCGCCGGTGGTGAGTGGAATGCTGTCGTCCAGCATGGTGGTCACCACGTCGACGAACGGCACCTGCGCCACTACCGCGTTGTACAGCTGCGGCGCCTGATTGATCACCACTCCCATCAGCAAGCCGCCGGCGCTGCCGCCCATGGCGTAGATGCGCCCCGGTTGGCCGTAGCCGTCTTTGATCAGCGCCTGGGTGGCGTCGATGAAGTCGTTGAAGCTGTTCGGTTTGTGCGTCAGCTTGCCCTGTTTGTACCAGCTCTGCCCCAGCTCGCCGCCGCCGCGCACGTGGATCAGCGCATAGACGAAGCCGCGATCCAGCAGACTGATGCGGTTGGCGCTGAACGCCGGATCCATGCTCATGCCGTAAGCGCCGTAGCCGTATACCAGCAGCGGGTTATGCCCGTTTTTGAACAGCGATGTGCGGTACACCAGAGAGACCGGCACCTTCACGCCGTCGCGCGCCGTGACCCAGATGCGCTCGCTGTGATACAAGCTGGGATCGACGCCTTTCACTTCCTGCTGCTTCAGCAGGGTGCGCTCGCCCTTGTTCAGATCCCACTCATAGGTGCGGGTCGGCGTGGTCATCGCCGAATAGCCGTAGCGCAACCGATCGCTGTCCGGCTCCGGGTTATAACCCAGCCAGGCCATGTAGCTGGCGTCGTCGAACGGGATGGCGCGCTCGGTTTTGCCGTCCCAGCTGATTTGCCGCAGCTGCACCAGCCCGTTGGCGCGCTCCTGCACCACCAGCCAGTCGCGGAACAGGCTGAAGTTCTCCACCTCGTGCTGCACCTGCGGTGCGATCAGCGTCTGCCAGGGTTTGCCCGCCGCCGCCGTGCGGTACAGGCCAAAGTTCGGATCCTGATGGTTGGAACGCAGATAGAACTCGCCGCGGTAGTGATCGAGATAGTACTCGCGGCCGTTCTGCCGGGCGGCAAACAGCTGCGGCTCGCGCTGCGGCTGGTTGGCGTCGATCAGGCGCACCTCGGAGGTGGTGTTACCGCTGATGGTCAGAATCAGATAATCACGCGAGGACGAGCGGCCAAGGCTGAGGTAGAACGCCGGGTCGTTTTCCTGGTACACCAGCTTATCTTCCGCCGTCGGTGTCCCGTACTGATGGCGATAGACCTGGTACGGCAACAGCGTTTGTGGGTGGTTGCGCACGTAGAACAGGGTTTGGTTGTCGTTGGCCCACACCATGTTGCCGGAGGTGTTTTCCAGCGTTTCCGGCGACCAGCGTTCGCTGCCTATCTCGCGCAGGGAGATGCGGTATTGGCGGCGGCCCTGCAGATCTTCGGCCACCGCCAGGCGGCGGTTGTCCTGGCTGACGTCCATCGCCCCCAGGCGATAGTAGGCGTGGCCGGCCGCGCGCTGATTGGCGTCCAGCAAGGTTTGCCACGGCGCGTCGGCGGTGAGCGCCTGGCGCTGATACAGCGCGAAATCTTTACCGGCGGCGTAGCTTTCCTGATAGCGATAGCCGTTGAGCTGATACGGCACCGAACGATCGTCAGGGTTCATGCGGCCCAACATCTCCTGATACAGCGTGGCGCGCAGCTTCTGGTACGGCGCCATCATCTGCTCGGTATAGCGGTTCTCCGCCTTCAGGTAGTCCAGCACCTTCGGCTCTTTTCGGCTGTCGTCGCGCAGCCAGTAGTAATCGTCGGTGCGCGTCTCGCCGTGCGCCGTCAGCGCTTTCGGCGCGCGTTCCGCCAACGGCGGCTGCGGTTGCGCCAGCGCGGCGCCAGCGATGCCTAAAGAAAGCCAGAGCGCGGCCGCGATGCGACGGCGCGGGGTGAATAACAGCGGATTCATAATCCCTCACGAAGTTTGAAGAGGCGCACGACGGCGATGCGGCGCCTGCGGGCATTAACGGCGGGCGTTCAGCTCCGCCAGATTGAAATCGATCGGCATCGTCACCTTGACGGCCCCCTGCTGCAGCATCTCCGGCGGCGGCGGCGGCAACGGCTGGGCGCGCGATACCACCGCCACCGCTTCCCGATCCAGCGACGCGGTGCCGGAACGCACCTGCAGCATGACGTTCGAGACCCGTCCCTGCGCGTCAACGCTGAAGCTGACCTGCGGCATGCCGCTGCGCCGGCGGCTGCGGGCATCCAAAGGGTAATCCTTGATGCGGTTCAGTTTGCCTTTCACCAGGCTCTCCCACGACAGTTTGGCCTGCACGTTGCTGTTGGCGTCGCTGTTGATCGGTGCGGCGGTCTGGTGGGAGAGCGTCTGCGCCTGCGGCGCGGCGGCGCTGGACGCGGCGGCATTGCGCGTCTCTTTGGCCTGTTCCTGCGGCTTCGGCTGCGATTTTTGCGGGGGTCGGTGTTCGGCGCGCTTCTTCTGCGCCGTCACGATTTTCGCTTTCTCGGCGTGCGCCAGCTTGGGCAGATCCGGCTGTTGCTGCTGCTCCGCCGGCTGCGCCGCGGCGGACTCCGCCTGCTGCACGCCCAGCGGCAGCGGCTTGCTTTCCGGCGCTTCAATCTGCGCCGCCCAGCTCATCATCACCGCCGGCGGTGGCAACACCACCGGCTCCAGCGCCGTCTGCGGCCAGTAAAACAACAGCACCAACGCCGCGTGCGCCGCCAGAGCGAGCAGCAGGCCGCGCGCCCAGCGCGGCTGCGGCAGTTCAAAGGCCGGGAGGGAGTAAGACTGACTTAACATAGGGGCATTAGCTTTGCTTAATTGCGAATGATTGCAGATCACATTTACTAATGATAATCATTTGCAAATATAATTAACACCCCTTTTCACTGTCTTAACGTATTCATTTCACTGATGGTGTGAGCCACAGGTAGTCTGCGGTGTTCGCATCGACCTGTACGCCCTGCTCCGCCAGCATCAGCACCGTCGGCGCCGCCGCCGGTTGCAGATCCCGCACGTGCAGCGGCACCCCCACCGATTTGGCGGCGTGATAGCCGCCGGCGATCAGCAGCGCGGGCGTGGGCGCCGCCAGCAGACGTTCCGCCATGCGCCGGTCGCGCTGCTGCTGGATCGCCAGCATCGCATGCAGCTGGTCGGCCTCAATCTTGCCGCCGTGCGAAGTGCGGATGGTCTCTTCCAGCGCCTTGCGCACCGCCGGCTGCGCCGATAGTTGCCCCGCCGGGAATTGCGGCTGCTGATAGAACGCCGTAATCTCGCTGCGATCCAGATTGGCCGACCACAGCGGGTAAGGCGCGCGCATCGCCGCCATCGTCACCCCGCCATACAGCGCCCACTTCCAGCCCGGCTGCCAGGCGATCAGCTCCGCTACGCGGCCGTCGCGCACCGTCGGATCGCTCTGCAACCACTGCTTCACCTTGTCGACCTGCGCCTGCTGGTTCGGGTTGATCATCTCCATCAGCACGCTGCCCTGCGGCCGCCGCAGCGGTAACTGCTGCACCAGCCATTCCTCAATCTGATGGTGGTAAGGATTGTCATGCTTCTCCCCCAGGATCACCCGCGGCTGCTGCGCCAGTCGCGTCAACAGCTGCTCCGGCGTCAGGGTCGCGCCGCTGTGCAGATCGGTGATACTCCCCAAACTCGCGACGTCGCTGGCCGGCGCCTTCACCGGCGTTTGGCTGCAGGCGCCGAGCGCCAACGCCGCCAATAAAATCAGGTATCTCATCATGTTGCCCCATTATCGAAAATGGCGACATTATAGATAATAATTATCATTTGCATATAGATCCGGCTTAACGATTTTTTTACGCGGCGATCGCCGGCTGCGCATTGCGTTGAAAAAGCATTGCGGGTATAACCAATAGCCATTCAGATATTTAGACGTCTATACGGATAGATTATTATGCAACCATCGGCACCCGCCGCAGGACAGTTCAAACGCAGCATGAAGGCCCGGCACCTGGTGATGCTGTCGCTGGGCGGCGTGATCGGCACCGGGCTGTTTTTCAACACCGGCTACATCATCTCCACCACCGGGGCGCTCGGCACGCTGCTGGCCTACCTGATCGGCGCGCTGGTGGTGTATCTGGTGATGCTGTGCCTGGGCGAGCTGTCGGTGGCGATGCCGGAAACCGGCGCTTTTCACGTCTATGCTTCGCGCTATCTGGGGCCGGCCACCGGCTATGCCGTCGCCTGGCTGTATTGGCTCACCTGGACGGTGGCGCTCGGCTCCAGCCTGACCGCCGCCGGATTCTGCATGCAGTACTGGTTCCCGCAGTCGCCGGTGTGGCTGTGGTGCCTGATCTTCTGCGCGGCCATTTTTCTGCTCAACGTGGTGACCACCCGTTTTTTCGCCGAAAGCGAATTCTGGTTTTCGCTGATCAAAGTGGTGACCATTCTGGCGTTTATCATTCTGGGCGGCGCCGCCATGTTCGGCCTGCTGCCGATGAAAGACGGCACGCCGGCGCCGTTCCTGCATAACCTGACCGCTTCCGGCTGGCTGCCGCACGGCACGCTGCCGATCCTGATGACCATGGTGGCGGTGAACTTCGCCTTCTCCGGCACGGAACTGATCGGCATCGCCGCCGGTGAAACCGAAAACCCGGAAAAAGTCGTGCCGCTGGCGATCCGCACCACGGTGATCCGCCTGATGCTGTTCTTTATCGGCACGGTCTTCGTGCTGGCGGCGTTGATCCCGATGGATCAGGCGGGGATCGTCAAAAGCCCGTTCGTGCTGGTGTTTGAACGCATCGGCGTGCCTTACGCCGCCGATATCTTCAACTTCGTGATCCTGACCGCCATCCTGTCGGCGGCCAACTCCGGCCTGTACGCCTCGGGGCGCATGCTGTGGTCGCTGGCCCACCAGCGCACCCTGCCGGCCTACTTTGCGCGCGTCAATGCGCGTGGCATTCCGATCAACGCCCTGACCTTCAGCATGCTCGGCGGCGTGCTGGCGCTGCTGACCAGCGTGATCGCGCCGGACACGGTGTTTGTCGCCCTGTCGGCGATCTCCGGTTTTGCGGTGGTGGCGGTGTGGCTGAGCATCTGCGCGGCCCACTTTGCTTTCCGCCGCGCCTACCTGCGCAGCGGCCAGCCGATAAGCGGCCTGAAATACCGCGCCCCCGGTTACCCGCTGACGCCGATCCTCGGCTTTGCGCTGTGCCTGCTGGCCTGCATCGGGCTGGCGTTCGATCCGGAGCAGCGCATTGCGCTCTACTGCGGACTGCCGTTCGTCGCCCTGTGCTACCTCACCTATTTCCTGACCCGGCGCGCCGGGCAAAAAACCGCTTTGGGAGAACAACATGTCGGTTAATAACCCCGTCGCCCGCCTGCTGGCCGAACACCCCACGCTGATCCTGGACGGCGCGCTGGCCACCGAGCTGGAAGCGCGCGGCTGCGATCTGACCGATCCGCTCTGGTCGGCCAAAGTGCTGATTGAAAATCCCGAGCTTATCTATCAGGTGCATCTCGATTATTTCAACGCCGGCGCCCACTGCGCCATCACCGCCAGCTATCAGGCCACGCCGCAGGGCTTCTTGCGCCGCGGCCTGGATCAGGATCGGTCGCTGGCGCTGATCGCCAAAAGCGTGCAGCTGGCGCAACGCGCGCGCCGCGATTATCTGGCCGCGCACCCGCAGGCCGCGCCGCTGCTGATCGCCGGTTCGGTGGGCCCGTACGGCGCCTATCTGGCCGACGGCTCGGAATACCGCGGCGACTACCGGCTGGCGCAGGATGACATGATCGCCTTCCACCGCCCGCGTATTGCAGCCCTGGCCGCCGCCGGCGTCGATCTGCTGGCCTGCGAAACGCTGCCGTCGTTCGCCGAACTGCAGGCGCTGCTGACGCTGCTGCAGGAATTCCCGACGCTCGGCGCCTGGTTCGCCTTCACCCTGCGCGACAGCCAACACCTCAGCGACGGCACGCCGCTGACGGAGGTCCTGTCCGCGCTGCGCGGCAACCCACAGGTGTTGGCCATCGGCATCAACTGCATCGCGCTGGACAAGGTCGCCCCGGCGCTGCGCCAACTGGGCGCGCTGGCCGACAAACCGCTGCTGGTTTACCCGAACTCCGGCGAGCACTACGATGCGGTGAGCAAAACCTGGCACGCCTGCGGCGGCGAGCACGGCAGCCTGGTCGATCAGGCGACGGAGTGGCGCACGCTCGGCGCACAATTGATCGGCGGCTGTTGCCGCACCACCCCGCAGGATATCCGCGCCATCGCCGCACGCTGCAAGGCATAAAAAAGCCCCCGGCGCCAGCGGCGCAGGGGGCCAGTCACTCAACCTGGGCTTACAGCGGTTCGGTCTGGGCTTCCACTACCGCCAGCGCCACCATGTTGACGATGCGACGCACCGAGGCGATCGGCGTCAGGATGTGCACCGGCTTGGCGACCCCCATCAGCACCGGCCCGACGGTCACCCCTTCCGAGCAGGAGACGCGCAGCAGGTTGTAGCTGATGCGCGCTGCTTCCATGTTCGGCATGATCAGCAGGTTGGCCGAGCCTTTCAGCGGGCTGTCCGGCATCAGATCGTGACGGATGCTTTCCACCAATGCGGCGTCACCGTGCATTTCGCCGTCGATCTCCAGCTCCGGCGCCAGCTCGTTCACCAACTCCAGCGTTTTACGCATCTTGCGCGCCGCCGGGCAGTCGGAAGACCCGAAGCTGGAGTGAGACAGCAGCGCCACCTTCGGCTCGATACCGAAGCGGCGCACGGTTTCCGCCGCCATCAGAGTGATCTCCGCCAGCTGCTCCGGCGTCGGATCGTCGTTGACGTAGGTGTCGGCGATAAAGGTGTTGCCGCTCGGCAACAGCAGCGCGTTCATCGCACCGGCGACGTGCGCGCCTTCACGGAAGCCGAACACGTTCTTCACCACGTCGTAATGCTCATGGTAGCTGCCGATGGTGCCGCAGATCATCGCATCCGCTTCGCCGCGGTGCAGCATGATGGCGGCGATCAGCGTCGGGTTGCCGATCACCGCGCGGCGCGCCTGTTCCTGCGAGACGCCGCGACGTTTCATGATCTGGTAGTACTCGCCCCAGTATTCGTTAAAGCGCGGATCCGACTCGTTGTTTACCACTTCGAAATCTTTGCCCGGCGTCAGCTGCAGACCCAATTTTTTCAGGCGCATCTCGATCACGCTCGGGCGGCCGACCAGGATCGGGAAGGCCAGCCCCTGCGACACCAGCTCCTGCGTGGCGTGCAGCACGCGCTCTTCCTCGCCTTCCGCCAGCACCACCCGCTTCACCTCTTTGCGCGCCTGCGAGAAGATCGGCTTCATGAACAGGTTGGTTTTGTAGACGAACTCCGCCAGCTTCTCGACGTAGGCGTCGAAGTCTTCGATCGGGCGCGTCGCCACGCCGGAATCCATCGCCGCCTTGGCTACCGCCGGCGCGATCTTGACGATCAGGCGCGGATCGAACGGTTTCGGAATGATGTATTCCGGCCCGAAGGAGAGATCCTGGTCGTCATAGGCAGAAGCCACCACGTCGCTCTGCTCCGCCAGCGCCAGATCGGCGATGGCATGCACGCAGGCCAGCTTCATCTCTTCGTTGATGGTGGTGGCGCCCACGTCCAGTGCGCCGCGGAAAATGAACGGGAAGCATAGGACGTTGTTCACCTGGTTCGGGTAGTCGGAACGGCCGGTACAGATGATGGCGTCCGGGCGCACCGCTTTGGCCAGCGGCGGTAAAATTTCCGGTTCCGGGTTGGCCAGCGCCATGATCAGCGGATCGCGCGCCATGGTTTTCACCATATCCTGCGTCAGGACACCCGGGCCGGAGCAGCCGAGGAAGATGTCGGCGTTCGGGATGGCGTCGCCCAGCGTGCGCTGGCCGTTATCCTCGATGGCGTAGGCGGCTTTGGTCTGCTCCATGTTGGCGTCGCGGCCTTTATAGATGACGCCCTTGGAGTCGCAAACGGTGATGTTCTGTTGCCGCAGCCCCAGCGCCACCAGCAGGTTCAGGCAGGCGATGGAGGCCGCGCCGGCGCCGGACACCACCAGGCGTACGTCGGAGATATTCTTCTTCACCACGCGCAGGCCGTTGAGCACCGCCGCAGTGGTGATGATCGCCGTGCCGTGCTGGTCGTCGTGGAACACCGGGATCTTCATGCGCTCGCGCAGTTTCTGTTCGATGTAGAAACACTCCGGCGCCTTGATGTCTTCCAGGTTGATGCCGCCGAAGGTCGGTTCCAGCGCGGCGATAATGTCGATTAACTTGTCAGGGTTATGCTCATCCACTTCGATATCAAACACATCGATACCGGAAAACTTCTTGAACAAAACGCCCTTGCCTTCCATTACCGGCTTACCGGCCAACGCGCCGATATTGCCCAGACCCAGTACCGCCGTGCCGTTGGAAATCACCGCCACCAGATTGCCGCGCGCGGTGTATTTGTAGGCCGCCAGCGGATCTTCGGCGATCTCGAGGCAAGGCGCGGCGACGCCCGGCGAATAGGCCAACGCCAGATCGCGCTGGGTCGCCAACGGTTTGGTAGGGGAAACCTGGATCTTCCCTGGGACAGGAAACTGATGGAAATCAAGGGCACTCTGTTTGAGCTGTTCGTCCATTATGGATTCCTTTGTTTTTTGCTTTTATGTTGAGGTAAGGCTTTGAGGCTGCGCCCTGCCGTGGGCCGTGGCGCCCAAGTACAATGACAGGGCACAGCCTTGAAGTATAGTGAGAGAAACATCACAAACTTTGAAGCGCGCCATAACCTGGGTCGAAAGACCGTTTTAAAAGTAAAAAAAGAAGGTCTGCGGGACGCGCAGAGAAACGCCGCCGTCAGTGCGACGGCAGCGTGGCGCGCCAGGCGTTGAGCGTCTCCACCTGACCGGCGCAAATGTGTAACGAGGTTTGTAACGCCAGGGTATAGCTTACCGCATCGCCCCAGGTCTCGCCTTGCAGCTGCGGTTGCTCACAGGGCGCAAACACCGACTCAGGGGGCAACAGCGGCACGGCCTGGGGCGCCGGCGGCCGGGCGCAGGAGCTCAAGCACAGCGCCAGGCAGAGGCTGAGCAGCGCAGGGATCGTTTTTAATCGCTTCACGGTATTTCCTCTGATAAGCCTCGTGCTGTTGGCGCAGCTGCCGTTCCTGCCGCTGCTGCGCCGCCATCAGCACACGGTTTTGCGCATCCTGGGTCTGCAGGGTGGCGATCAGACCGGCCTGCTGCGCCAGGCTTTTTTGCAGTTCCTCCGCCTGTTGCCGCGCAGACGCCAACTGGTGCGACAACAGCGAGCTGTAGCTACCAAGGCAGATAGCCGCCAGCAGCAACAGCAACAACCCGCCCTGCATCAGTTTTTGCAGCCAGCCGCTCATGCCGGGTAATCCCGAAACGGCAGTTGGAAGTGCGGGCCATCCTTGAGGGTTTTCCACTCGCCGCCCCATTCGACGTTGATGCCGCATTCGCGCGCCGCGCGCCGCACCGCCACCGCAATCTGCGCGTAGTAATCCCACTCCCAGGAGACCACGCCCGCCGGCATCGCCACCACGTCCACCGCGTGGCCGGTCAGGTGGCGGCTGCGCAACGTTTGGCTGCTGCCGGCGCGCACCATTTCCCGCTGGCGCGCCATGCTGCGCAGCCCCTCGCTGACGGAGAACGGCACCAGCGAATAACGCAGCGCCAGACGAATAACGCGCACCAGATCCGGGTGCACGCCGCGCAGGTTCTCTTCGCTGCGGGCGGTAAAGCGAATATCTTCGATGTCATTTAACATTTTTAAACCCCGTTTTTTTACCAATGAATTTCTTAATTAAGGCGTTGATGTAATCCGCCCCCATAAAGCCAATCAGCACGCTGGCCAAATTCGCCCACTTTAATTCCAGGCCCATCAACGCCAGCGCATCGCGTACCGTCCAGGCTAATAACGCGCACATCGCCGCATTCAATAAACGGCGCCGAATGCCCACGTTGCGATAGGCGCCGTGCAATAACGCCATTACGCCGGCCAGAATGGCGTTCAATACCGGCTGCAGATATTCACATACTCGCTGGACTATTAAGCCAACAGCGTCAGGCTCTATGCTGGACATAGCTCATCTCCTTTTTTTATTTTTAATTAAATGCCAATCACGGCCGGTGGGACATCGGATAATCAGAATCTAGTTAAGGATGCTATGACAAAGCAAATGAATAAATACAGGCCCTACGGTCGAATTCATTCATGCTGAACGCTGGCACAACACCTAGACGCTAATGCAGGCGGCGGTAAATAAAAATTCATTGTTATCGTGATTTATTTCGACTTTTGTTTTCACCAAAAATAAACATTAATGGCTGTGGGAAATAGTTCCCCACCCTAAAAACATCCACTCTGGAGAAATGCCATGTCCACACGCAAAGCCGTTATTGGGTATTATTTTATTCCGACCAACCAAATCAATAATTACACCGAGTCCGATACCTCCGTCGTGCCGTTCCCGGTTTCCAACATCACGCCGGCCAAAGCCAAACAGCTGACGCACATCAACTTCTCGTTCCTGGATATCAACAGCAATCTGGAATGCGCCTGGGATCCGGCCACCAACGACGCCAAGGCGCGTGATGTCGTCAATCGCCTGACCGCGCTCAAAGCGCACAACCCCAGTCTGCGCATCATGTTCTCCATCGGCGGCTGGTACTACTCCAACGATTTGGGCGTGTCGCACGCCAACTACGTCAACGCGGTGAAGACCCCGGCATCGCGCACCAAGTTTGCCCAATCCTGCGTGCGCATCATGAAGGATTACGGCTTCGACGGCGTGGACATCGACTGGGAGTACCCGCAGGCCTCAGAAGTGGACGGTTTCATCGCCGCGCTGCAAGAGATCCGCACCCTGCTGAATCAGCAAACCGTCGCCGACGGCCGCCAGGCGCTGCCGTATCAGTTGACCATCGCCGGCGCCGGCGGCGCCTTCTTCCTGTCGCGCTATTACAGCAAGCTGGCGCAGATCGTCGCGCCGCTCGATTACATCAACCTGATGACCTACGATCTGGCCGGCCCCTGGGAGAAGATCACCAACCACCAGGCGGCGCTGTTCGGCGACGCGGCCGGGCCGACCTTCTACAACGCGCTGCGCGAAGCCAATCTGGGCTGGAGCTGGGAAGAGCTGACCCGCGCCTTCCCCAGCCCGTTCAGCCTGACGGTCGACGCCGCAGTGCAGCAACACCTGATGATGGAAGGCGTGCCGAGCGCCAAGATCGTGATGGGCGTCCCCTTCTACGGCCGCGCCTTCAAAGGCGTCAGCGGCAGCAACGGCGGCCAGTACAGCAGCCACAGCACGCCGGGCGAAGATCCGTATCCGAGCACCGACTACTGGCTGGTGGGCTGCGAAGAGTGCGTGCGCGACAAAGATCCGCGCATCGCCTCCTATCGTCAGCTGGAGCAGATGCTGCAGGGCAACTACGGCTATCAGCGGTTGTGGAACGACAAGACCAAAACCCCTTACCTGTATCATGCGCAGAACGGGCTGTTCGTCACCTATGACGATGCCGAAAGCTTCAAATACAAAGCGAAGTACATCAAGCAGCAGCAGCTGGGCGGCGTGATGTTCTGGCATCTGGGGCAAGACAACCGCAACGGCGATCTGCTGGCCGCGCTGGATCGCTATTTCAACGCCGCAGACTACGACGACAGCCAGCTGGATATGGGCACCGGCCTGCGCTACACCGGCGTCGGCCCCGGCAACCTGCCGATCATGACGGCACCGGCCTACGTGCCGGGCACCACTTACGCGCAAGGCGCGCTGGTGTCCTATCAGGGTTACGTCTGGCAGACCAAATGGGGCTATATCACCTCGGCACCCGGTTCCGACAGCGCCTGGTTGAAGGTGGGCCGCGTGGCGTAAGCCATAAAAAAACCCCGTAGCCGAGCGCTGCGGGGTTTTCATTGAGTTAACCGTTTGATTTTCGCGTCCCTTCGTCTCTATCCCTTCAGTTGTGGCACCAAGGATAGCCGCCATCCCGCACCACTTCCCGGCCCATCAGGCTGTAAACATCGCTTTTGCGCGTCAGCCGCTCATGCCACCAGTTAAACCCGGCGCCCTTGCTGGCCGGATGCCACGCCAGCCAAATCATTTCGTCGCCCTTCTGCATCTCCACCGGCACCGTCACCAGTTCGCCGCTGGCCAGCTCCTTTTCAATCAGCGACGGCGGCAGAAAAGCGTGGCCGATGCCGCGTTTGAGCAGCGCCAGGTTGCTTTCCACGTCGCACACCACCAGTTGGCGCTGCAGAGGCAGCGTACCGTGATTGCGTTTGGGCAGCTCATGGCTGCTGTCGGCGATCGCGACCACGATGTCGTTCAAGCGCTGCTTCTTGCACACCGGCTTTCTCTGCGCCGCGAACGGGTGCGAAGGCGACACGCACAGCACAAAGTTGAGCTTGCCGAGCATCAGGGTTTTGGCCTGTACGCTGTCGGGAATTTGGCCAATGGCGATGATCAGGTCCGCCCGGTTGTTCTTCAGCGCATCCCAGGTGCCGTTCAAGGCTTCCCGCTGCACCGAGATATTGGCGTTCGGGCAATGCTGAATATAATCGCGGATATCCTGCGTCAGGGTCTCCAGCGGGAAGAAGGTGTCCACCGCCAGGCGGATATTATTGTCCAGCTTGGGGATGTTTCTGACCCGACTTTCCAGATCCTGCACCGCATTTAATATCCAGCTGCCCTCCTGCAGGAGAAACTCCCCTTCATCCGTCAGGGTAATCATGGGGCCATTGCGATGAAAAAGTTTCACGCAGAGTTTGCTTTCAATATTGGAAACCCGATAAGAGATCGCCGAGGGCGTTTTATGCAGCGCCTCCGCCGCCATAGAGAAAGAGCCGGTGCTCTTGATGGTGCTGATTATTTTAATCGCGTCCAGGGATAATCTAGTCATACAAATTCCTCTTTAAAATAAAATAAGAAAAATGACACTAAATTCCCAAGGTGGTGGCGCACAAAAATCGATCAAGTCGAACAAGGGTGCTCAAGGCAACAAGCAATATACTTCATAAATGAGAGCGCTATCTTAAATACTATTCATCACTACCTGATATAAATTTCATCATAGCGCCGTGCTTTTACATTGTGAAAGTTAAATAAATTCGGCCTAACGATCAAAGATCGTCATCATAATATTTTTCGTTAATAGCCGGTAAAACATTCCGATCTACGGCCAAACCAGAATGATAAAAATAAAACAAGCCGACAGAAATGGTTATTTCCAATTACGTTATTAGCCTCTCATTTTGTCGGTGAAATACGCTCAACTTACAACATAATTTCAGTCAGGAGTGACTTATGAACAAATCTTCCCGTACCCTGCTCTCTCTGGGCCTGCTGAGCGCGGCCATGTTCGGCGTTTCGCAACAGGCGAATGCCCACGGTTATGTCGAATCGCCGGCCAGCCGCGCCTATCAGTGCAAACTGCAGCTCAACACCCAGTGCGGCAGCGTGCAGTATGAACCGCAGAGCGTCGAAGGCCTGAAAGGCTTCCCGCAGGCCGGTCCGGCTGACGGCCATATCGCCAGCGCCGACAAATCCACCTTCTTCGAACTGGATCAGCAAACGCCGACGCGCTGGAACAAGCTCAACCTGAAAACCGGCCCCAACTCCTTTACCTGGAAGCTGACCGCGCGTCACAGCACTACCAGCTGGCGCTATTTCATCACCAAGCCGAACTGGGACGCTTCGCAACCGCTGACCCGCGCCTCCTTTGATCTGACGCCGTTCTGCCAGTTCAACGACGGCGGCGCCATTCCTGCCGCGCAGGTGACCCACCAGTGCAACATACCGGCAGATCGCAGCGGTTCGCACGTGATCCTTGCCGTGTGGGATATAGCCGACACCGCCAACGCCTTCTACCAGGCGATCGATGTCAACCTGAGCAAATAATCGGCCAAATGAGGCGATCTTTGAGGGTTCAGCCTGGCGCTGAACCCTTCTTTTTTGGCTCTCGCGCTACCGCCTCCTTCGCCTGCCACCGCCGCAAGCCGCGCCCCGCCTGGGTTTATTCGGCATTCATTGTTATTATCCATCGCAACAATCAGAAAAAGCGCATTTTCATTCCCGACCCGATGATGCAGTGTGTTCCCCCTACGATGCAAAAGGTTCTCATTTCCCTACGTTGAGCTTGGTCAAGGAGCTTATCAATGAATCAATTAGACGCACTCAAGCAGCTGACCACGGTGGTCGCCGACAGCGGCGATATCGAATCCATCCGCCAGTTCGAACCCCAGGACGCCACCACCAACCCTTCGCTGATCCTGAAAGCCGCCGCGCTGCCGCAGTATAAAGCGCTGATCACCGAAGCGCTGGAGTATGCCCGCCGCCAGGGCGGCAGCAAGGAAACCCAGCTGATCAACGCCAGTGATAAGCTGGCGGTCAATATCGGCGTCGAGATCCTCAAAAGCGTGCCGGGCCGCATCTCCACCGAAGTGGACGCCCGTCTGTCGTTCGATCGCGGCATGTGCGTCGCCAAAGCGCGCAAGCTGATCGCCATGTATCAGGAACAGGGCATCGACAAATCGCGCATTCTGATCAAACTGGCTTCCACCTGGGAAGGCATCAAAGCCGCCGAAGAGCTGGAAAAAGAAGGCATCAACACCAACCTGACGCTGCTGTTCTCCTTCGCTCAGGCTCGCGCCTGCGCCGAAGCCGGCGTGTATCTGATCTCGCCGTTCGTCGGCCGCATCTATGACTGGTATCAAGCCAAACAGCCTGCCGCCGACTACGATGCCGATCAGGATCCGGGCGTGAAGTCGGTGCGTACCATCTATGAATACTACAAGCGTCATCGTTACCAGACGGTGATCATGGGCGCCAGCTTCCGTAAGGTTGAGCAGATTTTGGCGCTGGCCGGCTGCGATCGCCTGACCATCGCGCCGAACCTGCTTGAACAGCTGAAAAACAGCGACCAGCCGGTCGAGCGCAAGCTGACCCCGTCTACCGAGGGCTTCCACCAACCTGCCCCGCTGGCCGAAGCGGAATTCCGCTGGCTGCACAATCAGGACGCCATGGCGGTGGAGAAACTCGCCGAAGGCATTCGCCTGTTCGCCGTCGACCAGCAGAAGCTGGAAGACATGTTGGCCGCTCAACTGTAACCGCACTGGAGTAAAACATGTCCTCTCGTAAAGCGCTTGCCAACGCCATCCGCGCACTCAGCATGGACGCCGTACAAAAAGCAAATTCCGGCCACCCGGGGGCCCCTATGGGCATGGCGGACATCGCCGAAGTCCTGTGGCGTGACTACCTCAACCACAAC